>CALGLU010000018.1 GCA_937959275.1 uncultured Saprospiraceae bacterium | reverse complement strand
CTCGAAATTGAATTTGAACATTTAACGGATGCATTTTTTAAGTGGTCTTCTCAATTTATTGAAAAAGGAGATTGGATTCATATGGATGGAAAGGGCTTGTCATCTACCATAACTAACTACAATGATTCATACCAGAATTTCCATTATATAGTCAGTTCGTTTTGTAATCGAACTGGTATTAGTTTAAGTGCCGCTACCTTTGAAAGTAAAAAGCAGAGCGAAATTAGAACAGTACAAGAAATGATAGAATTGTTTGCAAATAAAGGGATTATCATCACCTTAGATGCACTTCACTGCCAAAAAAAACCACCAAAAAAATCGTGGATGGACGAAATGATTATTTGATTCAAGTTAAGGGAAATCACAAGTATCTACATAATGCTGCCAAAGAACATGTTACTCTAAATCGACCAATTTGCACCTGCTTAACCACAGATGAAAAGAGAGGACGAAATGAAAATAGGCAAATTGATGTCTACTCAGTTCAAACCCAAGAACATGAAATATTTGGTCAATGGTATGGACTGAAAACAATTATACATGTCCATAGATGGGGCTATCGAAAATCAAAGAAATATTCAAACCATAACTACTACATAAGTAGCCTAGATAAAAAAGATGCAGACTACTATGCTACAGGAATAAGAGATCACTGGAGTATCGAAAACCGCTTACATTGGGTTAAAGATGTCACTTTAAACGAAGACAAGAATAGGATCAAGACTGGAGGTATTGCTCGCAACATATCGATTATAAAATCAATCATGATGAATATCTATAGATCAAATGGATATGAATCAATCAAATTCGCTATTGAGATATTTGCTAATAAACCAGAGGAATCCTTATTGTTAATCAGTCAATAATATATTTATTATTTAAGAACTGTTTGACCCTGCCCTTTCAGGGAGGACAGGTAGGTGACTATACAATGTTGTTAAGGAATAGCACCGCGGGCTGATCCTGAAAACTATCCAAAAAACCTATCAGATTTTCCGCAGAGCAGAAGAGTAACTGCTCTTTACTTATTTGAAATTACTATTAAATATAGCCAGAGCTTTGTAGCGCGGCATTGCCTCCCTTTGAGGGAGGACAGGTGGGTGACAATACAACGGTGTTAAGGAATAGCACCGCGGGCTGATAACCTTATAGGTTTCAAAAAAAACCTATCAGGTTTGCCGCAGAGCAGAAGAGTAACTGCTCTTAAAATACCTAATTACAAGTCTCAATAAACGCATGAAACACTGCACCTAGTTTAACTTCAAATTCATTTGTCATTAAAATATGATCTCCAGCATTAAAGTCGATCGTTGAATTAGCTTCTACTGTACCGTTTGATTCTATATACTGTATCACTGACTCGGACTGAAGAATACTAGCATTGCTGGATTGTATAATAAAGGGTTCACAAGTCGTTGGACAAGATTCAATTCTTACATTATCTATATAGACTTCATCAGCATTGACACTCGCATCACATCTAAATCGAAATACAGTGTTCTGAGAAATACTGTTAGCTGCTAAGCTTATGTGCTCATCATAGATGATATCATTATTAAAATGAGTGCCTGCTATCCATTGGTTCTGTATCTGGAATGACACGCCGCCATCAGTAGATATTTCCAAAAAGAAATCTTCTCCTACGCTTAAGTTTTTTGATTTAAAACTAAAGATGATAACAGCTGAATTGCCACTTGTTAAATCAAGAGCTGAGCTAGAAAACGAAGAAGCTATGCCAGAATTATCTCGAATCCTAAAGGCATAATTTCCAGAAGGACTTTCTAATGAGGCGATGTATGCTGCATCCAAACCATTGCTTTGCCAAATCCCTGCGCTTGATTCAAAATCTTGGTAATCAATGCTTACACAGTCATTGTCGTCTGAATCACATACCCCATCGTTGTCGCTATCAAAGTCATTGTGAGCACCAGGTGTAACAAAGACACACTGGTGTGACCAATTCGATGCCGCATTGTGATCAGCATTAGGATCGATTAAAGCCAAACTATATTCTCCCAGATCTGGTAAAGGATCCCAAGCACCTGTCGTAAAGTAAGCTACTGAGTCAACGACCTCGTTAAAGAGACTTTTCAAAATAAGTGTGTCTGAATCATTTTCAAGTTTTCCATCGTACTTATCAAACGCTGCAAATCCATATCTTTGATGAAACCACATAGAGTCTTCTGCTAATACGATAAAGTCATCGGGCGCTAAAGACACATCTCCAAATTCATAATTGATGCCTTCCACAAATTCTAAGCCTGACATATAAATGACGCTACTCGAATGATTATGTATTTCTACAAATTCAAATTCTTTACTTGGAACAAGCGTGTCAGGTCCGACATGAAAATAATCCTCCGGATGATAATGAATTTCATTGATGACAATGCCTGAGTAATCTGGTATCGTGTTGGCAGCAAATACATTTTCTGCACCCGGTGTATAATGAATTAATTGTTCAGACCAGTTAACAGAGCTGTTGTTCGATACATGAATATCTATACAGCCTAGACTGTATTCTCCTAGATCAGGTAGAGGATCCCATGGTAAATCATCATCGTAGGTCACCATATCAATGGTTTGTCTATCAGGCCCTATATACCTAAGTTCTTCTCCACCATTATCAAGCTTTCCCTCCCATATCAGATCTGGGGCAAAGCCATATTTCAGTTGAAAGTTTTGAGCATTATCCGCTAAGATTAAAAATCCGCCTGCTGGAATAATGACTCCATCTGGAAAAAATAGACTGACTCCTTTATCGAATATGACATCTGTCATATCGACATCAGTCGTCCCTCTATTCTTTAATTCTATAAATTCAAATGTTTTACCTGACACCAGTGTTCCGTTGATGTTTTCATCTTGTGGATTATAATGAATCTCATTAATGCGAACATTTTTATAGTCTTGTCCAATATAAAATTTCTTTGGGCACATGGCTGACCAAGTACTTCCATTTTTAACTCTAGCTTTGACTTCATAGACGCCTTGTGGTAATGGTATAGCTCCAGTATATGCAACTGCACTCGCACTAAGCCCACCGCCATAGCTACGTGGATCAGATTCATCGGTTGTGTAATAAATTGTACCTACACCATTAGGATTTGAAAGTGTTAGCTGATGTCCATTTGCATATATTCCACCTTCATGACTGTAGACAACACCATCAATACTTGGATAGGCATTATTGTTTTTAAAATGGTCGATAAGGTTGGTCCGACGTTGTGGTAGGAAGGTGTTTCTGACATAATTTAATTCGGTTTGCCAGTTTAGTTGATCCCATTGAGGTATATCAATATTCCCATCATTAGTAAATGTAATATTGCCCCACCTTGCTGCTTCTGCAATAATAGAAGTGTCAATCTGTTGTGCTCTTTCAAAATATAAACTGTCCGCATTTGCCTGAGTTAGTGGTCCGTCATCAAAGCAAGCACAATGAAGTGCATCTGCCATCATCATGTTGAATTCAGGATGCCCCACAAGACCAGGAGGCAATGGACCATCATTTGTAAATGGTGCATAAAAGTAGCTGACATCTCCTGCAAAGAAAGGATGCCATCTTCCGCCTTGACCTAATGAAAAATCTACATCCCAAAGGTGAAATGTATACGGAGCTATACCCGGAGTTTGATGACCTCCACATAGCGAGTTTTGATTATTGTCCCAGTCAAATCCACTTACATAACCCATCATGACCATATAATTAGCTGCTGACTGTAAGTCGATATACTGATTGGTGTTCGCTATGGCCGCAGTGCTGCTAAGATCTATATTGTTTGTCATAGCATTGTGTGCAGGACCTTCAGCCGCACCAGTATATCCATCCCAATAGTTACCAACACCTCTTCTCACCTCATAGTCATCTTTATTTGCACCATAATAAGATTCAAACCAAGAGGCGTCCGGACGTTCCATTAAATGATATTGGCCTATATAAGCACTATTGACATAGACATGTACATACCGGCCATGCGCTTCTGGAAATCCGAGTTCCATCGAGGCATCCATCATAAACCGATTTCTCAAAAACTGAGCATGTTCTTCGTTCCCAAATTCAGAGTTTAATCCATCTTGACTACCTGCACGAAGTAGGAGTTTATCAAATTCTACTCGTGGAGGTACTTTGTATTCATGTGTTTCATAATCATCAGTTCCAAAGACATCAAAATCTAGCTTTTTTTCACCAAAAGCATTTTTAAATTCAAACCGATAGGATAGTTTAGGATTTGATGTACTACCTCCCCAGGTTTGTGTGCCACAGTTTATCATGAAGCCTTTATCCCCATTTGGAAAAAACATCTCAAGCGATACTTCAGTTTCATTAGTTACTGAAGATCCAATACCGATTTGATTGCTGACGATTGAGATTGAAGGTATAGATAAGAGGGCTTCGTCGAGCAGTGCATTATTCGGGATATGATTACTCATGTATGCTTTCGATGTGATCTCATCCAAATAAATATATGTGTGGGTGATTACGTTTGATGTGCCTAGTGTTGTCGATTGTGCGTATGCCCGTATTGACTTTGTTTGACTGATATTGATTTGACCAGTATAGTCTAAACCATTTGTAGGAGTGGGTTTCGAATTATCAGTTGTATATCGGATTGTAGCGTTTGGGTCCTCAGATGAAGAGAGCACAACATTAATCGGAGAAGAATAGAATCCTCGTTCGAAGCTGAAATCTAAGGTTATTTGACTATGGCTTGCGCAGGCATTCAGGATGAGCAGAATGATAACGGCATGACGTTTATTTAGTAGTCTAAAGCTATTGTGAAAATTCTTAATGATATGCATAGCTCAACTTGATAGAGAATTCATAAATAGGACAACGATTAAATGAGTATCCACACGAATAATACTATTAAGACTACATATTTAACAGTATAGTTTGGTATTTAGCCTCTTTAACTATAAATGTCATCAAATTGTAGATGGGCTAGGATAGGATACCTATGAGTAAAGTGAAATTGTAGTTAATCTTAAATGAATGGTGAAAAAAATGAGCTATGCGTATTAATGCTTTATTACAGAAATGTAACATATTGTACGATAATAAAAATGGAATTAACTGCAAGTTACATTAGTGACTTTAAAGTCATGGATTTAGTCGTATGCAAGTAGTTAAAACCCAATGTCTTTAAGTTAAGGGAATAGAAGCGCTGAAAGTGCGACATTATTGTAGCGCGGTACGAAGTGCCGCGTGGAATGGTTAGAGAAAGTCTCTATTTGGCGGGATTTTTGGTAAAAATCATGACAAATAGATTTTCAATTGAAATAGCTATGATAGTAACTAAGCAACTTTGAGTTAAAATCAGTTGGAAGAATAATCGTTCTGTGCTATTTGGAATTCACATTAATTACAAGCCTCTATTCGAGCATGAAAGACTGCACCCAGAAGAACTTCAAATTCAGGATTCAACTCAATACTTTGACCTGCTTGATAAAGAATATTTGAACTACTCATGACTCTTCCGTTCGTCTCAATGCTTATTTTAGCTATTTGATTTAGATTGATATTCGATTGAGTTGTCTCAGAAATATAGTCTGGACAATCACTTTCGCAAGCATCTGGGATACCATTATTATTTGTGTCAATCGTATCGTCAAATCCTGGGCATACATCTAGGTCGTCGGCGACACTATCTCCATCTGCATCAAATATATTCTCAGCAAATGGTGTGTAAAATGGCAATTGTGTGTTCCAATTTTGAGCTAATGAGTTATTAACTCCTCCTACATGTAATGCCAAGCTATATTGTCCCAAAGAAGCTTGAGGGTCCCAAGGCAACGTACTAGAGTAATTGATTTCATCTATCGTAGTCCCAAAGAAATCAACAATGCTCACGATCTCTCCAGTATTACGTAGAGATCCAGTATAGACCCCATCTGGGGTTAGTTGGTAATGGGACTGAAAAATAGCAGAACTTGCAGCTATGACAAAAAATCCACCCGCAGGAATAATATCTGTTGGTAAAAAGGAATAAGAGACACCTTCTGAAAAGGAAAGACCATCCAAACATATATCTACATTACTGTTATTCTTTAATTCAATAAACTCATAATTATCTCCAAATTGAGGATTATAATGCAATTCATTAATGATTAAACCAGCATAATTTTGATTATTATTTCCAAATGAATTCTCTTCAAATGGCGAATAGAATACATTTTGCGTAGACCAATTAGCTGCACTCATATTATCCAATGTCTCTTCTATGAGAGCAAGACTGTAATTCCCACCATCAGCAGTAACGTCCCAAGGTTTTGTGTCATCATATGTAACCATATCTATAGGCAATCCTGAAAAGCTAATGATGCTTATTTCTTCTCCTCC
Source organism: uncultured Saprospiraceae bacterium (assembly GCA_937959275.1). GTDB lineage: Bacteria > Bacteroidota > Bacteroidia > Chitinophagales > Saprospiraceae > CALFUK01. The sequence goes on along the minus strand of CALGLU010000018.1, from coordinate 203,362 downwards.
ATTGTCAAGAGAACCAGTGTAAACTCCTGTTGGGGCGATTCCATATCTAGTCTGGAACCATGAGGCGTTAGCAGCTAGGACTATAAAACCTCCTGGTTGGATGACATCACCTGCATCAAATGTATATTGGATGCCAGTTGTAAACTCAGTACCAGATAAATTTATTTCTGTTGTCCCAATATTTTTGAGCTCAATAAAATCAAAGATATGGCCAGGAATGATGCCACCGCCGGGAGTGATACTATCAATTGGATTATAATGGATTTCATTAATAACCAAGTTTTGATAGTTGATTAGATCATCGCTAAAAGTATTTTCCGCAAATGGGCTTGTGGCAACATCTTGTTCTGACCAATTACCTGACACGTTATTATTAAAGCCAGCATCTATAAGTGCCAGACTAAATGCACCAGTGGCAGGTGCTGTTGGCCATGGAGAAGTACTGTTGTAACTAACGATATCAACTTGATTGCCAAAGAAATCTGTTAATTCAATGGTGGCAGCAATATTATTGAGATTTCCTGAATAGTCGCCCGTTGCAGTAAATCCATAGACTGACTGAAATATAGCAGCATTATTAGCTAATACAATAAACCCTCCAGCTGGAACAACAATACCTGGTGGAAAAGTATAGCTGACACCTCCAGATAAAATGATATCGTCCATTAAAATCGGGGCAGAAGAGATGTTTTTAATTTCTATAAACTCAACTGCATTGCCTGCACCTGGGTCATAATTGATTTCATTGATCACGAGTCCAGAATAATCAGGATATGCATCGGCACAAAATGTGTTTTCAGCCTTTGGCGTGACTAAATCGCATTGATGTGACCAATTCAACGCTTTATTATGATCTAAGTTTGGATCGATTAAGCCAAGACTATATTCTCCCAAATCAGGAAGATTATCCCAAGGGCTTGAATCAAAATAGGCAACAGAGTCTACCATGCGATTAAAGACATCATATAAGACAATTGTATCAGAATCATTCTCCAATTTCCCATCATACTTATCAAATGGGGCGAAGCCATACCGCTGATGAAACCACATCGAATCTTCTGCTAAAACAATAAAGTTATTGGGAGCTAAGAATACATTATCATCGAATTTGTAATTAATTCCTTCTACGAATTCTAAATCCGCCATGAAAATCACGCTGTTTGAAATGTTTTTGATTTCAACAAACTCAAACTCCTTACTGGGTACAATCGTGTCTGGACCAGCATGAAAATATTCACTCGGATGATAATGAATTTCATTGATGACAATGCCGGAGTAATCTGGTTTGATGTCAGTTGGAAATATATTTTCTTCACCTGGTGTGTAGTATACCACTTGTTTTGACCAATTAACGGAGCTATTGTTGGTGACATTTATATCAATGCAACCTAAGCTATATTTGCCTACATCTGGTACAGGATCCCATGGAAAACTATCATCGTAATTGACCTTGTCAATGGTTTTTTTATCTGGCCCAACAAACCTTAATTCCTCACCTCCGTTACTCAGTTTGCCTTCCCACACAAGATCAGGTGCAAATCCATATTTTTGTTGAAAATGTAGTGCATTATCAGCAAGAATAAAAAAGCTACCTGCAGGGATGATTAGTCCTTCAGGAAAGAAAATGGTAACTCCTTTATCAAAGATGACATCAGTCATATTTACATCAGTCGTTCCTCTATTTTTCAATTCGATAAATTCAAATTTTGTTCCTGATACATTTACATTATTGATAAGTGAATCTTCTGGATTATAATGAATTTCGTTAATTCTAATGTTAGTATAATTTTGTCCTATATAGAATTTCTTTGGACACATAGCAGACCATGTCGTACCATTTCGTATTCTAGCTTTTACTTCGTAGACTCCGGTTGGTAGCGTAATTGGGCCAGAGTAGGATATTGCACTTGAGCTGACACCTCCTCCATATGTTCTTGGATCTGAGCCATCAATTGTATAAAAAACGGTCCCCCCAAGATTAGGATTACTTAGTGTTAATTGATAGCCGTTGGCAAATAGTCCACCATCATCACTATATTCGACACCGTTAATCGATGGATAGGCATTGTTGGATTTAAAGTGATTGATTAGATTTATGCGACGTTGTGGAAGGTAACTATTTCTCATATAGTTTAGTTCAGACGTCCAATCTGATTTGTTCCATTGAGGGACATCGACGCCGCCGTTACTCGTAAATGTGACATTTCCCCATCGTGCCGCCTCTGCAATCACAGACGTTTCAATTTGCTGCGCTCGTTCAAAATAGAGGCTGTCTGCATTTGCCTGAGTTAGAGGACCATCATCAAAGCAAGCACAGTGCAGCGCATCTCCCAAAAGAACTTTAAATTCAGGGCTATTTACAAGATTGTTTGGCAATGGACCATCATTTGGATATGGTGCATTGAAGTAGGTGACATCTCCTGAAAAATCTGGATGCCATTTTCCACCCTGTCCTAAACCTAAATCAACATCCCATAGCGGAAACATATAGGGGACTTCTCCAGGTGTTATATGTCCACCACAAAGTGAGTTATGACTGTCTGACCAATCAAATCCACTTAAATAGCCCATCATCACCATATAGTTAGCTGCTGAGCCTAAGTTGATATATTGACTTGTATTTGCTATGCCCGCTGCACTTCCCATATTAATATTGCTTGTCATTGCGATATGCGCAGGACCTTCGTTGGCACCAGTATAGCCATCCCAATAATTACCAGTGCCCCGTCTCACTTCATAATCATCCTTATTACCACCAAAATATGTTTCAAACCATGAGGCGTCAGGTCGCTCCATTAGATGATATTGACCTTGATATATCTGATTGACATAGACATGGACGTATCGGCCGTGTGCTTCTGGAAAACCTAGTTCCATAGACACATCCATCATGAATCGATTTCTTATAAACTGAGCATTATTTTCATTTCCAAACTCTGCGTTTAAACCGTCTTGACTTCCAGCGCGAAGCAAGATTTTATCAAACTCTAACCTTGGCGGAATTTTATATTCATGTGTTTCGTAATCATCAGAATTGAAAACATCAAAATCAAGCTTCTTATCGCCATATGCATTTTTGAATTCTAGTCTGTAAGACTTTTTGGGATTCAAATCACTCCCTCCCCAAGTCTGCGTGCCGCAATGCAACATAATATCTTTATCTCCATTTGGAAAGAACATCTCCAAGGAGACCTCTGTTTCTAGATCAATATGTTCAATCAAACCAGAACTTTGAGTAAGAATGTCTTCATCTACTATTGAAATCGTTGGTAGAGACAGTAATGCCTGATCTAGGGCAGCATTATTTGGTATATGGCTACTCATATAATTTTTAGAGGTGATCTCATCCAAAAATATATAGGTATGTGTGATCACTTTCGAATTGCCAAATGCACCGATTGCGATTGCTCGTATTGACGTGGTTTTATTGATATTAATAGGACCATTATAAATGAGTCCGCTGGTAGGTGAGGGTTTGGAGTTATTTGTGGTATAGCGTATAGTGGCGTTAGGATCTTCGGGCGAAGAGATTACTACATTTATCGGTGAATTGTAAAAACCACGTTCATCACTAAATTCAATCGAAACCTGACTATAGGACACATTGGTGACCAAGAGAAACAGTATGGCTATTGACCAATACGTTTTGAGGTTCTTAATTCTGGTATATGAATTTGAGACAACCATAGGTTATGCAAGTTCAAAAATGAACAGGGTTTGAAGCAGACGAAAAATATTTCTTTACACTCTAAAAAATAACATTCCAATAACATTTGTAAGTTAAGACTGTAATTTTCTCAATTTGGTTTGAAATGCAATTTACTTTAACTCATTTTCTAACACAAAAGTAGATTAGATTTTGTTTTTCGATTACATCTATTAAATCTATTACAAATGTAGTCTAGAATCCTAAAATACTCTCAAAATTAGCGAATTATTGATTTGCTAATTACATACATCAATCTTAGCCACAAATATTGCTCCGAGTTCTACTTCAAACTGAGGCATCATCTCTACACTTAATCCAGCTTGGTACGTAATATTTTTACCAGAGGTTACTTTTCCATTGGTTACTATCTGAATATTAGCACTTTTATTTGTGTTAAGAATGGGGGTATTACTTTCATTTATAAAATTAGGACAATTCTCACAAGCATCTGGAACTCCATTGTTATTCGAATCAAGATTGTCATCACCACCAGGGCAAATATCATTCGCATCACAGACTCCATCGCTGTCAGAATCAAGAACAATTCCTCCTGAACAACCACAAGATGCATTGTAGGTTTCACCTACAGTACAGGGGTTTCCATCGTTACAACTCGAACCAATCAATCCATTATTAAAACCAGGGCAAGTATCAAGCGCATTGCAGACGCCGTCATTATCCGAATCTTGGAATGTGCCTCCAGAACAATTGCAATTATTGTCGTAGGTCTCACCTGTTGTACACGGATCTCCATCAGAACAACTTGTCCCGATTAGATTATCATTAAGGTTAGGGCACTGATCTTGTGGATCAGCGATGCCGTCACCGTCTGAGTCAAAGATATTTTCTTGTCGAGGTGTATAGAATATATGTTGTGCCGACCAATTAGCAGCTAAGGAATTGTTAAGGCCTCCCAGTTTAAGAGCTAAACTATATAGCCCATCATTTGGAATCGGATCCCACGGCGCTGAATTTGAATAGGTAACTTCATCGATGACATTACCGAATAAATCCTTTAACCTAATTGTTTCACCAGAATTAGATAAACTTCCTGAATTCTGCCAAGAACCATCTGGGTTAAACCCATATTTAGACACAAAGCTCGTAAAGTTATAGGCAATTACGACAAAATTACCAGGAAGAATAACATCCGTATCTGCAAACGTAAAGTTGACACCCTGAATGCTAACATCAGAAAGAAAAATGGGAAGCGAGCTGTTATTTTTAAGCTCTATAAATTCATGTGCAGTTGGATTTGGTCTGTAATAGAGTTCATTGATTTCCAATCCGGTATAGTTTTGGAATGAAATTCCATTAAATGTATTATCTGCCATTGGAGAGTAATTGACATCTTGCTCTGACCAATTAACAGGCGTGTTATTATCAAAATCATGGTCTATTAACGCAAGGCTATGATTCCCTTGTCTAGGCAATTGATCCCATGGAATATTATCATTGTAATCAACTTCATCAATAAGCGTATTGAAAAAATCTGTTAAGGTTATCTTCTCACCAAAATTGCTAAGATCACCAGCATATTGTGCAGTAGCACCTACTCCATATCTAGCTCTAAAAGCTGCGGTATCTTTTGCAATAATAAAAAATCCGCCGGCAGGAACCTGATGATAAATGTCAATTCTTAAATCAATTCCACTGGAGAAAGTCGCACCAGTGATATTAACATCTGTCGTTCCAGTATTTTTAATTTCTATGAATTCAAGGTTTGTATCGAAGGTATTCGAAGCATTTTTTGGTTTATATGCGATCTCATTAATCACTAGATTAGATAAATCCTCTGGTCCGATACCGCAACTGCTGAAATCATTTGCAGATCCTGGTGTCGCAAAGGTACACTGGTGAGACCAATTCGTAGGGAAGCTATTATCTAGATCAGCATTAATAAGAGCTAAACTAAATAAGCCATTGTCTGGAATGGTATCCCAGGGTAATTTGTCATTGTATTTTACACTATCTATCAATATTCCAAAAGGGTTATCTAATTCTAAAACTTCTCCACCATTATCTAAGTTTTTAGAATATTTTCCTATCGGTGTAGCCCCGTTAGGGAAGACAGCGTTGTAGCACGATAGATCATCTACAACAACTACATATTGATTCGGGTTTAATGTTACATTAGGAAATGTAAAATCGACACCGTTATCTAGTTTATAATTATTCAGATTGATAGCTGTATTACCGTTGTTAAGTATTTCTACAAATTCAGCACAATCAATAGATGGATTGTAGTGAATCTCCGAAATAACTAATGCTGGGATAGCTTGGTTTATTGGCTCGTCTGCAATAAACTTAATTGCATCTGACCAGTGACTCCATCTGCCCGTATTATCCTTATGTCGCATTCTTACTTTGTAAGTTCTTCCAGGATTTATTGTTGCACCTGGGATTGTAAAACTTGTAGAATTACTTGTAATCTCTCCACTTTCCCAAACAGGCTCGATCTCGTAATGTGGCGTACACTTGGTGTCGTAAAATGTGTTAGTAGGATCTGACCATTCAGCTATTCTCCATTCCAATGCACCAAAGGTATTATTGCCTTGTGGGTCTGAAAAAGACGAATTCGTGAAGTTTAATTGATCAACTGGAAATCCTGCTCCTGATTTAGTAATAGACGGTGTATTAGGAATTTGAACATCTCTAATGTCATCGTCTATTGTCCCTGAAACTTGTGAGTTAGTCGAACTAGAATTATTTACCATATAATTGGCTCTAGCATGAAACCATGTTTTATACCAATTAACGTGAGCATCAGAGTTCGCTAAATCATAGGGATGATTCCATCTATGTCTGTCAACTTCCATCCAGTCATCAGCTGCCCCAGGTGTAAATATTGTAGATGCCTCTTGATCAACCAAATAGTCGATCTGCTCCCATGGATTTGCAGAGGAAGAGTTATCGTGATCACCATTCATCAATAGGTCAAATACTGACCTCATCATATTTTTATATTGTACTTCTTGTGAGGCTAAGACAATCAAATCATTATCTAAGTCTCGATCAGGCGCACAATAGCTTCTATCAAATACATAGAAATCTTCACATTGAACAGGAAGGTCAGGGCATTCATCAGCATAATCTCCTGCCGCTCCAAATGCATTATCCATATCACTCCAAAAGCCAAGATAGGATCCTGTTTCAGAGTCATAATATTCTTTATAGCTATGTTTTGCAATTCGATTTCTTCCGTGTTGTCCAAAGATAATGTTAGCAATCCTATCAGCTAAGAGTAGGTCTACGGGACCATTTGTACCAATATTCCATGTTCCATTAATTTGAGCTTGAGGAGCATACGTTGGTACGCTTCCTGATCCAGGAAAGTCTCCCTGCGAATCTAATACTCTGACTTGTGCTTCTGTCGTCCAAAAATTACCTTCAGCTTTATTATGCTCTTTCAACATATCGCTTCCATAATCTTCCATAATGAGATATAATCCCCAAAAATCTCCGCCTGTGCCTATCTGGCTTGGCTGGTCGACAACTCTTAACTGCGAATAGTTAACAGATCTTTCTAAACTCCCAGTCAAAGACATGATTTTGTAAATCAAAGATTCAGTTAATCCGTGACTCGCGGCATCATGGACCCAACCACCTGATAAAACAAGTTTGCCTCTATCTTCATCATAGGTTTGTCCACAGTCATTTTGTGTTTCAAACGAATGTGATCGGTTTAGATCAAATTTTAAGTTTGGTTTGTTTCGTTTCCATCTACTATCTCCACCTCTGGGTCTAAATTTAATGTGATCGTACACTCGCCCTTCGTACACAATGGTACCTTCTCCTAGATAATCATTGCCTTCATGTTGTAAATTGGCATTATTAGTCGTATTGCCTGTTTCATCACCCATATGGACTCTGGAGATAGTTTTGGTCGTCAAAACGGTTAAGTCTTGCAGTACAGGAAGCGTCGTTATATCATATGGTCCTTGAGCAGGATAGCCATCATATACATAGTAGGCATAATTACTTTCTCTATAATTTTGATCTGGTAATGTTTGACTATATCCCGACGAATTAGTGACTTGAATACGATAGCGAATTAGCCGTCTATGAGCATGTTGTGAAGCAGGAATCACAGCTGTAAACACTCCATTGTTTGCAGTTGAATCAGCCCCCATGCCATCATCTTTCATCGTTATCGTTGACCAATTGGCCGGCAGTAAATAATTAGCACTTGATTTTGTCCAGTAATTTCCTGGATCGACTTTCTGATATTCCAATTTGACACTTAATCCATTGATTCCTAAAAGATTGTCAAAATCAAATTCTGCAACGACTCTGACGCTTTCTGTCGAAAGTGGCTTGTCTGGTGATCGTCTTACATCTTTTATGATTGGTGCTTGTGTTGGGTTATTATTATAAACTGATCCATTAAACGCACCAGGTGTTGGTGCTGCAGCTCTCCAACTTCCACCATGATTCCCAGGCAAATTGACATTTGTTTTTTGTATTGACAGAGGATTTAGGTCGTCGTGTCCTGTAGATGGCCATTCATTCCAGTTATCATAATCTACTTTATCCTGGACTGAAAATGACGGATTTCTTAATGAAATAGTTTCTCCAGAATTTTTGAGGGAACCTACCCACGGTCCAACTACGGGTGTACTTCCTGGTACTGTAAAGGAAGCCGAAAAATCTGAAATGTCAGCAGTAACGATTAGATATGAATTTCCAGCTATACTAGCGCCTGGTTGAAATTGATAGACGACTCCATTCTCAATAAACCATCCCGAAAGATTTTGAGCGGTCCCAGAGGTATTGTAGAGTTCGATGTATTCTGTATAAAGTCCAGGACCTTCAGATCGATAATTGACCTCATTAATAACGATTTGAGAGTAGCCAATTAAACTTAAAAAACAGATGCAAACGAAGGTAAGCGTTGATCTATAGGTTGCAGCAGTTTTGAATTTTCGGTTATGCATTTCAATTAAATTAACAGTTTAACATCTAAAATGATGTTTTATAAGGATGCTTAGACTACAGGTTTGTATTGAATTTTCACTAACCCATTAATGCATCAATAACTTTCTATATATTCTTATGACGTTAATTATGTCAAAAACAACAGCGACAAAACGTTAAAGTTTTTCTTACTCAATTTCAATATTCATTCCTAAGTTATGCAATTCTGCAAGGGAATGCTTGTCATTTACCGATTTGCAGACTATAATTCCCTCTTTACAGGTATCTAATGCAAGCTTTTTTTTATCCAGATTGTAATAAATTGAGGCCAAATGGTAATATAATCCAACATATTCTGGGTCATTCAGCTTGAGTTCTTCTAAAAGTTGGATTGATTGTTCAAAATCTTGTAATTTCTCATATTCTTTGGCCAATGCAAATAGCAAAAATGAATCATTTTCATCATTTTCAAGCATTTGCTTAATTTGTTTAATTCTATTCATAAGATTGATATCAGTCAATTTTTAGTCAATTGGAACAAAAAATTAACTCTGAGTATATTTTTCAGTATTCACAAGTAACTAAACCACTATATTTGTCAAAAAATAAAGCTAATTCTCTGCATTCAACGCATATCAACGAATATTGGTTGATGCAAAAGCTCAAAATTAAGTAATATGAAGGTATTAGTGTGTATTACCAAGACACCAGAAACAACATCAAAGATTGCTTTTACAGCGGATAATACCGCCTTTAGCACCGAAGGTATCTCTTATATCATGAATCCGTATGATGAATGGTATGCTTTAGTAAGAGCACTTGAGCTCAAAGAGCAACATTCCGGGACGGTTACAGCTATTAATGTAGGTCCCGCTGAAAACGATGTAATCATAAGAAAAGCTTTGGCCATTGGTGCTGATGATGCTGTCCGCATAGATACTGATCCTAAGTCTTCAAAGGAGGTTGCGGTAAATATTGCAGCATACGCCAAAGACAAAGGATTTGATATGATTTTTTGTGGCAAAGAGTCAATTGATTACAGTGGAGCCGAAGTAGCAGGTATGGTTGCCGCTATTCTGGACTTACCTTATTTCTCTTTTGTCAGCAAACTGGATCATGATGGTCAGACTGCAACTGTAGAAAGAGATATTGAAGGTGGGGTAGAAGTGGCAACTGTGTCGGGCGGATTTGTCATTTCCGCATCAAAAGGCTTAGCTGAGCAACGAATTCCTAATATGAGAGGTATCATGATGGCAAAGCGTAAGCCTTTAGAAGTTATTGCAGGTCAGGATGTTCAAGAAGATGTATCAACAATTTCTTATTCATTGCCAAATGAAAAGCAAGGTGTAAAAATGATTGATGCTGAAAACATGGATGAATTAGTCAGGTTGCTTCACGAAGAAGCAAAGGTTATTTAATTAGATCACATTAAATTGAAAATATATGTCAGTTTTAGTATTAGCTGAAAGCCCAAAAGGAAGATTCAAAAAAGCTGCTCAAGAAGTTGTGCACTATGGTTATCAAGTTGCACAAATGACAGGGAGCGAATGTATTGCTGTCGTATTAGGAAGTGCAGATAATCCAGAATCATTAGGTATTTATGGCGCAACAAAAGTCATGCATGTCTCCGACAGTAGTTTGGATGTGTTTGATACTCAACATTACATTGCAGCTGTCAAGCAAATAGCAGAGCAGGTCGGCGCAACAGTTATTGTTGTTAATCACTCAGCGACTGGGAAATCTATTTTGGGTGGCTTAGCGGTCAAACTCAACGCAGGGTCTGTATCTGGAGTGAATACGCTGCCTGTAATAACAGATGGATTTAGAGTCAAGAAAAATGTTTTTGCGGGAAAGGCGATTGCTGAAATACAGGTCAACTCTGACATTAAGGTCTTAAGTTTAATGGGTAATTCTGTGCCGCCAGTAGAAGTTGGAAGTGCGGCTCCAGTTGAGGTTCAGACAGTCACCCTACCTAAGTCAAAAACAGTTGTCACTGGTCAAAATACAGTTGATGGCATCGTACCTTTACCAGAAGCAGAGTTAGTTGTTTCTGCAGGAAGAGGCATGAAGGGCCCTGAAAATTGGGGTATTATCGAAGATCTAGCAAATGTATTAGGAGCGACAACTGCGTGCTCACGACCTGTAGCTGATACCGGGTGGAGACCTCATCACGAACATGTTGGTCAAACTGGTGTAGCTATACGACCGAACTTATATATAGCTGCAGGTATTTCTGGAGCAATCCAGCATCTTGCAGGTGTGAATAGCTCAAAAACGATCGTGGTCATTAATAAAGATCCCGAGGCGCCATTCTTTAAGGCTGCAGATTATGGAGTCTGTGCTGACTTGTTTGACGTTGTTCCTGCTCTAACTGAATCACTAAAGAGATTTAAAGAAAGTAATTAATTGTATTCAAATAACGTTCTTATAATTCTTTGTACTTTACAAACTAGTCTAAGAAGTAATGAAGAAGATTGAACTAGAAATTGTAGCTCTTTCACACAGTGTGACACAGTCCCACAATTATGCAGTCGTATTGGGAGAAATAGATGGTAAGCGCAGGTTGCCAATTGTAATCGGAGGCTTTGAAGCGCAGGCAATAGCTGTAGCCATGGAGCGCATGAAGCCAAATAGACCATTGACCCACGATCTGTTTAAAAATACGATGGATTCTTTTACGATAGAATTGAAAGAGATCGTCATTAATAACTTGCTTGATGGAATCTTTTATGCAAAATTAGTTTGTTTAAAAGACGGCGAAGTGTTTGAAGTAGATTCGAGAACTTCTGATGCTATCGCTATGGCTGTCCGTTTTGATTGTCCTATATATACATTCGGATTCATAATGGATGAAGCGGGAGTTATTATTGAGAACACAGATGTTGAACAACAAGCTTTACCAACTAAAAAGCGTCCCAAAAAGGCAAAAACATCATTGGACAGTATGAGTATTTCTGATTTAAATGAAGAATTACAAACTGTGTTGGATAAAGAGGATTATGAAAAAGCAGCTAGAATTCGTGATGAAATCAATAAACGTAAAGAGACCGACGATTAATTTAATTTGATCTGTCCAAGGCGGGTGAACAAATCATCAATTTGACTTTCAGAGAATCCATTGTGGGTTACAAAACGAACTTCATGTGCCCCAAACTGACTTGCAACAATATTTAATTTTTCTAAGGATTCTATATAACTTCCTACATCAATTGACACGTCTAAACTGAAAATGACAATGTTTGTTTTGACAGGTTTGACATCAGTCACATAGGATAAGTTTGACAACTCCTGCCCGATAGCTTTAGCATTCGCGTTATCAAGTTTTAATTGATCAATATTGTTATCCAAAGCATATATGCAAGCTGCAGCAAGGTATCCAGCTTGCCTCATGCCGCCGCCCATGACCTTCCTAAACTTCCTTGCTCTGGCTATAAATGCAGCATCTCCTGTCAGTAATGAACCTACTGGAGCAGATAAGCCTTTCGAAATACAAATGGAAATACTGTCAAAAAGATCACCAACAGCTTGAGTTGTTTCTCCAGTTTCTACTAACACATTAAAGAGTCTTGCACCATCCAAATGGAAGGATAACTTTGATGCTGAGCAAACACTTGTAATTGGTCTTATCTCGTCAAGTGTATAGTAGCTGCCACCTCCTTTATTACATGAGTTTTCAATGACAACCAGTCTCGAATTGGGCAGCCAATCATAGTTCGGTTTGATAGCCTGTTTGACTTGCTCCGCTGTAATTTTTCCGTGATGACCATCAATTAAATTGATTGCGACTCCTGAATTAAAGCTATACCCTCCAGTTTCATATTGGTAGACATGAGATGTTTTTTCACAAATAAGTTCGTCAAGAGGTTGGGTGTGAGTTTTTATTGCAATTTGGTTTGTCATCGTGCCTGAAGGGCAAAACAATGCCGCTTCTTTGCCAAACATCGAAGCGACTTTTTCTTCCAAAGCATTGACCGTAGGATCTAATCTAAAGACATCATCACCAACTTCTGCTTGCATCATATAAGAGAGCATATCCTTAGATGGCTTTGTAATTGTATCGCTGATTAAGTTAATTCGTTTCATGATTTTCAATTCTCAGATACAAAGAGAATCATTTTCTATGAACTGTCTTTAAAATTTAACTACTAAATCATACGGGTTCTTCTTACATCTTACTTAAATTGATGCTCGTAATAGAATGTCACAGCAAAAACAATATTTTAAATCCGCCTTTTCCGTCGATAATGTCATTTTTGGATTCGATGAGAGGGCATTGATGGTCCTCTTGATCAAACGTGGAGAACAACCATATCAAAATTATTGGGCACTACCAGGTGATTTGGTTTACCCTGAAGAAGATCTAAGAGATGCGCCTATGAGGGTGTTGACTCAACTTACTGGTATTGAAGACATGTATCTTGAGCAAACTAAAACCTTCGGCAAACTGAATCGGCACCCTTCAGGAAGAGTGATTACTGTAGCCTATTTATCATTAGTCAATGTGAATCAAGTAAAACTTGTACCCTCATCTTTTGCAAACACTGTCAGGTGGTTTCCTGTTAAAAAGATTGAGTCACTCGCATTTGATCATGATGAGATTTTAGCTTACTGTTTAAATTCGTTAAAGCAATCTGTCCAACAAAAACCGATAGGCTTTGAACTGTTATCTGAGAGTTTTACATTATCAGATTTACAAGATTTGTACGAAGCCATATTGGATACTAAATTAGACAAGCGGAATTTCAGAAAAAAAATCTTGTCTATGGATATCTTAATTGATACAGATGAATTACAAAAAGGAGTGGCTCATAGACCTGCTCGACTCTATCGATTTGATCAAAATAAATATGACTATTTAAAGCAAAATGGATTCTCTTTTGGTATTTGATCTAACAATGTGATTTAAGAATAAATTGTTAATTCTAAAATCACTTCAATAGCTTAATTCAAATATTGATCTCCAGTAGAGCTTATGAGTTGAATGTCCGCCGCATATTGTTGCGAGAATGTTTCAAAGCGATTTGTCAGTGCTTCGAAAGACTCCTCTTGTTTCACAATAAAGCTATAAGGGATTATAACGTTTGAATTTTCTAAAGGAAGCACAATTTCACCATCTTCTATGATGAAATAACTATAGTTACCATCATCAAGATTATGTGAACTGTTTTTTTGTTGGGCTTCAAGAATAACGGACTCAAGTGTAGATTGATGATCCACTTCATCTAATTTAATTTGGCCCCACACGTAGCCATCAGGGATTATCTTTACCATTGGATCCTTTATGTAAATTCCATTTTCAGACTCTAAATTGAGTTGATAGCGATCTAAGGATACATCAATTACACCAAAGTTTTGAACTACATTTTTAAGCGAAATATTAATGCTGTATTGACGAGGTGAGACTTCAAAAGAACTCTGTGCTTCTATGAAACCGTCAATATTGTCACAAGGATTTGAATGAATAATTTCTCCAAGAATGAGTTGAATTTGATTGCCAGTCGCATTTGTACTCAGATCAATGTAGCTATTTTTACAGTTTTTTGTTTCTGTAGATTGCACATTGATCATCAATAAATTGGGTCCTAATTGCAATGATTGGGATAATTCGATGACATAATCTGCACTTATATTGACGATTGTCAATTCATCTGGTTCCTCTAAGACTGAGCAGCCTGACAAATACAGACAAAATACCGCTGAGAAAAGAATCATTTTTAGCATAACCGAATTCAATATAAGTCTTAAACGAGTTGAATTGGAAAGTGCTGCTTATCAAATTCATATCATTAATTCTATATATTAATAATGCGTAATGTATTGTATATCAGTATAATAGATACGATTTAAGGTAGGTTTTGGAGGCTTAAATGGTGTTTTATGCCCATAGTTTGATCGAAATAATAACTATAATTAGATAGGCAATGAGCTAAAACGACATTTCTAATAACAGTATATTTGCAACTCATGGAGCAAATTAGAAATTTTTGTGTCATTGCACATATAGATCATGGCAAGAGTACACTATCAGATCGGTTACTAGAAGAGACGAAGACGATTTCAGAGCGAGCAATGCAAAATCAGGCTCTTGACGATATGGATCTTGAGCGCGAACGAGGTATAACGATTAAGAGTCATGCGATTCAGATGTACTATAATCATACAGATGGTAAAAAGTATACTTTCAATCTGATTGATACACCAGGTCACGTAGATTTTTCATATGAAGTCTCACGATCGATTGCGGCCTGCGAAGGCGCTTTATTATTGGTTGACGCTTCACAGGGAATCCAGGCACAAACGATATCAAATCTTTATTTGGCGATCGAACACGATCTAGAGATTATCCCCATCTTAAACAAGGTGGATATGGAAAGCGCCATGATCGATGAGGTCTCTGATCAGATTATTGATTTACTGGGATGTTCAAAAGAAGAAATTATTTTGGCTAGTGGGAAGTCAGGGATCGGAATTACGGAAATACTAGCTGCGGCAGTAGATCGGATACCAGCTCCCTCAGGTGATGTAGAGGCTCCTTTACAGGCCTTAATATTTGATTCCATGTTTAATTCTTATCGAGGTGTGGTCGCCTACTTCAGAATCTTAAATGGTAAAATTAGCCATGGAGACAAAGTGAAATTCGTCAACACGGGTAATGAATATTTTGCAGATGAAATTGGGATTTTGCAAATGGAACAAGTAAAAAAGAAAGAATTGTCAGCTGGAAATGTAGGGTATATTATCACTGGTATTAAAGAGTCAAAAGAAATTAAAGTAGGAGATACAATTACACTGTCTGAAAATCCATGTGATGTAGCCATTCAAGGGTTTGAAGATGTGAAGCCAATGGTCTTCGCTGGAATTTATCCAATTGAAAATGAAGATTTTGAAGACTTGAGAGATAGCCTTGAGAAACTTCAGTTGAATGATGCGTCTCTTGTGTTCGAACCTGAAACATCTGTTGCATTGGGATTTGGATTTCGTTGTGGTTTTTTGGGGATGCTTCACTTAGAAATCATACAAGAAAGATTGTCTAGAGAATTTGATCAGGAAGTGATTACGACTGTTCCAAACGTATCCTATGTAGCCTATACAAAGAAAGGCGATCGATTTGTGATTAATACACCGTCAGAATTGCCAGACCCGACCATGCTAGACAGAGTAGAAGAGCCCTATATCAGTGCACAAATTATTACTGCCCCAGAATTTATAGGCGGTATTATGAACCTGACACTTGATAAACGAGGCATTTTGTCAAAGCAAACGTATCTGACCACAGAACGAGTTGAGCTTAGCTTTGAATTGCCTTTAGCAGAAATTGTATTTGATTTTTATGATAAATTAAAATCAATTTCTAAGGGCTATGCTTCTTTTGATTATGCACCAATTGATTACAGAGCATCTGCATTAGTGAAGTTAGATATTAAATTAAATGGAGAGTCTGTTGATGCGTTATCTTCTTTGGTTCATAAAGATAAAGCAGCAAACTTTGGTAGAAAAATTTGTAAAAAATTAAAGGAGTTGTTACCAAGACAACAATTTGTTATTGCAATTCAAGCTGCAGTTGGAGCAAAGATAATAGCTCGGGAGACAATTTCTGCCTTGAGAAAAGATGTGACTGCCAAGTGCTACGGAGGTGATATTTCACGAAAAAGAAAATTGCTTGAAAAGCAGAAAAAAGGTAAGAAAAAGATGCGACAGATTGGATCTGTACAAGTGCCACAAAAAGCATTTCTTGAGGTGTTGAAATTGGATGACTAAGTAGAAGAGCTGATAAGTGGTCATTATTTGTTATTTAGGAAGAGTTAGGATATATTAGTGACAGATAGATCTCGATAATAATAGATACAACTAAATACAGATGGCTAGATTTTTTCCATTAATAATGGCACTGCAGGCTTTTTGCTTATATCATGCCTATTCGAATAAGATAAATCAGAAATGGTACTGGATTATACTTTTTTTTCCATTTATTGGTAGTCTCATATATCTCTACAGTAATTTTTATTCACAAAGAAATTTGGATACAGTTGCGGAAGGCGTCAAAGAGACTTTTGTAAAGAATTATACAATAGATAAGCTAGAGAGGAATTTAAAATTTTCAAATACATTTTCGAATAAAGTCGAATTGGCAGATGAGTATCATAAAGTAGGAGAATACGAACGGGCACTAGATCTTTATAATTCCTGTAAAGAAGGAATACATGAAGATGATCCATCACTACTTTCGAAGCTCATTCGAAGTCACTATGCCTTAGAAAATTTTGAAGAAGTAACCCAGTATGGACTCCAATTAGTTAATGATCGAGAATTTAAGAGTTCAGCTGAAAAATCAATGTATGCATGGTCATTTTCTGAAATAGGAAACCAAGAAAAGGCTATTGAAGTATTTGAAGAATTAGATATTCAATTTTCGAATTACCAAGGCAGAATTGACTACATACACTTTCTCATTCATACAGAAAACCATTTGCAAGCAAGAGAGAAAATAAATACAATACTTGAAGAACTAGAGAGTATGGATTCTTTTGAAAAGAAGTTGAATAAAGCTATCATTAAAGAAGTGAAGTATTTAGATAAAACTACTTGATTCTTTGTTCCAGCATCCTCTTACAAATCGTAAAACATCACTCTTATTGCCTTTGGATAGTGACAAGCATTTTTTTATACATGCCTATATAAAGACTGTCAACGGCTAAGTCAAAGAGTATTGATTATGTGATGATTCCGAGGCATTTATAAAATTAGTTATAGGAGAATTTCAATATAAACCCTCTAAATGGGGGATTGATTCCTATTCAATATTTTCATTTCTTTGATATGTGATCGAATCGGTCTCCATTAAAAACGACTCATCTACTACGTAATGCGATGATATAAAGTTTCGAATGCTGCCAATTTAAATAAACGTTAGATGGTAATATTTATAAAAAGGTATTTTACTAATTTGATTTTGAATAGAACTAAATCAAGTTGCTTTTCAAGAAAGCAAGTAGACATATTGCAAAAGATTGTTAAAGGAAAGTCAACTATTGAGATCACACAAGAGCTCAATATCTCGCCAGAAAGTTTAGGCTCGAATATTAAAAGTATATATAAAACACTGCATGCCAATAATAAAACTGGGACCATAGCTAACTACCTACAGCAAGATCTACTCTAATTATGGTGTCAAATAACGTCTAAATAAAAAACCTCGCTTGCATCAATTGAAGCGAGGTTTTTTATTTAATTGAGAATTCTATTTCTTACTCAATTCCATTGTGATTTTTGCCCCACCCATTTCAGCTGATGATCCGGTAGATTTGACTAATCCTTTAAAGTCTGATGTGGCCGAAAACCACAACATCGTATCTCCTGGGTTATCATCCAAGGCTTTGATTTCTGTTTTATATGTATCAAAACTTCCTGCTGGAACTTCAATGGTCTCCATGTCGACCACGGTTAATTCAAATGCTTTTACTTTTTGCTGCTGAACATCAAATGTGCGATATACGGCAGAATAGCCTACATTCAAAGGTAGCCTTGCCAACGTCTCATACAAAGCTCCACCGTCAGCAAATACTGGCTGATCTAATTTTATATCCATCGGTGTTTCGTTGCCATTCATACTCATATTACCAGTAATCTGATCCCCAGAATGATCGATGCTTATTTTTACTGGACCTTGATCTACATTTCGGGAGATAGGTTGCAGGCTCTTCTTAGTGACTGTACTTATATCTGCCATATTTCCCATTGGCGTACTTATTTTTTGAGTAATTTCCCAATTATCACCCTTATCCGTTATTGTTTGAACAACATCCATTGGGATTTCTTGGCCACCCATATTGATCATCATTTTATATTCAGAATTAGCAGGTGCTAGATCGGATGAAGGGACTGGTAGTGAACCCGCTAACCTTGATTCATCTATTGCTTCTGGCATGGTGACTGTATTAATGTCTACCGTAATTTCTTCAAGTCGTTTGGCGATATGATCTGGCATCTCGGCCTGATAGCGACCGCCTAAATGTTTGGCTAAAAACTTCTCCGCAGCCGCTAGAAAGGCCATGTTATTGACTGGTCTGCTAAATCCGTGCCCTTCATCTGGCGCACAAATATATTCAACAGGCAATCCGAGCTCTCTCATGGCAACCACAATTTGATCAGATTCTGCTTTTTTGACTCTAGGGTCATTTGCACCTTGCACTACCATTAAAGGCGTTTTGATTTTATCCGCATGGAATAAGGGTGACTGTCTCATCAATTGGGCTTTCCCTTCCTCTGTCGTTGGATCACCCATGCGTTCGTGAAACATCTTTCGAATCGATTCCCAGTAAGGAGGAATAGACTCAAGTAACGTTATCATATTCGATGGACCGACGATGGAGACACCAGCGGCATAAAAGTCAGGCGTAAATGTCATGCCTGCTAGTGTTGCATAGCCGCCATAGGATCCTCCCATAATGCCAATTTTTCTTGGATCAGCAATGCCTTGACTCACCAGATGTTTTCCACCATAGGTTAAGTCATCCTGCATGAGTTCACCCCATTCATTATTACCAGCATTTAAAAAATCTTTCCCAAATCCAGTCGAGCCTCGAAAGTTAACATTGAGAACGGCATAGCCTCTGTTCGCTAAAAATTGAGCATAAGGATTATAGCCCCAGTAATCTCTAGCCCAAGGACCACCGTGTGGAAAGATGATAAGAGGTAAGTTTTTGGCCGCCACACCCTTAGGTAGTGTCAAATATGCAGGTATGTTAAGGCCGTCAGAGGACGCATAGCTTATAATTTGCATTTCTGCAAGATCTCCAACGGGTAGATTAGGTCTAGGTCGGTATTGAAAATCTAGTGTTTTTTTATCTCTGTTATACAAGTAAGTTGCACCTGGATCTGTATCGCTATTGGCATAAATTAAAAATTTTCGTTCATCATCTGTTGAGGAACCGATATTAATTTCTGCACCTGGTAATTGTTCTTTGAGCCAATTGTATTCAGCTTCCCATTCTTTATTTTTAAAGTATAGTCTGGTTTTGTCGCCGGTATAACTTGTGGCAATGATTTCATGTGTGACATCTGAAGTAATCACGCCTCCAAAATCTACTTTGCCTTCTAGGTCTGATTCCATAAACTCAGTCTCACCAGTATTTGGATCGATCTTTACTAATTGTGTTAGATCAACGTTGCCTTTATTCGTTATGAAATAAGCGGATTGATTGCCTTTTTCGAAACTTGATACACCACAGGCTTCCAACACAGAACAAGTATAGATTTCTTTAAATTCGTCGCCATCAATAGAAAGAAAAACTGTTCCACCATCGGCATCTGTTTTTGAGGCCATTCTTAATTCATCATCAAGATCAAAAATCCAATTTGTGATTTGATCTTTGTTTTCTCGGACGAGTGTTCTTTCTCCTGTTGAGATTTGGATTTTATAGAGATCATGCCATGCCTTGTCTCTGTCATTTATCCCAACATACATCCAGTCTGGTGTTGACTTTGGAACGCTGAAGATCATGGCTCGAATGCCATCTACATTTGTAATATTTCTAGCGTCAGGGACTTTGCTACCATCTGCAGGAGTGGCTAGTGGGTCAAGTGCATACACTTGATAATTTTCATCTCCTCCTTTATCTTGTACATATAATAAATATTGACTGTCACGACTCCAGAAATAGCCTGGAATTGGTCTTTCTGTATCTGCAGTAATTGGTTTTGCATTTTCAAATGGCTCATCGATCTGTTTAATCCAAATGTTCCTCACGTCATCGAGCGGTTTCATAAAACTCATCCATTTACCATCAGGTGATAATCTAGCACTCGAAATTTCGGGATTGCCAAATATGATTTCTCGATCAATAATTGGAGGTAGTTTGTCAGTGTTATCCATAGGAGTTGCTTCTTTTACAATCACGTCTTCAATTGGTTGAGTCGTCGTTTTTTTTGTAACACATGACAATAGACATGACATTGCAAGGAGGTAAAGCAAAGGGTATTTCATAAGAGTTAAGATTTTAATTAAAGTATATAGGAATTCTAGAGATGAAATATTTCACGCCCAAATCTAGATGTCTTTTACGGATTTTGTAAATGATTAAGATTAATCCATCTAATTCATAGACAAATGAGAATATAGCTAAGAAATTCAAGATCTAATTACCGACAGGTAAGGTCAATATCAACAATTAAAATTAAAAATTCAACATTCAATCCCACCATTCACGACGATCACTGTGGGATGTCAGCCTCTCTCCCACATACCAAAGCGCTAATCAGCAATCGCCTGAAATACCAATTGCCTGAATTGCCAACCTGTGTCATCGGTAGTTGGCCCCTGTGTCTGCTTCATTAGAATACCGATAACTTGCTCTTTTGGGTCTGCGAAATATTGAGTATTAAAATAACCTCCCCAATCAAATGTCCCTATACTCCCATTGCCACCCTGAGCTTGTCCCTTATCATCGACAACACCAAATGCCAAACCATAATACTTACCAGTATCTCCCCATAAGTCTCCAATCTGATTGCCCATCATAGATTGGATAGTCGTCCTACTCAAAAGACGGTGGCCATTATACGTACCGCCATTTAAATACATTTGGAGGAATGTAGCATAATCTGTTGCTGTGCTTGATAGTCCGGCCCCTCCAGAGAAAAATCGTTTAGCGCCTTTTTTTGGATAGTCAGGATCATAAAATGTTGTGGGGAAGTTGACCCAAGAATCATTTTCTTTTTTCTGGATATTGACGAGACGATTGTATTTACTTTCGGGTAAATAAAACCATGTATCGTCCATGTCTAAAGGATCAAAAATATGCTCGCGCAAATAGTCATCAAAGTGTTGGCCAGAGATGATTTCAATAAAGTAACCTAGGACATCTAACCCCTCGCTGTAAGTGAATTTTTCTCCTGGCTCATGATGGAGAGGAAGTGCTGCTAATTTTTTTACGCTGGCTTCAATGCTGATGTTTTTAGTTGTAAATAAATCGGTGATTCCTGTCTTTGCATACATTTTTTTAAATCGCGGATCGCCGTCTATGACACCGTAACCAAGGCCAGAAGTGTGCGTCAGCAGATGTCTGATTGTTATTTTTTTCTTTGCTGGTGATGCGATGAAACTGCTATCACTTTCGATAAACGAATCCAGAACCGTGACATTTTTAAATGCTGGTATATAATTTTCAATGGGATCATCTAATCTAAAAAGCCCCTGTTCCCATAACATCATAACAGCAGTGGACGTAATGGCTTTTGTTTGAGAAGCAATTCTGAATATGGCATCCTTTTTAAGTGCTGTCTTTGATGCATCCGCATATCCAAAAGCTTTATGATAAACTACTTCACCATTTCTTTGAATCAGCGCTACAATACCTGGCAGATCATTGTCCTTAAGCGCTTTTTCACACATCGCATCTATGCGGGCTAATCGCTCTTCTGACATGCCGTTATTCTCAGCAACTGACGAGCTTTGAACTCGTGTAGTGGCTACTGGTGCAGGTTGCGTTGTTGAGCATGCCGTCAGTACAAAAAGTAAAAGCATGAATAGTGGATTTCTCATCAGAATGTGTATTTGCACATAAGATAAGAAATTGAAATAAAAAAGAGGTCTTCCACTGAGAGTAGAAGGGCCCAGGTAAACTAAACAACTATTGGTTCATTCAGATTTATCTTACATCGTCCCACCGCACCCGTCAATAAAAGCATGGAAAAGTGAACCGATTTTAACTTCAAATCCCGCTTCCATCTCAATACTAATGCCCGAATCATAATCGACTGCATTGCCATTTGAGTCAATGATTTGGTTTGATTCTATTTTACCATCGACTTCATAATCGACAGAGTTACCTTGTTGCCCTGTAAGTTTGTTATTATTGGCATTGGTAAACTCGTTGACTGGTGTATTAATGGTAGCAGATGTAGTGACCATGCATCCATTCGCGTCTGATGCAATTAGAGTATAGGTACCCGCTGGTAATCCATTTTGTGCGACCACTGTACCGTTGCTATCTTTCCATTCATACGTATATGGCGCTACTCCTCCAGAGGCTAAAGCCCATAATGTCCCATTTGAATTACTCTGACATGTCAAGTTGCTTGCCGAACTGATCACTGATAAAGTAGCAGGTGGGATTGTTAAGATTTCTGTAAACTGACAGCCATTATCATCTTCAATACTTACTGAATAGGTGCCAGCAATTTTATTGGTTATCGTTGACTGAGTGTCTCCAGTTGACCACAAATAAGTATACGGACTTTGACCTCCACTAATCATGACACTTGCTGATCCATCTGCATTACCTTGACAGCTAGGTGGACTTGTTGTTGTGCCAATACTAATCACAGGATCTGCGATCGTCACTGATATTATTTGTTCACATCCGTTAAGATCGGTTGCAGTTACTGCATACACACCTGCTGATAAATTTGCAATAGTTTGGTTTGTTGACCCCGTTGACCAATTCAACATGATTGAACCGGTTCCGCCAGAAGCAGATACAGTAATCAAACCGTCAGAACTGTTGGGACATGTTGTTTGATTGACTTGATCTATTGTAATTGTAATAGCTGTTGGTTCACCAATGTTGATCGTTTCTATCAATGTGCAATTGTGATCGTCTGTGATCGTCACAGTGTTTATCCCAGCTGCCAGATTGGATGCTGAAGGGCTCGTTTCACCCGAACTCCAAGCATAGCCATATGGGCCTGTGCCTCCTGAAGCACTAGCTGTTGCGGTACCATTTATTTCGTTGTTGCAAATCACAGCGGAGACTGCACTAAAACTCATATCCAATGGAGTAGGTTCTGTGATTGTCCAGTTGGCTGACACACTACATCCGTTATCGTCTGTAACGGTGATCGTGTATTGAGCGGCGGCTAAATTTTGAATATATTGTCCTGATGCTCCATTCGACCAATTGATCGCATAAGGTATAGTTCCTCCTGAGATTTGTACGTCAAGTTCGCCATCTGAATTGCCATTACAACTAACATCTGTTTTTGTTTGCAATAACAGGGATAGCTGTTGTGATGGTTCTGTCACAATATAGGTGTCAGTGATCGTGCATGAATTCGCATCTGAGACGGTGACTGTGTAGGTGTTGGCCGTAATTGTATTAATTGAACTTGTTGTTGCTCCATTAGACCATGCATACGTATAGCCTGCTGTTCCTCCTGAAACAGAAAGTATAATATTGCCAGAATTATTTCCAGCACAATCAATGTGGTTAATTGTTTCTGTAATGCTAAGTGGAGCAGATGGTTGTGTTATGTTGATCGTTTCAGTGACAGTGCAATTATTGCCATCCGTAATTGTCAGTGTGTATATCCCTGCTGCAAGGTTAGAGATATTTTGACTAGTGGCTCCAGTTGACCAATTATATGTATAGGTCCCCGTACCGCCAACGGTCATATTTGATATCGTACCATCATTTCCTACATAGCAAGAGACATGTTTCGGCATTGCTGTATTGCTTAGCGCACTTTGTGGTTGAGATACGACGGTATTGTCTTGAACAACACAACCATTACCGTCTGTCAAAAATACAGTGTACGTATCAGCTGGTAGATCAATGACAGTTGCAGTTGTTCCAACTGATTGACCCATGCTATTCTGCCATACATATGAATACGGTGTATTCCCTCCAAAAGGAGTTGCAGATACAATACCGGCACTCTGTCCAAAACAGCTGACATTATTAGATGTCGTAGAGACTGTCAATGATCCAGGGCAAGTCAATACGTCTTCTGTGCAGACGTCTATCTCCCAACATAAGAGTTGGCCACCATCAAAACTTGCTGCATCGCTGATCGTTAAGGTCCAATCTCCAGCTGGATCCGTACCATTAAAAATGGCAAATGGAGACTGCGCTTGATATGCATTGCCGTCAGTTGGTGGACACGGGATACTTGAATTTGGATTACCCCCATCGTCAAAGATTAAATTTAAATCATCGCTCGAACCACATATTTCTCTGACAAGTAAGGCAGAAATGCCATCAGGACTTTTTAGACTGATGGTTAAATCTGACACATAACTGTGTTCTAATGACAGCTTTGATAGTTTAAAATTGGCGATTGATCCGAGTCCACTTGGCATTGTTATAACAGAGCTTACAGTAGGTGCTCCAGAAGATGATATGACTTTAGGTGTATCAGTGGCAGTATAATTGGTACAACTGGTATTAATTGTTTCAAAAGACCAAATAGCCGAACTGTTGCCTGTATATATAGTATTTGAATTGCAGTCGTTTACTGGTATGACTCTCCAATAATAGGTTGTCAAGGGACTAAGACCATAAACAGAACTCATAGTGGAACTAACTAAATTAGCTAGAATGATGGAGGTCATAGCAGGATCAGTTGCTACTTCTATAAAATAATTATCTGCTGTTGGAACAGAAGACCAAGACAAGGTAGGAGAGAGTGAGGTTTGGATTGTTGTATTTGCCGGAGAATTAAGAGCCGGGCTAGAAGGAGCGGATGCAACTGTATTCACAATTATATTTGTAGGTCCTGTTGTATCTGATCCGTTATTTGTTGTTACTGTGAGTTTGACCGTTAAGTTACCTGCGGTGCTAATGGTTACTGTTGGATTTTCAAGATTGGAATTTGATGGAGAAACACCAGCACCAGAAAATGTCCATGAGAATGTACTATTACTTTCTGTCCGCACACTTTCGTTTAAGAACTGAATTGTGTTTGTTGATGAACACACGGTTATATTTCCAGTTGGACTGAATGCAGCATCAGGTGCACAGCCACAAGCAGGAGAATCATTGAGTGATGCCCTTCGCACGCTGCCTAGTTCAGGATCCATGACAACAAGCATCCTGTCTCGCTGATCTGCTGTAAAGGTGTGCATACAATCGTCATTCGAGTAATCCATGTAATTTTCTACCATATCTAAGCCTGGTTCACTTGAGCATGAATCATTACCAACAGGGCAACCAGATGAACTATTTCCTTGTCGAGGTGTATCTTCACAAAAATCGTCCTTATCACAAGCTCCATCTCCCCAAGTATGGCGAAGTCCCAAAAAGTGGCCAATTTCATGAGTTAAGGTTCTGCCTAAATTGAATTCATTTCCTGACGGAAAGGGTACAGCAACACTTCCAATTGCAGAATATTTTATAACGCAACCATCTGTGATAGCTAGGCCATTGTTATTATGAATTCCTTCGAGATAACTGGCTTCTGGAAGTTGTGCAAAACCTAATAAGCCAGATAAATCTCCTGTCCAGATATTTAAATAATGATCTGGATTCCACTGGCTGTTTGGTTTGATTGAAGTGTTAAAATAGGTATCACTATAAGGGGGAGCATTTAGGCCTAGATCATTTCTGTTTATTCGATTAATGCCAGGCTCAGCTAAGCAATTTCCATCAGGATCTATTTTGGCGGCACAAAATTGGATTTCCGCATCAGCAGCTACACCATAGGAAGAGCCCGATAAATTAGCAAAATCAAGGTTAAGTTGCTCGAGTTGAGCATCGATGTATTGTGCTGCGATATTTGGAGTTGCGCCAACTGCTTCTCCATTATGAATGATGTGAAATATGATTGGTATAACATATTTCTGAATACCATACTTTTGATTTTCTGGATTTGGTTTATGGTCATTCAGACGTTTGATTTCGCTGATACGTTGAGCCATCCACTTTTCGAATTCCGCAGTATTGCTTAGAGATGGATGCTGAGATCTTAAATATTCGTTGTGCTCTACTGTTCCGCATCGAATGATATCTGGTTTTTGAGCTATCGCTTGATTTTGTAGCACAAACATCAAAATCAACAGCAAACAGTGCTTAATCGTCATAATCATATTCATATAGATACAGTGTAGCGTATTAGATTCGGTATTACTTTCTTACGATGATTCATATTTCGAATTCCTCTATTTGATTGTGAATTTTAACACTCTTTTATAATGTGAGAAGATTGATAAATGATCACGGCTTAAAATAAGAAAAGGAAGCCTAGAACTAAAATTAGGCTTCCTTTTATTGTAGTCTATAAAACAAAATATCTACGTCATGTTATTCATTCCTAGAGTTTTCTATACGAATCATATTGCCTCCACAACCATCAATAAAGGCATGGAAAATAGCTCCTGCTTCAACCTCAAATGTATGATCAAGTGTACCGTTTAATTCAATATAATCTGTGGCGTCATAATCTACTTGTGCGCCAGTTTGTATAAGTGTGTTATCTCCTGTTGCAATCCAGTCACTTGATTCATAATCTACAACTCCCGTTTCTAAAGTTTGTAGATCACAGGCTGAATCGTGTGTTAAGTTCGTGTAACAAGTGGGGCATGCTACACAATCATAATTTGCAGTAATGGCCAATTCGCATGTTGTGCTTGGGCAATTGCCACTAACTAGCATCAAGTTATCAATAAAAAAGTTGCCTGAATCATCATTGTTTCTAGGGTTCGGATCATCTTCTATACCTTCAAATAACAAAGTGTTAAGGCCTGGTGATACGCCTGAAACCAACAGGTCAATGCTAAAGTTCCCTGATCCTGCACTACAATCAAAACTTGCAACTGTTACTCCACCTACGATTACATTAAATACAATACTTGCATTTCCATTGCAGAACGCTTCATAATCAAAACTCAATGTTGCGCTTGAACAAGTTGAAGGTATCGTGATATCTTGGCTTATGGATAAATAGGAAGACAGGACTGAGCTTTGTCCAGTCTCCGTGCCCCATCCACCAAACCACGCATCATCTGAACCATTTAAATAACCGCCAGAAACACCAATGACTCCAAAAGATATTGGTGTGCCTATTGGAGCCTCTTCAAGCTCAACCCAGGGTGCAGTCCCCGCTTCAAAGTCACCGTTTATAATCAACTCCTGACCTGCTTCATCAACACAACAATCTGGACCTGCCGGATCTGAAATATATGCTAAGGAATAGCCGGATATGCCCATATCTCCAGCACTCACTGGGAATGTTGGGTTTGTTGCATCAGGAGTAATTGAAATGTAATTTTCGCATCCAGTTATAGCGGTCACTATTGGCTCATCGCATGTATTTTCACCTGTAATCATAACTAAGCTAGATAAATCAGCTGGAGCTCCAGGATAAACATTTACTTTAATAGTACCTCCATCAAGTGTAGCTAGTAACGGTGTGGTGCCGCAATCAACATTTAAGTAATAGACTTGACTGGTAATTGTACATGGTGCAGTTGTCAAAGGTCCAACAGTATTTGATGCAATTGCTGTCCCACCCGCAGATAAATAATCATCCGTAGACCAAGAGTAAACAGCATCAGAAGATTCGTCTAAACTAATTCCAGATTCCGATAAGGTCAACATACCACTATCATCACAAAAATCTAAGACGCTACTAATCATTGTATTCACTGTAGATGGACAAATCAATTGGCAGGCACCTGAAGGACATAAACCAAGTAAATCACCAGCCATAATATCTCCTGCTGGGATAGATAAACTACCAAATAAACCATTTGCGACTATATTCATGGCTACAGCCTGCCCTTCAGAAAAGAGATCCATACAAGCATCATCTGTATAGTTCATGAAGTTAGCAGTCTGCTGGCTGCCTCCACAACCAGAATTAACGCAGCCAGTAGGGCAGCCCTCGAACGATGTTTGCTGAGCTGGTGTATCTCCTACAGTTATGTCTACACCGCCAAACGTGTTGTTTGGTTCATCTTGACAACCGCCTTGAAATGTATGAAATAGTCCTAGATAATGACCGACTTCATGAATCAGTGTTTTTCCTTCATCAAATGTTGGATCCGTATTGAATGGTGCACAAGCTCCACTTGATCCACCAAAATATGCTGCACCGACAGATACGCCTTCTCCTGGTCCACTCGCCGGCAATCCGTCAGGAATTTGATCAGCAACACCTAAAAGTGTACCTGCAGCTGGTTGGATGAAAATATTTAAGTAGTCATCCCAACACGTACCAGCTCCAGAACCACCGGCTTCATAACCTCCCACAAATTCTCCGATTGAGATTGCTGCATTACATGCTGTCGTTGCCGCATCTGCACATCCAGGCGGCTCAGCAAGGTAAAAACTAATGCATGTACCATTTGAGATAGCAGAGTATGCAGCTGTGCAATTCGTTGCATTTGGAGAAGAGCTATTATCTGAAAAAGCAATATTTAAAGCATCGATTTCATCTTGGATTGCAACTAGCATACATGCCTCATCAGCACACGAAAATGAATTGTCAAAGTGAAATGCTAATGGAATAGCCACTTCGTTTGTTCCTGTACAAGCAACTCTATTCGTAACCCGACGATGTAATTTATTCTGATTGTCTAAGAATCGTTTATATAAAGAAGGGTCTTTAGCAAATCGATTGTTTAGAGCTGTCTCCATTCCGCACCGTTCAAGTTCTACACCATTTTTAAAAATTTGTGTGCCCGTACGCTGCTGTCCAGATAAGGCAGAATAGGACAGTAAAAGAATAAAAATAATGGATGCTTTAATAATGTGATTGATCATATAGGTGATGATTACGAAGGTGAATTAATAAAAAAAGCTCATCATAGTTAGTATTCAAAATCTTGAGGTGAAACCGTCTAAATTTAAGCGGTATAACAAGCAAATTGAATTTCTCTAATAAAGAGAAAAAGGAAGGAATCTTTTAAAGATAAACTGGTGTCTAAAATACCTAAAATTATGTGATTGGCAAGGATCTGGTGGGAATTCTTAGGGAATGGCATGGAGCTGTAACAACCATTTGAAGTGCTTTAAAATGCAAGAATGGATAACCGAATAATTCGTTGATTATGAGATCAAGACCGTCAATAGTTTAAATGAAGTTAAGCAATCAAAAAATGATTCATCGAGATTTTGATTATTTAGAAATGATCTCTTCTTCAAGCAAAATAGATCTTGCTCTATTTTCTTGGTCTTCAGGGACATATAGTTCGATTTCGCCAAAAAGTCCCGCGTGGGCTGAGTCTGTTTTGTCGATTGTATGACTTTCAATTCCAGCTTCTGAAAGGACAAATTGTGCTGTCTTTATTTTTAGATGCGACACGCTAAACCAAACCATGGACTTTTTCATAACAAAAAGGTTGTTAGGAATATAACAGCTAATGTAGGGTATAAAGTTGCAAGAAAGAGAAAGAAAAAGACCACTAAAAAGCCTTAATTTTAAATTAATAGTTTTTCATGCTTATTGGCTCTTAGTGGTCTAAAGAGAAATTTCTTCTCGGTTTTCCAGTAGTAAAACTCTTCTAAGCTTGATTTCGCTGCTTTGAGTCGTAACTTATTTGAAGTTTTTTTTGAGGAAAATGGCAACATCCTCAATGGCAACTAATCCTTTTTTCCCAAATTCTTGTTGCCCAAAAAAGGAATGAAGTGTATTGTCA
This sequence comes from uncultured Saprospiraceae bacterium, assembly GCA_937959275.1. GTDB lineage: Bacteria > Bacteroidota > Bacteroidia > Chitinophagales > Saprospiraceae > CALFUK01. Next base: position 173,381 of record CALGLU010000018.1, on the reverse strand, counting down.
TAGCGTTTGAGTTGAATTTCATTACCCAGTGATTTTAGCTTGTCAGCAAAAGCCTCACCTTCATCTCTTAAAGGGTCAAGGCCAGCAGTTAAAACAAAACAAGGAGGAAGCTCTTTGAGTCTCTCTGAGAACATTGGTGATAAGTAAGGATCCTTGAGGTTTTGACCATTTTTAATATAATGCTGACTAAATAAGTCCATAAGGTGTCTTGTCAAAATAAGGCCATCAGCAAATTGTTCATATGAACCTCCTTTGTCATTGGTGCAATCTGTGACAGGATATACGGGTACAATACATTTTATAGAGCTTGCTTGATTTTTTTCTATTAGCATTAATGCACTGGATATTGCCATATTCCCACCAGCACTATCACCGATAATAGCAATTCTGCTATGATCAACCTTTAAGTCAGTATGCCCTTGTGTTATCGTCGAAATAACATCGACGACTTCATGGAGTGCTATTGGGAATTTAGCTTCAGGAGATAAGGTGTAATCTATTGCCAGTAATGGATATCCAGAAGCTAAAACTAATCGCCTGCATTGCTGATCATGTGAGTCTAGACTCCCAATACACCATCCACCTCCATGAATAAAAACAACTAGAGGTAGATCTTCTTTATTGGAATTGTTATAAAATCGAACGGGAATCTCCTTTTTTTGAGAAGTAATGGTAAAATTCAGGACTGTCTCAACTGGGAGTTTTTGACTGTAATTTCTGGCCATCTTCTCAAACGACGATCTGACTTCCATTATATCATCTCCTTTATAGTCCTTGATGAATTTGAGAGCAAGCGCAGATTTTAACTCAACTACTCCATGAGGCGTTTTTCTTATCTGGTACAGATAAAGACCAAAAGCAATAATGAGAATAAAAATAATTAGGACGAAGGTCATGATCCGTTTTTCACGAATCTACAGCTATTAATTTATGAGTTTGCTCTCCAATTGAGGAAAAAACTAACTGCTATCCCGATTCCTCCAAATGATCCAATTAAAGAATCATGGTTATGAAAGAGGATACCAAATACGAAAAGGAAAATAGCACTGCAGGAAAAGAGTATCATAATATGTTTCTTACCATGGGAAGCATAACCTTTATTAATAACAGAATACCCGATTATGATAGATATAGCGATCAAAGAGAATTCTACAAGTGGATTCTTAATGACTTGAGTCAATCCTAAAGCTCCAGCTGATACGATAAATGGTAAACTAATGCAGTGAATTGCACAAAGTATAGAAGCTGACATGCCTATAATTCCTAGCTGTGTTCCTTTTCTTTGTGCTCTCATATTGCAAAAATAGTGTTTTTGCAACAATGTTTCATAAATAGCTAAGTGTAATTTACGAATTAAGTAAAATTGCGGGCTTCAAATGCTTTAATTCGTCCTGATTCTACATATAATTTTAACAGATTATGGTATATCGCCCAGCAATATGAGGGTATGCAAAATGTCAGCCATTACCATACTAAGATTAATCTGAGGTCCGTACTCTTGTTCGTTCTTGTATCCAACAGCCAACAGTAAAACTATCACCCTTGGAGATACTTCGCTGAAAGATATCTTCCTTCTTGGGCATGTATTGAGTGTATTGATTGATCCATTTGTTTGCTTCTTCTGCAATAGACGGGTCAACTTGTTTTGCTTTCTGGAATTTATCAATTGCGGGCCAAGTTACGATCTGACTATCCCAACCTCTACCTGGACCACACAAAGGACCACTAGAAGCATATAGCTTTCCAATTAATAAATAGGGCTCACCCCAATTGCTTCTTAGTTCTGCAGCTTTAAGTGCATACTTGCGAGATTGAGGGAAGTTTTTGATGTCACCATAGTAGATTTTAGCAATGAGTAAGGTATACTTTGCCTTTTTATCTATATCGTCCGTTTTATCAACAAAGGCTTGGAATAACAGAATAGCTTCTTGAAGTTGTCCTTCATTATAAGCATTAAACGCAAGTTTGAGTGGTCCTTCTGGAGGTGGAGCGACATAACAATTTTGTGATTTGGCGGTAACCAATTCCATGACATTAGGGTGATCCGGTGGACAATCTCCCCATTTGAGTTTTCTGGTTATGTTGGCGATGGTCTCGCAATCTTCAGCATTTGCTTTGTATTCCGGCACATATTTACGTGCGTAATAGTCACAGCCATAGAATCCTTTGAGACCTTCAAGTGCTTCTAAGCGCTGAGGGGCATAATCGTTTATGGTTTCCCAAGATTCGCAAGAATTTCCACAATCATCTAGACCTTTTTCAATGGCACCAAAAATAAGGTGGGCATATTTTCGGCCTTCTTCATGGCTCATCTTTTCAGCAACAACATTGTCGTACACTAATTTCGTGAACGGATTGATCACAAAATAATCAACCTCAGTCCCTTTAGAATCAAAGGCTTTCTTCATTCGATCAAATGCTTCGCTTTCACCAACATATCCTCCAAGTGTGTAATAACTATCAAATCCGAGTCGAGCATTGACGTAGTCTGCATCACCTGGGTGACATTCAACACGTTTATTATATATAATGATAATTGAATCTGCATATATCTTTTTCAATGCAGGATCCTCTGTCTGGGCAAAGAAGTGTTTGTATAGTTTAATCCCATCATCAAATTGGTATTTAATTCGCCCCTCGCCAGCTGGAGCCATTTCAAAGGCTTTTCTCCATAGGGGCAGTGCGTCTTCATAGTATTTTAATTTGACTTGATCGCGATATAAAGTGTAGGCAGTTTCTGCTTCATCACGTTCTTGTGGGCTTAACTTACCAAGCGTCATACAAGGATTGTCTATTTCTTTTCTAACCTGCTGTACTGGAGCAGGTTCACTTACAACAGGTTCTGTAACTTGAGGAGAGCAAGCAAAAAGAAAACTAATTAAAATGAATACACTACTATATTTCATAGGACGATAGCTTGTTATGTAGTTAAGACGGCCAAAAATAAAAATTGGGTGCATTATAACATAAATTTAATTGATCCAAATAGAGCGGGCTAAAGCAATAATGCTATTATCTGCGGGCCTAATGATCTGATGAAGGATTTCATTATCGGTGATTCGGCAGTTAGATTCCAGATCGTCACCAAGTATACTCTCGCTTTTAAATTGCAATTGTAAACTCTGCAATTGTTTCGAATTAAGATACTCGTTTGGAATTGCATCAAGCATACTTTGTATTAAGACTATATTATTCACATGGCCATTCCAGTCCAGATTATGCCAAACAATATTGGTTGGCCTGCTATATTGTGCCTCCATTTTAGCAGATAATTTAAAATTAGGTTTCTCCAAGATCTCATCAGGTATGATATTATAGAATTCATAAGGAGGGATAGTCATTAATTTCCTTGTTTGTGTATTAATGAGACCCCAGACACTTGCAGCAGTTGCCAATATGTTATTGTGTTCGTCCATGACGATAAAATCGCGATAGGCAAAAATGCGATGAAATCCAGCGGGGTAGGTTTTGATTCTAATCGGTTGACCTACAGTTGGGAGGGTATTAATTTTTATTTCTTTTTTGAGAAGGACCCACGATAATTTTTCATCTTCTAAATCCCATACGGAGAGCTTTAGCGATAATACATTTTGCATAGAAGCTTCTTGCAATAATTGGATAAGAGCAGGAATCTTTAGTCTTTTATTGGAGTCGATTTCACTTGTCCTGACCACAAAATCGCCGATGTATCCATAAAATTTGGACATAAATAATTGAATTTGATTTCCTTCGGTATTCACAACTTGGAAGTACCTGCATGATAGATAGACTAATACGTATTATTTTTTTTTATAATATGTCTACATATTACAAATAATTGTTATATTTGTCCAATATTCTGATTATACCTCTGTGTATGTGAAGATATAAATCTCTTAATAGAGTACCACCTGAGCTTGATCATTGATCCTTTGCAGTTTTGATAAAACTTTGCTCGATAAATAAGGAAAATATGGTAAGCTCTATGTCTCGGAAATTTTGTGCGGCTATTATACTCATGATAATCTCTTTTAGTATAAGTGTAGCCCAGAACACAATATCTTGTGTTGGTAACTTCAATCTGTCTTTAGGTACATGCGATAATCTAGTCGATGGTGATTGTCCTCTTCAAGTTAAAATCACACCAGAAATGATTGCAGCTGGAAATTTATCAAGTTTGATAGAATATTCAGTGTCTTTAAAAGATGAACACGGCAATCTAATACTTTTAGAAGATGAAAATGGCAATCTTACACCAAGTGATATATTGAATTGCAATCATAAAAGTACAAGTATAACCTACACATTAACAGATGAATCTTCTAAAAATTCTTGCTGGGGTGTCATGTATGTGGAGGATAAAATTGCACCAACCATACCTGGCTGTGAATCCGGTGATTATGAAATCGCTGTAGGTGGTTGTTTCTCATATACCAGATTAGATATTTCAATGAGTGACATAGCTCAGGATAATTGTGATCCTCATCCGGAGCTGATTATTCTAGATGAGTATTTGTCTCAAGACATATGTGACGAAACGATTTTGAAAACCATTATACGTACTGTAAAGGCTGTGGATGACTGTGGCAATGAATCCGAACCATGTCGTGTTACTGTTCCCTTACAGAGAGTCCCTTTCGAATTAATATCTGAAACAGATAATACATCGGTATTTGTGTTTCCACAGGATACGGTGATTGATTGTGGCTTGTTAAACTCAGAATTATTTCCAGAAAATTTAGACTTTAATAATAACCCAGATCCAATTGAGCTTTCTGGTACTCCTTATTTCCAGGTTAATTCTGCAATTCAATATAATCTTTTCCCTATTGATGAAATGTCGCATTGTAAATTGGATGTTATCTATCAAGATTCGGTTTTGGTTAGAGATGCTTGTTTCACAAAAATTATAAGATACTGGACAGTAATTGAAGGTTGTGCGCTTGACCCGATTGATACCACTATTATTCAACAGATTACGATCATGGATTTAGAGGCGCCGGAGATGACGAACGTGCCTGAAAAATTAAATTTTTCTACTAATTCTGCTTCTGAAGATGTTTGTGCAGCGATCACACCTATTCCTATCCCTACATTAACTGATAATTGTCAGGCTGATGAAGATCTACGATTATTTGTAGCTCTTTGCCCAGACTGCTATACAACAGGTGGATCGCTTCCCCAAGTAGAATATACTGGACAAGCATTAAGTTTGCCTGAAGGTTTAAGCCATTTGATTTATATAGGTACGGATGCCTGTTTTAATGGTGCTTTAGGTGGGATTAATGAGGTGAGAGATACGGTAGAAGTATGGGTTGAAGATAATGCTCCACCAGTATGTGAAATTGATGGCAAAGCCATAACACTGAATAACGATACAGGAGAAGTAAAGGTAAAAGCTGAAGTGTTTGATGACGGTAGTTTTGATGACTGTTCTAATAAGGTAAAAATATTTGCGAAAAGAGATGATGATGGGACGATTTGTCCATGTGCTCCTGAAGATGCATTAGATCGCTATTCTGGATTTATATATCTAGGTAGAAATGGAGGACATGATTACTATCTATCTGAAGATACTGTCATTGGTCCAAAAGCATTTAATATCGCAGTTGCAATGGGTGGCTATGTAGCTGACTTTGAAAAAATATCAGAACGAAATTGGGTAAACGATCAGGTTGTAGAATTCTTGGCTAATTCGAATACCATTGCTGATGATGTGATTACATACACAGTGGCAGGACCAGATGGAGCTGGACTGAGTGGATTAGCTTGGAGTGGCAATAGAGATATTCCATTTTTCATGGGTACTACAGCCGTTAGAAGAACAATGCCATATGATGGGCTTTCTGTTACAAAACGATTTGTCATAGAGGTAGAAGATATATGTGGCTATAGTGAAGTCATTCGGTTTTGTTGCTCAGATGTCATTGGTGGAGCTCCTGTAACATTTAGGACAATGGATAAGTGGGGTAATTTTAATGAATGTAACCTGACTGTAAATATACAAGATAAGGTAGCACCGTTGATTCAATGTCCACCTGATGATGTGGCTTTATGTAATGAAGATTTATCAGATCTAAGCATTTTTGGCATGCCTACATCCTTAGATGTCTGTCCTGCTGTTCTTGAAGAGTTGGAGCCAGAAATAGATATTTCTGCTTGTAATGTTGGTACTATTAAAAGAACCTTTCAAATATCTAGTGGATCTGATACGCTGACTTGTGTTCAAGTGATTAGCGTCTTGGATACTTTTCCTAGAGAAGATATTGACATCACGTTTCCACCTGATATTTACTTACCTCAGGATGCAGATTCAATTGGACTCGGAGGAGAGGACTTTACTTGCTTTGAACAAACTGATTTGTTAAGACCTTCTAACTTAACAGGTATATATGAAAGGCCAATGTTTGATGATAATCGAGTATGTTCAGACCTTTGGTATGGGTATAAGGATGACGTTTTTGAAGTACCTGGTTCAGGACCGAATACCTGTTTTAAAATTGTTAGACATTGGATTGTAGTCGATGACTGTGATCCTGAACAAGTCGATACCATTAGAGAATATGATCAGTCGATTATTATTACGAATAATATACCTCCAGAAATTACTTTTATTAATCCTGCAGATACAGTGTGTAATATATTTGATACGGCCCCTAGCTGTTTAAGTGAAGATATATGGTTTACAGTAGTGATAAATGATGAATGTACAGCAAGTGAGGACTTAGACTTTACCGTAAATTTAAATCCCTTTAATTCTGGAGATCTAGTTGAACTTATCATTCCTAGTGATAGCATAAGTATTTTGAATGATGGCGAGCTTCAATTAATAATTGATCTATCAAGTCTACCTATTGGTGACCATAGTGTTGTGGTAGAAGTGACTGACGCTTGTAATAATGTCAATGCTGCAGTACATAATTTTAGTGTCATCAATTGTGTAGCCCCTATTGCTGCTTGTCAAGCATTAACGATGCCATTGCATTGCTTCCCTGATCCACCAAATTCTCCCTTAAATAATGGAGGTACTGATCCTAGTCAAGCTGACTGTGATGGAGATGGTGTGGATGATGAATATATTTACATGTGCTCACAGGCCGAATGGTTTGCCCCAATAAAAGGAGAAAGCTATCATCCTTGTGGATTGCCTGTTGTCTATAGTTTCTCAACGGACACGACAGATGTAGAGCGATGTTTTACCTGTTCGGATCTCGAATGCCCTCAGGAAATAACAATATTTATAACAGATGAATTTGGAAATGTTGACTCGTGTGTGACGACAATGACGTTGACTGATCCTAAAGGATTGTGTGATACAGAACCAGAATGTTTTAATATTCCAACAGAAACAACATTTGTGATTGATACCTTATGTATGAGTATGCTTCCTGATGGCGATTTAACTGAATTTGGAATCCCAAGTCCTACATTCACAGGAGACTGTTGTGGAGGGAATATTCAGGATAGTGAAATTACATTTGATGATGAAGAGACAGAAAATGCAGACGGATGTCTAGTGTTTAACAGGACTTGGACGCTACTAAAGGATTGTGGCTGCCCTCAGATTCAAACATACGTTCAGACAATTATCATTAATAATTCTGAAGCACCTACACTTGATTGTCCAGACAATCAAACTGTTTCTGCAAATGTAAATTGTGTTGGTAGGATTAATCTAGAAGCACTCGGTGTAGATGCTAATTGTCAAACAGGCATTTCGATAAGTAATAATTTTAATGCCAATACGTCTGGCGATTTAGGTCTTATTAATTATCCTATTGGTAGAACAAGAATTACGTTCACAGTCGAAAACGAATGTGGTTTATCTAGTACCTGTGTGACAAGAATTATTGTGAATGATGATACGGCACCTATTTGTCGAACGCCAAATGCGGTCGGCCCAATCACAGTAGGATTGAGTGGTGTTTCGTTCACAAATCAAGAAATTCTAGATCAAATATTTGCAGTAGCTGGAAATAATGTTTCTGACAATTGTGATTCATTGACTTTTGCTGCCAATCCTCCTAATTTCGTCTGTACGGATTTAGGTGTCAATGGAATGGCTACGATACCTGTAGTCTTCACAGTAACTGATGGGTCAAACAATTCTACCCCGTGTACTGCATCAATCAATTTGGTAGAGGATGGTATGCCGAGTATAGAATGTCCAGATGACAGAACGCAAGTGTTAAACGATCAATGTAATTTTAGAATTCCTAATTACCGAAATCTAGTTACTATTAATAATACCTGTACAAGTGGGATAGCGGTTGCTGATATTACGCAAGATCCGCCCGTGGGTACGATCCATAATGGATCTGGTGTTGAAACAATTACCATGACGGCCACAACAGAGGGTGGTGAAATGATAACATGTACGTTTACCATTACATTCGTTGATGAGACTCCACCAACTGTGACCTGTCCTGCTGCAATTCAAGATGCATTATTGGATGCTAATTGCGTTGCTCGTATTCCTGATCTAAGAGTTGCTTCAGATACTTGTGACGGTACTTTGCCTCCGAGAAATAATGGCAATCTGGCTGGTGTCTATCAAGTGCCTCGTCAAGGTACAGTGTGGGATGGTATGTCGAATCTTTTAGTCATCGCCGTTGATGCTGCAGGAAATCGAGATACATGTGAAGTTAGACTTAGAGCAGTCGATGATACAGATCCTGTCTGTAATACGCCTAATGCTGTAGGTCCAATTCCAGTTGGTCTTGACGGTGTTATGTTTTCTGATTCTGCTGTTTTGGATATTGTGTTTGGGGTGAATGGAAATAACGTCAGTGATAATTGTATGGATATAAACTTCAGTGCTACACCTGGTGCGTTTATGTGTACGGATTTAAATGCAGATGGTCAAGGGCAAAGTATGGTCACGTATACAGTTACGGATGGCAGTGGTAATACAACAACATGTACAGCTACCATCAATTTAGTTGAAGCAGGTCAACCAGCTATTTCGTGTCCTATGGACAGACCAGATTTAGCATTGAATGTAAATTGTGAAAGACGAGTACCTAATTATAGACCACTTGTGCAGATCCTAAATACTTGTACGAGTAATATTACACTTGCAAATGTTGTACAAGATCCTGCACCGAATACCTTGATTACTGAAGTGTCCACTCAAACAATTACGATGACTGCTACAGCATCAAATGGTCAAGTCTTTACTTGTTCATTTGAAATCGGGTTCTTTGATGCAACTGCACCAATGATTGATTGTCCGAATGGCAATGTCAGTGCTTCCCTAGATGCACAGTGTCGACCAAGAATTCCAGATTTAAGGATTGCTACAGATAATTGTGATGGTGAATTAACTCCTTTATTGGCAAATGGCCCTAATCGAGTCTACCAGCAGCCGCGTCCTGGAACGATATGGAATATGACATCTGATGTTCTTATTATCGCAGTAGATGCTTCTGGAAATAGAGACACTTGCATGGTGAGCTTATCAGCTGATTGTCCAGGTCCAGAAAATGCACCAGAATTTAATCAGGTCTTACCAGATTTGAGCACAGATTCTAGTAATGAATGTGAAGCAACAATAAGTGTTCCGTTCATGGTTAGTTATTGTCTTCCGAATAATTTAGTTTTTACAGTGGCGGCTACTGGTCCGAATCAGAATGATGTAGATTTAGTGGTGACCTCTACTGGAGTGACTGGGACGATGCCTACAGGTACACATGTAGTAACAATCACAGCTACTGATCCAGATTGTAATCTTTCTGTGTCACAAAGCTTCAATGTTACCGTCATCGCAACTGGAGGGACTCCAGCTACATTTGAATGTAAGAAAATTGTAAAAGCCATAGAAGATGGTAATGTGCCATCGGTTACATTTGATGCGAATGAAATCGTTTGCGTTGAAGGCGGAGTAGCCTGTGATGGTTCGAATCCCACAATATTTGGATCCTTTTCTAATGATCCGCTTGATCAGACGAGAACATATGTCTGCGGCGATCTTGGAGATATTCAAGTTACGATGTTTATTTTTGATGTAACTAGTGATGGCGCAGGAGGTTTAGATACAACATTTAGAGAGCCATGTTTTGCTATCCAAACAGTTGTTGATCCAAGTGGATTCTGCCAATTCTTTACATCGAATGAATCTAATGTTGAAGGACGTATTCAAACTGAAAACGGAGGTGGTATTGAGAATACATCAGTTGCCTTAATTGGTTCTAACGATACCCAAGAGTATATGACTGAAGAATATGGACTTTATGCATTTCCTTCTATGCCAATGGGTGGAGAGTATACCCTTAGGCCTCATAAAGAAGATGTCTATACCAATGGATTAAGTACGCTTGATATCATTTTGATGCAAAAGCACATACTTGGTATTGTGCCGTTTGATTCTCCTTATAAAATCATTGCATCTGATGTGAATTCATCTGGTTCAATATCTGCAGTGGATTTATTAGAAATGAGAAAAGTCATCTTAGCTGTTAAGGATGGATTTGATAATACGCCAGCATGGAAAATGGTGGATGCGAATTACCAATTTTTTGATATAGAAAATCCATTAGGAGACGTATTGCCTGACTCATATGAAATTAAGAGTCTGGATAAAAATATGGCGATTGATTTTATTGGAATTAAGATGGGTGATGTGAATCTATCAGCAGATCCGTCTAGCCTTGTTAAAGCAGAAACGCGGACATCGCCAAAGACGCTTGATTTTGAAATCCATCCAGTCATCAACGGTAATCAAGTTAAGTTTGACTTTAGCTCGACTAACTTTATTGACATAGAAGGGTTTCAGTTTACCTTAGATTTTGATGCAAGTGAATTGACATATACCGAAGTTATGAGCAGTGTCCTCGATATGAACAGTGAGCATATCGGTTTGACAAAATCAACTGATGGCTTCATTACCATTTCTTATGATAAGATCGGTGGGGTGACTACGAGTCAAGATGAGTTATTGTTTAGCCTTGTGTTTACACATAAAGGAGAATTAGATCACGACTTATTAACGAACTCAAAAGTTTTAGCTGCTCAAGCATATAGCACGACTGATGTATTTGATTTAAGAAGTACAATGAGCTATGGTAATTCAGATATCAAGCTCTATCAAAATACGCCAAACCCATGGCAAGAGGAAACTGAGATTAGTTTCAATTTGCCAGTAGATATGGATTATGAAATGAGATTCTACACAGTCGCAGGTGAATTACTGCATTCCGAGAAAGGAATTGGCTCTGGAGGATTAAATGTAATAGAAATGCGAAGAGATCAATTATCAACGAAAGGGTTGATTTATTATGAATTGATCACAGCGCATGAAAAAACAACTAAGCGTATGATTCTCATCAGGTAATTCTGAGAAATCTACGCTAAGTTCTTTCGATTAAGGTTTTATCATAGCAGGGATTGCAAAATCTCTGCTATTTTTCGTTAATGAATTGTTAGAATAAGGTGGACATGAACTGCAAGACAGATCTTAATCATTATATATAATAATACTGGTTTAATCTTGGCAAGGTTTATAAAAGTATGCATCTTTGCCGCCTTTAATAAAACATATGAACATTAGACAAGCTTTTTACTTCTTTATACTATCACTTTTCGTCATCTCGTGTGGAGGAAATACAGGCACGAATGCTCCCAAAATCAAAGATTTGGCGTTTGAGCATACAACAACTGCAAAAGAATATGCTGATTTGATTATTAAAACGATAAAAACAAATCGAGACAAGGTTGTTTATCAGCAGTTTGCCGATAACAGTGAAGTCAATAGTTCTGATCTTAATGTGATGATAAAGACTTACACTCATGCCATCTCAGAAAAAAGAAAAGCATGGGAGTATGTTGATTATTATGAAGAAAATGGCGGTGAGCCCTCTGGAGATGATGGCTATGATTATACCTGGTATGACGAGCGAGGCCGAATTGCTGTTCAAATAAACATATTGCCTAAGGGCACATCTAACGGCTTTAAGTTGGACAAACTTGAATTCAGAAGTCGTATTGAGATTTTAGACAGTGAAGCGTTTCCAGGCGGAGAGATCTCAGACTACAAAAAACTAGTATCGAAAAAGTAGGGGGATTAGGTCCTAAAATAGGAGGCTCCATTGACATCAAAAATACCTCCTGTCATCCATATTGGACTTGATGCCATAAGTATCACAGCCTGCGCAACTTCTTCAGGTTTAGCAACACGATTCATCGGAGACTGACTCCGAATACCATCACCCCTCGGCCCTTCAAGCCTCTCTTTAGCCATGTCTGTTTCGACAAAGCCTGGGGCAACAGCACCGACAAAGATTTGATATGGTGCCAAAGAATAAGCTAGCGATTGAGTCAGCGAATTCATAGCAGCCTTACTCGCCCCATAAGCCGGCTGGAGAGGTTCACCTCGAAATGCACCTCTGGATGTCACATTTATGATTCTTCCTTTTTTCCGTTTTATCATGTCTTGACTGACTAGATAACTCAAATTCGATCCTGCAGTGAGATTTAAATTCAAAATAGATTGCCAATGTCTCTGCCAGTCCGCATAGTTCATCTCGTCGATGGGGTGGTGCGAACCCATACCAGCATTGTTGATGAGCACATCTATCTGGCCGTATCGTGCAAGGACATCTTGTATGAGTTTTTCGGCTTGAGATGGATTTGCGATGTTGGCCTGTAGACTTGTGTGTCGATCAGAATCTAATTCTTCTATTAGCTCTGCCGCTGCTGTTTTATCACTTCTGTAATTGATGACACAAGATGCTCCTAGCGCAGCAAAGGCCTTAGTTATTGCCTTACCTATACCTCGAGATCCACCAGTCACAAGTATGACCTGATCTTTAAAGTCTCTTATGACCGAACCATTATTGTCCTCCAATCGATGCTGATTCTCCATTCAATAAGTAGTCAACGGCTAATTGTGATATCGCTTTTACTCCCGTTATCATGCCTGATTCATCAATGAAAAAGTCAGGTGTATGATGTGGAAATGCTTCATTAGCCGATACGTTCAGAGGCTTCCCACCTACGAAATAATACAGTGAAGGCACCTTTTCTGCAAAGAAAGAAAAGTCCTCAGCGCCAGTCACCGCTGGAGTGATAATGACATTGTTTTCTCCGAGTACCGAATACAGTGATGGGATCATCTGCCTTGTTAAGTCCAAATTATTAAACGTAACTGGTGCATATCCAGTAATTTCAACTTCTGCAGTCGCGCCCTGACTGAGTGCAATATGCTCAGCAGTTGTTTTTATTTTCTCGTGTATCAAATCCCTCATGCCAATATCGAGTGTTCGAATCGTACCGACTAATTCTGCTTCTTCTGGAATGATATTATTTCTAACGCCTGCAGTGAATTTACCTACGCTAATCACTGCAGCTTCTTTTGTTAACTCAGTTTGTCTGCTCACTATCGTCTGCAATCCGATGATGATTTGCGCAGCAGTCGTGATAGGATCAACACCACCCCAAGGCCTAGCTCCATGCGTTTGCTTGCCCTTTACTTTAATCGTAAATCGATCTGCTGCTGCCATGATGCCACCTGCTTTATACATGATTTTACCTGCATCTAGGCCAGAACTGATATGCTGCCCAAACATGACTTCGATACCATATTTCTCAATTATACCTTCTTTCACCATCAACGCAGCTCCACCTTCTTCTCCAGGAGGAGGGCCTTCTTCTGCCGGCTGAAATACGAATATGATTTTACCTTTTAATTGATCTTTCATGCCAGTGAGGACTTCAGCAGCTCCCAAAAGCATAGCAACATGGGTATCGTGTCCACAGGCATGCATCACACCAACTTCATTCCCTAAGTAAGTAGAAGTCTCTCTGGATCTGAAAGGTAGCTCATTACGTTCTGTCACAGGCAGTGCATCAGTATCTGCTCGGAGTCCGACAGTTGGCCCTTCTTTGCCTGTATCTAAAATGCCAATGACGCCAGTTTTGGCCATCCCTTGATCGACTTTTAAGCCCATACCTCTGAGTTTCAACGCAATTTTATCGGCTGTTTTAAACTCTCGATTAGATAATTCAGGGAATTCATGAAAATCCCTACGCCAGTCTATGACCTTTCCTTCAACCGCAGCTGCACCGTCTTGCACTGCTTGCACATAATTAAAACTATGAGTTTTGGGAGGTGCAACTTCAACTTCAGCTTTTTTCTTATCCTGGTAGCCAATTGTAGCGCCCGTTGGAGACTTTATTGGTTGTTCTTCCTGAGCATACATTGATGCTGTTATCAGAAGACTAATAAGTATGATTTGACATGTTTTCATGATAATATATGTTAATCTTGAATTGCAATATAAGAGAACGTTTGAGTACAATAGTATTAAAACGATTCAAATGTATAGTCTTAACACTAAATTAGTTGTGTATTGAATGACGAGAATGTTATAAAATTCTGTTAAGAGGGTTAGCTTATCGCTTCAGCAATCTGTCTTTAATATGCGTTTTTAGGAATTCTTCTTTATAGGTGTTTCCGAGCGGGATATCGTGATTTTGAATGTAAATCATATCTGTATCAACTGACTCTATCTTGTCGATATTCACGATATAGGACTTACTGACCCTAGAGAATAATTGAGCTGGTAATTGGCTTAAAATTGTCTTGACATTCATCGCTGTCATATATTTTTTTTCAGGGGTATGAATCATGACATAATCTTTCATGCCTTGGATGAACTGGATGTCTTTATAATATAATCTTACGTATTTACGATCGGCTTTTATGTAGACATACTCCTCTGTAAAATCTTCAAATTCTGTAGCATCTGTATTTCTTAATTTCACATATTCTTGTGCTTTTTTCACCGCTCTCTCAAATCGCTCAAATTTGATTGGTTTTAAGACATAATCAATAACGTCTAGTTCGAAGGCTTCAACAGCATATTCTGTATAGGCAGTTGTTAAAATAATTGCTGGTGGATCGTTTAATTTTTTAATAAATTCGATCCCTGTGACGCCGGGCATTTGTATATCCAAAAACATGATGTCTACGGGGTTCGATTCTAAAAAGTCTCCTGCTTTCAGAGCGTTTCCGAATTCGCCAACTAGTTTTAGATCTGGAATCTCAGCCACATGTAACTGTATGCCTTTTCGAGCTAATGGTTCGTCATCTACAATCAAGCACGTATATATCATTGGATTTCTATTCTTAAGTCTACTGAATATAACTTATCATTCTCATCGATGTTAAGTGTGTATTTGTTAGGGTAAAGCAATTCTAGTCTCTTTTTCACATTTTCTAAGCCAAATCCAGAATGTTCGCTTTGAGCTGGAATATAGCCTTTTTCATTATCAATATTAAAGTTGAGCGTTGTTTCATTTCTCGACCAATTGATATGTATTTCTTCTTGTGACCCATCTGTCTTTGCACTGTATTTGCAGGCATTTTCTACAAAAGGTAAAAATATAAGTGGCTCTATCAATATAGTGTCAACGTTGCCAGCTACACTTGATTTGATATGGAGATTGTCTCTTCTGATTTGTTCTAGCTTTAAATAATTATCTAAAAATTCGATTTCTTTAGAGAGCCGGACTTTTTCTTTGGCTGCCTCATATGTTTGATATCTCATGAGATCAGAAATTTGCAAGATTGTCTCTGGCGTCTTATCCGATTTTTCTTTAGACATGATGTAAATATTATTCAGAGAATTGAATAAGAAATGTGGGTTGATTTGTTTTTTCAAATAGTTCAGTTCAGATTTCAAATTGCTTTTTTCAAGCTCACTGGTTTTATTACTTTCGTTGTAAAAGTGCTTAGCAATTTTTATGGCAACGGCAGGTGCTAATACGCTCAAGGTGAACAGTCCTGTATAATACATACTCCAACCAAACATATATTCTTCATCAGGTTCGTAGAGGAGGCTATCCATATAAACATTACTGCTGCAGACGATGAGTAATGTGAAAAAGGTATAGGTTGCATACTGTATGATCTTGTCCCTTAAGGCAAATTTAGGTAGGAGATAATAGATATTAAAATAGACTAAGGCTAGATCAAGTCCTAGGTTGCAGAGGTCACTCATTAATTCTTCCTTTATATCTGGAGTATAGTCATAGATATAAGTAAAGACATCTAAATAAATAATTAACCAAAATAACAAGTGCCTGAACCACCAATAGGACTTGTCAATTACAATTTTCTGTAATATGCTCATGGGTATTGATTGAATGACAAATGTACTGGCTTTGAGGATATCCTGCGATGTGCTTGTATAATAAAACCATCAAAAAGTATAAAACTGAATTAGCTTCCTATAAACTGGGCTTAGAGATATTCATAAGCAGTATACATTACAATTGTATTCAGAAGTGACATATGCTTATCAAAGCTTTTACAATCACTCCTACTTCTTAAAATCTCTAAATATTTAATTATGAATTACAAACATTTTTTATTTGGTTTCATCTTGCTTTCACTCTTATTGACTGCCTGTAATGAAGATAATCTAACTGGTGAGTCTGACCACTTTGCTGAAGAGCAAAGTGAAGAATTTATTGATCTTAAACGATCATGTGGCCATGAAGAACATATGGACAAATTATTGCAGGATCCTAACTATAAAAGGGCACACGAAGAAAAATTTGAAAAGCTTGAAATCGAATTGTCTAAGGCTGTTGTAAGAAATTGCTCAGATCCAATTATTATTCCTGTAGCAGTCCATTTTCAAAATGTCACTGGTACAAATGCAGCTTGCTTGGCACAACTTGTCGAATCTCAAATTGATGTATTGAATAAAGATATCTCTGGTACGAATGCAGATATCAATAAATGGAGATCGCAAGCAGCATCTTATTTTCCAGGTATTAGTAATGGAGAAGCCTGTGTAAAGTTTTGTGTCGCGACAAAGAATCATCCCTCAGGCTTTGGTCTGTCAAATGGCCAGAGCGCTATCACAGTCAATAGAGTTAATGGAGATCAAGCAAATGCTTGGAGTGGATACCTCAATATTTTTGTTCGTCCAAATCTTGGATTTCTTGGAGAAGCTCCGCTTGGAGGATCAGGAAATGGTGATGGTGTATTAATCGATGCTTCTACATTTGGACTTGGTAGTGGATGTGGCAATGTCAGGCCTGAGGCACCTTATAATTTAGGTAGGACGACAACTCATGAGGTTGGCCATTATCTGTTGTTAGATCATATTTGGGGGAATGGTTGTAACGTTGACGATGGTGTCTCCGATACGCCTAACCAAGCCTCTGACAGATCGGGTTGTCCAAATCTGGGTGTTAAGTCATGTAGCTCAAATGACATGCATATGAATTATATGGACTATGTGAATGATGTTTGTATGTACATGTTTAGTGCAGGACAAGCATCTCGGATGACAGCTTACATTACGAGCTCTTTGAGCAATTTGGTGAATAAAGCCGGATCAGTTTGTGATGAAGGCGGTGGCAATACTGGCGGCGGAGATACTGGCGGCGGAGATACAGGTGGAGGAGATACTGGTGACGGAGATACGGGAGGTTCACAAGACCAATGTTCAAAAGTTACAACAAGTACAGCTCAAGTGCTTTCTCAAACGAGGGTGAAGCTGAACTGGCCTGATGTGCCAAATGCGATCAATTACAGGATTCGATATAAGAAACAAGGGACGAGTTCTTGGACGGCTAAGACATTGAGTCCTTCTGTGTATACGGTTACGGGTTTAGCCGCAGGTACTGTTTATCAATACCAGATAAGAGTGCGATGTGCTGATGGATGGACTGGGTTTAGTACAGTCAAGACATTCACGACAAACGGTTCAGGTGGTGGCAGCAGTAGCTGTACTAAAAATGAGATATCTTTTATACTAACATTAGATGATTATGGTTCAGAGACGAGTTGGGAATTGGTTAAAGAAAACGGACAACGAGTTGCCATAGGAGGTCCATTTGCTGATGGTCAGTCGGGCAAGAACATTACAAAGGATTTTTGTCTACCAGATGGATGCTATACGATGTACGTTGATGATGCCTATGGTGATGGTATCTGTTGTGATTTTGGGAATGGGAAGGTACGGATAAGGGATGAAAATGGAAGCTTGATCGCAAGTTCGAATGGTCGATTTGGGACATATACGTATTTGGACTTTTGTGTTACGGATGGCTTAGCAAGATTTAAAGGTGAACGTAAAGATGAGCCTAAGGCTACAAGTGCTCGGAAGTTTTAAATTGATTGCTTGAAAATAATAGGGTTGTACCGTAATTGGTACAGCCCTTTTTATATTCTATAGAATCAATTGTAAAATAAAGATTGAATAGTTCTAATTCGTTAATAACATATTAATAACCTCTTTTTTACTGTAGCGAGTCACTTGAATTTCACAGCCATCGCTCATGGTTAAAATGCCACCATCAACTTTTAAATAATTTTGAACATGGAGAGCGTTAACTAAATGTTTGTTGTGTACCCTTAAAAAATGATGATCGGACAGCATCTGTTCAACATCTTTTAGTGTCTTAGATAAATAGAGGTCTCTATCATCATTTAAGAATATCTTGCAATAATTACTATCAGCTTCGCATCGTATGATGTCTTTAATTGTTACGATTTCAATTTTATTACCATTGTTCAGTGCAATTTTAGAATGCTTCTCTTCCTTTTGATACAGGCCATTTAAAATTAACTTTAGCTGAGAATCATTTAGCGCAGGATAGCTTTGTTTGTTCAGTTTTGTAACAGTTTGTGCTAGTTTAATACCATCTACAGGTTTTAGAATATAATCTACAGCTGCAAATTTGAAAGCTTGTAAGGCATATTGATCATAGGCCGTAACAAATACGACTGAAAACTGAGTCTCATCAAAAGAACTTAATAATTCAAAACCACTCAATCCAGGCATTTCTATATCTAAGAATACAATCGAGGGTCTTAGGTTCTGAATGAGTTGTTTTGCCTCATTAGGATTGTTAGTTGAGGCTAATACCTGTACTTGAGGACAATGTTTCTCTAATTCATACTTCAGTGTTTCAGTGCAATGAATTTCGTCATCAACAATGACGCATGACAATTCTTTCAGCATGTTTTTGATTGTAGTTGGATTAGTTAAACAGAATATACGATTTATTTCAATTTTATTTTCTGCTAAAGTTAGCTTCTTGATACTTAAGACATCTTAGGGCTGGATTTTGTGTGATTCTTGATCGGTATTTGAAGGTGTAATCGTATTGAAATGTCGATCAATGAAAGGTAAATGAAGTGAAACTAATGTACCTGCGGATGATCCATTATTATCTTTTAAGTCGGTTATTTTTAGGTCAATATCAATATACTGGTTCATCGAAATGTTTGCTAGCCGAGCTGAAGTTATATCTGTGGATTGAGATTTTCTTTCATCAAATTGTTTATGGTCCTGTTGTAAGCTTTCATTGTGTCGTCCAACCCCATTGTCTTGAATTTCTATTTTTATTTGTTGAGATTGTTTGATGAATCGAATGTCAAGTTTGCCAAAGTCGTATTTAGGTAAAATACCGTGTACGATTGCATTTTCAATAAGTGGTTGAAGTATCATTGGTGGAATATGAAATCTAATTAGTTCTAGTTTGGGGTCAATGTATACTTCGTAGATAAACTTACTATCGAATCTTCTACTTTCTATTGTGAGGTACTTTCTAATAAATTCTATTTCTTCCTTGAGAGGGATAAGTGCTTGTTTTGATTTTTCTAAAATAAAGCGCATAAGACTTGAAAAGTCTGTTATGTATTGCGCAGTCTCTTCTGAAGATTTACTTAGAGAAAAATATTTTATGGAATTTAAGCAGTTGTATATGAAATGAGGATTCATTTTGGATCGAAATAATTGTGCTTCTAAATCCATCAGCTCTTTCTCATATTCTGTCTTTAACAGCTGTTCTTTTTTAAGAATTAATTCTGAAGTTTTTTCTTTGACTTCTGCTTCTAATTCAGTATTGAATTTCAATGTTAGCGCATTGTTTTCGTTTGATTTTAATATGAGTTCTTGTTGTATGCGATCTCTTTCTTCAAATGCCAACTTACTCTTATAGCCTAGACCTGTAGAAAATAGGAAGCACTCGAACAAGATGCCAATTTGCATCCAAGTCATGTTGTCTGAAAAAAATGGTCCCCCCAAATTTTTATCAATCAAATAGGTGAATTGTGGGATGATCATTGTCAATGTTAAAATACCTGACCCTAACACATAAAAGACTGCTAATTTGGTTCTGATTTTTAAAGCTATCCAGATGAGGGCTACTATAAGTGGGATGTTAAGTAAAGCTCTATAGGTGTAATAGTAATTGAATATTGTAGACGGTGTGACATTAAAAATAACAAAACATAAATGAATGGCGTAGAGTACAACTATTATCCCAATAACACTATATAGGTAGGCTCCTAATTTTTTGTATTTACTTTTAATATCTAGGAATTCAATCGTAAATAGGAGATAGAAAATAAAACTTAATTGGCCATAGTAAGATGGCTCACCACCTCCATTCGAATTGAACAACCAACTATGGTGAGAAAAAATAAAATTGAAGTACGCATTAGATTCATGACGCTCCATAAAATATATAGTCATCACCAATAAGTATCCGGAGTAGTATATGTAGGCTAAATCTTTGTGCTGTATGTATTGAAAGAGTGTAAATAGGAATAGAAAGCCAAGAATACCGATAAAGAAAATTCTGAAATAGTAGTGTCCTTTGATAGAATAGAAGAAATTTTTGATCCTTAGATTGAAATGCTCAGGATCTGAAAATGTTGCTTCATGAATAGTTGTGCTGTTCCTTGGCCATACTTTTTTTAGTACTAGAGTATAAGTTGTTTTGGGAGGAATGGTTAGATCAACAGCTCTTTGTGAAAGTTGAACTGGCCATTCAGTTTTCTTAATTTTTGTGCCAAAATGCGTCTCTTTTATAAGTTTATCACCATGAAAGATATAAAGGGTTTGATTGCTAAAATGTCCAGTACTGAAAATCGTAGAGTAGAGTGAGTCACTTTCATTTTGCACACTATATTTGTGCCAATAGACATAATTCAAATGAACAGGTCGAGGCGGTTTTATAAATTGCTGTTCAGAGGAAAATTCTACTTGCTGGATGGAGCTTAAGCTTAGTTTTCGAGTCTCATCCATATAAAACTCACCTGAACCAAATAAAGTTACTGCCTGTTTTGAATTGCTAACTTTAATCGTGTCCAATGCGCTTGCCGACAAGCATTGAATACAAATCAATGCCGAAATTAAAGCAGCCTTAATTACTTTGTGAATCATGTTGCGATGACGAATTATCAATGTACGATTCTTGTCTCTTCTTCCACAATATTATATGCTGATTTTATACGAGTTATTTATATTTTTTTAACGATTTAATCTACTCAATGTAAAAGCCACCTAAGTTGTTTGCAAAGGTGGCTTATTAATTATTTATTCTATTTCTTCAATGATCAATTTGGACATGCCTCTATCAGCGCTTCAAAAATCTGACTATCGGCTGTGTTAAAGCCTGCTACTAACTCGATTGATGTCCCAGCTTTAAATTGAACAACTGCACCTACATCAAGTGTGGATTGAGAATTTAATGTGATCGCTGCCTGATGAGTTGACGTAGGCAGTGGATTTTCAAAGACAGTCAAATAGTCTGTACAGGCTGCCTCTATGGCATAGCAATTTGAAAATCCAGATGTATTGTTTCCAATATCAGTAGCTGTAGCAGTTGCCTCCCTGCTGGCATCAAAATCTCCACTCAGTGTCCAGCCGCCCATAGCATTTACGATGGTAACCCCTAACGACACTTCACCCTGACACACATTGGATATACACGTTGCGTCACTATAGTAGACTTCCACATATTCACCTGCTTGACCTGTACCGCTTATCTCATTTGCATCCGCAAAAGTAATCGTAGGCGCTTGGATACCGTTGTTAACTGAAGAATTAGATACCTTAATTCCATATGAAGCATTGCAATAAAACTGATTGGAACTCATCAACATATTTTGAGAGCCTGAGCTTAGAAAGATCCCTCCATTGTGATGTGCAAATACATTGGAGCTGAATGATCCATTGGTAGCAGTAGCACTTATCGCATTATTTGTCGTGCTTGTACACAGTGTACCATCCGGCATAACGCCAAAGAAGTTATTCTCTATATTAATATTCGAAGTCGAATACACCTGAATGTCGTTCGATGTATTCCCACAAAAAATATTGCCTGCATTTAACTTTCCAATAGTTACATGAGTAGAAGAGCTGTACACCCGAATTGCATTTGTGGGAAAGTTTTCCATTTGTAAGCCATACACACTAATATCATTTCCTGATATTGTCATTCCATATTGGCCGGATGACATTGTACTGCCGCTAACAATAATCATCCCTGGGTAATAACCTGATTGGCTTGTAGCGTCGATTTCAATATCACTACTTAAGTTAGGAAGTGTTGATTGAATATCTATAATGTATGGATCAGCCCCGGCTGGTAAATCGAATGTGATTTTATCAAACAATGGATTCGCATTTGCACAATCAATAGCATCCCGCAATGACCCAGCACCCGTGTCATTTGTGTTTGTGACGACTAGGCATGTTGGTTCGATACTTGTACAAGCAGAAAATTCTGATGTGTTGTTATTTTCGTCAGTTGACGTGGCAGTATACGTCTTGCCAGGATCAAACGTGCCAGTAATCGTCCAGTCACCATTTCCATCGGCAAGAATCGAATTGATAAAGGTCTTACCTTGACAATTCGTTGTGCCACAACTCAGATCCACTTCAAACACATCAATGTAATCGACGAGGTTGCTTCCAGTTCCAGAGATACTTGTGGATGTAATGCTTGTAATCACAGGAGCTTCCATGTCGTTATTAGCTCCACTTAGTAATTGGATGCCGCCAGAAGCATTACAGTATATCGAATTTTGACGGATCGCTACTTTCTGTGAAGTGGAACTGCCAACGCGGATTCCGAAGCCACCATTGTTAGCAATTATATTTTTATTGATATAATTAAACACATTATTGCCTGCGAATAATATACCATTTGAAGAATTTCCATTAGCAGTAAGCTCATCTGCCTCAACCCCAATATGATTATAGATCGCCGAAGCTGATGCACCATCTCCATAGGTAATGCCACTGCCATTTCCAACGACGATATTGGGTTTGTGTTCAGATCCAATACCACAATTTTGTCCACCGATAAAAATACCACTACTAAAAAAACCAATAACCCGCAACCCTTTGACAAAGCATTGATTGCCACTTAGATTTAGACCAACTGACGAACTACCTGCTCCTCCTTCTATTGTGATGTAGCCGGGTACCCAACCTGGCTGTGTCGTCGCATCGATCGTCGTCCCATCATCTGTTAATATGGGCAACAAACTATTTGACCCACCCATGTCAATCACAAAGGGTCCAGCTCCAGGTATATTAAAATAAATCTCATCCGTACCGCTAGTCGCATTTGCACAGTTAATGGCAGATGCTAGCGATCCTGGACCAGATGCATTTATATTAGACACTTCCAAGCAGGTGTTTTTTGTAAAGCAATCAGCAAAATCTGAACTCCCATTGTCCGTACTATACGCTATCGCTGTCACTGTGCTAATATCTCCAAAGGATCCATTTAATGTCCATGGGCCAAAGGTTGCTGTTGTCGTGCCCACCAATTCATATCCCTGACATTCTGCATCGCCGCAGCCAGAATTATCGACGGTATACACTTCAACTCGTGCTCCAGGATAGGCAAATCCTGTAATGGTATTTATCGTAAAATCTGAAATTGATATTACCGGGTCGTCTCCCCCAAAATTTGGATAATGTTCAATCGCATTGTCATTGCAGCTGAACTGATTATTCGTGATATCTACTAATGACGTACTATTCGTGATTTTTACACCAGCGCTTAGATTGTGAAAGCTATTATGCTGGATAAGCCCATGTGCAGCAGTCGTATTAATACCGTGATAATTACTGTTTTCAAACACGTTGCCTTTGCCTGGACTACCAATAATATAGTGAGAACCAACTATATCTAATTGTCTCTTATTACTGGAAAATGTGAGACCATATATTTCACAATAGTCTCCTATGACGGTCAGTTCAGGTCTTACTGGTGAAGATCCGCTAATAATGATGTCACCTAATGAATAGCCGGGCTGAGTCGTCCCATCAATTATCGTATAAGAATCATTAATCGTTGCTTGTTCAAATGTGCTATTCGTCAAGTTGATATAATGTGGTCCTGTGCCTGGTATATCAAATGTGATTAAGTCATATCCATTGTTGTTATTGGCACAATCAATAGCCCATTGTAAACTACCAAAACCGTAAGGCGAGGTAGTCGTCACGACGAGTTCATAGAGAGTCGAGCAGTCAGAAAAGTCAGAGGTTCTGCCACTAACTGTCTGTGTGGCACTAATTGAAAACCCGCTACAGAGTTCAATATCTGTAGACCATTTTCCATTTGAAGGTACGATGACATTATGCGCTATGAGTTCATTACCTCCTGAACTACAGCCTTCTGTACATTTATTAATTGGTAAGCTAAACACCTGAATCTCCGCACCAGGAATCCCCAAGCCACTAACATTACCACTTGATAAGGCTGTAATCGTTGGTGGATCTACATGTTGACCTGAAAGGATGTCTATAAGATCATAAATCTTGTAGCTTCCATCATTGCAATAGATGATATTAGCGTCAACGACCAAATTAGTGGTTTCTGTGATGTGAATACCATTGCCGCCATTATAAGCGATTCGATTTTCAGAAATAGTAATATTCTTTGCGTTTGGGACTCGAATCCCAATGCCATCATTTCCTAATTGATCATCGTTAGAATTTGTTCCGATAAAATTTGATTCAATGACCACATTTTGTTGTTGGGAGCTTGCTGAGAAACCAATTCCATAGACTCCATTATTATAGATTTTATTTGGATCAAAAGAATCTCCAATGTCTATATTAGAAATATTACCCGTAAGAAAAATGCCTGAACCTGGAAAGTTTTGAATGGTCAGTGCCTCTACCTGAACTAAGCTGCCGCCAATCACAAGACCATGTTCTCCCGAGTTTAAAAACTGACCATCGATTGTAATTGGGCCATCGCTATTAAACCCATTAATTGCCACATTTCCATTTACCGTAGGTAGTTGACTTGTTGGTGAAATCGTTGTTGACCCACTTGGGACTCTGAAGTTAATAGTCTTAAAATCTGAACTTGCATTTGAGGCAATGATTGCTGCACGCAAAGATCCAGGACCACTATTATTGTTATTGGTCACACAATAAGAATTGACGTAACAATTTGAGTATTCAGACGTATTTCCAAATAAACCTGTCGCTGTCGCCACCAATGGCAAACAACCAAAACTGCTTGTTTCATAATCTGCTCTGAGAAGTTCCCAGGAACCATCAGATTCAGTCACTGTGCTGCCTATATGTAGGTGTCCATCGCAAGAACCCATGCAGTCTTCATATGTAGCAAAGACTTGAATTTCTTGAAAGGCTGAGGCAGTACCCCTTATGCCTATATTGTCTCTACTCATGATCGTCGGTGGAGATACATTTCCATTCCCACCTGACTCGATATCAATCCCTTTACCCGTACTGCAATAAATAGAATTAAATAAATAATTTAAATTAGAATTTGTCGACACCCTGACGCCACTAGTGTAGCCTTCAATAAAGTTGTATTCAAGTGTGTTCGTTGAAGAATTAAATAATGATATGCCATAAGCCCCCGACCCGTTGTTAAGGATGTAATTATAATCAACAATACATCTGGTAGCATGATTCAGATAAATGCCCACGCCTCCATGATCATTTTCAATATAATTTCTAGTTGCAAAAGAACCACCAATTTTAGCATAAGAACCACCGACATCAATTCCTTTGCCAGTGAAATTTTGGATTTTGAGACCTTGGATTTTGTGTCCTTCGGTAGACCCTGTTGATGGGGCTCCTCTTAATCTAAGTCCCGAGTCGAGACCGTTCGCATCGATTGTAAAGTCTACATCAGTTGCATCAATAAATATTGGCTCTGTCACGATCGGTAGTAGGCTATTGAGCACAAGAGTCTTGCCATTCATACCAGGTGTGAATTGGATGTGTTGTATGCCTGGCATGTCGTTGGCACAGCGTATGGCCTCGCGCAAAGTGCCAAATCCTGCATCTCCCCAATTCGATACCATCAATCCATTTGTGATCTCTATCGGTTCATTATTTATGTCAAAAAAGATTCCATTTTTAGCTTTGATCATAATTCTGAACCCTGTCGTATTGGGTAGGCAAGGGTCAAGAAATAAATTCGTGTTGCCATCATTTGCGGTAGTTTTGGCTAAATAGGGAAAGCTTACTCCATTGTCAAATGAGTACCAAATCTCTATCTCACTGATAGAAACTGGACTAAGATTAGTGTTGGCAACATCCCAAGTTAAGTTATGATTTGTGGCAATGGCCCAAGATTGACCTGATGCATTAAAACTTGTCATCCTAAATGGACCTGCACCACCAGTGAATTCAACTCTTCGCCAGCTTATATCTATACAACCACTATTCGGGCTATTATCTCTCACCGTGGCATAGAAGTCCACAGTTTTTGATGATGTCGGAAGCGTCTCATTTGGATTTGGTGTATTTGTTCGGATAGATCCCAAATTCGGAATGTATCGTTTTTTTGATGTACTTGGTGGGAGACTTTCAAAAATGCCAGCTTCAGCATCAATTTGGTCCCAACTATAGGTTAACATATCTCCTTCGCTATCATATGCATTGGTTTCTAGGACGATTGGCGTGGAGATAGGTGTATAGACAATCCCTCCTGGATTAATTGTTGGACTCGAATTGATTACTGTTGAATTTGAACGGCAACTACCCATATACCGAATATAGTTTTTCATTTCAGCCAGGCTATAACCATGAAAATTTAGGAAGGGAGAACTCGCGTAAGACATAATTGTACGCCCACAACCAACTTCAAATGCGGTTGATTCGTTGATGTTGTCATCATCACAACCTGTACCAAAAGTATGTTCTGCGTCAAATTGATGTCCTACTTCATGTAATATGGTAGCATCAGAAACATTACTGACAGCTCTGGCTTTTCGACCATCATCACATACTGTCCCTAATGTAGCAAGCCCAACAACTCCTGAAGCAGGACCAAGCCATAATAGATGGCCGATATCATAATTATTTTCACCGATCTTATCATCTATGACATCCTGATTTTCGGCGATCAATGCTTTAGAGCGGTCGCTTCCAGATTCACTAAAAAAGGGTAAGGATGCATCGCTAAATATCAGCTGATCGTTATTAGACACTAACTGAAATCGAATACTGAGTTCTCTACCAAAATGATCATTCATCATCGTCACTTTATTATTGATCAGCGCGAGTCCTTCATCAGTCAATCCATTACCATTCAGATCGGTTAATGCATTTGTTAGAGTTGGGGTCATCGACATAGCTAAGTCTAAAATGATGAGCCTGCATTCATAGGCGCTTTTTAGTTCCTTGGCTATTATTGTGGTCGACATATTTTTGTCGGCGACCGTGCCACATGAATGTTGTTGATGTAGTTCCTTTGCACTGTTTTCTAAGTAAACTAGATGTTCTTCTTCTCCTTTAAATGCACCATGACTTATGCGCAACGTTTCCTCACCAACAGTCCGGATGTAGGCATCTATCCCTTGTTGATTGAGGCTGAACCTGACTGTTATCAATGGATTATGAATTGCCTCACCTGAGTATGATCTTATTTGAGGATATTTTGCTTGTAAATCAGGATGCATATTAGATGATTCTTCTATATAAAAAGGTATCATATCACCTTCAAGAGTTGGGAGATGAAAAATCTGTCGAATATCTTTTTTATCTGCTGCACCAGAATTCGCTTTTTTCAACATCTCGCTAGCAACTTCTGTATTTAGTTTTACTTTAAGAAATTGTGCATTTGGTATCAATCGATCATCAATTGAAATCACTTTTCCTGACTGTGATTTTAAATGCTTCGTGTCTGTGTTTGTTGAAATTGTCCAAACGGACTGAGCCGTTGATTGGATAAGGTTAAGTGAGCAACAACAGATGATTAGTAAGAGTTGAAATGTATCAGTCAGACGGAGTGAAAATCTGGATAGATAGCCAATACTGACTTTTGGATTCAAATGAGAATTCATGATTATAAATTTTGGATTTTGTTTTTAATAAACCTTTCTGGCGAGTGCCAGAAAGGTTTTAATTGTACGGATTCGTGGTTATTTAAACCACAGTTAAGCTAAGGGTGTTTATGTGAAGGATCTTCACAACATTTTAAAAATTCAATTTTATGAACGCTTTGTCATAGACAGATAGCCTAACTCAAATCCTTTACGTATCATACCTGCTGTGTTTTTTGCTCCCATTTTAAGGAGTAGTTTTTTTCTATGGGAGATAATCGTGTGCTTACTCAAAATAAGTACATCAGCAATCTCATCAGAAGATAATTCTTTTGAGACGAGGGATAAAATTTCTAATTCTCTATTAGTAAGTTCTCGACCACAATCCATTCTTTTGTTTTCTAAATTGGTGCATTTGTAAAATAACCAATCTTTGTCAACATTTAGATGGCTATTGAGTAGACTACTATCTTTATTGAGTGAATCACTACTTTTTTTGAGTAGATGGAATAATTGGTGCTCGTAGAAATACAGATTTATTCCTGATTCTATAAAATCCTTATTAGGGATGGAGCTGGAATATATTAATGCGCTCTGACCTAAAAATAAAATGATAAGAGTCGCCACTTTACACTGATTTTTGAATAGAATACTAATCTCATCGACTAGTTGGTTTATATTTTTCATAGTTGAAAATTTATTAGTTTACGATAGACAAATTTCTGCCACAGGACTGAAGGTTTTTAAAATTTTGTTTGACATTTTACTTGTTAGTCTATTGTGCTTTCTAAATAAGAAAGGTAAATCAGCTATTGAAAAAAAATATAAATTACTGCGATTTAGCTTGGTCAGAAGCTGTCTGAATATTTGGTGAAATTGGACAACCTTCGATATAAGCGTTGAGAATTGTGCTTGGCAATACACTGTCATAATTGGGTTGAAAGTTTATCTCTGAGCCTGCATGCATGGTTACGTCTGCGTTGGGAGACAAGGCGGTGTTGCCGTTAATACTTGTATTTGCAGAATATACGCCCGAAGGAATAGGTCCATTATGTAAATTTAATATGTCGGGACAATAAGCTGAATTGGGGTAGTCACATACGATGAGTAATTCATAGTCATCATTCGCAATATCTGTTTGTTCCACAGTGATGATATAATTCCCTGGTGCTAATTGTGGATAAAAGATTGATTCGCCATCCGTAGTATAGGCAAGGCAGTTTGCATCCACACAATTATCTAATAAAAAGGCAACCATGCCCTCACCATGAACTGTCATGACAATGTCGCTGGTTTCAAAAATACTTATTGAATGGATCGCTTCAGGTCCTGCATAGACGCCTGCAAGTTCATCACTTGAGTTAGTCAGATCTATACACGTATAATTGTTAACTCGATCGACAACAAAGTTACTCATATTGAAGCTCAATACTTGGTTGCAGCCGAGTGTAATGTCAGTCACACAAGGTAATGGCGTATCTATACAGTCAAGTGTAATGGTGAATTCAGAATCAATAGTTTGGTATTCTTCAATCACAATATAGTATGTCCCAGCAGGAAGGTTTGTTGTGATACTCGAACCATCATCGATGCATGAAGAAGGATTGCAATAATCCAGTAAGTATGCCCACGAAGCAGACTGACCTGATGAGCTCACATTTATGTTGATGTCTCCAGCCTGTGTTGTTGTAAATTTAAATAGTCGTTCATTCCCAGATTCGTTAAATGTAGAACAAGGATAATCTTCCCAGTAATTTGGATGAATAAATGAATCATGTTTAAATATTTGGCTTGTCCCGCAAGTAAGCTCTACAACATTTTCGCAGCCATAGCCTTGTATATTTATTGTTCCTGTTGCTGCAAAGGTGTTATTCGTTTCATTGGATTCAATAATGGAATTTTTATGATCAGCAACCAATACGATTAAATAATCTCCAGAAGGTATCTCAGGGAATTGACCTAAATCCGCACTCCATTGGAATCCCTGCAAAGTTTCTCCTGGATTAATAACTGGAATTTGTATTTCTCCTAAATAATGCTGTAATAACGGATCAGATAGTTTAGGAGATAAATACACACCGACAAAGCTGGGTAAGATAATTGAAGCAGACGGGTTGCAGATATCAAAGACTGTTCCTATACCCGGAAAATTAATAAATGGTGTAATCGCGCATGGAAATATATCTGGGAAGTTTACAGTTGGTGGCGTCTCGCAAGCG
The DNA here is from genome assembly GCA_937959275.1 of uncultured Saprospiraceae bacterium. Classification (GTDB taxonomy): domain Bacteria; phylum Bacteroidota; class Bacteroidia; order Chitinophagales; family Saprospiraceae; genus CALFUK01. Next base: position 143,099 of record CALGLU010000018.1, on the reverse strand, counting down.
GTTGAATTCAATAGTTCTTTTCTTCGCGGAGCATTTTCCAAAATTGTTTGAACTCTATTTGATTGATCGGGAGTGAACGTTGTGTAGCATGGGAATACATAATCCATATAATTTGTAATCATATCAAATGGATCTGTCAAGCTTCCAAAATTCATGTCATTGCACTGATTAGTAGGAGAGCAGATTCTATTTTGACGACCTATTCGAGGTGTGTCATTGACAAAGTCATCAGCCTGGCATCGTTGAATTGCTGAGCTTCCCGCAGAAGGATCTCCAGAAGTGTGTCTCAATCCAAGGAAATGACCAAGTTCGTGAGTTAGGACTTGTTCCCATAAACCACCTCTAGGATTTCGAATGGCAGTGCTGCCTATGGCGCGAGGAATCATAGCAACACCATCAGTTGAAGCAATTAAAGTAGCCGCCCGTGTTGTACTCGACAAATCAGTTCCAAGTCCACCCATAGATGGATAGTTCGGAAATTGAGCATAGCCAATAAGACCTCCAGTCATTGGCATGACCCAAATATTGATATAGTCATTTGGATTCCATTGAGTCTGAGGTTTGATCATTGTTTGAATTGTAGTTCGGGTAAAGGATGAAGAAGTAGGTAATCCCAATGTGGATCTTGAAATCCGATTGATCCCAGGTTCCTCCAAATAATTTCCTGATGGGTCTATTGAGGCAGGACAAAAATTTAATTCTAAATCAGTTGCGATGCTCACAACGCTGCCAGCTCTATTGGTAAAATCAATGTTCAATTGATCGATTTGAGCATCTACCAGACGTTTGGATATATTATCTCCAACACCGACTGCTTCTCCATTATGAATGATATGGAATATGATCGGGAGTGTTGTCAAAGCTCTTATTTTTAAATGCTTTTGACTTTTATATTCTTTGATTTTAGGTGCAAGCCATTTTTCAAAATCTTCGTCTGTCCCTAGTTCTGGATAGAGTTTATGTAGCTCTTTTTCGGCCTCGACGGTCCCACAAAAATGGTTTTGACTTTGTATTGTTGTGCTTAAGAGGCTAAGAGTAATGAGTGTGAAAATTAATCGTTTCATGATTTAGAAGTTTTTTGATAACACAGAATGATGAGATTCAACAGGGCAAAAGTATTTGCTAACTATTGTGAATACATCCCCATTTATAGCGAATTTTGAGTCTTGCGCTCATTTATTAGATTCCTGATTAGATTAATTGATTTAATTTTTTGATCTTAATTCTGACAATTCCATTTACCTTTTGACTTGTGGTAGAACAAAAGAAAAACAAAAGACTATGACTACACCTTGCTTCTTTACTAGTAGCATCCATCGAAATTACTTAGCGAAGAGTAAAAGCTTGCAAATGCTATTAGTAGCTATGGTTTTGGTCTGGAGCTTTGTATACACAGATGTTGCTGCACAGACGCATATTGTCAATACGACAGATGATATTGATGATGGGAAGTGTAATGCAGCTCATTGCAGTCTACGAGAAGCAATGAATGATGCAAATCTACTGACAGGCAATATAGAATTCGATATTCCTGGTCAAGGCCCATTTGAGATTGCCCCTAATGTTGATTTGCCTAGATTGTATAATAATAATATCGTCATTGATGCGACCACCCAGCCGAATTGGTCAGTGGGTATGATTACACTCAATGGAAAAGCAAATACAAATGGCTTGCACATCAATGGAAGTCAAATAGAGATATATGGATTAAGAATTATAAAATGTCCAAACGCGGCCATCTTATTGGATACGATAAATAATGAGCAAAAGGATATCAAGATTGGCATCGCAGGCAAGCCGAATGTTTTGATTGATAACAAATTTGGTATTCTTTCAACAACAGATCTCACATTTGATGTGACCATTCAATCAAATTATATTGGTACTGACAATTTCTTTACCCAAAATGCTGGAAATCAATTTGGAATTGTGTTCACAGGATCTCAGGTGTTTAATGTGAAAATTGGTGGCTCTACCACTATGGGGGATGGGAATCTAATCATGGATTCTGCTGACCAGGCAGTTGTCCTTTCGCATGGCACCGAAGTATTTGGCAATGTGATTGGAGGTGCTTTGCCCAATCAAAAATCTGGGATATTAATTACCGGATCATCGAATACAATTGGAGGTGGTACGTGGGAACTTCAGAATATTATTTCTAATAATAATGAATATGGAGTCAGGATTGATAATAATGGTGCTATTGAAAATACGTTGTCATATAACAGTTTTTACTGTAATGCTTTAGGTGACTTTTTTAATAATGGAAATAATAATATCAATCCGCCGACCATTACAGAAAATAATAATGGTAAACTGTCTGGAATTGCATTGCCAGGTAGCAGCGTTGAAATTTATAGACATGATTTTATATGTTCAGATTGTCAGGCTGAGACTTTTGTAGATATCACGACTGCTAATGGAGTCGGAGAGTGGACTTATGATTTTGGGTTTAATATAACTGCTGTTTTTACTGCTTCGTCAACAGACAATGTTGGCAATACATCTTCATTCTCAAATTGCTTTTCTCCAGATAATTGTGCAGGTGCCTTTTTAATGCCCCTTGTTCAAGAGACCTGCCCAATCGGATTTACAGTTTTTAACACAGAGTTTGCTTCTCCCAGCCCTGAACCTTTTAATACTTGCAGTGGCGTTTCGCCTAATGTGCCTCCCATTGATATTTGGTTAAAAGCTCAAGTACCTTCAACAGGAGCTGTGATGTTAACGTTGGATACAGTGCATACAGCCATTAATCCATATGTTGAAGTGTATACAGGAGATTGTGGATTTTTACAATTCGAGAAATGTGATTCTTTGACAGTTTACCCTTATCAATTTCCAGTTGCTGAATTGACACCTGGTAGTTTCGTCTATTTTAGGATTTTTGAAAAGAATATTACGAATCAAGGCAATGTGGCTTTAAATATCATAGAGCTTCCTACTGATACAGCACAGTGGCAGATATGTACGGATGATGTCGAATTTCGAGCGGCTAATGATTTTATAGTACAATATGTTGAAGGGGCTTCAGCTGCAGATGTACAGCTTGTCACGAATGATCTGCTGGCAGAGGGTTTAGACTTAGTGGGTGATTGTGGATGTGGGACAAGACCTCTTCAGCTTTGGCGAGGGGCAACACCTGTAGAAGCAGAAACTGGTGGTCTGGTTTCAAGGACTAAAGATGAAGTTGATACAACAGCTTATAATTTTATCATCGAGGATCAATTATGCGTTACTGAATCTATTCTAACGACATTAGTTTATTTCCCTGGTAGTCCTGGTCAGCCTGGAAATTCGCAAGTGCTTGTTGAACCTGTGTATAGTTATTTTGATTGTACACCAGTGGGACTTATCGAACCACTTGGGCCGGTGTATAATGCATCTGTGTCAGAGCCTATAGTAACGATAGCAATCGTTGATACAGGATTTGAAGAAAATAATACCTATTTGCAAAACGCAGTCTGGGAAAATCCTGAATTAATAGATTCGGAGAATTGCTTTTTAAATGACAGCTCCGGATATGATTTTCTAAATGCGAATGGGAATCCTGTTGATCTTACAGGGCACGGTACAGGAGTGGCAGGTGTCGTCGCTGGAGGTTTTAATAGCGGTATCGATCTGAATATGATGAATTTGAAGTTTTTTGAAAGCGAGCGATCTACCTTATTTCCTGCTATATGTGCGATGTATTATGCGATTGATAATGGGGCGCAGGTTATGAATTTGAGCTGGGGATTTGTGTCAAAGGAGTCTATTCCGAATATTCTCAAGGATGTATTAGATTATGCAGCTGAAAGAGATGTGCTTATTGTCACATCAGCAGGCAATAGAGGGCTAAAAATTGATGTAGTCAAAAAGTTTCCCGCTAATTACAACAAACCAAATATTATGACTGTCGGTGCATTTGTGCAGGTCGCTGGATCGAATCCCGAAATTGCTCCATATTCAAATTTAGGACTAAATAATGTAGACTTATTAGCAAATGGCCAAGTGGAAACTGCTGGACTATTAAATACAGTTGAAGTGCTGTCTGGGACATCTATGGCTGCTCCCTTAGTCAGTAAAACAGCTGCTGAAATTAGAGCAAAATATCCCGCTCTGTCTGCACAGGATGTTAGGGATTGTATTTTAAATACAGTCGATGTCTATGCTAACCTGAATGATGTTTGTGTCACCAGTGGTGTTTTAAATCACGACCAAGCTATACTATGTGCGTATAATAAAGCTCAAGAGTTTTGTGGAGAAGAGTCTGTTGTCATTGATGGTGTACAGCAGATTGATACATTGGTTGTAAAGAAAACTGCCATTGTCTCAAGTGGGACGATCCCTCTGCCAAGAGACGTGACATACAAGGCTGGTGTGTCTATTCTGTTAAGCCCAGATTTTATGGTTGAGACAGGAGCAACATTTTTAGCAACCATTGAAGATTGTTATGGCTCAGTGCCAAATCCTTAGTCATATTTGAAAGTTTGAATGGATGTCGTATTTTGTCAACTTAACGTGTTGATTAAATGACTATCGATTGATAAAAAAATGTTTGCCTTTATTTTTGATAATGCAAATGGCATTTGAAATGTCTTCTCAGGCAATTTCTGATTCCTTAGCTACAACTAACCAAGACTCAATTGATTATTATGTTGAGATTGAAGACTTTGAATCAGCAAATTATTTTATTCACAATGAATTAAGATCAAACAACCGTCTAAGCTCAGGTGAGAGAATAGAATTGAAGATCCAAGTTTTTTATAATCAATTGTCCTTACGAGAATATGATGAATTATTTAAGACAATACAACATATAGACTCATTACTTATTAAGGGTGATAGTACATTGGTAGCTCATGATCAATTAGGTCTTTATTATCATAAAAAGGGAGTAGCCTTTTATAGAAAGAGTCTCTATGATTTAGCGATCGAATCTTATGAAAAAGCAGTTTATTATCGATCAATAAATTCTAATCAGCATGTATTGACTCTTGCTAAGACACTAAAGAATCTCGGTAATGCATATTTTGAAAAAGGAGATTTTGTTCGAGCTGAAAAATCATTTGTCAACTCCATAGAACATCAATTGAAACAGAGTAACCGTGATGACCGATTGCTGCAATCTACGTATAGTATTTTAAGTTACACTTGTTTAGAAATGAATGATTTAGAGGAGGGGAAGAAGTATATGCAATCTTCAATTTTATTAGCTGAAGAATTATACAAAGATGAAGAAGAAGTTATAGCAAGGCTCTATGCATCTGATGTTTTTAATTATTACTTAAAAAGTAATAATCCTTCAGAAATGATCAATGCTGCCAGTAAGGCTATTCATATTATAGAAAACCAGCCAAACAAATCAAATAGATCACAATTGGTGTTGTCAGATGCATATAATAACCTTGCGATAGCTCATCAATTTTTAGGCGATGTCAAAGCAGCGGAATCCTATTATTTAAAAGCCATATCCTTAAATGGAGTTAGTGAGGATAGAGTTTATCATGTGATCCAAAACTATCTAAACCTAGTGTCTTTATTTACTGATAATAATCTATACAATAAGGCTAATCATTATATTGAAGATGTTAGAGGACTTTTGTCGTCGGAGTTAGATTCTATTGCCTTTGGACTCTATCATTACCATCGTGCTGAATTAGAATGGAAGCAACAGAAATATATTAAATCTGAAACCAGCTTTGAAAATTCTTTGCAGTATTTTAATGCATTTGATAATCCCAATTTAGAAACAATAAAAAATGGTTTGCCTAATTATTTGGAGGTCTTAGATGATTATTCTCATTTATTTATTGACCAATACGAACAAAGCCAAGAGCTCAACTATTTATATAAATTCGATTCTTTATACTCTAAAATCGACGTAGGAATCCAGGCAGTGAGAAGCGATGTTAAAAGTCAAGAGTCGAAACTCTTTTTATCATCAGAAGTCAAAAAAATATATGATCGGGCTATAGGTGTGTATTACATCCTATTTGAAAAAACAGCCAATGTAGATTTTGTTGAACGTGCTTTTGAGATTATTGAAAAAAATAAATCCTTAGTTATTTTAGAAGAATTGGAAAATAGAAAACTGCTGCTGGATGCTGAGCTTCCCGAAGAATTGCTGTCCAAAATTGAGAGATTAGAGAAAGAAATGCTTCAGCTTAATTTACAAGATCAGAATAATTCTGATACGAGTAATGTGAATGAAAGAATTATTCAAGTAGACCTCGCACTAGACAATTTATTCAAGGAGATATCAATTACTTATCCTCAATATGAACGACTAAAATTTAATAGTGAATCAATCCAGCTAAGCACGGCTCAAAAACTTGCCTCTAAGGAAAATGTAGTCATTGTTCAATATTTTTTATCAGAGGACTATTTATATCTGATGTATATTGATGAAAAAGAAATTGAGTTCAGTAGGGAGCAGGTCGATTCTGTGTTAACTACGAATATTTCAACATTGCGCAACCATATTGATGATTCCGTAGATAAAGTAAGTTTTAATTATGAAGAGCGAGACAAGTTATTTGCTGATTTTTTATTGACGTCTAAACAATTATATGAAACTCTTATTTTACCTCTAGAGTCGAATTTGAATGGAGCTCAAAATATTGTTATTATTCCTGATAAGCAACTGGGCTATATTCCGTTTGATGTACTGTCTGCCTCTGGCTCTGAAGCTGATTATTTGATCCATAATTACAATATTAGTTATGCCTACTCAATGGGTTTGTATGATTGGATGGTGCATACGACTCATGATTCAGAAGTCGAAAAGATGATAGGATTTGCTCCCTCATTTTCAGAATCTAAGACACTATCCTCATTACCATTTAATAAGACAGAAATTGAGCAAATTGCAGATGTTATTGCATTAGATTCACGAGTAGATGATCAAGCCACAAAGGATAGTTTTTTGGAGTTGTACAAAGACTATAATATAATTCATTTGTCAACACATGGGATTGTTGATCACGTAAATCCTTCTCGGTCTTACATAGCCTTTAGCGAGGTTTCTGATTCATTGCAACTGCAAAATTCATTATATGCAAGTGAGATATTTAGCTTGAATAGCAAAGCTGAATTACTAGTCCTTAGTGCTTGTGAAACGGCGATAGGTGAGATAGCAGAAGGTGAAGGGATTATGAGCTTATCGCGGGCATGGGCAGCTACAGGGGTTAACAGTATCATATCCACTTTATGGAGAATAGATGATCAATTTACGAGTGATTTTATGACTCAGTTTTACAGAGAGATGAATGCCGGAGAATCTAAAAGTGATGCGCTTTGGAAGGCAAAAAAAGCTTTTTTAAATCATGAAGTGTATCAACATCCATATTATTGGGCATCATTTACGCTGATGGGAGATAGAGGTAGATTAAGCTTTACAAACCAAACTAATTATTTAAAGATTGGTCTTCTAGCGCTGGGGGCAATTTTAATACTACCACTTTTTTATTCGGTCTGTAAGAGGTTCTTTTAAATTTCTCCGAGTAATTTTTTGGCTTCATCCAACTTATATCGTTGACCAGAATTAATCAGATCTTGCAAGACGCTTTTAGCTAAGCCATCTTCTCCTGCATTTATATGAGTTAATGCTAAATACCAGTTTACTTTATCAGCATATTCAAATGACTCAAGAGAATGTAATGATTGAAGAGATTGTTTTGCTTCATCAATATTTCCAATAGACAAATAAGAAATAGCTTTAAAAAATGTTAGTTCATTCACAAGATGTCCATCAGGAGTTGCGGACGTGTAGTTGTGAATTTTTATGATTGCACTCTTATAGTTTTCTTTTGCATATTCTGTCATCGCACTTTGCAAAGGTGTTACTTGACTATCAGATCGTTCTATTTTTACAAGATCATTCGGATAGGGAGAGTAATATTCACTAAAGAGATCCTGTGTCTGATTAACCTGAGTTGTCTTAAATGCCCAGATTGATGCAGTGATTATAGCAAGACTTGCTGCCACTCCAGTGATAAGTTTGCGAAGCGTTAGAATAGTCGCACTCTTTTTAGGCTTGATAGTGTTGCCAGATGTGTCTTGTTTTCCATAACTAGAAACGTCTTGGTTTTCAAGTCCAATTAAAAATGATTTTAAATCTCTATTTCCTTTTTCTTCAATATGAAGGACAATCTCTTGTTGTTGTTTGATTTCTATGGCAAGATCAGGGTTCGACTTTAACTGACTCTCAAATTGTGAGAGTTCTACGCCTGACATAGAGCCATTTAGATATCTGTCGATTTTATCAGTTATGTTGACTTCATCTTTCATATTAAAGATTTACAGTTGACATTATTTTTTTTAATTGCTTCATGCACTGATTTTTTCTGCTTTTCACGACATCCACACTTGAATAATGCAAGTGGTGCATAATCGCCTCTGTACTATATTTTCGATAATAAAATAGAGTCAGCAGTTTGCTACAGTTTTCTTGTAACTGTCTAAGGGCGGCAGCCAGCTCTGATCGTCTATGCTCGTTATCTATCCTGTCATAAATTTCATAATCTAATTTGTCAGTTATACCGTCAGAAATATCTTCTACTAACACAGTCCGTCTATCTTTTTCAGACCGCTTATACATCAGGTTCTTTGCGATACCAAACAGATACGCTTCTGGAGTATGTGTAAACGCCACAATCTTATCCTGTAAGACATTGTGATAGAGCGTGACCACAGCATCTTGATAGACATCCACTATCGTATCCATGTCACAACTAAAACGCTTTTTAGCCCATGCTACGAAACTTTCCTTTTGCGCATTGTAGAACACCGTTAATGCTTTCCTGTCATTTTGTTTGACCGACTCTATGAATTGGCTATTTGTATCCATGTCAGATTTAGGCTCGTTTATGAGTAAATCCAATATACATATTTTGCCGATCTTATAGACAAGTGCCTTTTAAATTCAAAAGGTAAATCAGAATCACATTTCTTGTCTAAAAATCTTATCTAAGTTTTTTTTTAAAACAACTTTACCTATTGCTTTTTAAGAGAACATCATCTTGATATCGTTTTTGATATCGATTTATTAACTTCTTAAATGCATGACTATGTTTATTGATAGAATTACAAAACGTGAAAAGCAAATTTTAAACCTGATAGCTCAGGAGTTTACCGCAAAGGAAATAGCATTGGAATTATATATCAGCCAGGAAACTGTCAATTCACACAGAAGTAATTTGCTATCTAAACTCAATGCAAGAAATACAGCTGGAATGATCATCAAGTCTCTTAGATACAAAATTATTGAATTACAAGGTATTTCTTAATAACTGAACCTACACTCTTGGAGTATTTTTAAAGGGAGTAATCAGAAATGATCAAAACTCTCAAATAAAACAAGATACACTATAGATTATGGCAACGTTTTTGATTCCTAATGTTTAAGTCCTCTTATTCGCCTTTATTTTACCTCCTATTTATTGTTACAACATGAGTGTAAAAGCTTTATTTATATATATAAATAAATAGTTAATAGTGATTTATATATATTGAATTACTGTCATGTGATACGGTTCAAATTAACCTGAATAAATCACCTTGAATTTCTAACATATTAAGTAATTTACAGCGCCGAAATTCAATGAATTAATACCAACCTATGAATTCTTTAACACCTCTGAAATTACTTGTTCTCACGACTCTCGTTTTACAGTTGTGCTCTGCAAGTATACTCTACAGCCAGTGTCCCGATCTGTCGACATGTACAGCTGATCAAATTGTGCCTATTGATTTAGATTCAGATGTATCTCTTTGTGCTGTCGCAGGCACAAATATTGGTGGTGATTTTACGTCTGGTGAATGTGTGGATGCTACAGGTTTGGCTTGTACTGCCTATATATTTCAGCGATCACCTCTATCAATCGTTACATCCATTGGTGGAGAGATTGGTCAGGGCAATGGTTGCAATGGACAAATGGATGAAGTATATCTACAGTATCTTGACCCTGCAACAAATACAACACTCTGTTTAGATATTTTGCCCACTCCTGGTTCAGGATTAGACTTAGATTTATTATTTCCAGCAGATATAGATGCAAATGGCAATTGGCTAGTCACAGAGATTATCGTTTTTATGTGTGCTAATTCAAACGCATTCCCAACCTTATGTGGAGCCTGCGCTAATGATCCTAATGATTGCACTGGTTGTGATACTGGAGATGAAATTGTTAGACCATGTGACGATGGTGATATTTGTACGGAGAACGATGTATTGACAATTGATAATTGTGGTTTAGAATGTATTCCTTGCGCAGGTACACCAATTGTTGGCTGTGGGGTGACATGTATGGTTGACCCACCAGTCATAACCGTTACCGAAAATACTTGTGATCCTATTGCAGATGGATTTTACGAAATCTCAACTGCATGTGCAGGTGGTTTTGGTATAGAATTTTCTACAGACGCCGGAATGACATGGGGCACAGTTCTGCCTACATATCCGACTCCATTTATCACCCGTTGTGTCGAGGAGATGTGCTTAATTGCTGATTTAACAGGTTTAGATCCTTCAATGGATGCTGTTGATGAAGTAAATATGGGAACAGTCATGATTGGCAGTGCAGTCCTATCAATCGATCAAACGTTTAATGGCACAAGTTCACTAGATGAAAACGAGATTACTACATCACAAACAGATGGTGATCTTGGGATTAGTACAGGTGTTTCGCACACATGTAATGAGAATTCTTGCGGTCTTATTGACAACTCTGTAAATAATCTATATAATTTTTCTGAACCTGTTTGCAATTTAACAATAGATTTATGGGATCTTGATCGTGATGATGAAATGCTTCTCACAGCATCAGGTCCTAATGGGCCAGTCACTTATACTGTGAATACAATTGGCGCGGGAGTTGATAATACTGGGAATATTTTTTCATCTAACAATCCAAATGTTAATTATCCGGGAGACGGAGCACCAACACTTGGCATGTTCTCTGTAACTTTTGATGATTGCATTACCCAAATAAGTATTGACTACTATGATGCATCTGATACATCAGGAGATGGTGGCTCATTTACCATCGTGTTTCAAGATGGTTGTACAAATGAAGAGTGTATGAGTGATGAAGTCCAAGTTGTGGGTAGCCCAGTGGTTTGCTGTTTACCTACAGACCCAGTCATCATAGTCAACGATAACATATGTCCTGCTGCGACGGGAAGTTATACAATACAAACACCTTGCGCCGCTGGATTTGAGTTAGAATATTCAACAGATAATGGAGCGACATGGGTTGCCACTCAACCTATATATCCAGCTGAATTTTTAGCTAGATGCATAGAGACGGCTAATGCAACTTGTATGAGTAATGAAATCGCGGTGACGACAAGCTTTGAGGTTTGTTGCATCCCAATAGATCCAGTGATCTTAGTAACCGAAAACATGTGCGACCCTGAGATAGACGGGTTTTATACCATACAGACTCCTTGTGCTACTGGCTTCAATTTAGAATATTCAATAGACAATGGAGCGACTTGGAGTGCGACTCAACCTGTCTATCCTACACCATTTTTAGCGCGGTGCGTTGATTCTGCAAACGCTACGTGCTTGAGTAATGAGATAGCGATTACAACAAGCCCGATGGCATGTTGTGTTGATGACCCTATTGCCATGCTTGCTCTAACAGGGCCAGCTTGCGCAGGTACTACTGTGGCTTTTGATGCCTCGGCATCACTTGGTGCGATCACATCTTATGAGTGGGACTTTGATGGAGACGGTACAATTGATGCAACGACAACAGGACCATCAACTACCTTTACATATCCAAGCCCAGGTACGTATACCGCATTCGTGACTGTCATAGATGGTAGCGGTCTTTGCCCTAGTTCTACGACATCAATAGAAGTGATCATTTGTGGGACGAATGAGGTGGTGTGTCCACCTAGCCCGGTAACAATAGTCGATGGTGATCCAATCGATCCACAAACCTTGGGTGAACCACAAGTCACGACCAATGCATGTAACCCAACATTTGTAATTTCGAATGTTGACACATCAGTCCCTGGTACATGTCCCTTAGAAAAAATTATTACCAGAACATTTACAATCACAGATAACTGTGGACAAAGTGAATGTGTTCAAATCATCAATGTAGAAGTCGATAATCCTGCCATGATTAACGCATTGCCTATTACTCCAGAAATTTGTTTAGGCGATATCATTACACTTGACGCAAGCGCTAGTATAGGAGATGCTTTGAGCTATTGCTGGAACGTCGGGATTGGTACCCTCGGCTGCGATTATACTACTGCAACTGCTACACATCAATACACGTCTTCTGGAACATATGATATCAGTTTGATGATTACGGATGTATTTGGTTGTACACAAGAACAAATTGTTGGGACAGTGATTGTCTATGATCCACCTGTAGCAATGCTTGCACCAGCAGGTCCAGCCTGTGCTGGTACCACAATCACATTTGATGCCTCAGCATCAGTTGGTCTACTATCACCGTATGAGTGGGACTTTGATGGAGATGGCACAGTGGATGCAACCACAACAGTACCTACTGCAACATTTACATATCCTAACCCGGGCACATATACCGCATTCGTCACCGTTGTAGATAGCAGGGGCCTTTGCCCAAGTTCTACAACATCTATAGAAGTGATTGTTTGTGGAACGAATGCATTTGTATGCCCTCCAGGATTGGTAACCGTTGTGGATGGTGATCCTATCGATACTCAGACTTTAGGTGAACCACAAGTCACCACCAATATCTGTAATCCAACATTTGAAATAACGAGTGTTGATACTTCAGTTCCTGGAACATGTCCTTTAGAAGAAATTATTACCAGAACATTTACAATCACAGATAATTGTGGTCAAAATGAATGTGTACAAATCATCAACGTAGAAGTTGATAACCCTGCGACCATTAACTCATTACCCATTACACCTGAAATATGTTTAGGCGATATAATCACCTTGGACGCAAGTGCAAGTATTGGTGATGGCTTGACATATTGCTGGAATGTCGGTATTGGTACAGTAGGCTGTGATTATACAACGGCAACAGCTACACACCAATATGCTGCATCAGGAACCTATGATATAACACTCATGATAACGGATCAGTTTGGTTGTACAGATGAGCAAGTGGTTGGTTCTGTGATTGTTTATGAAGGCCCAGAAGCAATCGCTACAGCAGTATTTGATCCGTGTACTTTAGAAGTCACTTATGATGCTAGCGGTTCAATAGACAATGCTCCACCGAGTGACTTAATCTATACTTGGGATTTTGGAGATGGATCAACATCAGGGGCTGCCTCTGGTACATATACATTTGATAATTGTGCATCAGTGGGTACTATCACTCTGACGATCATTGATCCGACTGTACCTTTTCCTGCATGTAATTCAGATCAACTCACGTTTAGCTTTACAACAGATTCTGAGCCACCCGTATTAGTGTGTCCAGGACCTGTGGATATAAATTGTGGAGATCCCATTCCGACCTATGCCGATTTAAGTGAATTCATTGCTGCTGGTGGCACTGCCACAGACAACTGTGCAGTATTAGCCTTAAATCAAGTATCCTTAGACACTATACCTGGACTATGTCCGTATGTACATACTATAGAAATCGTTTATGAGGCATTTGATATATGTAATAACCGCGCGACTTGTACCCAAACAGTTAACCTGTTGCCAAGTTTACCAAGTGCTTCAATTCCTGATGATGTGATACTAAGTTGTGGTGATGATTTTAGCACAGATGCTACAGGATTACCGGTATTAAATCAAACAGATTGTACACGCCCATCGACATTAAGTGTTGATGATGAAATAATTAGTGGCTCATGTCCTGGAGATGTAACAATAGAACGAACGTTTACAGTTTTGGACGATTGTGGGAATGAACAAGTTTATGTGCAGATCATCACGATCGTTAATGATATAGCTCCGATATTAGAAGGACCACCAGATATTACCATTGGATGTTTAGATGCCTGTGATCCAGACGCAACTGGCGGTATAGCCACGGTTGTTGATTTTTGTATGCCAATAGATGGTAGTACGAATACGGTCACTGTAACATTTACAGATGAGTATGTTGGTTTTGATGGCAATGCAGCACTGGGCGGTATAGTAGGATATATTATACGAACATTTACAGCCGTTGACGCTTGTGGAAATGTAGGTATTTACGTCCAGACAATATCTATTCTAAGAGATGCTACGACTGTGCTGGTTTGTAATGATAAGATCAATGTGAGTCTTGCTCAAGATTGTCAAGGCATAACACCGGATTTTTTACTAGAGGCACCTGCAGATACCAAGTATTTCATAAGTCTTGAAGATGGGCAGTTTGGTTTTAGTCTAGATCCGAATGAAACATTTGATAGCATTGATTGGTCTGTTTATATTGAATCAGGCGAATCAGTAGCATATACAATTACAGATTTCTGTGGAAATACATGTTGGGGTGAAGTATTGATAGAAGCGAATCTTATCCCTGAATTTGAATCTGCTTGTACCTATGAACCAGGCAATGTTTTAGATAGCTCAGGCGAGATCAATGATCAAGATGTGTTGGACCTCAATGATATGATCTCAATCGATGAAGATCCTGGTAGAACAACAGACTTTCTAGGTACGATCAACTTAAACGATGGATCATGTCAAGAAGCGTTTGTCCTTGGATTTTCAACTTTAAGATATAATGCAGCTCTTCACGGAGCGCCGCTGGATATACAATATGTTGACTTGAATCTATACTTCGTCAACACAGAAGATGGGACGGTATTTAGTTATGCATTCCCGACAGGCACAATCAGTGTAACACCGCTTGCAGACCTACAATTGAATCCTGGAGAATATGACGTCTTTGTTGCTGCAGCTGATTATAGAGCCTTTGGAGATTATAGTATCTATGTTGAGGTGAGCAGTTGTTTGCCAACTTGTACCACTGTATGTGCTGGTGATTATCCAGCCGAGTTTGTGACGATCGAAGAGATCACGCAGACCCTTGATACAGCTTGTTATTCAACCTTGATAGGCGATATCATCGTCGAAGAGACACAAAGTGGAGACATGTGTGAGGGTATTTTGCATGTGGTCACATACACAGGTTTATTCGAATTGCATGGAGAGATGATCAAGCACGACTTGATCACTCAAGCGTATGTAGAACAACCAATAGATTTAAACCAATACGATATTCAAGCGCCAAGTCATGTCGATTTGGACTGTGGAGCAGATGTGTCTCCTGAAGCAATCTTAGTTGAGACTGAAGATGCTACAGATGCCTATCCATATTACTTAGATTTTGATAATATAAAAATAGATACCATCTGCTTAGAAGAAGTTGTTATTCATTTCGATGTCCCAATTGACACGGTTCAAGAAATGGTTTCATTAAATGGACTTTGGGTATTGGTGGATATCGTTAAGAAAGAAAGACGGGATTCTATTCGGTGTTTGAGAAGAGGACCAAATCCAGTTGTCCAATATCAAGAAATATTCCTTGACGAGAATCTTTGTAATGTATTAGTCGATTATTCAGATATGGTGATTGAAGCCTGTGCAGGAGGGCAAAAAGTCATTCGGGATTGGTCAATTATTGATTGGTGTAATAACAATGCGCAAATCCAGTTGTCTCAGACAATAGAAGTCAGAGATCGTGAAGCACCAATCATTGATAAACGAGATGATGTTGTTATCAGTATCGATCCTTGGTCGTGCGCTGGCGTATACAAACTACAGACAGGAACGTATACCGATAATTGTAATTCAGACTTATTATCAGAGAGCTGGCAACTTTCAGAAGGTCTGGTTGCCGATGGATTTGCGGTTGATTTATGGTTAGCCAATAGTCCAATTGAAGCTATTTTAGCTGTGAGTGATGATTGTGGAAATGTAGCTTTGGATACATTCAATATTTTTGTAGAAGATCATATTGCACCAGTACCAGTCTGCGAAACAAACTTAAATGTGACACTGACTTCTGCTATGTTAGCACTGAATGATGGAGGAGGGAAAGTCTATGCCGAGAGTTTTGATGCGGGTAGCCATGATTCTGGATGCAGCACAGAGATAACGATCCAAGCAAGACGAGTTACAGGTTGCTGTTCTTCAGATTGTATTGCGCAATATGAGTGTGTCGAGACGGATTCCAAAACAGGTATCTGTATTGATTCTACAATAGTGGGGTATACCACAGAGTTTGCAGATTTTGTCAAATTCTGTTGTGAAGATATAGGGCAGATTGTAATGGTAGAGATACAGGTGACGGATCAAGTTGGAAATACAAATACGTGTATGGTAGATGTCACTGTAGTTGATAAGACTCAGAGTATTTTGACTTGCCTTCCAGTGACAGTCAACTGTCAAGACGATATGAATACGATCGCTGATCCATTAATTACAGGTCAATATTGTGAATCTGAAGGCGTAGAAGCTAGATTATTAAATGAATCAGATATCAATGGGTATTGTGGTACAGAGCAGCTTATCAGAGAATGGTACATCGATAGAGATGCTAATGGAGAGTTTTCGTCAGGTGATCCGTATTGTCGACAAGTAGTGTCAATTATTAATGAAGATGGAGGAATGGATCCGTATACGATCAAATGGCCAAAGCATTATACCGGCGAAGTTGTTCAGGGTCAAAATTTAGAATGTGAGATAGATGGTACATTGGGGATAATTAGTGATGCTCCAATTCAAATGGGTAACGTGCAGGTTTGCGGTGTGGACGGTGAATCGTATGGTGAACCTATCTGGTGTGATGCAGCATGTAGTCTCATCGCGCACAATATGGAGGTCGATACGATATTCTCGTCAGATGCCTGTTTTAAATTAATCAATCGATGGACGATTATTGACTGGTGTAAGTGGGATTCCAACGGGGGAGATATAGACGATGATAATGACAGCTCTAGAGATCAGTTTATAGCTATAGAAGATTGGGCTCAAGGCGAATGCGCTGCATGTCCAGAAGAAGGCCCCGTAGCTGATGATGCAGTCTACTTCAAATATGTGACAGTTGAAGAAGATGGCTATTATACCTTCGATCAGATTATAAAAGTTGTGGATGATTCTGCACCATCAATTACAGTTGTGACAACTCATGAAGTTAGTACTTCAGGAGGTGCTATATCCAAAGATGATGCGACATCCTGTAGAGGAGATGAACTATTGATAGCCACAGTATCAGATTTTTGCAATGGAGTAGAATCCCCAGCAGAATTAGTGAGATGGTATGTAACAGTGCAAAGAGGTGAGTTTGTTATAGATATACAAAATGGAGTGGGAGCTAGTATGACAATTAATTCTGGTACAGGAAGTCCAGGAGATAAACATATCATTACTTGGACTGCAACAGATGGATGTGGGAATGAAACAGTAGCAACTACAGAAGTTACGTTTGGCGACGATATCAATCCAACACCTTTTTGTATTGCCGCTGTGTCAACAAGTTTTCCAGTTGGTCAAGACAGCGTAACAGTATGGGCATCAGATATTGATTTTGGTAGTTATGATAATTGTACAGACCATAGCGATTTACAATGGGCAATTGTACCAGATGGACAATTTCCGCTAGAACCTGGTACAGCTGGATTTGATGATCAATTTGGCTATAGTATTGCCTGTCAGGATGAAGCGACATCTGTGTTTGTTAGGTTATGGATATGGGATGAAAATGGTAATAGTGATTTTTGTAGATCCTCCATATTAATAAATGGTGGCTGTACTGAAGAACAAGGAAGTTCGTCCTATACAATTGCAGGAAGATTACAAACGGAGCTAGGCATGGTGATTGCAGACGCAAGAGTGAGTTTGAATTCAGCTATTCCAGAATATCCGAAATTCCAAGATGTCACGAATCGAGGAGAATATTCATTTGACAATAATCCATCGGGATATAACTTTGTGATATCTCCAGAAAAAGATATGAATCACGCTAATGGGGTGTCAACATTAGATCTTTTATTGATACAAAGACATATCCTTGGACTGCGTGATTTAGGCTCACCTTATAAGATTATTGCAGCTGATATTACGAACGATAAGTCGATTTCATCTCTGGATATTGTTGAAGCAAGACGATTGGTATTGGGTATAACCGAACGATTCAGTAATAATCAAAGTTGGAGATTTGTAGATGCTGAGCAAGACTTTATTTCTACAGATAATCCATGGCCGTTTAGAGAAGTACGAGATCCAAGAAGTATCGAAGATGATTTACTCACGGAGAATTTCATTGGTTTGAAAGTAGGAGACGTCAATGATAATGCAGC
Source organism: uncultured Saprospiraceae bacterium (assembly GCA_937959275.1). GTDB lineage: Bacteria > Bacteroidota > Bacteroidia > Chitinophagales > Saprospiraceae > CALFUK01. The sequence continues at coordinate 124,847 of CALGLU010000018.1, read as the reverse complement.
GCCGAGTGAAGCGATGTTAGTCGAGACCAGATATATGTCCACCCTTCAATTGGATGCGAATATTAGTTTGACAAATCCTAAGGTATTAGAAATCAGAACTCAAAACGCAGTTGATATTTATGGTTTGCAATTCACTCTTTCAGAAAGTGATAATGAAGTTGTCAGTATCCAATCAGGCACGATGAGCATAGATGAAGAGAATTATTATATCAATGGTGCGACGAGCTTGAGCTGGCATGTAGATGATGGTCAGGCAATGAGCGATCAATTAGAGTTTCAGATTGAATTTGCTGATGCACTTACTCAATCTCATTTGAATCAATTGTCTATTGTGTCAGCTGTGACTAAGGCTGAGGCTTATGTGCATTCTACATTTGATATTTGGGATATCGCTTTGAATGTTGAATCAGCTGTAGAGGTAGTAGTTCCAAGCTTATCTCAAAACAGGCCAAATCCATTTAGCAAATCAACTGTGATAGAATTTTATTTACCAGAATCAACGGACAATCTGACATTGAGTATATATAATGCTGCAGGACAGTTAGTCTGGATACAGAAGAGTCAGTCATATGGGATCGGTACTCATCAAATTGAAATTAATGCGAATACAATCGGTGGATCTGGCATTTATCACTACATGATCAAGACGGAAGCCTTTACTGAAACAAAGCAGATGATGGTGATGGATTAATGGTTCTCCACAAAGAATCTTAAAAACACAAAAAACCTGATTGGTCCTAAAGTCCAGTCAGGTTTTTTTCGTTCCTCAGACATTCCTGTCTGAGAAAAAACCAAGCCTGTTTGCCCTGTCTGAGTAAACCCCAACCCTGTCTGAGTAACCCCAAAGAAATACAGGGCACTTCAAGCCTTCTTCCATAAGACATTTTTACATGACAATAATTATCATTTAAATATGGGGGTGTCTTTCCCTCAGGCAGGGATCCTTGTGGTACGATGGGCTTTTAACTATTCTACTCGCTTCCCTTGGTTACTTTTATTCTCCAAAAATAAAAGTTTCGTTGGGTCTATTTTAGCCGCTCCGAAATATGAACTTTTCTTTCGTACACCTTGAACCTTAAAAGTACCTAGCATAATATCTTGATCTCCATCAGCATCATAATCTCCTTTTTCCATGGTAAGCCAACCATTGGTGAAATCTCCTTTTAATGTATAGGCTTGAAATTCGAATTGCATTGAATTCAAATTCTCAAGATAAATGAAACCTTCTTCAGGAGCGTTTTGAGAGTCATTAAAAAGTGCGGTCACTGCAAAATCAATATCGCCGTCTAAATCGAAATCTTCAGCTAGTACGCGCGAAGCTCCGTAGAGCGGGTAAAACCATGTTTCGTTAAAGGTATTCGTACCATCATTTACATATAGCCGTATACCATGATAGGGCTTTAGAAAAATGGAATAGTCTGCATTATCACCGTTGGTAAGTACAATATCAAGATCCCCATCGTTCTCATAGTCAAGTAATTCGAACCAGCTTGAACCGAATTCAGGACTTAATTGTATCACTTGTTCAACAGCGAAATCGAGGTTCTCTTTTTGATATAAAATAAAGATGCCTTCGTTACCTTGGCCAAACAAGGTCACGATATCTTTTTTATCGTCACCATCCATATCAACGATTTCAAACTTGGTTGACTCTGGCAATGTGTACGGCAATTGGCTTAAATTCACGTAACATCGTTTTGTAGTATGTATCGGCTTGCTTCTCGTACCAGTTTTCATAAGTGAAATTCCAAATATCAGAAAGGTCACTGACTGCTTTTTTGGTTAGCTTAAACTTTGGCACTTTTCTTTTTAGCTTTTTTTAATTGCGTTAGATGTTCATCTGGATCAAAATTTACTGCTATGCCGCTATTTACACCCTCTTGAATTGCTTTACGCAATGCATAAAATTTTTGTTCTTCTTCCTCTAGTAACCTGAGTCCTGCACGGATAACTTCACTTGCGTTTTTATATCTGCCTTCATCAATTCTAAATTTGACAAACTCTTCAAAGTGTTCTCCAAGTGCAATTGATGTATTTTTACCCATATCTTTGTTTACTGTACATGTACCAATATTTGGTAATTTTTGCAAGCTGTTTTGATGTTCTCTGGTTGCCTATATACAGTCAAAATTGTAATCCAATAGGGGTGGTAGAGATATAAATGCATTATGTATGATATCACAAAACTCATTCACACAAACTTCCTATTCTGATAATTTCTCAGACAGGAATGTCTGAGGGACGTTATGTTTTGTTTGGGTTACCTGTGTCTTGACTATTTTTTTGTTTCATCCAGCTCTTCATCCAGCGTATTTCTGTATAACTGATATCAAATGTGCAGGCTTGCATAATCTCATTAGAGCCTTGTTCGATACGATCATGTAAAAAGGTCTGTAATTGCTTGATGCGATCATCGTCTAGCAAATCATCAATATCAATTTTTCCTTCTTTTAAGAATCTAGACATATGCGATTCGATAGTGCCGAGAGCCATGCCACGCGCTTTAGCAATTTCTGCAGGAGAGAAGCCTTTGTCAAATAGTTTCATCGTTTCGACATAGGTTTCTCCAACGACTCGTTTTGGCTTATCTGGATTAAAGAGCTTTACGGGTTTGTATTTTTCTTCTCCTGAATGTAGTGCTTGCCCTTGAAATGTTAAGGCATACAGCTGTTTCATCTTATCCCAAAAATGACTGCCCAATTCCTCAGAGGCATAAACATAACTCCGACTCTTTGATTTTGATTTCCACTCACCAATGTGTTTTTCCAAAGGCTCAATCGTTTTTCTGAAAAACTCTTCTGTGAAATAGCCGATTGCTTTTTGAGCACGTGCGATGATGGTCTGTGTTGACTCTTCGTCTGTTGACTGTAGGAGTACAATGAGCTGACCTTGAAAGCGCTGCGCCACATCCTGCAATTGATCAATTGACCTGAATAGACTCGTACTAAATCGAACAGCGTCTGCTTTTGAAGGTGGTTCATGCGATAATAAATAGGCCTCCCATGACTCGGCATACGCAGTGACTTTTTCAAATGAAAATGAGGAGATTAATAATTGAGTTTGGTAGGCTTCTTTGGCTTCTTGCAAGATCTCATCGAGATTCTCTTGCTCGAGTGCTTGTTTATAATAGTTGCTGATGCGCTGATCAATAATGACATTTTTAAGACTGAGCTTTGATGATAAGTGCAAACCCTCTAGCGAACGGCTTCGACTCAGCGCGACATAGAGTTGCCCTGCTGCAAAGCTATCTTCTAAGTCGACTATCAATTCGTCAAATGTCAGCCCTTGACTTTTATGGACAGTGACTGCCCATGCGAGACGGAGTGGATATTGTTCAAACGTACCACAGGTCTCCTTCTCGACTTCTTTTGTTTTTTTGTCGACGTGATATTTTATATTTTCCCAGCTCATGCGATTAAGCATGATGGTCCGATCTTCTTTTGGAATATAGATACTGAGTTCTTTGTCAACCATCTCTTTGACAACACCTATTTTCCCATTGAAAAATTGTCCATCAGGATCATTGCGAATAAACATGACCTGCGCTCCTTTTTTTAAAGTAATTGTCTCAGGAGTGGGGTAGGCCGATTCGTTAAACTGCCCCGTAACATTAGCAGACAATTGAATTGGATTCACTTTTAAGGCGGCGAGCATTTTATTATTTAGTGCATTCGCCTTGTAGTTATGAGTGGTTAAGCGAATGATGTTTTCTGTTGATTGGACTGGATTAAATTGTTGATTCAATATGTCTAGATCACCATCGGAAGCCTCGCCATTTCTAATTGTATTTAGTACGCGAATAAACGTTTCATCTTCTTGACGATAGACATGCTGGAGTTCGATAACAATTGGCTTGCTTGCTTTCCAAGATAGTGCATCGAAGAAAAAGGGGCTATTGTAAAAATTAGACAGGACCGACCAATCTGATTGCTTGACTACGGGAGCTAGCTGAAATAAGTCTCCTATTACGAGCAACTGAACACCACCAAAAGGCTTTGTTTTTTTACGAATCCGTCGGAGCGTATAATCAATAGCGTCAAGAAGATCAGCACGCACCATGCTAATCTCATCAATAATTAATAACTCTAATTCGATGAGGAGTTGGCGTTGCTCCGAGCGAAGTCTCTGGCCCTTTGCAAGAATACTCCAATTCGTAACCCGCTCGTTGGGATAAAATTCATGAGTTGGTACAAAACAACTCGGGGGCAATTGAAACATCGAATGAATCGTGACGCCGCCCGCATTAATAGCAGCAACTCCGGTTGGAGCGACCACAACAGTTTTCTTAGCTGTTTTAGATAAAATTTCTTTGAGTAGGGTTGTTTTTCCAGTTCCTGCTTTTCCGGTTAAAAAAACAGAACAATGTGTATTGAGCACAAAATCCTCAGCAAGCTGGCGTTCTCGATTAATCATAGTGTAGTGTAAAGTTGTCTTTAAAGTTACAAAGCTCCAACAGAAAACGTAGCATATCTCAAAAAAATATTGACCTAAACAATTGATGTATGCTTTATTCTCAGTCTTCGAGACAAAAAATTAATGAAAAAAAATATCAAAGATTCTTCATATTGCTAAAAATTGTAATATGTTTGCTATCACATTCGACGTTGGTCACCCAAAACATCAGCATCGGATGCTTGACACATCCTCGTTGTCCTGAAGATAGATCTTGAAAACCGATTTTAATTTCAAGAGTGCAAGGCTGACAACATCAATCACAGTAAACTATCCATTTGCTATTGCAGATACAATAGCTCATGCGATAAAGTGAACCGTTATAGAGAGTAATAATAGAGCACCGATTTTTTTAACAATAGAATTAGGTTATGCACTCCCAAGACCGCATTTTAATTCTACCTGTGACCAGTATTGGTCTGTCCGGTAGTTTCCTACAACGCATTGCAATGTTTGTAATTGCTTTGATCATTTCCTACCAAGTGAGTTATGCTCAATGTCCTCCGGATGGTGTCGATCAGATACCGCCGACTTGTCTAGTCAATCAATTCGTTAAAATTGTTTTAGATCCAATGGTATGCGAATTGGCAACTTTAGATCGAGCCGCCATCACGCCACCATCAGGTGCAGACAATTGTGATCCATCACCTACATCATCTTTACGAGTATTTCCAGGTTCCCCTGTGCCAGCTGGAATATATGTGATTGAATACGATGTGATTGATGCATCTTCAAACTCACAAAGATGCCAGTCAACATTAATCATTGAACAAGCTGAACCCGATGCCTTAAAATGCACTGGAACAATTAACCATTCACTTAATCCAACAACGTGTTCTGGGACAATTACAATACAAGATGTTATAGGGACTAATGTTGTTAGTTGTCCTGATGCGTGTATAGTGACCATTATGGAAATGGATGGCACACCTCGAGATAATGCCTTTACATTAGATGACGTAGGGGAGACCTATCAGTATCAATTGTGTTGTGGAGGTGTTTGCTGTTGGGGTTATGTGAATGTGGAATATTATGGCTCACCTTCATTTGTTTGTGATGAGATGAATACTGAGATTACATCCACCTGCATTGAGATGGATCTCATACCGCCACCTTCGGCATCATCACAGTGCCTACCTCCAGATATTATCCTCATTAGTGAAGTAGAAAATAGACAAGACTGCATCTCTGATATGCCAAAACAATTGATTAGAACATACCAAATCATAACACCACAAGGACCTACGAATACGACTTGTGTCCAAACAATTACCATAGAAGATGCAGATCTCAGTAATGTTGTCTGGCCTGAAAAAACTGTGATTGGGTGCATGGAAGACTCAGATCCTGCAGTGACTGGTGTTCCACAGTATTGTGTGACCCCAACACCAATTGGTACAGAGGATACATTTGAGACATGTTATTCTTTGTTACCAGACGGCCTCCCGTTGAGCTGTTCAGTATTTGTTAGTTATGAAGACACTTCGTTTGATACGCCTTGCGGACAGATGATCACAAGAATGTGGCATGTTCTGCAATGGACTTGTGGCGTCGAAGAGCATATTAGTTTTCCTCAGATTATTGAAATTTCAGATGTAGATGCACCGACAATCTCTTGCCCAGCAGATTTTATTGAAACCACAACGACAACAAATTGCACGGCTGTCGTCACTTTGCCATCAGCCACAGTTGCTGATGCTTGTGATACAAATCTGGATGTATCGATCTCTTCTGCCGGAGGATCACTCAGTACAAATGGAGGTGTTATCCTATTGCCGGTCGGCGTCCATGATGTGGTGTATACGGTAACAGATTGTGTGAATTCGAGTCAATGCATAACGGTTGTCACAGTGGCAGATTTAACACCACCTGTGGCCATTTGCGAAAACAGCCTTAAGATCGGATTTGGAGAAATTGGCGGTACATATTTAAGTGCCTATAAAATAAACGGTGGCAGTTATGATGATTGTGACTCTGTCTCTTATTTAATTGCTCGGATGGATGATACACTTAATATAGAAGATCATCCTTATGCAGATAAGATATTGATAGAATGCAGTGATGTCGATACGTCGTTTATGGCTATTTTGCAAGTCTCAGATATGTCAGGTAATCTGTCGTATTGTATGGTGTCTGTCTGTGTCGTGGATAAAAATGAAGGAGAACTTATTTGTCCTGCAGCTAGGACTGAGGATTGTAATTTTGCTTTTGATGAAACAAATTTGAGTGCCTTTTTTGGAAATTACATGATCACAGATAATTGCCCAGATCGATATGATATAGAAGATGTTATACTAGATAGACTAAATGATTGTGGAGTGGGAGAGTTGACTCGCACGATTCGCTTAAGGAATCGGGATGGAGAATTGGTTGATGAGTGCACCCAGACGATCACCTTTGAAGATGGTGAGCCATTGGTTATTCCGCCCAACACATTTAGGCCGATCATCGAAAGAGAAGCATGTCGAATTCCAAATCCTGTGTTAAACTTCACACCGAATATTCCCATGGGAGATTGTAATCTTGTTGGGATCAGTTCTACAATTGATACCATTAGACTAGCTTTAGATGGTCCACCTAATAGCGTAGATAATTTTTGTAGAGAATTTCTGAGAACATGGAAAGTTATTGACTGGTGTGCCACAGATGGGCCAGGATCAAAGGCAGATCCATTTGTATTTGAGCAGCGTATTTTGTTGACAGACAATGATGCGCCAACATTTGAAAGCATGCCTGTAGATACGATGTTTTGTAATTCTACTGCGGATTGTGATTCGACATTTTTATCGATTCAAGGTCCGATTGTCTCTGATGGCTGTGGTGGAGATATTGCCTATTCTTATCGGATTTCAAAAGATGGAGTTTCTATAAATGGTGATGGTAATTTAATTGAGCTTAATTTTGGTGTCGGTAACTATTCGATTAGATACCTTGCTTTTGATGATTGTGGCAATTTTGCTGTCCATACTCAAGAGGTGGAAATTAAAGTTTGTAAGGCACCAACGCTGTCTTGCGTAGCTGGTATTTCAGCAGCCTTAGTACCTGTTGATACAATAGGAGATGAAAAACCAGATGCAAATTTAGCCATTTTAGAAACCAAGCATTTTGTAGCCGCTGCATTTCACCCTTGTGGTTTAGATGTTGATGTTAGTTTTGATCCGATAAATATTGTTGATCAGATTGTGCTTAGCTGCGATAGTATCACAGACAAACCTTATGAAGTGGAGATATATGCCATAGACTCAAATGGCAACAGTTCCCATTGTACGTCTTTTGTGGCTATTAGTGATAATGGCTTATGTCCCGAAATCCCATCAGGCAATCTTATTAATGTGCAGGGCCGCATAGAGACTTCGCTGGCTCAGGCTGTCATGAATGTAGAAGTCAATCTGGATGGAGATAGCAATGATCGTCGCATGACCGCTGAAGATGGTCGCTATTTATTTGCTTCGATGCCAACAGGAGGTCAATATAGTATCAAGCCAACTAAGTCGGATGATTATTTAAATGGTGTTTCGATTACGGATATGATACTTATTCAGCAACATATTCTGGGTCTTAAACAGCTGGCAGATCCCTATTTGATGTTAGCTGCAGATGTGAATAAGAGTCAGTCAATCACGATCGCCGATTTAATTATGCTTCAACAGATTATTTTAGGAAATAAAGAGAAACCAGGAAATGATGAGTCATGGTTATTTGTTGATGGGGCCTATCAATTTACAGATCCGACACAGCCATTTATTGCTGATGTTCCCGATAGCTACTTTATTAATGAATTGAACGATGATTTATTTTTAAACTTCGTTGGAGTAAAATATGGAGATGTTGATGGCAGTGTTTTGGGCCAATCAGAAAATAGAAATCTTAGTCGCTTGACTCTTGAAGTTACAAATCAAATAGTCCTAAAAGGTCAGTCAATTCAGATACCTATTTATACTAGCCAGGCGATTGATTTACGAGGTCTGCATTTGGAATTCAATGCTAAGGCATTGAGAATAGATCAACTCAGTTCAAATCAGATATCTATTGATAATGCCTATTATTCTCAGCATGATAAGACGACGATATCAATTCCCATTGCAGAAGGCGTACAGCTTTCTGAAGAATCACCCTTGTTTACATTACACGTTACAGCTACCAAAACAATTGAAGTAAAGGATGCAATTCAGCTTATTAATGTGGCAGAGGCGTACAGCTCAGCTGCATTACAAGAGTTAGATGTCGAGCTTTCGATACTTGATCCAGTTCAGCGTTTTATGATTCAGGACATACGGCCAAATCCCTGGTATGATTTTACAAGCATACAATATGCAGATAGTAAAGATGGCGAGGCAACGATTCATATTACAGACACACAAGGTCTAGTCATGTATGCAACCACGCAGCCTTATAAAGCTGGACAACATCAGCTGAAAATTTCGAAAGATATACTACCTCATCCCGGAGTTTACTTTATTCATATTGGAAATGGAAAAACAACAGTTACAGAAAAAATGATTAAGCTAGAATGATAATAGACTTTTTCGAATACCGATAATGATAATAGAAACGAGGGCCGGTATGAACCTTGCCGGCCCTTTTCAAATCGAAATTTAAATCAAAATCAAAATCAAAATCAAAAGAAATGGAATCTTCGGCAACTACAACAACTGATGATTTTATAAGATAAAGTACCTCATCCCAGAGATTATTTTTCTTATTGGGAATGGAAAATTGACAGCAATGTTTTAATGAATAAGCTGGAATGATAATAGATTTTTTCCATTTACTGATAATGATAATAGAAAAGAGGGTCAGCATTCATTAATGTTGGCCCTTTTTAAATCAAAATCAAAATTGTCCATAGTCTATTGTCGATGGTCGATAGTGGATTGAAAAGTCGATAGCTCATTGTCCATAGTCTATTGTCGATAGTTGATTGAAAAGTCGATAGCCCATTGTCCATAGTCCATAGATGGATTGAAAAGTCTATAGTCAATTGTCGATAGTGGATTAAAAAGTCGATAACCCATTGTACATAGTTGTATTTAAGTCGAATTTAAATTTTTAGTTATTATTAAGCTCCCGTTTTCCCACTTCCAAATTCATCTTCCATTCAATCCCGATGGCTCCACTTGGTTTCGGTCCATCACCTTTGCTGCGTTCCAGCACTCAACATTCAAAACTCAACATTCAACACTGCGACCAAAGGGAGTACAAACTAAGCTTGAAAATATTTCGTTAAAGCTCTATGCAAAGATTGACTATCTTCCTTTTAGTGATTGGTATGGCATGGAGTGCGTCTGCTCAGATTGTAGGCCGTGTGGTTGATACTGATGGTGAGCCACTTTCCTATGTCAATGTTTATTTAAAAAATACATCTAATGGAACAACGACAAATGTTGATGGCTACTACGAGCTCGATTTGATTTCAGGGGCCTATGACATTGTCTATCAGTATGTTGGCTATAATACGGTGACAAAATCATTGGATTCTCCATCCAAAATGGATGTCATTCTTGAAGTGCAACGCTATGAGATGGAAGAGATTGTGATAGCGGCAGATGCTGAAGATCCTGCATACGCCATCATTCGGCAAGCACAAGCCAAACGTCAATTTCATAAAGACCAATTGAGTAATTATGAATGTGATGTTTATATGCGAGGATTTAATAAAATTACCTCAGCTCCTAAGAAAATAATGGGCATTGATGTCGGAGATCTGGAAGGAGTGCTGGATTCGAATCGGCAGGGAATCGTATACTTATCTGAGTCGGTGTCAAAATTATATACGAAAGATGGTAAGCAAAAGGAAATCATGTCGTCTTCAAAAGTGAGTGGTGAACCTCAAGGCTATAGCTTCAATAGTGCGAAAGAAATGGAGTATAGCTTTTATGATAATAGTGTCGAATTAAATCGAGATATGGTCTCGCCGATTGCCTCTAACGCTATGGCCCATTATAAGTATAGATTGGAAGGCGTGCAATATGAAGAGGATGGAACTGCGGTGAATAAAATAAAGGTGATCCCTAAAAATAAATATGGGAATGTCTTTTTTGGTCATCTGTATATCGTAGAAGAATTATGGAATATCCATAGTGTAGATCTCTCTCTAACGAAGGAGGCGACTCAATTACCATTTATAGATACCATAAATTTTAAGCAGGTATATGCGCCTGTTGTCGAGAAAGTATGGGTGCCTTTATCAAACGTCATCAAATTTAAAGTTGGGGCAATGGGCTTTAATCTTCAAGGTAGTTTTGCAGCAGTCTATTCTCAATATGTAATTGGTGAAGTCCAAGAATCAATCTTTAGTAGAGAAGTCTACAAAGTATTAGAAGAAGCCAATCAACACACTGAGCGCTATTGGGATAGTATCCGACCAATGCCTCTGACGTATGAAGAACGACTTGACTATGTGGTGAAGGACAGCATTCGGATCATAAAGGAGAGTCCAGCATATTTAGATTCCATAGATCGAGAAGCTAATCAATTTAAAATCTTAAGTATACTTACTGGGTATACACGCCAAAATTCGATTCAGAGAACTTCTTTTTCGTATTCTTCACCGATTAGTAGTGTTAGACTCAATTCGATTCAAGGCTGGCATTCATCAGTAGGCTTAAAGACCTCAAAGTTTTTTAATGAACAAAGAACAAAGGTCTTCAGAGCGGGAGTAGATGTAAATTATGGCTTGTCAGAGAAAACAGTCCGCCCTACTTTTTTTGCTGAATATAGAGATGACAGATTTGATAACCTCCGCTATCGAATCGAGGGCGGAAAAAAACTGACACAGTATAGTCAGCAGGAACCAATAGCCGAAGGCTTAAATTCGATCTTCACCCTATTTTTTAAACGTAATTATTTAAAGGCCTATGACAAGGAATATCTGTCTTTTAAATTGTCAAGAGATTTAGGCAACACGATTTATTTGAGGACTTCGATTGATTATGAAAATCGAAGTGCGCTTGTGAATCGGTATAATCTAACAGAAGAGAAGTTTAGTTCTAATAATCCTCAATTGCCAGGAGATGATGCACCTGCGTTTGAGGAGCACCAAGTCTTGATTTTCAGGTTAGCCTTGAGGTTTCAGTTTGGACGTGAGATCTGGTCTCATCCCTATCAAACATTTAAGACACGTTCGCGATGGCCGATTTTAGATGTATACTACAAAGGAGGCTTACCGACATTGGGTAGCGATGTTGATTATCATTTGCTCTATGCTAGCCTGACAAAGCGAGTTGATGCAGGTATTTATGGTGATAGCTATCTGAAGCTTATGGGAGGCACCTTCCTAGGTGATGGTCCGACACAGTTTATTGATTATTTTCATTTTTTGGGCAATCAGACACATGTAGCAAGTAGTTTTGATCGGAGCCGATTCTATTTACTGCCGTACTATGATTATAGTGCAGATGGAGGCTTTGCACAAGGTCATTTTCAGCACCATTTTAAAGGCTTTTTATTAAGTAAAGTACCGCTACTTAATAAGACGCAGTGGCAACTTGTGGGAGGATACAAATTTGTAAAGTCCAACACACAGGACTATTACGATGAATTTCATATAGGCTTGGATAATGTGGGCTTTGGGATTGTGAGACTGTTTAGGGTAGATGCCGTTTGGGCTAGAGATCATTTTGATTGTGGCCCTCTTGCGGACTGTGTACCTAGTATTAATTCCTTTGGTGTCGTTGTTAGTACTTCTATTTTGTTTTGAATTGGTGATTGGTGGATTGGTGATTGGTGGAATGGTGGATTGGTGATTGGTAGAGTTGTGGATTGGTGGATAGGTGATTTAGCAATAACAATAATAACAACAATGTCAATTTTTGTCAGGACAGATCCACCGGTAGTCGGACAGGTATATTTGATTTCGGGATTCGCATGATTTGACTTTAATTTTCAAAATTGTTAATCTTAGACCACCACCTTCCATCTTCCATCTTCCGCTTCCACCTTCCGACTTCCAACTTCCACCTTCCAACTTCCTTGCTCAACTGTCTAAACCATGATTCACAGGATTTCGAGATTCGCATGATTTGATTTTAATTTTCAAAATTGTTAATCTTAGACCATCACCTTCCATCTTCTCACTTCTACCTTCCAGCTTCCTTGCTCAACTGTCTGAACCATGATTCACCGGATTTCAGGATTCGCATGATTTGACTTTAATTTTCAAAATTGATAATCTTAGACCACCACCTTCCCCCTTCCATCTTCCGCTTCCACCTTCCACCTTCCAACTTCCAGCTTCTGATCCAAGCACCAACTCAAAACTCAACACTCAAAACTCAACACTGCGACTATCAGGAGCAAACCACCCATGCCTCTCCCGCACCCCAATCATAGCACCCAAAACATCATTCCACGTCTGCTGCTTCATCATCACCTCATTTGAAAACATGCAGCCATCCCAACAAATATGTTTGATCGATTTGGTGAGCTCGCCGGTAGTATCTCTCAACCAATGACCCGCATCCACAGCTATATCGAGCTTCCCATTCGGATCATTCGCTTGACAATGCCGCCCCGTCTTATCATGCGAACCAGAACCATGTACCGTCCCATCGTTCTGCGCAACATGAAAATCAATCGTCCACGGCCTCATCGCATCAGTGAGCTGAATCAATCCACCTGTCAAGGCCTCCCGATCCTCCCACTCAAAGTCATCCGCCAATATCCGCTCATCTTGCTTGTTATATCCCAATAGATAGAGTAGGGTATGCGCCATATCTGCCTGAAATCCAATGTTAGGCCGATCTACAGATTCTAGCGTATTGAGCATAGATCGCCAGCCATGCATCCCACCCCAACAGATCTCACCCTCAGCTGCTAAGCGCTCCCCAAAGTCCGCCGCCACATCACATGCCTCACGAAAGGTCTGCGCAATCAAGGCCGTATTCCCAACAGGATCCGCATCCCAACTCGCTGGATCGACAGACGAATCGATCCGCACAATGCCATGCTCCCGCATCCCCAAGTCCCGCAACCACTTCGCGATCTGACAGGCCTTACGCACTTGTATCACAAAACGATCCCGCTCATCTTGACTACCCATCGCTGACCCACCACCAGTATCCGCCCAAACAGGTGCCACGACGCTACCCACGACCAAATCATGTCCAGCCACAAGATCGACTAGTCGCTTGATGTCATCCAAACTGCTATCAATGCTAATGTGTGGGTCTGATAAAAACAAGTCAACGCCATCAAATCTGACGCCTTCAATATCTGCCTTTGCAGTCATGCTAAGCATCGTCTCTAATGGAATAGCTGGCTCTGCGTCATCTCCCTTCCCAACCACACCGGGCCACGCTGCATTGTGTAGTTTTGGAAAATTATTAGTGTTCATATACGATCATTATTTAACCAAAAAAATAACTAAATTCAAAATAAGCAAAGCAAAATCGAATTTATAATCAAAATGAAAAAATAGTCGATGGATGATTCAAGCAATCGATGGGTGATGAACAATCTACTGACTGTCTCTGGTCCATAGAATATCGACAATCTATGGACTGATAGACGTTTAATTATTGACGATCAATAGATTTTAGCCCATCGACTATCGAATAAAAAACCAATCCCAGGCAACCCTCCAAAAAATAACACATATATACTATTGATGGACCTGAATAAAACTGGATCGTTGGCCAAAACCACAGAATTTTACAAGCAAGTGAGGTTTTCCAACCATTCAGCGAATAGTTTGTTATAGAAAATGTATAGGATGAAATAAGACCCTTATCTACAAAATATGCCTGACCTAACTGCATTAATAGATGGGAATAGAAAAGCTCAGCGCGCCTTTTATGAGTCGTATAAGATACCTATGTTTAAGCTTTGCAGGATGTATGTCAAAGACAAGCATACAGCTGAAGATCTACTACAAGAAGGATTTATAAAAATATTTAAGGCCTTAGATACATTCGATGTGGATAAGGGGAATCTCGTGGGATGGATGCGTAAAATCATGACGAACACTTGTTTAATGCATCTTAGAAAACAAAAAAAGCAATTTGAAGTCGTCGAGTTAAAAACTGTTATTTCTGATTTAACAGCTTCGTTTGACGAGACCAAATTGTCCAGCTTGAGTTTGAATGATATCTATGAGATACTACATGAATTACCGGATGGTTACCGATCTGTATTCATTTTATATTTTATAGAAGGTCTATCACATGTTGAAATTGCAGATGTGCTACATATTACTGAAAGCACCTCTAAATCGCAGTTGTTTAAGTCAAAAAAGAAAATGAAGGAGTTGATGATTTCACGGTTTCCGGATAAATTTAGAAAGTACCAAAAAAGTGCTCAGGAATTATGAGTCAGGATAATTATAAATACAGACTGTTTTCAAATGACCTGGAAGGGGATGACTCCTTCGTGCCTGATGATCGTGTTTGGAAGAATATTGATGCGGCACTGCATGAAGATAAACCAGATCGAAAACCATTTATCTTTTTCTTGTTTTCAATTCTAGCTAGTCTCTTCATAGTCTCCTTCTTTTTGATCAATACTTCAAATCCATTGGAATCATCAAGCTCGACAGTTTTGAATTCGAGCTCTAAGTCTTCATTGATTAAAAACCAAAGTAACGGATTGGCGAGCACAAACACAGATCAAAACAATATAGAGATCTCTAGCTCTGCTAAAGCGACGGATATTGTTTCTGTAAACGAAGCAGATGATCCTTTGATTAATAAAGTCAAGACCAAGATAGTAAATGGTTTAAGTGAAACATCTAGCCAAAGTACCAGTACAAGTCTACCGACTATAGCTGCTCCGATCAATCATCACCAAAATGCCACGAAGATTCATATCACAGAAACCAATCATATAGAACTGAGCAATTCAAGTTCAACCACTGTACGTAATCAGACTAACTCAGATGACAATATGGTTTTGTTAGCAACGCATCCAAATTCTAAAGTTGATTCTGATGATTTACCCTTGAATCTTGATATCTCCAATGTGTCAAATCAATTCGACAGGAATGCAGAGGATCCGCAACTCAATGACGCAGCACGTCTTCAGCCGAAGCTACAAACGCATTTCGACACTAAAAAGGAAGATTTCCATCGTGCAAATTTAGTGACAGAAAAGGATGAAATTGGTACTGCCGCCGAACCTCAAATCACTGCTACAGTAAACGAACAGATTGCCATTTTACCTCTCCCAACTACTATCTTAGGAGTCACACAACACAGCAAAATCGACATCGCTTATTGGAATAATAAAATGACAATTGTGGATCTTGGTCTACAAGCAAACCCAAGAGCATGGTCAATTGAAATCCTACCATACGCATCGACCTCAACTTATGTAATTGAGGATTTTACTGGTTTTAATGCCATCGATTTTGACTTGGTAGGCGATCGCAGTTTTGGAGTTCAACTCATGACAAAGAAACAGTTATCGGATCGACTTTCTTTGGGCGTTGGCATCGGTTTAGATAATTCACATTTTAATGCAGACTACGGGATTGTTATTAATCAAGATGAATTAGAAGTCTCCGAATTGGGTGCCAATTATCAGGCAGTCATCACTAAAAATCTCCCTTCACTTGCTGGCGGATTAACGACCAGTTTTAATGTACTGGGGACATCTGCGAATCTTCAAACAAATAACATTCAATTAAATCTAGCTCATAATTATCGAACGCTTACAGCTCCAATTCAAATTGAGTATTCATTCATTCAGTCAGCTCGATTTGAATTATTTGTCGGTGCAGGTCTCCTGTTATCAAAGCGGCTGTTGACCATCGATACAGGTGTTAATCAATTAGAAGGAAATCGAGATGCCGAGCTGGTAGAGTTGGCGAGTGTCGCTGCAGCAGAATTAACGAGTCAGCCGTTCAGAGTATACAATGCGGCGACCACTGCAAATTTGGCGATTGAATACAGTTTGACAAAGGCACTTAAATTAGGCATTCAGTCTAGATTCGCAAGACCTTTGTTCAATATCTATGAAGATCAAAATTATAAAGTCAGATCACAGCAATATCAAGTAGGCTTGAGTCTAAGTTATTCATTGTGATATGAATAGAATCTATTTGGAAATTATAATTTAAAAGTAGATGGTCGATAGCCTATAGATGATTCAAGTCAGTAAACTATGGTCTATGGTCTGAAAAACGTCGAACTAATTCCTATCCATTATCCACTATGTAGTACCTTAGATTGATATTTCCCATTCTTGGTCTTTGGTTTTATGGTTTTCAGAAAGGAATGAATGTCTGAGATACCTATCAACTTTGCACTCACCCAACATTCAACACTCAACAATCAACACTCAACACCCAACACTGCCAAGGGCACCTAAACTGCCTCAGCCACCCCAGCCAACTCCTTACGCTTCGCAATCACTTTCTCTGACCTCACATAATCATTATAGCTCATCAATTGATCGATGATGCCATTTGGATGGATTTCTATAATTCGATTACAAGATGTATTGAGTAACTCGTGATCATGAGAGCTCATAATAAGGCTACCTGGAAATTCTTTAAGTGAATTATTCAAGGCTGTAATGGATTCAAGATCTAAGTGATTTGTTGGCTCGTCAAGTAACAAGAAGTTAGGATGCGCCAACATCATTCTGGATAACATGCATCTCACCTTTTCGCCTCCTGAAAGAACACTTGATTTTTTAAAGACTTCCTCACCTGAGAATAACATCCGACCCAAAAATCCACGGATAAATTGTTCGTCTTTGTCTTCTGAAAATTGACGAAGCCAATCAATTAATTGGAGGTCTTGGGCATTGCTAAAGAAAGCTTCATTATCTGTAGGTAAGTAAGCCTTGCTGATTGTTTGACCCCATTCGATCGTACCTGTGCTTTGCTCTAAATCACCTGCTAGAATCTGGTAAAAGGCTGTTTGTGCTGTTGACTCTCTACTGATCAGCGCGATCTTTTCATTTCGATTCATTGTGAAATTCACCCCTGAAAACAGCACTTCACCCTCAGACGTTGTATAGCTAAGGTTATCAAGCTTTAAGAGCTGATCACCGACTTCACGTTCGGGGTTAAAGTGAATGAATGGGTATTTTCTCGTCGATGGTTTGATGTCATCCAGGTTTAATTTTGCTAGTGCTTTCTTACGACTTGTAGCCTGTTTTGACTTAGACGCGTTGGCTGAGAAACGCTGGATGAACTCCTGCATCTCCTTTCTCTTTTGCTCGACCTTCTTATTCTTGTTCGTCATTTGCTGAAGCATCAATTGACTTGATTCATACCAGAATGTATAGTTACCAGAGTAAATCTTGATTTGGGAAAAGTCAATATCAACAACATGTGTACAGATCATATCGAGGAAGTATCTGTCGTGAGAGACACAAATAACTGTATTTTTATAACCAGCTAAAAAATCTGCTAACCAAGTGACAGTTCGCGCATCTAAATCATTGGTAGGCTCATCAAGAAGAAGTAAATCAGGATTGCCAAATAAAGCTTGAGCAAGAAGAACTTTGACTTTTTGTTGACCATTAAGTTCCTTCATTGTTTTATGGTGCAGATCAACCGGCACTCCCATATTGGATAATAATTCACCTGCGCTACTGTCAGCTTCCCAGCCTCCCATCTCACCAAACTCATTTTCCAGCTCAGCTGCTTTTAAGCCTTCTGCTTCTGTGGCGTCAGGATTCATATAAATATCATTCTTTTCTTTCATGATTTTATACATCTCCTTATGGCCCATAATGACAGTCTCCAATACCTGAAACTCCTCGAATTCGAAGTGGTTTTGTTGGAGTACAGCCATTCGATTGCCTGGTTCTAACTCTATTGTTCCACCTGTCGCTTCATCTTGACCAGACAAAATTTTCATGAATGTTGACTTACCAGCACCATTAGCACCAATAATGCCATAGCAGTTGCCTTGAGTAAATTCGACATTCACATCATCAAAGAGGACTCGCTTGCCAAATTGGACACTTAGATTACGCACCGATATCATATGTTCAAAATTTTGAGCTGCAAAGGTACGTCGTTTTAGTACATAATATATTGTAACTTGGTAATTAACTTTGATTAGACTTATGTAATCAGGTATTAAGTCTATTGAAAAGTGAAAATTTAAGGCATATGGCAGATGTGTTGATCCGATTTATGCTCTAATTATTTAAAATTTACACCTCATAAATATCCCTGGGTAGGGTAGACATCTATTCATTCGTAATCTTAGCAGTATGGAGAAATTAACAAGCATGAAGTTCATAGTCATTTTAATCTGTTTTTCTGTTACAGGGAGCGGACTGGCACAAAATTATTATGTATCAACAAGTGGCAATAACGCGAACACTGGACTGACAGTCGCTTCTGCTTGGCGGACCATACAATATGCAGTTGATAACATTGGACCAGGAGCAACGGTCAACATTTTAGGAGGTGAATACAATGAGAAAATAGAAATATTTGTATCTGGGACGAGTAGTAATCCAATTACATTAACCAATTTTGATGGAACTCCTGCGATCATCGATGGTACTGGTACAACGACGGCATTAGATGCGATGCTTGCGATTTTTGATCAAGACTACATTATTATTGATGGTTTGGTGATTCGAGATAATATCCAAAATGATGCACAAGGCATATTAATAGAAGGAGATTGCCAAGGGATTACAATTCGTAATAATGAGATATATAATATAAGCTACGCAAGTGCAGTAAATACAAGTCCCTGTCCTAATATGAACAGCCAACCGCTCATCGTATACGGTACAAGTACAAATGCTATTGCAGACCTCGTGATAGAAAATAACCAGATACATGATTGCAATGTTGGCTGTAGCGAAGGCTTAGCGATTAATGGCTATGTCGATCGATTTGAGGTCAAGCGAAATAAAGTCTTTAATATCAATAATATTGGAATCGATATTATTGGTGGTGAAGGAACAGGACCAGTGGGGAATGACTATGCGCGCGGCGGTTTTATTACAAATAATGAAGTGTATAATTGTAAATCTCCCTATGCGACAGCCGCTGGGATCTATTCAGATGGAGCTTCTGATATATTTATAGAATCTAATTTGGTGTATGATAACCAATGGGGCATAGAAGTAGGTTGTGAGAATGTTGGCTTCACATCTTTTGTTGTCACCGTGCAAAATAATTTCATTTATAACAATGATGATTCAGGTTTATCCATAGGCGGCTTTGATTATCCTACTGGTTCAGGTAAAGTTGTTGCTGCTAGTATTGTTAATAATACCCTTTATAATAATGATAAATTATTGGGCGGCCTAGCAGGTACAACTGGCGATGTCAATCTATCATATACAGAGTTTACAACAGTCGGTAACAATATTATTCTATCGACAAATCAAGATAATTTGTTGGTGTATGAAGATAATGTCAATTCGCCTGGCTTAGTCATGGATTACAATATGTACTATCTGATGACGAATCCTGGAACACCTGAATGGGAGTTTGGCGGCACGATCTATACCACCTTAGCAGGGTATCAAGCAGCTACATCGCTAGAGCAAAATTCGATGTATGCAGATCCGCAGCTTGTCGATCTATCAATTTTTGATTTGCATTTGAGTGTAACTTCGCCAGCGGTCGACAAAGGATTTACTAATTATTTTAATGGGACCACAGATTTTGATGGTGATGCCAGAGTGATATTTTCATCGATTGATATGGGCGCTGACGAATATACAGGCACAATCGTACCTGGAGATGTTAATTTCCAAGTGTCACCAGTTTGTATTGAGATCTTATATGACCCAACGCCTCAGTTTATTACAGTAGATGGGACGTTTACAGATGTGACGATCGATATATTGAATAGTAGTTTGGTGCCAGTGCAGTCGATTGGCCAATCTAATGGTCCTGTGACAATTGATATTAGTACGCTAGGTGCTGGTACACATTATATCAATATTGTAAGTAACACCTATAGTGAGATGAATATTCTTCAAATTATAAAGTGATTTGAGTAAAGTTGTTGTAATGTGGCTCTCCAAGTAGTAAGGACATCTATGAGTCTATCTTCCTATGTGGTTCAAAAAAGTTAAAAGCTCTGATGAGGTAAAGCTTCAAATCGAAAAATCCCCTGCTCATCTTTTTCTTTTGAAATTAAGCCTCGCTCTTCTAACACGTCTAAGTATCCAATCATCATCACGAGTGCCGGAAAATGTATCCGATTGGGATACATATTGAGGAATAAGCTATTGTAGTCATGACTGCCTTCCTTGATTAATGTGTAACAGTGCTGTGTCCTCATTTCGATGCGCTTCAGTTGACGATCTATTGTTTCATTGACGTCTTCAAAGGCATCATAATGACCAGGGAAAGCTTTTGATACATTGAGTGCCTTCATGTTGCTAAAGGATTCAATGAGCTTAGGCAAACCTGGTTGTCTGGTGCCCGGCTGGAGAGGATCTATTTCAATGACTGGAGTTGGGGCAATGTTTAACAACATATCAGCAGATAATAGATGCCGCGAGTCACTATCAAAAAACACTGTTTGAGTCGAGGAATGTCCAGGGGCATAGATGACTTCCCAGTGTCGACCACCAATATCGATACCATCTTTAGATTCGAATTTGACTACATGGTCCTTAGGAATCGGCTCCCACATCGAAAGCATTGAGTTAAAAAATGACTGCCCAGTACTAAACATTCCATGAATGGGTGATTCTGGGCCAACCAGTTTTAGAAAGGTTTCTTTGATGATCTGACTACGGCTTGCCCATAATTCATTGACATGCTCACCCCATGGGAATGCATATTCTGAAAGATAAACCGTTGCACCACTTTCCTGAACGACTTGATTCGCCATACCCATGTGATCGACATGGGCATGAGTAATGACAATCTTTTGAATGTCTTTAATTTCTAATCCATGCGT
Source organism: uncultured Saprospiraceae bacterium (assembly GCA_937959275.1). Classification (GTDB taxonomy): domain Bacteria; phylum Bacteroidota; class Bacteroidia; order Chitinophagales; family Saprospiraceae; genus CALFUK01. Next base: position 103,551 of record CALGLU010000018.1, on the reverse strand, counting down.
TTTGAGTTGCATCTTCAATGTATCCCAAGAATCTGCGGTATACTCACCACAATCAACTAGAGTAGGGATGGGGTCTTTAAAAAGCCAGCTGTTCACTGACTTCATATTCAAGACTTCTGGTAATTGGATTTGAATCGGTTCTATATTTTTTTTGATGATCTCTGAGTTTTATAAATAAGGCAATACACGATTAAGATTCCAAATGCTCCAAAAATCGATGTGGCGAATATATCCTTAAATTGTGGTCCTCCAAAAAATGCTGGGAATGCCAAAAGGAATGGTACGCACAAAAGGAACGCCATGCCTTTTGAGAATGCATTTCTTTTTCTCAGGATACAGGCAAAAAGCACAAAGCACAGGGCAAGTCCTATCCATTTTGACCAAGTCGAAAAGTGTAAAATAGTCAGCTGGGATGTAAACAACTCAGGTAAAGCGCTTTTTTGATGTAAAGCGCTGATTTTCAATAGACTAATAGTTTCTATGATGTCGCTAATCAAAATGATACCGATAAGAACGGAGCCAGGAATGTAAGCTTTTGGCGAATCTATCTTCTTTGATATCAATAAAAAAGAAAATAAACACAGACAATACACGAACATAAAACCAAAGTCGACATAATTAAGCTTATCTAAATTCTTGATGTCTAATAGTGATAATGTACCTAGCGCATTCTCAATATCCGTATGGCTTGTTGCAAATTCAAAAGCGATGATTGTGCTCGAGTAGGGAGTTTGGGCTAATGTTGGGCTTGGCGAAAAATGATTGATTAGATAAACTCCAAATAAAAGGGGAAATAAGTATAGACCGATTAACAGATATGGTTTCATATCTAAAAATAAAGATATCTTTAAGCTCATCTACTAAATCTCATTTTTAATCAAAGAAAGCTCAAGATTGACTCAATACTAAAATTATGTTAACCATTGCAACCGATTGCAAATATCTTGTATATTTACAGAGTCAACTTCCAAAAGGACACAGTTCTTTGTTGAGCCCCATGAGTGATGTATTGTATGAACTAAAGATTATGCTCTTTTAAGGTGTAGAGCACGGTGTAAGTTGCATTCGCCCGAATGCGCTTACACCATTTTTATTAAGACAATTTTAAAATGTTAACCCACACATATTTGTCAAAACAATTCAATTATTTTTGATATTTAATGTCTCCATTAACGACTGTATATAAAACTTGTGTGTCTAAGATCTCATCATCACTACAAGTCGTTAGATTTTTAGACAAAATGACGATGTCTGCAAGTTTATCCAGTTCTAATGTCCCTTTGATATCTTCTTCGAATGCAGCATAGGCATTATTGATTGTATATGATTTGAGTGCTTCGAGGCGGGTCATATTTTGTGCTGGATAAAAAATGAGTTTATTATCAGCTCTTTTCCTAGTGACTGAGGCGTAATAGGACAGGATAGGATCAACATCTTCGACAGGAGCGTCTGTACCATTAGCGATAATGGCTCCAGCATCCATTAGGGATCGCCACGCATAGGCACCTTCTTCTGCTCTTTTTTTACCAAGACGTCGTACGACAAAGGGCGAATCAGATGTACAGTGGATCCCTTGCATCGCTGGGATGACACCTAATTGGCTAAATCTAGGTATATCATCAGGGTGTAAATGTTGAGCATGTTCTATTCTCCATCTCATATCTGCTGATGGACTGACATGTTTTTCAAAAATGTCTAAGACCTCTCGATTGGCTCGATCACCAATAGCATGGACACAATATTGCATATCATGTTGAGCAGCTATGTCTGAAATGAGGTCAATGTCTTCAATTGGAGTCGTATTTTGTCCCACAAAATCTGACTTATCATTATAAGAAGATAGCAACCAAGCGCCATATGAACCTAATGCACCATCTACTGATGTCTTAATAGATCGACACGTGTAAAAGTCATCGCCAGCACCAATAACTCTGTAATCAGCGATGCGCTCGCGTAAGGCATTGACTCCTTTCCGAATCATGACATATAATCTAACATCAAGTTCACTGTCTTCAGCAAGACCCAGATATCGATCACATTCTTCGAAGCTAGCCCCTGCATCGTGAAATGAAGTCACACCCTTTTGTAAACACTCCATTTCTGCCTTACTTATCCCATCATACCATTTTTGTACTTGCTCGTCTTGGCTTAAGCCATCTAAATATTCTTGATGTGCTGCTCGTATAATGCTCATGGCCCGTTCTTCAAAAACACCTATAGCATCTCCGTCACTATTTCTTACGATTCGCCCCCCTTGAGGGTTGGGCGTTTCTACTGACACGCCTGCTATTTCCATAGCTTTTGTATTAGCAAAAAGTCCGTGACCGCTTGCATGCGTGAGGATGACAGGGTTATCAGGTGATATGTCACTCAATTTTTTATGATGAGGGTAGCCATTCGTGGTCTCTCCAGCAGATTCGACCCATTTCTCCTGATGCCAGCCTCTACCTTCTATCCACTCCCCAGGCTCCGCTTGTTTGACTTTTTCTTCCACCATTGTTACGATTTCATCCCAGCTCTTTGATTTCATAAAATTGAGGTTTAACAAACTGTAGCCAAGACCAGAGAAATGGCCATGCCCTTCGATGAAGCCAGGCATAACAAAAGCACCTTCTGCATTGATTGTTTTAGTAGTTGCACGTTCTGAAAGCTCCTCATCAGTGCCTAAGGCTACGATTTTACCATCTTTCACTGCCACCGCTTGATATTGGGTATTGTCTTTGTCTAGAGTATGGATATCAGCATTATATATGATCAGATCATATGGTTCTTTGCTTTCTTGACAAGAGCCAAGTATAATGCAAATAGTAATTAAGGGCAGTAGAAGCGAGGCTTTCATTATCTTTGGGTTTAATTATGCAATATGCAACGAGCACTTGAAATTAAGAATGTATTTGAAGAGTATATCATAAAAAATAAATTTGATGGTCAGCCACAGTCATTATATGACCCGATCAACTATATTCTTGGCTTAAAAGCGAAAAGAGCTAGGCCTTTGATGTTGCTTTTTGGCTGCTCGCTATTTGATGATCAGTTCGTGAATGCCTTACCGGCTGCAATGGCGATTGAGATTTTTCATAATTTTACATTGCTTCATGATGATATTATGGATAAAGCGCCTATGCGGCGGGGAGAGCCTGCCGTACATATAAAATTTGATACGAATAAGGCGATTTTATCAGGTGATGCGATGATGATCATAGCCAATCAGTTTATGGATCTTGTTGATTCTAACGAATCCAGATATATTAAACAACAATTCGATAAGGCAGCATTGGCCATTTGTGAAGGGCAGCAAATGGACATGGATTTTGAAACCTCTGAAGACACGAGGATTGAAGATTATATTGAAATGATACGAAAGAAAACGGCTGTGCTTTTAGGAGTCTCGCTTCAAATAGGAGCGTTGATTGGAGGGGCGAGTCGGAATGATGCCCTAAATTTATATCAGTTTGGAGAACAATTTGGTATCTCCTTTCAAATACAGGATGATTTACTTGATACATTTGGAGAGCAAGAAAAAGTAGGCAAACAACTTGGAGGAGATATTCTGCAAGGAAAGAAAACCTATCTCTACTTAAAAACGAAATCACTATTGGAAGGGGAAGCCTTAAATCAATTTGTAGACCTATATAAAGCAGAGCCCAGTGTAGAAAAAGTAACAGCTGTAAAATCAATTTTTAAATCTGTCGTGGTTGATGAATATGCACGACAGTTAAGAGATGCGTACCATGACTTGGCATTTAGCCATTTAAAGATGTTACCAAATGATACTGGTCGGATGAATGATCTAATCGAATATTCGACTTCATTTATTAAAAGAGAATCTTAGTAGATGAAGTATGAATTTTAAATTACTGATAAAGGAATATTTTAAATATTCATGGTTGTTTTTAGTGATACTTTTCGCAGGTATTATTTTTGCTTACTCGTCATTTCAAAACTTATCCAATCAATTTAGCCTTGTCGCTATTAGTTTTACATTAGGACTATTTAGTCATTTTACAGTCTGGAATTTAATAGTGTGCTTGAGTGTAAAGCTTAAATTAAAATCATCACGTTTAATCACAGGTATTAATTTTATTTGGTCAATTATTATCTTATTCATTGTATCGGGTTTTTATATCGGTGTTAAGAATTGGGGTGCAGCTATTAATTGGAAATTGACCTTGAGCGCAATTTCAGAATGGACGTCATTTGGCTCTGTTATTCTAAATCATTTGTATATAGGTTTTGCTGCAATCTTGATCGGAGCGGTACTCCTTTTCTATTATAGTCAAGGTAAAATAAAATACAGTACGAATGCAAGTCACCTCATAGCCGCCCTTGGGACTTTGGTAATGATTCTTGCTGCATTGTTTGTTTTTAATGCCAGTTGGTTTGAAAAAAATAATAGTGTAAAAAATGAAATTTTCCACGCCTTCCTAAGCCAAAATAAAACTCTACAAAGAATTAATGACATTGATCTTGGTTTGGCTAACATAAATCAGGACATAAAAAAAGTAAAAGATTTTAATAAAAAGAACGTCTTGTTTTTCTCAATTGATTGCCTTAGAGCTGATCACTTATCTTTAAATGGCTATGCTCGAAAAACAAGTCCTTTTCTTGACTCATTGTATGATGCGGGTAAGCTTAAAAAAATCCAACTCGCAACGTCTACATGTAGTTCTTCTTTTTGTGGGATACTATCCATGTTGAATTCTAAGAATCTTCAAAACCTAACGTATTATAAATATGGTATTCATGATTATTTAAAATATCAAGGTTATCGTATAAATTTCATCTTGTCCGGCTTCCATGAAAGCTGGTATGATATCAAAAGTCATTATGGCAAAAATATAGATTACTATATTGAAGGCAAGAGCAAGGAAGACTTTAATCTCAACGATGACGCCTTGATCGTAGATGAGGTCAAGTCATTGCCAGATTTTAATGGGGATCCAAATTTCTTTTTTTTCCATTTTATGGGACCACATAATTTAGGACATAAGGCAGAAGAATTTGAGTACTTCAAACCGATTGTTAACAGAGGTATTATAAGAAAATTAAGACTAGCAGATACAGACAATAAAGACCTCAGAAAATTGTATGTTAATAATTATGATAATGGAGTAGTCCAAACAGATGCTTACATAAGGGACATATTGAAATTAATGAGGCAAAAAGGATATCTTGAAAATGCACTGATTGTTATCGCTGGAGATCATGGTGAATCCTTAGGGGACAGCGAAAAATACTTGGGCCACGGTAATGCTTTGACTTCAGAATATATTAATATTCCAATACTATTTATTGATGATGAGTTGGATTTTTATAGAGAAGATTTATATGCAAGTCAGATCGATATTGCTCCAACTATAGCCGATCGTCTAAGACTCCCCATTCCGGATGCATGGCAAGGCGAATCTCTAAAGAAAAATATTGCGAATAGACTTACATTTCATGAACAAACGCCTCACGGGTTTGACAAATCACATATTGCTGTAGTGAATAAAAGCAATGAACAGATTTATAAATATATTTTAGATCAAAACACTGATTCTGAAACATTCCTGCAGATTGATGCTGAAAATTATACTGAGGATACACTCATCCTAAGTTCAGTAATGGCTGACTTTTATAGAGATAAAATTGTAGAGTATAAAGGAAGTGACTATAAAGAAATGCTTATTGAATCTGAATCTTCTTTGGAATCAGATGTTGTTGAGAATGAATCCGACTCATTGACCTCATCTATTGAAATTGATCGATGCGATTTATTGAAAATTGCTGATATTCAAAATTATTTTGGTGCAAATGATGACCTTATTAAAACGATTTCATTTAACAATAGAAGAAAAGCGTGTTCGACTTATTTTCTGTGGAAAAGTGCTGACAATGTTAATCGACATATCACTGTAAATATTGATGGGTCTAGGACAGTAAAAAGAAATATAAGTATCGTCAAGAATAAATTAAAGTTCAAAAGAATGAAGCATCATAAGATTAAATATTTATTTAAGTCTACTGAGTCAAATTCCATTGCATTTATAAGTCAAGCGAATTATTTATATGTCATTAATGAGAGTGCACCGGGTTCAATTCAATCAGTTGCTCAAGCGAAAAAGTATGCTGAGTTACTGTACGGTATTGAGTAAGCAAGAGGCAGTATGTTATTTTATTGCTTATAGACTATACCATCTTTCATCACAAAGTCAATCTGCTGCAATCGTTTTATATCTTCTATTGGGTTGCCTTTTACAGCAATAATATCTGCTAGTTTTCCTTCTGTTATACTACCAATGATGTCGTTGACTCTAAGAGCTTCAGATGCCACTTTAGTAGCTGATAATATCGCCTCGATTTCTGGCATACCCGCTTCCACCATAAATTCAAATTCTTTAGCATTGTCACCATGAGGGCTGACGCCGGTATCTGTACCGAAAGCTATTTTTACTCCACCTTTATATGCTTTTGCGAATGTCTCCTGAATCTGCGGGCCAATCGCAATTGCTTTTGGACGAATGATCGCAGGAAAGAAAAAGGGCTCTGTCATTGCTTTATCATACACGAATTTTCCAGCCGATATAGTTGGTACATAATAGGTGCCATGCTCCTTCATTAATTCGATAACTTCATCATCCATGAATGTCCCATGCTCAATCGTATGAATACCACCTAACACGGCGCGCCTCATCCCTTCTTTGCCATGCGCATGAGCAGCTGTCACGTATCCGTAATCCGCGGCCGCATCAACAACTGCCTTAACTTCTTCTATTGTAAATTGTGGCCCCATCCCATCCTTTGCGACACTAAGTACACCACCTGTTGCAGTGATTTTGATACAGTCAGCACCATTCTTATAACGCTGCCTAACTGCCTTTTTAGCATCCTCAATACTATTGATAACCCCTTCTTTGGGTCCCGGATCACCCTTAAGATCATCCTTTACACCATTCGAGGGATCGGCATGTCCGCCAGTCGTAGCTAAACTCTTTTCAGCTGTATATATCCTAGGTCCTTCTATATAGCCAGCATTGATTGCTTTTTTAAGTGATACATTAACACCAGTTCCTCCCAAATCTCTAACTGTTGTAAAACCAGCCTGCAATGTCCTGTCACAATACATCGTCGCTCTCAAAGCAACATCCTGTTTTTCCATACTAAATCGCTCTGAATATCTTCCCGGGGAAGCTTCACCTTCTATATGCACATGCATATCGATAAAACCAGGCATGATATAGTGATCCTTTAAATCGATGACAGTTGCTGTATCAGGCGCTTCAGCATATCCAGCTTCAATACCGACAATCTTGTTGCCTTCTATTTTAATCGTCTGTTGATGTTTAACTTGTTCTGATGTCCCATCGATCAGGTGACCGCAATGGATGAATGTGGATTGAGCAAGTGTGTGAAAACACATCAAGTGCATCAGTAAAGCAAAAAGGATAAATCGCATAGCTCGTTATTTTATGGTCACCAAAGTAGTAAATATTCAGGTATAATTTGATAAGCAGTAAATAAGCGTATTAAATTCGAACATCTATTTTATTATTAAAATAAAAAAAGGATTACCACTAGTGATAATCCTTTAATTTTAAATTGTGTTTATACGTCTTATTACTTTACTCCGAGTTGAATAGGTACATGTGTATTCTCCCATAGAATTCCAATATGTGCAGAATTATCTTTGATGTTATCTATGGCAAACATAAATGTTTCAACTGTCTCACTCATTTTTACTGGCTTTACTTTAAACGCTAAAGTAGGATCCTTATCCTTGTAAGGCGACCATCTTCCTTCATCATATGTGTAAAAATGAACAGTCCACATATCTTCTGCAGGAATTGTTAGTATCGCATATGAACCAGCAGATAGATTTTGTCCTTCTAATGTTACGTCGTCACTGAATGTGATTTTAGTGGTACCGTTTGCACCAGTTCTCCAGACTTGACCAAAAGGCACTAGACCGTCAGCGGAGAAGATTGTTCTTCCTTTCATACCAGGTCTTGAATAATCGATGGTCACATCGGTCGTACCAACTACTTGAGATAAACTTGCAGCTGGAGATGGTTGAGCTTTTTTATCTTGAGCTATCATACATGTTGATACCAAGAGAGCAAAGCTTAAAACAATTAATTTTTTCATTATTATTTTTTTTTATGGTTAATTATAATATTTAAACAGCTTAATGCTATTTAATGTTTTAATAAACTAAACTAAAGACTTGAAAAAGAATGCGCTCGTAAGACATTTAAGCAAATTCTTTATTATCGCCTGTCTCATTTATCTAAGTTTTCGATTGCCACAATACTTACGAGTTATATGCCAATGTCGTTGAGTAAAGAAGCATAATCGCAAAAAGTGCGGTATGTATGATCAAAATTAAATTTGCAAACAGGCGAATAAAAATGTGACCAACCATGCTTTGAAGAACTTACAAATATCTTGATCCAAACGAATTTTAGTAGTGTATGCAGAAGAACGCCGGAGCCGTGACATGATTCTAGCCTATGATTCATCACGTGTCGGATTGTATAAATAAGAATGAATTAGATCTGACCAATCATGCTTTTAAGAGCTTACAAGTATCTTTGATCCAAAGGAATTTTAATTGTGTATGCAGAAGAACACCGAAGGTGTGACATGATTCTAGCCCGTGATTCATCACGGAGCGGATTGTATAAAAAGGACGAAATTTGGCTGCCTGCCAACCTCTAGTTGGGGATTTTTGGTAAAAATCGTGACAAATTTATTTAGGAAACCATATAGTTTTAAAGAAAATCATGACAAATGGATTTTTAATTTAAATGAAAAAAATTAAAATAGCCAACCCAAACAAATACTGTTTGATTAAGCTAACGTTTGTAATTCGTACTATTCCCCATCAAAAAATAACTTGCAGTTCCACCACTCTTTATCATAGATCGCATTGTATTTGTCATAAAATCCGACAGCAAGATCATTCCATTCCAGCACCTGCCAGATGACCATTTTGCATTCCTGAGATTTTGAATCTTCTATAAAGGCTTCGAATAATTTTTGACCAATGCCTTTACGTCGATGCTTGTCCTGTACATAAAAATCCTCGAGGTGCATCATTTTCCCACGCCAGGTAGAGAAGCGAAGGTAGTAGATGGTCATGCCAACTATCTCTCCGTTGAGTTCTGCCACCATACAATTAAATAAACCAGCTTTGAACTGTTCATGATAATGATTTAAGTCAGCTTTAAGCGCATCTGGTTCGTTTTCATAAACGGCTAGTTCATGTACTAAATCTCTAACTGCTTTAATGTCTTTAGCTTGGGCTTTTCTAATTTGAATGCTCATAGTTTTCTATATCTCAGATAAACATAACAAGAATTAAAATGGACTAAGCATTTATTTAAAGTCATTGATTATTTTTACTTACAATTTTTATCGGCGTATTTTTTTTCTAAAAGTTTGCAATTCGTATCCATAATTTGAATCGTTGAATAGTAGTTGGAATTTTCAACTATAAATATGCTTTTTGAAAACAATTTCTTAGTTTAATAGTCCAGAGTCATATTCGGATAAACTTCAGTATCAAATTATTTATTAACCAACACTAATAATGGATTATGAAACTTTGGACTACGTATATCAGCTTTTTCATGCTATTGGTAAGTCTGCCCAATGTTGATGGGCAAAGTAATTGGATTATGGTAGAAAAAATTCTTGAAAGCCCTAATGCAAATACGTCTATTTTATATGGTGATCGTCAAATTATCAATGGTGGTGATAATACAACCATCAATGGATATTTTAATCAATTTCAAAGGTCGGATAATGGGACAAGTATTGGCCTCAATAATTTTTTTGCTGGACAACAAGGAAGTAAGACCGGTATAAGAAATTATTTTAGTGGAGGTGATAATGGGGCCATTACCGGAGTGACAAATACTATCTTAAATGAATCCTCTAACTATATAAAATTTGGCTTTAAAAATTTTTTTAATGCATTCAGTGGAACAGCTTATGGAGTGATCAATGAAATCAGAACCAACGCATCTAATACTTCTGATATACATGGTACATTCAATTCTATGATACATTCTGGGACAGGTGATGCCTATGGTGGATATTTTTCCGCGGTCGCAACACAAGGGGCAGCATATGCTGCAGTATTTAACAATGGACATGTGATTGCCAATAATTCTGGTGGGGATTATGATTTCAGAATAGAATCAACAACTCAATCACACGCATTTTGGTTAGATGCGGATCGGGATCTTGTGATCTTTGGGACTGATGATCCCGACTTGGCTGGGGATGGAGCGAACATTGCTGGAACAACGATCAATTTTGCAGCAGATTTTGATAATGGTACGAATGACGGTACTGCTGTTGGTATTGGATCTAGAGAATATTTGCTGGATGGTCTTACTGAAACAAATATCAATAATGGTTTTGCTCCTTTAATTCACCATACTTATGACCTAGGCTATTCTACCATGGACAGAGCTTGGGATGATGTGTATGCTAAAGCTTTTGTAACAACCTCTGACAGAAGAGAAAAATCGAACATAAAGGCGATGACCTATGGACTAAATGAAATTATGAAACTCAGTCCCGTCTCTTTTACCTATACCAGAGACACACGAGGAGAAACCAAACTAGGCCTTGTGGCTCAAGATGTTTTACCGCTGATCAAAGAAGTTGTCAAAACTCATGATTACAAATTTACAAAGGAGTCTCCTACGATCATGGAAAAAGTAGAGCTAGAACGGCTAGGTATAAATTACCAAGAACTCATACCTGTTCTAATCAAAGCCATTCAAGAACAGCAATCTCAAGTTAATCATTTGCAACAGTTAATACTTGAGCAATCTGAAGCACTGAAATTACAAGAAAAGTATACACGAAATTTGGAAGCAACCATGACACAAATTCAAAAAGAACTAAAAAAAGGGACTACTGTCTCAAGCACTAAATAAATGTCTTCGATTCTGTAACGACGAGAAGGCGAAAAAGAACAATTTAACGCGACTAGATATTTAGTGCTTGAGGCAGTATTAAGCTCGACCAAAGGAAGAGATTGGTAAGCCCGATATTAATTCCAACAATGAGTGAATGGGGGCTAATTTCACTCTTTTTGTTACTTTTAATCGTCACAATCACCCAGATTCAGGTTATAGTACCACGTATAACTATCTGATTACCAGATTCAAGAGCGAATGTTACATAAATCTTGGTTTTATGCTTATAAAAAGCTAAATCTGTATTGGACAATCTAATAATTGTGTGTACCTTTGCAGCTCTTTTTGAGAAACGTAGATTATTAATATAACTTATACTATATGCCAACGATTAACCAGTTAGTACGAAAAGGCAGAAAGAAAATCGTGCAGAAAAGCAAGTCAAGAGCATTGGATTCTTGCCCTCAACGTCGGGGTGTTTGTACTCGTGTTTACACGACTACACCTAAGAAACCAAACTCTGCGCTAAGAAAAGTAGCCAAAGTAAGGTTGACAAATGGTATTGAGGTTATTGCCTATATCCCTGGAGAAGGTCATAATCTACAGGAACACTCTATCGTTCTTTTAAGAGGAGGACGGGTAAAAGATTTACCTGGGGTGCGATATACAATTGTCAGGGGAGCTTTAGATACAGCAGGGGTGAATGACAGATTACAATCTAGATCTAAATACGGTACGAAGCGACCAAAAAAATAAGCCATGAGGAAAAGAAAGCCTAAAAAGAGAATTATTCAACCTGATCCAGTATTTAACGATACGCTTGTGACTCAGTTTGTTAATAATATGATGCAAAGTGGTAAAAAGAACACCTCGTATCAGATATTTTATGATGCCATGGACATCGTAAAAGAAAAAACTGGTGAAAACCCACATGAAATTTGGAAAGCGGCAATTGATACAGTCATGCCGGGTGTTGAAGTTAGAAGTAAACGTGTAGGAGGTGCTACCTTCCAAATTCCAGTTGAATTGCGAGCAGAACGTAAAATGTCTGTCGCGATGAAATGGTTAATCAAATACTCACGCTTAAGAAGCGGAAAGGGTATGGCTGACAAATTATCTTCAGAAATCATAGCAGCAAGTAAAGGCGAAGGTGCCGCTGTTAAGAAGAAAGAAGATACACATAGAATGGCAGAGTCCAATAGGGCTTTCGCACACTTCAGAGCTTAATTTATCATTCACTTTTAGAATATATATAACATGGCAAATGATCTCAGGTTTACCAGAAATATTGGTATAGCCGCTCATATTGATGCTGGTAAAACAACAACCACAGAAAGAGTCCTTTATTATACAGGGATGTCCCACAAAATTGGCGAAGTGCACGATGGCGCTGCGACAATGGATTGGATGGAGCAGGAGCAAGAAAGAGGTATAACAATTACTTCTGCTGCTACAAAAACATCTTGGAAATGGAAGGACCAAGATTATGCTATGAATATCATTGATACTCCGGGTCACGTAGATTTCACCGTTGAGGTGAATCGATCACTTCGTGTATTAGATGGTCTAGTATTCTTGTTTTGTGCTGTTTCTGGTGTTGAACCACAATCTGAAACGAACTGGAGACTTGCTGATAACTATAATGTACCTCGTATTGGTTTTGTCAATAAAATGGACAGATCTGGTGCTGACTTCTTAAATGTAGTCAAAGACGTAAAAGATAAATTAGGTAGCGTTGCGATTCCATTGCAAATTCCGATTGGTGCAGAAGAGACGTTTAAAGGCGTCGTTGACCTAATTACAGGTAAAGCTATCGTCTGGAATGAAGATGATATGGGAATGACATTCAAAGAAATTCCTATCCCAGAAGATTTAGTAGAAACTGTTGATGAATGGAGAACAAAATTGCTTGAAATTGTCGCAGAGTATGATGACACGTTGATGGAGAAGTACTTTGAAGATCCTGACTCAATTACAGAAGAAGAGATGAGAGCTGCTGTGCGTGGTGCCGTTTTGGATTTAAAGTTTGTACCAATGATGTGTGGTTCTGCTTTTAAAAATAAAGGCGTTCAGGCAGTATTGGATGCAGTATGTGCGTATTGTCCCTCACCTATAGATAAAGGAGCTGTGACTGGTATCAATCCAGATACTGAAGAGGAAGTGCAAAGAAATCCATCAGTTGATGAGCCATTTTCAGCTTTAGCCTTTAAAATTGCTACTGATCCTTACGTAGGTCGATTAGCATTCTTTAGAACATACTCTGGAAAGCTAGAAGCTGGTTCTTATATTCTAAATAATAGAACTGGTAAGAAGGAGAGAATATCAAGATTATATCAAATGCACTCTAATAAGCAAAATCCAATCGACGTTGTCGAAGCGGGTGACATTGCTGCGGGTGTAGGTTTTAAAGATATTCGAACCGGAGATACATTATCTGCTGAAGGTTCACCGATTCAGTTTGAATCAATGGTATTCCCTGATCCTGTGATCGGTGTAGCTGTTGAGCCAAAGTCTCAAAAGGACATGGACAAGTTGGGCATGGGCTTAGCTAAACTAGCTGAGGAGGATCCTACATTTAAAGTGAGATACGATGAAGACACAAACCAAACCATTATTTCTGGGATGGGTGAGCTTCACTTGGAGATTATCGTTGATCGATTAAGAAGAGAGTTTGGAGTTGAGTGTAATCAAGGAGCACCTCAGGTAAGTTATAAAGAAGCCTTAACCGCTACAGTCGATCATACTGAGAGATTGAAAAAGCAATCAGGTGGATCTGGTTTGTTTGCTCAGATGCAATTTGAGCTAGGGCCTGCAGATGGTGAGTTTCTTGAGTCTGATGATTACAAAGCTGGAAAGGTTAGACTTCAGTTTGAGAATAAAATTCATGGTGGATCAATTCCTAAGGAATACTTCCCATCAATCATTAAAGGTTTTAATGCGATGATGGATAATGGTATTCTTGCAGGGTATAACATTGATAGCATGAAAGTGAAATTGTACGATGGTTCTACTCACGCAGTGGATTCAAAGCCAATTGCCTTTGAATTATGTGCTAAGGAAGGATTTAGAGCTGCAGCTAAGGCATGTAAGCCAGTATTGCTAGAACCTATCATGAAACTAGAGGTTGTGACTCCAGAAGAGTTTACAGGAGCAGTGATCGGAGATCTAAATAGACGTAGAGGCTTACCTAAGGGGCAAGAGCCTAGATCTGGCGGAGCAGTATCTATATCAGCGGATGTGCCATTAGCACAGATGTTTGGTTATGTAACTGACCTTCGGACGATTACATCTGGTCGTGCAAGTAGCACAATGGAGTTTTCTCACTTTGCACCAGCACCAAAAGGTATTGCTGATGAAGTGATTGCAAAAGCGAAAGGAGAGGTTGCTGTCTAATTGATAGTTCAACTGATTTAAAATAATAAGGCGATCCTTTCTGGGTCGCCTTTTTTAGTTTAAGTGATGTGGCACTTCGATGACCTTACGAAGGAATGGACTTTTAAGCCCACCTTATAGTTGCAAATAGGAATTAATAGAGTTTTTAGGTGTCAATACTGTCTATGATCTGGTATATGGTAAGAAGAGCACATCATAGCTTTTAATCAGACAATCACTAAACAAGGCTATTTTTATTTTGAATAACAACGGTACTTTAATTAAGTATCCGCCAAATGAATTGATAGACTAAATAATTTGCGAGAAAGTTTGTCACAATTCGTTCATTGTCAAGTAAATAGATATTTATTGCTTCAAGCATTGAACATTTTTAATTTTTCTGATAAATTATGCGACATTTAGTCTGAATTATACGTATCTTTGCGCCTCTTTTGAGAGAAAGAGTTTATTATAAAATAGAGTATGAATCAGAAAATCAGGATTAAACTTCGTTCGTATGACCACAATTTGGTGGACAAATCAACGGAGAAAATCGTAAAGACAGTTCGCAACAGTGGCGCTGTCATAACTGGTCCGATTCCGCTGCCAACTGATAAAGAGGTATTTACCGTACTGCGATCCCCGCACGTCAACAAAAAATCTCGAGAGCAGTTCCAGCTAAGGACCCACAAAAGGCTAATTGAGATTTACACGCCAACGCAAAAGACAGTAGACGCTTTGTCTAAACTGGAATTGCCTAGTGGAGTTGACATCCAAGTTAAGCTTACTTAAATAGATTATTTCATTTGGTGCGCCACATATGTGGAATGCCAGCATTTTATACTGATGTGGTAGTATATTACTATCCCTAAATAAAATCAGTTAGATGAACGGATTAATAGGAAAAAAAATAGGAATGACCAGCATCTTTGATGAAGCTGGTAAGAATATATCGTGTACAGTTGTTGAAGCTGAACCGAATGTCGTAACGCAAGTTAAGACTCAGGATTCAGATGGCTATGATGCTGTTCAATTAGCTGCTGTCGATAAGAGAGAGAAAAACTCTTCGCAAGCACTAGTTGGCCACTTCAAGAAAGCCGGTACAGGACCAAAGCGTAAAGTCAAAGAATTTAGAAACTTTGATTTCGCAGAGAAAGCGATTGGAGACTTAGTCAAAGTCGACGAGCTTTTTGCAGAGGGTGACTTTGTAGATGTTTCAGGTACAACGAAAGGTAAAGGCTTTCAAGGTGTTGTCAAAAGACACAATTTTAAAGGTGTTAATGATGCTACCCACGGTCAACATAACAGACAGCGTGCTCCAGGATCTATTGGTGCAGCTTCTACGCCATCAAAAGTTATTAAGGGGATGAGGATGGCAGGAAGAACTGGTGGTATTACTGTCACAACTAAGAACTTAGAAGTCGTTAAGATATTTCCAGACAAGAATCTTTTATTGATCAAAGGAGCGATTCCAGGCCATAAAGGTGGATACGTTATCATACAAAAGTAAGAGAGCTATGAAAATAGATATATATAATATAGAAGGTAGCAGCACAGGCAAGTCGGTAGACTTACCAGATGATATTTTTGCTGTCGAGCCTAATGAGCATGCTGTGTACCTTGCCGTTAAGCAATACAATGCACATCAGCGTCAAGGGACTTCTAAAGCAAAAGAAAGAGGGGAGATCACAGGATCGACAAAAAAGATTAAAAGACAAAAGGGTACAGGTACTGCACGTGCAGGATCTATAAAGAATCCATTGTTTAGAAGTGGTGGTCGCGTATTTGGTCCAAAGCCGAGAAACTATGTGATCAAGTTGAATAAAAATGTGAAACGCATAGCTCGAGCATCAGCTCTTTCATCTAAGATATCTGATGGATCTATCGTCGTGCTTGAGAATTTTACATTCGATGAACCAAAAACTAGTGCTTACTTCAATGTACTTAAGCAGCATGAAGCAGATAATGTTAAATCATTACTAGTGACAGGAGAGCATGATTCAAATGTGTACTTGTCAAGCCGTAATTGTAAAAAAGCAGGTGTTATAGCTGCAAAAGATTTAAATACCTACAGTATACTGAATGCTCAAAAATTATTCTTGACAGAAAGTGCTGTAGATAAAATTAAAGAAATACTCGCTAAATAAACTCCAATGAAAGAGATATTGATAAAGCCAATTATATCGGAGAAAACTGAAATACTTTCAGAAGCGAATACTCAGTATACGTTTTTAGTCGCGAAAAAGTCAAACAAGATCGAGATTAAGAAAGCTGTGGAGAAGATGTATAATGTGACAGTTGATTCTGTAAATACAGCGATTATGCCGGGAAAGCGAAAGTCAAGAAATACAAGAGGCGGTGTGACGAAAGGTATGAAGCCAGCATATAAGAAAGCTATTGTGAAATTATCAGCAGGAGAAGAAATTGATTTCTTCGGTGATATATAATTTTTAAAGATGCCAGTTAAAAAATACAAACCGGTAACACCGGGAACGAGATTTAGGCTAGGAAATGACTTTGCGGTTTTATCAGGGGATAAGCCTGAAAAATCCTTGCTTAAAAAAATGACAAAATCAGGTGGTCGTAACCACGATGGTAAAATGACCAATAGACATATTGGTGGTGGCCACAAGAAGCGTTACCGTGTCATCGATTTTAAAAGAAGTAAAGAAGGAAGTGCAGAAGTAATGAGCTTGCAGTATGACCCAAACAGGTCTGCTTTTATAGCATTGCTACAATATGATGATGGTGAGAAATCATATATCATAGCACCTGATAAAATAGTAGTTGGAGATAAGGTGAAATCAGGAAGAGGCGTAAGCCCAGAAAATGGTAACTGCTTGTTTCTTGATGAGATTCCATTAGGATCTGCAATCCACGCCATTGAGATGGCACCAGGTAAAGGTGCGGCAATAGCTAGAAGTGCAGGTACATACGGTACATTGATGGGGAAAGAAGGAAAGTATGCAATTGTTAAAATGCCTTCTGGTGAAACAAGAAAAATATTGATGAGCTGCAGAGCTGTCATGGGTACAACTTCTAATACAGACCATCAATTACAAGTATTAGGAAAAGCAGGTCGGAAGAGATGGTTAGGAAGAAGACCAAGAGTAAGAGGCGTAGCAATGAATCCAGTAGATCACCCAATGGGTGGAGGTGAAGGTAAATCTTCAGGAGGTCATCCAAGATCAAGAACAGGTATTATGGCCAAAGGTCAAAAAACCAGAAATAATAATAAGTATTCGTCCCAATTGATTATAACAAGGAGGAAGAAGCGTAATAAATAAATAATAGCTAGAATGGCAAGATCACTTAAAAAAGGTCCTTACGTGTACCATAGGCTTTTAGAAAAGCTTAATAAGGCTAAAGCGTCTACAAAGAAATCAGTCATTAAGACTTGGTCAAGATCATCTATGATAATTCCTGACATGGTTGGTGAAACGATTGCTGTACACAACGGAAAAACATTCGTTCCTGTTTTCGTAACAGAGAATATGGTAGGTCATAAATTAGGTGAATTTTCACCAACAAGAAACTTTAAAGGTCATTCTGGCAACAGAAAGTAATTGTCTAAACTTAGATTAAGATGAAAGCACAGGCAAAATTGAATAATATACCAATGTCGGCTCGTAAAATGAGGCAGGTAGTTGATGCTATAAGGGGCAAGAAGATTAACGACGCATTGAATATTTTAAAATTCACCAAGAGAGAAGGTGGAACATGGTGTGAGAAGGCTCTTCTTTCTGCAATAGCAAATTGGGAGCAAAAATCAAATCTGGCGTTAAGCGCAGATGACTATGATTTGACCGTATCAGAAATACGTTCTGATGAAGGTACAATGCTTAAGAGAATTCGCCCTGCACCGCATGGCCGAGCTCATAGAATCAGAAAACGTACAAACCACCTAATAGTGGTCGTTGAAAATAGTGTTGCAATTGATAACGAAGCTGAAGTACTCGGTGCTTCAGAAGAAGAATAAAAAATAGATTAAACTCTAAACATGGGTCAAAAAACGAATCCAATAGGTAACAGATTAGGCATCATCAGAGGTTGGGATTCCAACTGGTTTGGTGGCAAGAACTTTGCTGAAAAAGTGGTAGAGGATGAGAAGATCAGGAATTATATCAAAGCAAGGATTAATAAAGGCGGTGTAGCCCGAGTTGTTATCGAACGTACATTAAAAAGAATTACAGTTACGATTCATACCTCTCGCCCAGGTATTATTATCGGGAAAGGTGGTCAAGAAGTTGATCGATTGAGAGAAGAGTTGAAAAAATTAACTGGATCTGATGTTCAAATTAACATCATCGAGATAAGAAAGCCTGAATTAGACGCTGCTATCGTTGGAGAATCTGTTGCTAAGCAATTAGAGTCTAGAATGAACTTTAGAAGAGCTATTAAGATGGCAATTCAATCAACAATGAGAGCGGGTGCCGAAGGGATTAAAATAAGAATCAGTGGCCGATTGAATGGTGCGGAGATGGCACGAAGTGAAGAGTTTAAAGATGGTAGAACACCATTGCATACATTCAGAGCGGATATTGATTATGCTTTGAGTGAGGCACAAACAGTTTACGGAAAGATTGGTATTAAAGTATGGATTTGTAAAGGTGAAGTCTTAGGAAAACGAGATTTATCTCCAAATGTAGGAGTTGATGCTCGAAAAGGCGGACGTGGTAGAGGAAATGATAGAAGAGGTAATGATAGAAGAGGAGATAGAAGAGGCGGTGACCGTGGAGGTAGAAGAAACAGATAAAAAGCACTATCTTTGCGCAACTTTTTAAAAAAAGTAAATAGTTAAAACATGTTACAACCGAAAAGAACCAAGTATAGAAAAGCCCAGAAAGGGAGGAATAGAGGTTTGGCCTACAGAGGAGGAACTATTGCATTTGGTTCATTTGGCTTAAAGTCACAAGAAGCAGGAATGCTGACCAGTAGACAGATCGAAGCAGCGCGTATTGCATTGACAAGATACATGAAGAGGGAAGGAAAAGTATGGATTCGTATTTTTCCGGATAAGCCGATCACTGCAAAGCCACTTGAAGTCCGGATGGGTAAAGGTAAAGGAGCTTTAGATCACTATGTAGCAGTTATCAGACCAGGGAGAATTTTATTCGAATTGGATGGAGTACCTTTTGAGGTAGCTAAAGAAGCGCTTCGATTGGCTGCACAGAAATTACCAGTGGCGACTAAAACTATTGTTCGAAGAGATTACCAAGCATAAATAGTAAGCAATGGCAACGAAAAAATATTTAGAACTCAAAGAGTTTTCAGCAGAGGATCTTGCGAATGAACTTAAGGAAACTAAAGTTCAGTATCAAAAGCAAAAATTTGATCATGCCTTAAAAGGACTTGATAATCCCTTATTGCTGAGAGACATCAGAAGAGATGTCGCAAGGCTACAATCTGAAGTGAGAAGACGTGAAATAGAAGCGATGGATTCAGATGCTATTGCAAAACGTTCAAAAATTCGATTGAGAAGAAGAAGAAAATAATATGGAAGCTAAAGTATCCAATAAAAAACAACGGTTTGGCGTCGTAGCCAGCAATAAAATGGACAAGTCTATTACAGTACTTGTTTCAAGAAGGCTAAAGCACCCTATATATGGGAAGTATGTCAAGAAGTCTAAAAAATTCATGGCACACGATGAAGCTAACGAAGCGAACATTGGTGACACAGTGAAAATTGAAGAGTCAAGACCACTAAGTAAGAGAAAAAAGTGGACGTTGGTAGAGATAATTGAAAAAGCTAAATAACCATTTAGAAAGGTATAATTATGATCCAGGCAGAAAGCAGATTAAAAGTAGCAGATAATAGTGGCGCAAAAGAAGTGCTATGTATTAAAGTTCTTGGAGGATCCAAGAGAAGGTATGCATCTATTGGTGACAAAATTATCGTCACTGTAAAAGAAGCATCCCCAGGAGGAATTAAAAAAGGGACTGTTTCACCTGCTGTCGTTGTACGTACAAGAAAGGAGATAAGAAGAAAAGATGGTTCATATATCAGGTTTGATGATAACGCAGTGGTTTTATTGACACCTGCAGATGAGCCTAGAGGTACAAGGATTTTCGGCCCTGTTGCTAGAGAATTAAGAGATAAAGATTACATGAGAATTATTTCATTAGCACCTGAAGTGCTTTAATTGATCATCATGAGTAAAAAGAGATTTGCACCAAAATTAGCCGTAAAAAAGGGAGACACTGTAATTGTTATTGCAGGGGACTACAAAGGTATCAAAGGTGAGGTGAAAGAATTGCAGGCTCATAAAGAAAGAGCTATCGTAGAAGGAGTGAACCTTAGAAAAAAACACACGAAACCTACAAATGATAACCCAGGTGGTATCAATGAAATAAACACGCCTATTCACATTTCTAACTTGATGGTGGTTGATCCAAAATCTGGAGACGGAACAAGAATAGGAAGAAAGGAAGTTGACGGAAAGTCAGTCCGATATTCTAAAAAATCAGGAGAATTAATTTAAGATGAGTTATAGACCTAGACTTCGAAATGTATATAAAGAGGAGATTGTTCCAAAATTGCAGGAGCAGTTTCAGTACAAATCAATTATGGAGGTTCCAAAGTTATCCAAAATCTGTATCAATCAAGGTGTAGGTGGAGCAACTCAGGATAAAAAATTAGTAGAGTCAGCGCTTAATGAAATGACAGCGATTGCTGGGCAGAAAGCTGTACCTACAAAAGCAAAAAAGTCAGTCTCTAACTTTAAGTTGAGAGAAGCAATGACAATTGGTTCAAGAGTGACACTGAGACAAGATCACATGTGGGAGTTTTTGGATAGGTTAGTATCAGTAGCTTTACCAAGGGTTAGAGATTTTAGAGGTATTAATGATAAGAGTTTTGATGGACGAGGGAATTACTCTTTAGGTATTCTCGAGCACATCATCTTCCCTGAGATTGACATTGACAAAGTGAATAATATATCTGGTATGGATATCAACTTCGTAACGACAGCAAAGACTGATGCTGAAGCATTAGCATTGTTAAAGTTACTAGGTATGCCATTTAAAAATCAAAGAAATTAATACATCTTATGGCTAAGAAATCAGTTGTAGCAAGAGAAGCAAAGCGTCGTAGAATGGTCGCTAAATATGCGGATCTTCGAAAAAAATTGAAAGAAGAAGGTAACTGGGAAGAATTGGATAAATTACCAAAGAATTCCTGTGCAGTCAGATTACATAATAGATGTATGTTGACTGGAAGACCTAAAGGTTATATGAGAAGATTTGGGATCAATAGAATCACATTTAGAAAAATGGCTCTAGAAGGAAAAATCCCTGGATTAACAAAAGCAAGCTGGTAACATGGCAGGAGTAACAGATCCCATAGCGGACTATTTAACGCGTATTAGAAACGCGCAGCAGGCTGGCCACAGAGTGGTTGAAATTCCTGCATCTAATATGAAAAAACAAATCACTGAGATATTATACAATCAGGGGTTTATACACAAATATATGTTTGATAATGATGCTGGTCATCAAGGCTTAATTAAAATAGCCTTAAAGTATGATCGTATCACTAAAGAACCTGCGATTCGAAAACTAGGTAGAATTAGTAAATCTGGATTACGGAAATACAGTTCTGTAAAGGAGTTGCCAAGAATCATTAATGGTTTAGGTATCGCCATCGTTTCGACCAACAGAGGCTTGATGACAGATAAAGAAGCTAAGACTGCTAATGTTGGAGGAGAAGTAGTTTGTTACGTTTATTAATAATTGATTAATTCAGAATTATGTCAAGGATAGGAAATGCACCAATATCAATACCGTCAGGAGTGACAATTGATATATCTGATTCAAACTTGGTGACAGTCAAAGGTCCAAAAGGTACATTGACTCAGCAAGTTGATCAGGACTTGAAGTTAGGGATTGAAGATGGAATATTTTCTGTCAGTCGTCCAACAGAGCAAAAAAGACATAAAGCAATGCACGGTCTTTACAGATCGCTCGTGAATAATATGGTAACTGGAGTATCCGAAGGGTTTATCAAGGAATTGGAATTAGTCGGTGTAGGTTATAGAGTGAATAACACTGGCCAATTACTAGAACTAACAGTTGGTTATTCTCACCCTATTTATTTTGCAATACCAGATGAGGTGAAGTTGGAGACGCTAATGGAAAAGGGAAAGAATCCTGCCATTACGTTGACAAGCCACGATAATCAGTTGTTAGGTCACATTGCTGCTAAAATAAGATCGTTTAGAAAACCAGAACCTTACAAAGGAAAAGGTATCAAGTATAAAGGAGAAGTTATTAGAAGAAAAGCTGGTAAAACAGCTGGATAACCATAATTAAGATAAGTCATGCTTACCAAAAGAGTCAAAAGACAGAATATAAAATATAGAATTAGGAAAAAGATTAAGGGTACACCTGATCAACCTAGACTTTCTATATTCAGAAGTAACAAAGCTATTTATTGCCAATTGGTAGATGATATCAATGGGCAGACTTTAGCTGCTGCGTCTTCTAAAGAAAACGGAATAGAAAAGTCTGGAACCAAAATAGAGCAGGCCAAAAAAGTAGGCTTACTCCTTGCTGATAAAGCAAAATCAAACAATATTTCTAAAATTGTGTTTGACCGAGCAGGTTACTTATATCATGGCCGAGTGAAATCACTAGGTGATGCTGCAAGAGAAGGCGGATTAACATTTTAAATAATCACGATGGCGAATAATAAGAATCAAAGAATAAAAGCTGCTGACCAAGAACTAAAAGAAAAATTGGTTAGTCTCAATCGTGTTGCGAAAGTGACAAAGGGTGGACGAACATTTAGTTTCTCTGCATTAGTTGTAGTTGGTGATGGAAAAGGAACCGTCGGACATGGTCTAGGTAAAGCAAGAGATGTACAAGAGTCAATTGCAAAAGCTGTCGATGATGCTAAAAAGTCATTGATTCGATTTCCTATTATCAAAGGGACTATTCCTCATGAGCAGAAAGGAAAGTACGGTGCAGGGAAGGTGATGATGAAGCCAGCTTCGGATGGTACAGGTGTAATCGCCGGAGGTGCGATGAGAGCTGTATTGGAAATATCTGGTATACAGAATGTACTTGGAAAATCACAAGGATCTTCTAATCCACATAATGTAATCAAAGCAACAATTGATGCCTTGTCAAAGTTGAGAAGTCCTCAACAAGTAGCAAAAACAAGAGGAATATCTCTTGAGAAATTATTTGAAGGGTAGACTGAAATAATAAAACGATGTCAAAAATTAAAGTAACACAAGTCAGAAGCACAATCGGTCGTTCGCAAGGACAGAAGGATACATTGCGTGCTTTGGGCATTCGTAGAATGCATCACTCAGTTGTCATTGATCCCAATCCTGTATTGATGGGAATGGTCAAGAAAATTAGTCATTTAGTCAGTATCGAAGAAGAAAAATAAATTCTGTTATCATGGAATTGCACAATTTAAAGCCTGCTGAAGGCTCAACAAAGAGGGGAAAAAGAATTGCTAGAGGCCAGGGCTCAGGTAGAGGTGGTACTTCGACAAGAGGTCATAAAGGTGCCAAGTCAAGATCTGGTTGGAGCAAAAAGAGAAATTTTGAAGGTGGTCAAATGCCGCTTCAAATGAGATTGCCTAAACGAGGTTTCAAAAACAGACACAGAGTTGCGTATGCGCCTTTGAATGTTGAGAGATTAGAGGCAATAGCTGAAAAATATAATAAAACAGACTTAACTATCGAAACTCTTATTGAGCTTGGAATTGTTAAGAAGACAGACAAAGTTAAAATTTTAGCTACTGGTGAGCTGACCAAGTCATTGAACGTGCAGGCACATGCTTGCTCTGAATCTGCAAAGACTGCTATTGAAGCTAAAGGAGGATCTGTTAACATCATATAACGTAGATAGATGAAAAAATTCATTGACACACTTAAGAATATTTGGAGTATTAAAGAGTTAAAAGGGCGAATTTTATTCACTCTTTTCATTTTAGCAGTTTATCGGTTTGGATCATTTGTGGTCTTACCAGGTGTCAATGCGAGTGCTTTAGATGTTGGTCAAAATAGTACTGATATCTTAGGTTTGATCAATGCGTTTACAGGAGGTGCATTTGGTAATGCCGCCGTTTTTGCATTGGGAATTATGCCATATATCACGGCATCTATTATTATACAATTATTAGGTTTTGCTGTGCCTTACTTTCAAAAATTACAGCAAAAAGAAGGTGAATCAGGTCGAAAGAAAATAACTCAATTAACGAGATTATTGACTGTTGCCATTACACTTGTTCAAGGCGGTACTTATTTGACAATGATTGCTGGTACACCTGGAGCAATTGATCCAAGTGTATCCAGAACTGTGTTCTTCTTCAGTAATATGATTATTCTATCATCAGGTACCATTTTTGCAATGTGGCTTGGTGAAAAAATCACAGATAAAGGTATCGGTAATGGTATATCATTATTGATCATGATCGGTATTATTGCAACATTACCAAGAGTATTTATAGCAGAATTACAAGGAGCTCTGCAAACTAACATTTTCTTTTTCTTAATTGAATTGGTTGTTTTCTTTGCTATTGTCCTTGTAACTGTATTGATTGTACAAGGTGTCAGAAGGATTCCTATTCAATTTGCTAAGCGAATGGTAGGAAGAGGTACTTCTAATATGCCTGCTTCAGGAGCAAGAGATTATATCCCATTGAAAGTGAATGCTTCTGGTGTTATGCCAATCATATTTGCACAAGCAATTATGTTTTTGCCAATGACGATTGCAAGATTCGCTGGTGGCGATGATGTCGCTACTTCGAGTAGTTTATTGATGTCACTCAACGATTGGAAATCACTTCCGTACAACATTTTGCTCTTTGTATTAGTCGTCATCTTTACATATGTATATACAGCATTACTTGTTAATCCACAACAATATGCGGAATACTTAAAAAGACAAAATTCATTTATTCCAGGAATAAAGCCAGGCTTGGCCACTCAAGATTTTATTGATTCATTGACGACAAGAATTACACTTCCTGGTTCTATATTTTTAGGATTGATAACAATCTTTCCTGCAATTGTAGCGCAGTTTGGTGTGAACGATGGCTTTGCTATTTTCTTTGGAGGGACATCATTGTTGATCTTGGTTGCAGTTGTATTAGATACTTTACAGCAAATAGAAAGCTATTTACTGATGCGTAAGTATGATGGATTGGTTAAATCTGGATCATTGAAAGGTAGAAGCAGCATGCAAACGATAGGTGCTGGCATGTAGCCGCTGTTTATATGATATACTATAAAACAGCTGAAGAAATTGAATTTATACGTGAGAATTGTCTCATGGTTTGTAATACATTATCCTTAGTAGCATCAGAATTAAAACCAGGAATTACTGGGATGCAGTTAGACGCTAAAGCGGAAGAATTTATCAGAGATAATGATGCCGTTCCAGGATTTAAAGGGTATCGAAGTTTTCCAGCGACATTGTGCATTTCTAAAAATGATGAAGTCGTACACGGAATTCCCGATACGTACGAATTTAAAGAGGGAGACATAGTGTCAGTGGATTGTGGAGTCTATAAGAATAGCTTTTTTGGAGATGCAGCCTATACATTTGTAATAGGTGATATCTCGGAAGAAATAATGAAATTATTAGTAGTAACTAAAGAGTCGCTATTTAAAGGTATTGAATCGGCAAGAGTAGGCAATAGATTAGGTGACATCAGTTCAAGTGTACAGGAACATTGTGAAAAACACAATGGTTATGGTGTAGTTCGAGAGTTAGTGGGGCATGGAATTGGGAAAAATCTGCATGAATCCCCAGAAGTTCCGAATTATGGAAAGCGAGGGCGGGGAACAAAATTGCAAGATGGACTTGTTATAGCTATCGAACCTATGGTGAACCTTGGGAAAAAAGGAGTGAAACAAGGTAAAGATGGATGGACGATAAAAACAAAAGATGGCAAACCATCAGCGCATTACGAGCATACGATTGCTGTAAGGACTGACGGACCAGATATTTTGTCCAATCATGCACCTATAGAGGAGGCTATTAAAAATAACATTGAATTAAAGAATATCTCGTTAAAAAATTAGATATTTGCACTCCAATTTTCGTATGGCGAAGCAAGAATTGATAAAACAGGATGGTACTATTGAAGAAGCACTATCAAATGCTATGTTCAGAGTCAGGCTAGAAAACAATCATTTGATTGTTGCAACAATATCTGGCAAGATGAGAATGCATTATATCAGAATATTACCAGGAGACAAAGTCGCAGTTGAAATGTCTCCTTACGATTTAACGCGAGGGCGAATCACCTATAGATACAAATAATAGATTATGAAAGTCAGAGCATCCATAAAAAAGAGATCTGCAGATTGTAAGATCATAAGACGTAAAGGCAAGCTTTATGTCATTAACAAGAAGAATCCTAGATTTAAGCAAAGACAAGGTTAATATATGGCACGTATAGCTGGAGTAGATTTACCAAGAAAAAAGAGAGGCGTGGTGTCTCTTACATACATTTATGGCATCGGTCATTCAAAAGCCCAAGAAATTCTTGGTCGTGTTGGACTAGATGATCATACAACTGTAGAAAATTGGACAGATGATCATATTCGAGAAATCACCAAAATGCTCCAAGATGAGTACACGGTAGAAGGAGAGTTAAGATCTGAAGTTCAAACGAATATAAAACGCTTAATGGATATTGGATCCTATCGTGGTATTCGGCATAGAAAAGGTCTTCCTGTAAGAGGGCAACGGACTAAAACGAATGCTCGAATGAGAAAAGGTAAGAAGAAGACTGTCGCAAACAAGAAAAAAGCTACTAAATAACAGCAAATGGCAAAAGCTAAGAAAAAACGTAATGTCAAAGTTGAACCTGAGGGTCTTGCTTTTATACAAGCAAGTTTCAACAATATAATCATTACTCTTGCGAATAAGCAAGGACAGGTGATCTCATGGGCTTCAGCTGGTAAAGCTGGCTTTAGAGGATCTAAAAAGAATACCCCATTCGCTGCGCAGAGAGCTGCGAGTGATGCTGGACAAGTGGCATATGATGCAGGTCTTCGATATGTGGAAGTTCGAGTCAAAGGCCCTGGTTCAGGAAGAGAGGCTGCAATACGAGCGATTGATAATATTGGGATAAAGGTTACTAAGATTCGTGATGTAACACCAATACCGCATAACGGATGCAGACCACCTAAAAGAAGAAGAGTTTAATCTATTTATAACAAAGCTAGACAATGGCAAGATATACCGGACCTAAAACTAAAAAGGCCAGAACATTTGGTGAACCGATCTTTGGATTGGACAAGTCTTTTGATAGACGTAAGTATGGCCCAGGTCAACACGGTCCTTCAAGAAGAAGAAAGCAAAAATCTGATTACGCTCATCAGCTGACAGAGAAGCAAAAAGCAAAGTATACCTACGGAGTATTAGAAAGATATTTCCGAAATCTATTTGAGAAAGCAAGTAGTAAAAAAGGTGTTACGGGTGAGATTTTATTGCAATTCTTAGAAGCAAGGTTAGATAATACTGTGTTCAGAATGGGTATTGCACCCACTCGAAGAGGAGCTAGACAACTGGTGTCTCATAAACACATCCTAGTCAACGGTGTATTGACAAATATTGCTTCATATCAGCTACGACCAGGCGATATTGTTACGGTTAGAGGTAAATCCCAGAATTTAGAAGTCATCAATGATTCAATATCAGCAAGAAGTGACGTCAGAAATTATGGCTGGTTAGAATTTAATCCTGATAAAAAAGAAGGCATTTTTCTTGAATACCCAGAAAGAGAAAAGATCCCAGAAAAGATTAATGAACAGCTTATTGTAGAACTCTATTCTAAGTAAGCAAATCCTGTTCTTAAACCATATTGATTCTTAAAATTATCCTCAATTATTATATATGAGCATTTTAAACTTTCAGAAGCCAGACAAGATTATCTTACAAAAAGCTGATGATTTTGAAGGAACGTTTGAGTTTAAACCATTAGAACCTGGTTTTGGCCAGACTATAGGTAATTCACTACGAAGAGTTTTACTCTCATCTCTTGAAGGATATGCTATTTCTGCTGTTAGAATTGCAGGTGTTGATCATGAATTTTCTACTATTAAAGGGATTGTAGAAGATGTGGTAGACATCATCCTAAATCTAAAACAAGTCAGGATTAAAAAGGTAATAGAGGATGATGAAAGTATTGAAGAGAAGGTATATCTGACTATAACAGGAAAGGATACGTTTACAGCCGCTGATATAGAGGGTAGCACAAATGTGTTTCAGGTGATGAATCCTGATTTGGTGATTTGTAATATGGAGCCTTTTGTAAATATAGAAATGGAATTAACTGTCACAAAGGGTAGAGGTTATGTGCCAGCAGATGAAAATATGCCAAAGGATGCGCCAATTGGTGTCATACCAGTTGATGCCATATATACACCAATCAAAAAAGTATCTTACGCAATCGAAAATACAAGGGTTGGTCAAAGAACCGATTATGAAAAATTAACTATCGATCTTAAAACCGATGGAACAATTCATCCTGAAGAAGCAGTGAAAGAAGCTTCAAGAATATTGATACAACACTTGATGTTGATCACGGATGAAAATATTACGTTCAATGATTCTTCTTCAGCTGAAGAAAATATTGTAGACGAGCACATCTTACACATGCGTAAATTGTTGAAGACTTCATTGGAAGATCTTGACCTTTCTGTCAGAGCTTATAACTGCTTAAAAGCAGCTAAAATCAATAGTTTGGGAGAAATGGTAAAATATGATACCCATGAATTATTGAAATTTAGAAATTTTGGTAAAAAGTCTCTCGTCGAGATAGAAGAGTTGTTGCAAAACAAAGGTCTAACGTTCGGTATGGATTTAACTAAATATAAACTAGACGAAGCTTAATTAGATTATAAACCTGCATTAACCCAATCCGTCTTGTACGTCGATAGGTGATGCGATGATCATAAAATTATAAACAATGAGACACGGCAAAAAATTTAACCACTTAGGTCGAAAGAAAGGTCACAGGACTGCAACGCTTAAAAACATGTCAAATGCATTGATTACGCATAAAAGAATCAATACAACAGTAGCTAAGGCAAAGGCATTAAGGACGCATCTCGAACCTATCATTACTAAATGTAAAACGAATACAACACACTCACGTAGAATTGTATTTGGATATTTGCAAAATAAAGAAGCCGTGAAAGAATTGTTTGACAATGTTTCTGTCAAAATTGCAGATAGACCTGGGGGTTACCTTAGAGTTATCAAAACTGGATTTAGAAAAGGAGATGGCGCTGAAATGGCAATGATAGAATTTGTAGATTATAATGATGTATACACTGCAGGATCAGTTGGCGGTGCGAAAAAGAAAACGAGAAGAAGAGGTAAGAAAGGAGGAGCGAAAGCTGCTGCCGCTACAGCAACTGCCGCTGTTGCAGCTGCAAGCTCTGAAGAAGAGTAGAACCTAGTTTCTTTCTTTAAAATATACAACCCTTCGGACAGTCATGTTTGAAGGGTTTTTTTGTACTTGAAACAACCTGTTTTGATAAAGTCATATAATTAATATTTCTATATTTGTGACTAATTTTATGCCATGGGAGAACCAACCTCAAAAAAGTCAATACTCATCTTAGAAGATGGAATGATATTCGAAGGACTCGCAGGTGGTGCTGAAGGCACTGCGACTGGTGAAGTCTGTTTTAATACTGGTATGACTGGTTATCAAGAAGTATTCACTGATCCCTCTTATTTTGGTCAAATTCTGGTAACTACTAATGCTCATATTGGGAATTATGGTATCAAAGCAGATGAAATCGAATCAAATAACATTCAGATTTCAGCTCTGATCTGTAAAAATTTTACAAATCAATATTCTAGGCCTATGGCAACAGAGTATATTGATGATTATTTTAGACAAAATAACATTGTTGTTATTCATGGCATTGATACACGTTCATTGGTTAGGCACATTCGATCTAAAGGTGCAATGAATGCAATTATCTCAACAGAGGTCAATGATGTCGAAAAACTAAAAGCGAGTCTAAGAGAAGTGCCAAGCATGGATGGCCTTGAATTAGCATCAAAGGTAAGTACCAAAGAACCATATGAATTTGGCGACGCATCTGCAAGTCATAAAGTTGCGGTTCTTGATTTTGGTACAAAGAAGAATATTCTCCGTTGTTTTGCTGAGCGCGACTGCCGGTTGAAAGTATTCCCAGCAAAAACTGACTTCGCAGAATTAAAAGCATGGAATCCAGATGGTTATTTTTTCTCTAATGGTCCTGGTGATCCGAGTGCGATGGATTATGCAGTCAACACAGCCAAAGAAATTCTAAAAGAAGAGAAACCTGTTTTTGGTATATGCTTAGGTCACCAATTATTAGCCTTGGCAGTTGATATACCGACTTATAAAATGCACCATGGGCATAGAGGTATTAATCAACCAGTTAAAAATATGGTTTCTGGGAAGTGTGAAATCACAAGCCAAAATCATGGGTTTGGAGTTAGCCCTGATGCCATTAAAGCAAGTGATCTCGTAGAGATTACACACATGAATCTAAATGACGATACCATTGAAGGTATACGTCTCAAAAATAAACCAGCTTTCTCTGTGCAATATCATCCAGAGGCAGCGCCCGGACCACATGACGCCAGGTATCTATTTGATAATTTTGTTGAACTAATTGAAAAATCAAAATCGTAATTATGAGTGAGATCATTGACATACTGGCCAGAGAAATTCTAGACTCCAGAGGTAACCCTACTGTAGAAGTAGAAGTACTGACAGAGGAGGGTTATATAGGACGTGCTGCAGTGCCATCAGGTGCTTCTACAGGAAAATATGAAGCTGTTGAATTAAGAGATGGTGATAAGGATCGGTACATGGGGAAAGGCGTGCTTAAGGCTTGCCAAAATGTAGAAGCCAAAATAAAAGATGCTCTCATCGGTGTTGATGTATTCGAACAAAAGTATATCGACGCTATGATGATCGAAGTTGATGGAACTGAGAATAAAGGATCACTCGGAGCTAATGCCATTCTAGGTGTATCTCTAGCCGTCGCAAAAGCTGCTGCTGAAGAATCAGCTCAACCATTGTACAGATATGTAGGCGGTGTAAATGCCCACATACTTCCAGTGCCAATGATGAATATCATTAATGGTGGCTCACATGCAGATAATAGCATCGATTTTCAAGAGTTTATGATTATGCCTGTAGGTGCTGATTCGTTTTCAGCTGGACTTCGAATGGGGGTAGAGGTATTCCACAACTTGAAAAAAGTACTTAAAAGTAAAGGCTACTCGACTAATGTAGGAGATGAAGGAGGATTTGCTCCTAATATTAAATCCAACGATGAGGCTATTGAAATTGTCTTACAATCAATAGAAGCTGCTGGGTTTAAGCCAGGAGAAGACCTTATGATCGCCATGGATGCTGCTGCCTCTGAGTTTTACGATGCAGAAAAAAAGGCTTACGTTTTGCATAAATCGAGTGGAGATGAATTAAGCTCATCAGACATGATCTCCTATTGGGAAGCTTGGACAAAAAAATATCCGATTTTTTCAATTGAGGATGGACTCGATGAAGATGATTGGGAAGGCTGGAAAGAGCTGAATAGTCGAATCGGGAAAACTGTTCAGATTGTAGGTGACGATTTGTTTGTTACAAATACAAAAAAGCTAAAAAGAGGAATTGAAGAGCAATCAGCCAATTCTATTCTGATCAAGGTAAACCAGATAGGTACGTTGTCAGAAACCATTAACACGGTCAATATGGCGAACAGAAACGGATTCACTAGTGTCATGAGCCATCGATCGGGAGAGACAGAGGATACTACAATTGCGGACTTGGCTGTCGCACTGAATACGGGACAAATTAAAACAGGATCTGCTTCACGAAGCGATCGGATTGCCAAATACAATCAATTGTTAAGAATTGAGGAGGATTTAGTTGATCAAGCTTATTATCCTGGGCGATCAATATTGAAATAATAGCATGATTTTTGTTTATATTTGTTAAAATCGTAATATGATCTCCTTTCGGAATATGTTAAAACCCCTTGCAAAACAAGGTCATAGACTATGGTTTAATAAGTATTTTCTAACCTTCACTATATTTGCTGTTTATTTGATGTTCTTTGACCAATATAACTTGGTAGCGCAAGTCAAATTGTCAAACACTTTGACGTCTCTTGAAAAAGAAAAGACCAAATATGAGGACCAATTGGTAGAAGCATTGGAGCAAAAAAAGATGCTGGAGAAAGATGTTGAAAGATATGCACGTGAGCATTACTACATGCACAAGGAAAATGAGGATATTTACATCATAGAAGAAAACGATAATTAGAATATGAGTGTATTAGTTAATAAGAAT
This sequence comes from uncultured Saprospiraceae bacterium, assembly GCA_937959275.1. Lineage (GTDB taxonomy): Bacteria > Bacteroidota > Bacteroidia > Chitinophagales > Saprospiraceae > CALFUK01. The sequence goes on along the minus strand of CALGLU010000018.1, from coordinate 70,920 downwards.
TCCAAAATCATAGTTCAGGGATTTACCGGTAAGGAAGGATCTTTCCATTCAGAGCAAATGATAGAATATGGGACGCCAATTGTTGGAGGCGTAACTCCTGGAAAAGGAAACAAAGAACATTTAGGGAAACCTGTTTTTAATACTGTTGCAGAAGCTGTTGCTAAAGCAGGAGCCGATACAAGTATCATATTCGTTCCTCCAAAATTTGCAGCGGACGCTATTATGGAAGCTGCTGACTCAGGTATTAAGGTCATCATCTGTATTACAGAAGGGATACCAGTTCAAGATATGGTTAAAGTCTATGCCTTTCTGCAAGATAGAGACGTGAGACTAGTTGGACCAAATTGTCCAGGTGTCATTACGCCAGGAGAAGCTAAATGCGGAATCATGCCTGGTTTCATTCATAATCCTGGTCGTATTGGTATTGTATCTAGATCTGGAACATTGACTTATGAAGCCGTCGATCAGGTCACAAAAGCCGGTCTCGGCCAATCAACTTGTATTGGTATCGGAGGAGACCCTATTGTCGGAACAACGACAAAGGAGGCCGTTGAAATGCTAATGAATGATCCTGATACAGATGGCATCGTCATGATTGGTGAAATAGGTGGTGGTATGGAAGCAGAAGCAGCACATTATGTGAAAAATCATGGCACTAAGCCAGTTGTCGGCTTTATAGCAGGACAGACTGCTCCAAAAGGTAGAACAATGGGACACGCTGGTGCTATTATAGGTGGCGAAGATGATACAGCCATCGCGAAAATGAGAATCATGAAAGAATGCGGAATTCATGTTGTAGAATCACCTGCAGATATCGGCATCACGATGAAAAACGCACTTTCTAAATAATTTTTACTTAGAATGCCTCCACATTTCTAAATTCCTATCTACAATTGACTTACAATTAAGTTAATATCAGTCATTTGCTGTGGCAAAGCCCGATATTTATAGTCTTAATATTACAAACCCGTATTGTATGATCAATAGTCAAATCTCAAAAACTAGTATGATTAGTTTTCAACTACAATTACAAAGCATATTGCTGTTTTTAATGATTTTGTTCTCTACAGTAACAAGTGCTCAATTAGATTTAGATTTTAGTATTGATAGAGGATATTACTTCTCCAACTTTAATTTAGTTCTCTCGACGAATGATCCTGCTGCCATTATTAAATATACCACAAATGGAAGGGCACCTACACCAAGTACGGGAAGGCTTTACTCTTCACCAATTCCCGTAAATACGACCAAATATATTCGTGCTATAGCCTATGCAAGTTACGATACAACAAAGGTTTTAACACATACCTATATCTTCCCGCAGGATGTTATAAACCAACCCAATTCTGTTACTGGATATCCATCATTGAACTATGAATTTGACAGTAGTATAAAAAACCATTCAACGTACGGCCCTCAATTAGTAGCCTCGCTATCAGATATTCCCTCGTTGTCGTTAGTTATGAAATTAGCAGATTTTGCCAATGTACATGACAATGCCAATCCAATCGAAGTCGCAACTTCAGTTGAAGTCATCTTACCCAATGGGCAAAAGGGATATCAAGCAAATGGAGGAATTGAACGAGCTGGGGGAAGTAGTTTTAATAGTGCCAAAAGAAATTTTAGACTCTCGTTTAAGAGTATTTACGGTGATTCGAAATTTGATTATCCCTTATTTGGTAAAGATAATGCTGAGTCATTTGACCAATTCGCCTTGCGTCCTGGTTATCATGGCTGTATGCATTTGGGGATTAACCATTCCCGAGGAGGCTCGAATGATTTAGCAGATCAAGTGGTTAGAGACCTCCAAGCAAATATGGCCGATGATGATGTATCTATCAGCGGAGCATTTATGCACTTATATATCAATGGAATTTATTGGGGTGTTTATAACCCATCTGAAAGAGGAACGAATTCATTTGCAGAATCTTATTATTGCGGAGATAAAGACGACTGGGACGCCATTAAGAGAGATGCTGCTCTGGATGGTGACATTACGGCTTGGAATCAACTGAAAAGTATGGTCAATAATCTCAATATGGCCAATACACAAAATTATATTAATGTACAAGAATATGTAGATGTAGAACAATTTACAGATTATGTTATTCTAACCAATTACGGACCACACGCAGATGATAACCTCAGCGGGAAAAACTCATTTGCTACAAGAAATAGGACAGATAATAAGGGGTTTAAATTTTGGATGTGGGATACAGAACCTTCACTTGGGCATTATTGGACATGGAATGTCGAGCCTTTTGGAAGTAAACCTTTCAATTTTATTTTTATGTCACTCTTAAATAATAGTGATTATAAAACCTTGGTTGGTGATCGAGTTCAATGTCATTGTTTCGAAGATGGAGCACTTACACCTGCCAATACCATAAATGCTTATGAAGAGGTATACGATTCTACAGAGGCAGCCTTTATCAGTGAAGCTGCTAGATGGGTCGGCTTAGCAGAGTATGAAGAATTTAAGAATACTAGAAATAGGATCGTCAATAATTATCTTCCAGGACGAACAAATTTTCTGATTAATCTTTACAGGAATCGTGGTGCTTATCCTAATGTAGATGCTGTTTCATATAATCAATTTGGTGGCGTTGTGTCCGCCTCATTCCCTATTTCCCTAACAAACACAAATGGATCAGGTACGATTTATTATACCACCGACGGATCAGATCCACGTGCATCAGGAGGTGCTATTTCTTCAACAGCACAGAATTATTCAGGACCATTTACCTTGGCCCAAGGAGCACATACTGTGAAAGCTAGAGTAAGATCAGGTGGTGTTTGGTCGGCAATGTGTCCAGTTGTTTTTTATGTAGATCAAAATTATCAAGATTTAGTGATCAACGAAATTCATTACAATCCGAATGATTTTGTTAATCCACCTGATACGACCTCAGGTAAGAACTTTGAGTTTTTGGAAATCAAAAACTGTGGTAGCGATCCAATCAACATGATCAACATGGAATTTGAGAAAGGTTTGAGATTAAAGTTCGAGGAAGATTTAATTATTCAACCCGGTGGATTCATTGTGATCGCAGAAGATGAGTTCTGGTTTCAGCAAAAATATGGCTTCGTTCCGGACGCAGTATACAAAGGTAAACTTGATAATGGTGGAGAAAATTTATGGCTTGTAGATCCCATTGGAAACATTGCAGATAGTATAAGGTATAATGATAGTGATCCTTGGCCGGCGACTGCAGATAAAGGCTATTATAGCGTGGCATTAAAAGAATGCTTAACTGATAATGCAGTGCCTACAAATTGGTCAATCCAATCTGTATTAACGACTCCTGGAGCGGAAAATAATTTCACTAATTTTGGTTCACATGGATTTTCGGGAATTGTCATTAATGAGATTCATTATAATCCGTTTGACAGCATTGTCCCATTCTCTAATCCGCCAGACACAATTAATGGGAGGAAGTATGAATTCATTGAACTTAAAAATATAAGCACCATAGCGATTGATTTATCTGATGTGATAATTTCAAGAGGAGTTGACTACGAGTTCCCATCCGGAACAATGATCAATCCAGGTGATTTCATTGTATTAGCAGAAGATAAATCTTCTTTTCAAGATAGATATGGCTTTGCTCCGTTCGACAAATATGATGGACAATTAGACAATGGAGGAGAAACGATATGGCTCTCCAGAACAAATGGTGTTCTATTGGATGCAGTCACTTATGATGATTCATTTCCCTGGGATTCGGGAGCCGATGGTGGAGCTTTTGATTACAGTTTAGCACTAATTGATGGTGACTATAACAATGAGACAAGATTGAATTGGAAAACCCAATGTAATAATGTTTTGTTCACACCAGGGGCTGAAAATGAGTTTTCGTGTTTTTCTGGTTTAAATTATAATGGACTGACGATTACAGAGTTTCATTACTCACCATCTCTAGGAAATAATTATGAATTTATAGAGCTATACAATAACTCGAACATTGTTTTAAATCTGGAGGAAGTCAAATTTTCAAGCGCCATAACCTATAATTTTTCTAGCTTCTTTTTAGCTCCTGGACAATTTGTGGTTTTAGCACGTGATCCCGTTTTATTTCAAAACACCTATGGTGTGACTCCTCAAGGACAATATAGCGGCGGCTTAAGTAGTAATGGAGAAACAATACTCCTTAAGGACTTATTCAATGTTACGATTGACTCTGTTAAATATGGAGTAGCAAGTCCCTGGAATGCTGATCCCTTACAGGGAATAAAGAGTCTGTCTCTCATAGATCCCAACCTAGACAATAGTTTGCCTGAAAGTTGGTGTGTACAAGATGTTGATATTTCTCCAAAGGCAGTTAACACATTTAGCGATTCTGATAGTGATTCAGTTATTGATTGTGAGGATCAATGTCCAGGACAAAACGATGCTTTAATTGGCACAGCTTGTAATGACGGCGATCCATGCACAACAGGAGAGACATATAATTCTTCGTGTGGTTGTACTGGCGGTGTCTTTCAGGATTCAGATAACGATGGTGTGTGTAATGCTGACGACCAGTGTCCAGGTCAAGATGACGCCTTAATCGGTACGTCTTGCGATGACGGGGATTCATGTACAACAGGGGAAACATATAATACTTCTTGTGGTTGTACTGGTGGGATTTTTCAAGATTCAGATAATGACGGCGTTTGTAATACTGAGGATCAATGTCCAGGGCAAAACGATGCTTTAATTGGCACAGCTTGTAATGACGGCGATCCATGCACGACAGGAGAGACATATAATTCTTCGTGTGGTTGTACTGGTGGAATCTTTCAGGATGCTGATAACGATGGTGTGTGTGACAGCAATGACCTATGTCCAAATTCAGATGACACGATTGATACAAATAACAATGGAATTCCAGACGGATGCGAGGATGATTGTGTAGACTTTATTTATGATACCAATGGTACTTTTATCGTTCAAGATACATCTGCACAAATAGCTGTTTTATCGAATGGCAAGGTACAAACCGGTAATAATATAGATTATCATGCAGGCAATCATGTCGAATTAATGTCCGGTTTTGAAGTAGAGTTAGGAGCCACATTTCATGCCTTTATTGCACCTTGTAATTAACTGTTTTACTGCTACACCCTTTTATCTGTTACACATTTTTTGATCTTTTGAATTTGATAAGTTAATGAGAATATTCATACTATTTGTTTTACTACCGTTCGTATGTACAAGTCAATTATACATTAATGAAGCTATGTCGTCTAATCAATTGACTCTTCAAGACGAAGCTTTTGAATACGATGACTGGATCGAGATTTATAATGCAGGTCAAAATCCTGTAGATTTACAAAGCTATTTTTTAAGCGACAATGTGTCTAATTCTCAAAAATGGGAAGTGACAGAATCTGTCATCATTCCTGCTGGTGGCTATGTACTTTTTTGGGCAGATGAAGACCAATCTCAAGGACCAACACACACCAATTTTAAAATAAGTTCATCTGGAGAAAGTATACTATTGAGTAACCCATCAGGTAGCATAATCGATCAAATAACAGTACCTTCTCTTAACGATGATCATTCTTTTGGTCGAATAACTGATGGAAGCAATACTCTCATAAATTTTATAATCCCAAGCCCAGAATCTTCTAATGCAAATGGTACAAGCCAATTAGCTAAGCCAACCATTTCTCCAGTATCAGGAATATATGCAGCCACACAAAACATTACAATTACAGGCCCTGCTGGAGCTTCATTCTATTACACAATTGATGGATCAGAACCGACGATTAACAGTTCACTTTACACAGGTCCCTTTGTCCTAAGTGCAACTCAGAGTGTCAGGGCGATTTCAGTTAGTACAGGTATACAGCCAAGTCCAATTCGAACAAATACGTATTTGATCAATGTGAATCATTCACTGCCTGTATTTTACTTGACCACTGATTCAAAAAACTTGTGGGATGATACCGAAGGGATATATGTAGAGGGCACAAATGGAATTACCGGCTATTGTGATGTGGTCACACCCTTTAATTGGAATCAAGATTGGGAAAAGCCAGCTCACTTGACAGTGTTTGACAATGGTCAAGTAAAAGCTGAACACAATATCGGAATTAAGATCAGTGGTAATTGCAAACGAAAACAATTACAAAAGCCTTTGACCTTAATTTTTAGGGATGAATATAGTGATGTAGGAGATAATGAATTTACTTACAAAATTTTTCCTGATAACGAGTTAAGCAAATTCAAACGATTATTTGTGAGGAGTGGAAATGTTAATAGCGTCCAATTTATGAAAGATCTTGTCTTGGCAAGAATGTTAAAGAATGAAATTGATATAGAAGCCCAATCAGGCCAGCCAGCAATTATTTATTTGAATGATGTGTACATGGGTATCCAAAATATCAGAGAGAAATATGATGAATGGCATTTTGAAAATGATAACCCAAAAGTAGATAAGGACAGCATTGATATTATAAAAAATCCGGGAAGATATGAAAGAGCAGATAGGTGGTGGGCTTTAGAAAGAGCAACAGAAGGAACTCTAGTAGAGTGGCACGCATTTATTGCTGATATTAAATCTAAAGATTTTTCAATAGACTCTGATTACCAATCAATCAAAGATCAGATAAACTATGACGAATTAATTAACTACCTCACAACGGGACATTTTTTTAATAATACAGATTGGATCGCTAATAATCAAAAGACTTGGAAAGCGAGAGGGCCAGGGAATAAATGGGTGTGGTGCTTACTAGACTTGGATAATGCACTACGTCTTTCAAATGTTGCTGATAATACCTTAACAGAAAGGATTTTTGACCCAACACCATCTGGAGGGACAGCGAATTTTGAATCCAACCTTCTATTCATTAAGATGTTTGAAAATGATGATTTTAAACACGAGTACATTCAACGGATGAATACGTATATAGAAGCATTATTCACACATGAAAATTACTCTAATACCATAGATCAATACAATGCAGAAATGCTTCCTGATTTACCTCAAGCAATGGAACATTTTAATAGAAATTTGGCGACTCATTTGGCGGAAATTCAAGATGAAAAAGATTTCGTTCTTCAAAGACCTCCTTATGTCAGACAACACATTAGCGATAAATTTAATCTAACTGGTAGCTTCCAATTGACTATAAACTATGATGCAAATAGTAATGGAGTCGTCAGTCTTCACAGTAATTATTATCAAATACCATTTAACTACTCAGGAAGTTATTTTAGGAATATACCAATTGAAATTCATGCAATTGCTAATCCAGGGTATAGATTTTCGCATTGGATGGAAACAGGAAATCCGGATGCTAATCTGTATAGTTCATTTAATACAAATACAAGCTTGACCCCCGTATTTGTAACAGCCGAAGATTTAGTCATCAATGAAATTCACTATAATCCAACAGGGAAATCAGAATCAGCAGAATTTATAGAAATCTACAATCCTAATAACGTAAGCATAGATATTAGCTCATATGAGTTTGAAGACGGCATTTGCTTTTCGTTTCCAGAAAATACAATAATTAGTGGTGGTGAATATATCATTATCGCAAATGACGCTACTATTTATTCAGGACAAGGTTTTCAAGTATTTCAATGGGAAAGCTCTAGTCTTAATAATGATGGAGAGCATTTGAGTCTCGGTAATGGAGCCGGATATGTGATAGATAGTTTGACCTATAATGATGTGAATGGTTGGGCCTCAACAGCTGACAATGGGTTTTATAGTCTTGCACTGTTAAATCACAGCTTAGACAATAGTCAAGGAACGGCCTGGGATGTCCAATCTCAATACATCACCCCAGGTGCGCAGAATCAGTTTTTACCCTACGACACCTACCATTTCCCAAGTTCGTTAGTCATTAATGAATTGCATTACTTCCCCTTCGATAGTGTGACGCCTGCAGGAGATACACTAGGTGGCAAAAATTATGAGTTTATCGAAATTAAAAATAAATCAAACTCGACAGTTAGTTTAACAGGAGTAGCCTTGTCTAGAGGGGTGACCTTCGAATTTTCAGCAGGCTCCACAATTCCAGCCAATGGTTTCGTCGTGATTGCAGAAGATTCAATCCAATTCATTGAGCGGTACGGCTTTTCACCTTTTGGAAAATATTCCGGCAAACTATCTAATCAGGGAGAATTGATCTGGTTGTCTAATGGCACAGGCCAGTTGATGGATGCTGTACGCTACGATGAGGCTTTTCCATGGGACACAAATGCAAATGGCGGGATCGAAGATTATAGTCTAGCTCTAATAGACGAGACGAAGGATAATAATAATTATTTGAATTGGAAGCGTCAGTGTACAGAGTTACAAACCCCAAATGAAGAGAATGATTTTGGATGTTTTACAGGCTTGAGTTACCCAGGGTTGACAATTAATGAGATCCACTATAATTCTAATTTAGGTAACGCTTATGAATACATTGAGATTGTAAACCATTCGCAAGGGGTATTGAATTTGAAAGATGTATCAATTGCTACAGGTGTAACATTTCATTTTGAAGGAGATATTTATTTGCCAGGCACAGCGGCTGCGCCATTTAATTATTTGGTGATAGCAGATAATGCTAATGTGTTTGAGAATCAATATGGTTTTGCACCTTATGGAGAATATTTTGGCGCATTGAGTAATGCAGGAGAGCGTATTTCGATTCAAGACTTTTTCGGAGACGTGATTGACGAGGTGAGATATGATGATGTTGCGCCTTGGGAGATATTGGCAGATCAAGGCCAGCACAGTTTAGCCTTAATCTCGGGCAGCTTAGACAACAGTCTGCCAACAAGTTGGTGCACCCAAGCTACGGGTTCGCAACTCACACCCAAAGCGATGAATGTATTTGGAGATGGAGATTCAGATGGTGTGATAGATTGTCACGATGTGTGCCCGTCCTTTGATGATAATTTAATTGGGACAAGCTGTGATGATGGTGATCCATGCACAATAGGAGAGAGCTACGACACAAATTGCAATTGTTCTGGGGGAGCCTTTGAAGATGCGGACAATGATGGAGTCTGCGATTTTAATGATCAATGTCCGAATTATGACGACACAATTGATACGAATAACAATGGGATACCAGATGGTTGCGAAGATTGTTCCGATTATATCATTGATATGTCAGGCTCAAATATTACACAAGATACATCAGCACAAATCGCAATCGTGTCAAACGGTAACGTCCAATCAGGCAATGTCATAGAATACCATGCTGGTAGCGAAGTCGAACTAACGTATGGTTTTGAAGTAGAGTCTGGAGCTACGTTTCATGCATTTATAGCACCGTGCAATTAAACTGACCATCGAGCAGTTTTTTTGTGGATGGGCTAATTTTTGACGTCATCTAGGTAGGCTCTCTTATTGAGAGAATTAGACGTAATCACTTTTTAGAAGTATTCGTTTATCTTTACTTGTAAATACCCGTCGAAATGAAATGCAATTATGTAATCGCAATTCTGCTCTTTCCATTCTTTCTAAATGGTCAATTGTATATTAATGAAGCGATGTCATCCAATAAATCAGTTATTTTGGATGAAGCTGCGCAATACGATGATTGGTTTGAAATCTATAATGCTGGTCCGTCAAGCATAGATCTCCAAAGTTATTACTTGAGTGATGATCTGACCAATCCGCAGAAGTGGGAGATTACAGCCTCAATTGTTATACCTGTTGGCTCCTATGTTCTATTTTGGGCAGATGAAGATCAGTCACAAGGGCCGACCCATACAAACTTTAAGTTGAATGCATCAGGAGGTGAGACGTTAGTGCTGACCAACCCTACAGGTACAATTCTAGATCAAATGGCACTGCCTGCCATACAAGATGACTATTCCTATGGAAGACAAACAGATGGTTCTTCGACTCTAGCCACCTTTTCGTTGCCGTCCCCTAATTTCTCTAATTCAACAGGAACATCACGAGTTGACGTGGTAGAATTTTCAGTTGCAGCGGGCGTCTATTCATCATCCGTCAGCGTTACACTATCAACATCAACGCCAAGTGCAACAATTAGATATACAACAAATGGTGGAGAACCGACAGGCACTTCTACTGTCTACTCTTCCCCTTTGACAATTAACAATGTTAATACGATAAGAGCCAAAGCTTTTAGGAGTGGTTGGCAGTCCAGTGAGACTTCTTCAGCCGGTTATATTGTTGGAGTTAATCATACACTTCCAATCGTTATGATAAATACTCATCCGGATAACTTGTGGGATGACCAAATTGGAATTTATGTTGAGGGTACAAATGGAATTGTTGGTCATTGTAATTCCACGCCGCATAACTATAGCCAACCTTGGGAAAGACCAGCCAATATCCAGTTTTTTGAAGAGAATGGGGCGCAAGGATTTAATATCGATGCAGGTATTTCAATTGCGGGAGGTTGTTCCAGACGGAATGCACAGAAGGGGATGAATATCGAAACTAAAAGTATATATCCTTCTAAGAATATTCCATATCAATTATTCCCCAATCGAGATCAGCATAAATTCAGAAGATTTAAATTACGTGCTGGAGGTAATGATTGGGGCATTACGGCATTAAGAGACGCATCAACACATCGGTTTGTAGAGGATGAAGTCGATGTGGATTTACAATCGGTCAGACCTGTCATTCTATATTTAAATGATGAATATTGGGGAATGATGAATATCCGTGATGTTCACAGTCAACACTCTGTTAACTATAAGCATCCTAAAGTGGATAAGGATTCTATTAATATGTTTAAAGCAGCTCTATATGATCCTGTCAATATTTTTGATTTCGATGCAAATGAAGGCCAAGCTGCAGACTTTTTGGAGCTGTATAACTACCTGGTAGCTAATGATCTAGCCAATGCCACTCATTACAATTATGTCAAGAATAGGATTGATATCAATGAATTTATAAATTATCAATTGGTACAAATTTTTGTAGCAAATACAGATTGGCCATCTAATAATCTTGATATCTGGCATGAACAAGGTGGAAAAGCAAGATGGTTACTCTATGATACTGATTTTGGTATGGGAAGACAATGGACTGGTGGAAATCCTCGAACGGCTAACCCACCTAGTTTTAACGCAATTAATGCTGCCACCCAACAGACCCAAACAGGTTGGCCAAACGATAGAGCAGCAACACGCATTTTGAAAAATTTATTGGACAATGATGAGTTCAAAAATGAGTTTATCCAACGCTATGCCACCCAGCTAAGTACATTATTTCAAACGTCTAGAACGACAGGGATCGTGAATGATCTCCGAAATACAATGTCACCTGAAATGCAAGGTCAAATGGATAAGTTTAACTTGAATGGAGCTAGTATGAATAATTGGAATGCTGATGTTGACAATGTGATCAGCTGGTTAACGCAAAGACCAGACTTTGTATATACTAATATTAGAAGCCATTTTGGTATAGGAGGTACTTTCAATTTAAGTATAAATACAACTGCTAGTACAAATGGTCGAGTCCTATTAAATTCAAATGAATATCTCGCTCCGTATAATTATACTGGTAAGTACTTTGATGGTATACCCATCACCCTTACAGCTGTTGCTAACCCAGGCTATCGTTTTTCGCACTGGCAAGAAACTGCTAGTACATCTGCGAGGATCACTCCAACATATTCAAATAATACGAGCCTCACTCCAATTTTTGTCGCTGCTGAGGACATCGTAATCAATGAAATTCACTACAACCCTGCTGGAAGTTCTGAGGCTGCCGAATTTATAGAAATATATAACCCTGATACGAATCCAAGAGACTTAAGTACCTACGAGTTTATCGATGGTATTTGTTTTGAGTTTCCAGAAAATACCATTATCAATCCAGGTGAATATATCATAATAGCTAATGATGCGAGTGTATATACTGGACAAGGTTATCAAGTGTTTCAATGGGAAGACTCGGCTCTCAATAATGATGGAGAGCATCTGAGTCTGAGTAATGGAGCTGGCTACGTCATAGATAGTTTGACATATAATGATGCCAATGGTTGGGCCTCGACCGCAGACAATGGCTTCTACAGTCTAGCTTTGACTGATAGTAATTTAGACAATAGTCTAGGGACGTCATGGGATGTACAGTCGCAATATATTACACCAGGTGCAGTAAATCAATTCCTGCCCTACGACACCTACCATTTTCCTAGTAATTTGGTTGTCAACGAAATACATTATTTCCCGTTTGATAGTATCACCCCAGCTGGGGACACCTTAGGCGGAAAAAATTACGAATTTATTGAGATCAAAAATAAGTCTAACACTGCTGTGAATTTAACTGGTGTCTCCTTTTCACGAGGGGTGACCTACGAATTTCCCTCTGGCTCGACAATTCCAGGTAACGGCTTTGTAGTGATTGCAGAAGATTCTTTACAGTTTTTGGAGCGTTATGGATTTTCTCCATTCGGGAAATATTCTGGTAAACTATCTAACCTCGGTGAATTAATATGGTTGTCAAACAGCACTGGGCAATTGATGGATGCTGTGCGCTATGACGAAGCATTTCCTTGGGATACGAATGCGAATGGAGGGATAAAGGATTACAGCCTGGCATTAATAGATCAAACAAAAGAAAACGATAATTATTTAAATTGGAAGCGCCAGTGTATAGAATTGCAAACACCAAATGCAGAGAATGATTTTGGCTGCTTTGAAGGATTGAGTTACCCTGGTTTAACAATCAATGAGATCCATTATAATTCCAATTTGGGTAACGATTATGAATACATAGAGATCGTAAACCATTCTCCAGGAATATTGAATTTGAAGGATGTTTCAATTGCGAACGGCATTAGCTATGATTTTGAGGGTGATTTTTATTTGCCAGGCACAGCGGCAGCGCCCTTGAATTATGTCGTCATAGCGGATAATGCTGCTGTATTTCAAACTCAATATGGTTTTGCACCACATGGAGAGTACTTTGGTACACTGAGTAATGCTGGTGAGAGAGTTTCTTTACTCGATTTCTTCGATGACGTCATAGATGAAGTGACTTACGATGATGTCCCACCATGGGAAGTTTTAGCAGATCAAGGTCAATACAGTTTAGCCTTAATATCGGCTAGCTTTGACAACAGTCTGGCAGGAAGTTGGTGTACACAGGCAGCTGGTTCAAAACTAACACCCAAAGCGGTCAACGTATTTGGCGATGGTGATTCAGATGGAGTGATTGATTGTCAGGATGTATGTCCGACTCTGGACGATAGTTTACTCGGTACGAGTTGTGACGATGGCGATCCGTGTACGACAGGTGAAACATATGATGCGAGTTGTAATTGTTCGGGAGGCGTCTATCAAGATGCTGACATGGATGGCGTATGTGACATAAACGATGTATGTGCCAATTCAGATGATACGATTGATACGAATAATAATGGAATTCCTGATGGTTGTGAAGACTGCTCTAATTATGTGAATGATATGTCGGGATCAATAATCACTCAAGATACTTCAGCTCAGATATCTGTTATTACAAATGGTACAGTGCAATCTGGTAATGTCATTGAATACCATGCAGGGACCGAAGTCGAACTCATGAATGGTTTTGAAGTAGAGGCAGGTGCTACATTCCACGCGTTTATTGCCCCATGTAATTAAGAGACTTGTTGCAGTCGACTAAAAGTTATAGCTAAAGGTGATCCAATACTCTCCAAATCCTGCCACATCTCGGACCTCGTCTTTGAGATTGAAAAGCATCATCAAGCCAAATTTCCAAGGGCCATAACCCGATTCATAGCCGCCACCAACCATTGGATAGTTATAGGTGTCCCTGAAGGTGTCAAAATTAGTGAATGCAGCTTCATAACTCGTAATATTGTACTCACCTTGAACGAAAAACTGCTTTAGAAAGCTTACTCTTCCAAAAAGTCCTGCTCCATAGCTAAACAAGCTTAAATCTTGACCTGGAAGTGAAAAGATTTCATAAAAGCCTTTAGTTGTTATCCCCGCTACAAGAGGGTCTGCAAACTTATATCCTGCCATACCTTTCGCTGATATGGAAAATCCACCACCGCTAAAGCCAAAATTCCCCATATTCGCCCCAAAAGCGAACTTTTCATTGATCGGAACCTGTGTTTGTGAATCTCTATCTGGGTTTGTCCTTGTTCTAGTCCGCTGGGCGACAAGAATATTTGCTAAAAATATCACTATCAGAGTAAGGATAATGCTTTTCTTAGCCGTCTTAAACGTGTACATATGATCGAAATTAATATGAAATGTCAGTTACAAGTAATATACGAGAACAATGCTATTTTTGTTGTTGTTAATGTTCATAAGTACAAAATGATTCAAAATAACTGTCTAAATTTGTTCAGAACTTATTAATAATCAATTAGTTAATATTTGAAACCCACAAAGTATATACTACTTTTTTCGGTTGTCTATTTTTTACAATTCCAACTGACGATTCACTCTCAAAGTGCTGCTTTAGAGGTAATCTCAGCATATGAGGTCATTGACATCAATGAACTCATTCCACAAAAGAAGAAATCCCTTCAAAAGTTTCAGACATTAGATCTAGGCACATACGGCATTTACACGCTAGATATTTATGAAAACCCACTGCTTTCTGACAAGTATAAAGTCAGAAGGAGCACCAATGATGGGATTCTAGAAAGCAATACTTCTTCTGCAATCTCCTATATCGGCACCGTAAAGGGACATGTAAATTCTTCAGTCGCATTGACTATTAATGACCAATTTGTGCATGGATTTATAAAAGTGGGTAAGCAAGAGATTAATATAGAACCACTTCGTTACTACGATGCCGATGCAGCCACTCAGGATATCATTGTTTATGAATCGGCAGACCAAGAACATATTCATAGTGTCCATTGTGGACTCGATCATGACTTAGAACGACAATTTGTAGAATCTGTAAACGAGCAAAAAGTAAATAAATCTGTACTCGATGGATGTATTGAGGTCGATATGGCTATTGCATCAGATTATCTTATGTATGAGCATTATGGGAGTACGGTCAATGTTGAAAATCATGCGATAGCAATGCTAAATGCTGCTCAAACAAATTATGACACAGAATTTGAAGATGAAATCCGGTTTAATTTAGTCGAACAATTCATCTCTGAATGCTCTACATGTGATCCTTGGACTACTTCATCGGACACGGAGACGCTACTTTTGGATTTTAGAGAGTGGGCGTCAGAGTCTTGGGAGAATACTGTAGATCAATCATCCCTATGGTCTAAGAGAGATTTTGAACGTAATGGAAATACTGCTGCCAATGGCCTAGCATTTGTCAATACGATTTGTACAAGTCATTCGAGTCTTGTTGTCGAAGATAACGATACTGCAAATCGAAAACGAGTCCTCTTTTCTCATGAATTAGGCCATAATTTTGGTGCCGTTCATGATGAATCGAATTCTAATTTTATCATGTCAACACCACTAGTAGAAACAAATGAATGGTCGACTGAATCTCTCGAAGATATAAACAGTCGATACCTTAGGTTTCCATGTCTGACAGGATGTGAAAGATCACAAAATGTAGTGGCGGATTTTGATGTTGAATTTATTGGAGCTTGTGTCCCTGTCAATGTGCAATACAGAAATAAATCATTTGGCGACCTCGATAGTGTCAAATGGATCTTTCCAGGAGGTAATCCTACATTTTCTACGGAGCTAGAGCCTATCGTCAACTATGGCGTCGGTGGTACCTTTGATGTGCGTTTAGAAGTATATGGAAGCAATGGGACATTTGACATTCTCGAACGAAGTGATGTTATTTCTTTTGGTCAAAACCCAACTGCTGAATTTAGATATGAATTTATAACTGACACAACAGTTGTATTTGTAGTCAATAAGCCTTTTGCCAATACGACATATCTTTGGGATTTTGGAGATGGGCAGACAAGTGAAGAGCAAACTCCCACTCATATTTACAACTCACTAGAGAATATCACCGCAACATTGACAATGTCAAATACCTGTGGTACGACTTCATTTGCAACTCGCATAACTCAGCAAAATACAACCTTACCTACAGCTGACTTTACTAGCACAAATAGATTTGCATGTGTTGGTGAATCTATACAGTTTACTAACTTATCTGAACATGCAGATTCGGTTTCCTGGTTTTTTGAAGGTGGCAGTCCTTTTAATACCTCTGATGAAAACCCAATCGTAACCTATCCAGAATTAGGTTCATATGCAGTTGGACTTATCGCGATTAATGAAGTAGGCGCTGATACCATATTCGTGTCAGCCTATAGCATTTTAGATCCTGTACCTGTATCAGCCTTTACATATGAAGTTAATGGGAAGTCAGTATCATTTACTCAGACAAGCCAATACGCAAGAGCTTTAAAATGGGATTTTGGAGATGGTAATACCTCCGAGGATATTTCTCCTGTACATACGTATGCCATAGAGGGTAATTATGCTGTAAGCTTAACAGTAGAAAATATTTGTCAAACAGCTATTTATTCGGACACCATTCAAATCGAATCTGATTTGCCAGTTCCAGATTTTACTGCAAGTTCGATCGAATTATGCGAAAATGGCTCTGTTCTGTTTCGGAACCAATCGACCAATGCAAACCAATATCAATGGGAATTTGAAGGCGGGATTCCATCTTCTTCTACAGAAGAAAACCCAATTGTAGCTTATATGGATCCTGGCACCTTCTCAGTTAAATTAATTGCAAGCAATGATGATGGTCATGTCGAATTAATTGAAGAGAATTTAATTAGTATCAAACCTGAACCAATCGTAGATTTTGATTTTTTAGTTGATGGTAGTACTGTTGAATTCACAAATGCATCTCAGCACTTACAGTCGGCCCAATGGTCTTTTGGAGATGGCACGGTTAGCACAAATAATAACGCAAGTCATACATACGCACAAAGCGGTACTTACGAAGTGAGCTTAGTCGGAGCGAATAGTTGTGGCTTTGCGACCACTTCCCAAACAGTTCAGGTTGATATCGAATTACCCTTTGCTAGCTTTGGTGCCAATTCGAATGAACTCTGTGCAGGATCAGTCGTCGGGTTCGCTAGCTCAGCGCAAAACGCAACTTCTGTTATATGGATATTTGAAGGTGGAATTCCTGAAACCAGTACATCGGAAAGACCATCTGTATTATATATCAGTAAAGGCGAGTATAACGTCACATTAATTGCGAATAACCAAAATGGCTCAGACACACTTGTATTTGAGGATTATATTTCTGTTTCCAAATTACCTGTCGCAACTTTTGAATCAACATCAGCAGAACGAACAGTTACATTTGAAAATCTATCGACTGATGGAGATGAGTATTTTTGGAATCTTGGCGATGGAACATTTTCAACAGAAGAAAGTCCAATCCATACCTATCAAACTGAAGGGAATTATACAGTTATGCTTCGAACTACAAATAGCTGTGGTAGTTCTGAATTTAGTTTAAATCTTGTCTTAGCAGATGGAACAATGAATGCGGGAATGATAGACAGTGTTGATGTAGTGGTCGATTTTTCCTTGTCAGCAGAACAGATTTGTCAAGGGGCAGATCTTAGCATAACTAATTTGTCAACAGGCATTGACAGCTTGAGGTGGTACTTAAATGATAGTATTGAAATAACAGACGGAAGTGTACAGTTGACAGAACCAGGTATCAATACAATATCTCTAATCGCATGGGAAGGAGATACTTCCTATACCTTGGAAAAAGAAATCCTTGTTGAAGGAGTACCAGTTCCAGATTTTTCATTCCAAAGAATAGGAGATTCGAATGAGATTAGCTTTCTGAATTTATCCACAGGTGCTGATAATTACATTTGGTCATTTGGAGATCGATTTAGTTCTGCATTTGAAAATCCCAATCACACATATGGGCAGGATACTTCGTATACAGTCCAACTGACAGCGAGCAATTCGTGTAGCAGTGCCACGATTCAGAAGGAAGTGGATCTAAGTCTGACGGAAATACCAGATGCCATCTTCAGCATTAGTAGTGCTGCGATTTGTAAGGGGCAAACCGTTACATTTTCTGCTCTAGATACCTTAGCGACAGATGTTGAATGGATTTTTGAAGGTGCGACTATTGAACGTTCAGATAGATCAACTGTCACAATTCGTTATGATGACATTGGTAGTTTTGATGTACAGCTAATTGCATCTAACTTAAATGGTAGCGATACTTCATATTTGGAGAATTTCATTCTTGTTTCAGATTCACCAGAATTAAATATTTTATATACTCAAACAGATAATGTTGTTAATTTTTCAGCCACGGAGGTTGTGGGTGCGACATACAGCTGGGAGTTTGGAGATGGCTTGATCTCTACTGATGTCAATCCTACGCATACATATACAGGCTTTGGTGGTTTTGAGGTTCGATTAACAGTCGATTTGCCTTGTGGTCAAATTACTTTATCAGAAAGCATTCAAGTTGATGAAAATGTCCTTTTGCCTGAGGGCTCTTTTAGCATTACCAATAGTAAAGTCAATATTGGAGGCAGAATAAGATTCAGCTCCTTATCAAAAAATACCAACAATGTAGAATGGTATTTTGAAGGAGGATCTCCAGAAACAAGCCTAGATGAAAGTGTCATCATTCAATATGACCAGCCTGGCGTATTTGATGTGACTCTGATTGCTTTTAATGAATATGGCTCTGATACGATCTATAAACAAGATTTTATTACTGTAGAAGCGCTAGGTTTCCAATCTGCTGAAACACGAGACTATACTTTAGATAAAGTGGAAAATTTAGAAGTTCAGATATCTCCCAATCCATTTATAGATGAAATAACTGTGAATGTTATGGCCTCAGATCACTCAACTGGACAGTTTTCATTATTTAGTTCATCTGGTGTCCTTGCTCACAAGGAATCTTTCGTCCTCTCAGACAGGCATCATAAACTACGCTTGCTAAAGCCAGATTTAATGCCGGGAATGTATATTGCTAGAATAATTATAGGAGAACAAATGATCCAACAAAAGATAATTAAGTTATAATTCGTTAGCTCTTTAGAGTGCTCATTAATTAACACTGGAAAAGCTTATACAGGCCCGTAATGTGAAACACATATCTAAAGTATTTGCAGTCTTTCTTTTTATTTTTCTGATGCTTAACATGTCAGCAGTGAATGGGCAATCTGATTGTTTGTCAGCATCTAATATTGAGATTGTTGCACTGGAATCAAAATCCATCAGTTTTACTGTGAGTGGGGTGGTGAACGATGATTTATCAGCTACCAATCAAGGACTGAGTGTTATTAATTTTTCTTTTACTCATAATAATTTACCCGACATTGAGGTCATACTGACGAGTCCAGCTGGTCAATCAATACAGCTGATTGGACCACTTGGTTCAGGTGTGTCACCGACAGATCGAATTGCTTGGAATATAGACTTCATTCCTTGTGGCGTGCCTGCAAGTCCCGATCTTAGGATAATGAATGAGCAATTTTCAAATGAGTCTGACTGGAGAATCTTTAATGGATATAATGGTTCTTATTATCCTTTTTCAGGTTGCTTCGAAGATATCAATGTGGGTACAGTTAATGGTATTTGGACACTGACAATCAATGATAGAGGACGTTTTGATGATGGATTTATTGAGCTAGTTGAAATCAAATTTTTAGATCAAGAAGGATTGGAGTTTACCCTTTGCGAAGCTGATGCCCTTTCCTTTAGTTCGCCTCTCAAAATAACAGCTTGTGATTTTGAGGACGATCTATTGCTTTCACAGATTGCAATTAATAATTTCAGCCCATTAGATGATTATAACTATGAATTTATCATTGCTGATTTCCGAACTGGGGACATTATCGATATTCAGCCCTTTCCAGATTTGAGAGAGCTTCCCATTGCTAACTACACGATCTGCGCTATTTCTTATGAAGCCATTGATTCCACTGAGTTTTTTGATCAATTAGTGGTCCAGGATTTAGATGGCTTACGAGAGTTTCTCAATCAATCTCCAGCACCTATTTGTGCCGATATTATGGAGAATTGTACGAACGTGATGGTTCTACCAATAGTAGATACGCTAAGAATAGATACCACGATTTGTGAGAATGGCTCTTTCGTCCTTAATGATGCGACAGGTTTTGTGCAAGAATACACCCGAGCAGGTACAGATATCAGAAAGATAGGGGCAAACTTGTGCGATTCCATAGTCATAGTGAATATAACTCAAATTGAAATTGAAGCGGTTATTTCAACAGATACGGATACGATTATTAATTGTCCGACTGATACGATTACATTGGGATCATCAATGTCAGTGGTCAATACACCTCCTAATCGGGTATGGACCACAGGCGATGGTGAAATTATAGGAGACCATACAGCAGCTCAGATTCGCATAAGTAAACCTGGCACCTACTTTTTAGAGATCGATAATAATCAAGGCTGTAGAGATGAAACATCTATCATTATTGGTGAAAGTCTGGATAGCCCTGATGTCAACTTAGCTGTTGCAGATACGATAACTTGTCTTAATCCCAGTACGATGATTTCGGTTTCATCAGATGATAATTTATTTAATATCGTATGGGAGGGACCGGATTTTACTGGAGCAGGTGCAGAAGTAAATGTGAATGATGGCGGGATGTATATTGTACAAGGTGACTTTGATACTGGATGCTCATTTATTGATTCTATCATGGTTGTTGAAAATTTTGGTATTCCTGATTTTGATGTTAATGTGATATTGGTCGGCTGTCAAGCACAAATCAATTTTGAAGACAACGCTGACTTACCTGATAATGCGACTTGGATCAGCCCGTCAGGAATTGAGCTGGATGAACTGACACCTATCGTGAATGAGCAAGGTGTCTATGATCTCGTCGCTACCTCTGAGAACGGATGTACAGATACGATTCCTGTTACGATAGAATTTGATCCACCAATAAATGATTTGACTTTAACTGGAGACACCTTGACTTGTGATGTATCGAGTGCTACAATTTCGATTACGGGTACTACCGCATTTACATCCATCTTATGGGAAGGAGAAGATCTGATCTCTAGTGATGATTCGATCCTGGTAGATCGTGGAGGCATCTATACGGCTAGAACGATTGATGCCGATAATTGCCCTGGAATTGGATCTTTTGAAGTGATGATTGATTCGATTCCTCCAGATGTGGTGATTCAAGGGAGCAACTTTGGATGTACTGAAGAACAAATTAATTTGACTGCATCATCCATAGCTGATTTGACTCAGGCCGTATGGGAAGGACCATCGACGATGGCCAGTGGAGAGGAGATTATGATTACTTCAGTTGGTGCTTATACAATTGCAGTTGTAGGTGACAATGGTTGTGTTGGGCGAGATACATTTCTGGCAGCTCGAGAAGAGCCTTTCGATGTCGATATTCAAGATGCTATTTTCGACTGTGATCTTCAGCCTATTTCTTTGCAGACTACGATTTCAATTTTACCACAACAAATAGATTGGTCAGGTCCCAATGGATTCACAGATAATCAAGAAGAGATCACGGCCATCGATACGGGCCAATACATTCTCGCTGTTACCAGTGAGGACCAATGTGTGGTTGTCGATACCATTGTTCTAGGGATACGAAAAGCTAATATTTCTATTGCAAATATTGAAGATTTAACGATTGACTGTAGCGCTGATTCAGTGCAGATTTTGCCGGATGTAACAGGAGATTTTGTGGTAGCCGTTTGGACAAATGAAGACTTTGAAGTGTTTACGGAGATTGACCCATTTGTAAACACACCAGGCCGATACCAGTTAGAAGTCATGGATGATTTTGGCTGTGTTGCAGATACGTTTCTTGTCGTTACTATAGATACAATCAGACCATCTGTCAACATTGCTCAGACCGGTGTACTTGCCTGCGAAAGCACTCAAGTCCTATTAGAAGCAGAATTTGATCAAGTCACAACGCCAATTGTGCTGTGGCTTGGTAATAATGGTCCATTAAGTGCTCAAGATGCGTTGAGCCAATCAATCACTGAAGGCGGCACATATACATTAAGAGTATTCAATTCAGATAATGCTTGCTTTGGCCAAGATCAGGTCATTATTGCAGAAAATGAAAATAGTTTTATTGATGTTGATGTTGACGTATTCGCTGCGTGTGAAAATATGGATAACGGTGCATTGATGATTAATGAATTGATAGGAGGTGAGGGCCCCGCGCAGCTAAGTTTGGATAGCTTGTTATTTGAAGAAACGGATAGGATTGAAAACTTAGCAGCTGGGGACTATACTTTTTACGTCCAAGATGCGAATGGATGTGTGGTCAGTAAGCCATTTTTTATATTAGAGGCTGAGCCATTGACAGTGGATTTGGGGGAGGAGATTGTTGAGTTTGCTCAAGAGACAATTTGTATTGGATTTGATACGAGTGGTGTTGCCGCATCTGCTATTCAATGGTACAGAGATGACGAGCTAGTTGATATTGAAACTGACAGTATTTGTTTTGTCGGTATCTCAGATGAGTTAGTCAGACTTGAATTGGTCAGTGAAAATGGTTGTATTTCTAGTAATGAAGTGAATGTATTGATTGAAGATAGAGTCAGCAATATATATGTCCCTAACTCATTGAAAATAGGAGATGCCGATAATGGACTCTTTAGATTAAATTCGAATGATCCGACCGCTATAGCTGAACAGTTCTCTGTTTTCGATAGATGGGGAAATGTCATGTTTTCGGCAAGAAATTTTGAGCTCACTGAGGAGCATGGCTGGGATGGAACAATGAACGGAGAAGCAGTAGAGGAAGGTGTTTATGGCTATGTTTCCGTAGTCCGGTTACAGTCAGGAGAGCTACGAAAACTGTCAGGTTCGGTGACAGTATTCAGATAGAGAGATTAGAATCAGATAGAAATAGTCGCGTTAAAGTTATTTCTAAGACCATATTTGTATGATAATCATTCGTTTACATGTGGTCTTTTAGGTATTTTTGACGCTTAAAACCTGAAGAATAGTAGTGTTTATTGAATTGATTTCATCAGATGAGCAAAGTGTGTAGGTTATTATTCTTTTTTCTAGTCGTTGGCTGTATCTATCCCTCTAGTGCAATAGGACAGATATGCCGTTTCAGTACACCTTTATGTGATTTGGATGATATCATCACAGGTGATGTCAAAGTGACAATGCCGGATACGAACAACTATATGTTTTATGATGAGATTCGGAGCTTAGATACTTTCAGATTTACAAATCGTTTTGGCTGGAGCTCACCTAGTTTATTCAATTTTTTTGCTAATACAAATCCGAGTGCTGGATTTAATGGAGCATGTGGCGGTGGAGCCTTTGGATTAGATAATCCCACTATTTATACACTTACAGCGATTAGCACGACTGCTAAGATTGATTTCTTTTTTGATGAATGCGATAAAGCTCTATTAGGTGGTGTGCCTTTTTATCAAGGCTTTCAGGTCGCCGTAATAAAGAACTGCTATACGCCAGAGATTGTTGTTTGTGAAGAGCATAGAGATGAAGAAAATGTGCCACTTAACATTGTTATCACAAATGCTGAGATTGGTGAAGAATATTACTTAATCATTGATGGGTATGCTGGATCAAAATGTGATTATAGGGTTCAAAATATAGAAGGCTTTGCTGTAAATAATATTGAACCTGTCGAGACTGTCTTCGTCAATGATGAGGATAGTAAACTCAACCCCGAGTTTTGCTCAGCGAATGGATTGACATTTGAAGTTTTGACATTGAACAGTAGAACAGTATTTGATGCCGAATGGAGGATAAAAGATGAGACTGGGACGATAGTCTATCGAGCTGACACGTCTGGTCCAACACTAAAAGCAGATCTAGATGAAGAAGGAGACTATACATTTGAAGTCGTATTAAAGAGTTCTTGTTCAGACAATATTGAGGAATTCACCCAAGGCAGATTTCAAATTAAGTTTGATGTTGCCGATACACATATTATTGATGTTTGCGGCCCTGGTCCATTTGACACACTTGGTGTTACGATTGATCAACCTGGATTGACAAGCATTACGATAGATAATTCCACAAGTTGCGAGTCAGTATTAGAAATAGATGCAAGCTTTCTAGATATCCAAAATGGTATGCTGATTCAGAATTCGTGTAATCAAATTGAATTTCTTGGTGATATTTTAGATCCCAGTACAATTCAGTCATTCACATGGAAAGATGGTGCTGGCAATCCGATTACAAATTCAAGTTCAGATCCTAGACTATTAGATTTCCAGACTTCGGGGAGCTACTCATTAGAGATTGTGTTAAAAGGTACTTCAAAAGAGTGTTTGTTTTCTTATGGTACTATAGATGTTGATTTTGACCCCTTAACATTTTCAACAACTTGTCTTGCCTTGAATACAGAATCCCTTGGCCTTGATTGGGATGATGTGCCAGGAGCGGTGAGTTACACAGTAAGCTATAATGGAATTTCGGAACAAGTCCCTGGTAGTCAATCTAATTTGATTATTCAGAATCTCCCAAGAGAAACAACAGTTGAGTTTACTATTTTAGCAGATGTGGGCGGTTCGTGTTCACCACAGTCCATAGCTTCATGTACAACGGAGCTTTGTGATAGTAACAGAAATATAGAAATTGAGAATCTTCAAATAGATTCACTCATCTGTTTGAGTGACCCCCAATCTCCAGTCTCCTTAAGGTCACAGCTTAGGGGATCAATAGAGACTCCTGTGATAACTTGGTTCATTAATGGTGTACAATCGACTGATGGCATGTTTGATCCAAGCAGCAGCGGTATTGGGGTATATGAAGTTATGGCAAGGTTAGATGATACAGGATGTCAATCTAGCTCTGAAACAATAACGATAGAGGTGCTAGGGTTTGATAATTCTGTTGGGTTTGAGATAGATCAACGTGTCTGTGCCAATACGGAGGTATCAATTATGTTGACAGGTACGATCTATGATGAAGCGATCTATAATCTTACGACAGAAGGAGGAGCGATCCAAACAGGACTTTTGACGCAAGGCATGACATTAAATTGGCCATCAGTAGGAGAGCATACAGTTAGCCTGTTTCTGGGTAATGATGATTGTCGATCGGCTCAGGATATTAAAACAACCGTCATGGTTGAGCCAGTGACTGGAGTGAATGATGTTCGGATTAATTCTAATTCAAAATCAGCAACGTTTCAGTGGGAAGCGGTTGCCTGTGCTGATGAATATGTAATCTATCTAAATGACGTCCAAACAGATATAACAAGTAATACAAGCTATACTTATATTTTTGATGCGATAGAAGATGAAGTTGACTTTAGAGTAGGGATTGAGAGCGGCTCATGTTTTTGTACACAGGATAGTCCGACGACAACTGCTTTTAAATCACTGTGTCCGAATATCGTGTTAGATATAGAGCAGGTACCTACGATTTGTCTCGAGACTGGGGTTAGGACTGATCCAATTGTGTTAAGTGTAGATATAATAGGGCAGGAGAGCGAAGGTGAATTGATTTGGTCGGGTATTGGGGTGTTGCCTGATGGCAGATTCGTTCCTAATTTGGTTGATGTAGGTACACATACAATTACGGCAACGTATACTGAGGATTCATGTCCATTTTCTGAGTCGATACAAGTCAAGGTAGTTCAAAAACAAGAGATCAGTTATGTCGTGCAGCCAGCAATATGTCCAGGTGAGCAAGCCTTACTTGTGATAGATAATTTTGGAGATTATACTGTGTTTGCAAATGACGAGCCAGTCCTAAGTGCTGAATACATGTTAGCACCAGGAGACTACACGCTTGAATTTGCCATAGAAGATGGTTGTGAAATTTTCGAAGAGATCACAGTAGAAAATCTGGCAGCCGCAGAAATTGGCATAAAAGGTCCTCGCAATATGAAAGAAGGCTTTGATGTAGAATATGTGCTGGATACCGAAGGATTTGAGCATGAATACGAACAAGTGGACTGGTTCTTCAATGGTGAATCTCAATGTGCAGCAGATTGTGGAGATTCTTTCCAAATTGATGATGTCCAATCTTCAGGTGAAATTTGTGTTCAAGTCCTGTATAATACCGACTGTACAATTTCTAGCTGTATGAATTTGGTCGTTGACCCTAAATTCAAGGTGTATATACCAAATTCAGTTTTATCTACGGCATTGCCGCCTAATAATCGATTTAGAGTCATTCTAAAGGATGAGTTAGCAGAGATTGAAGAGGTGAGTGTGTATGACCGATCTGGAGGTCGTGTATATAGTGAGATCAATATTAATTCTCAGGCAGACTATATTGGTTGGACTGGGAAAGACATAAACGACCAAAAACTATTGCCAGGTGTCTATGTGTACATTGCTAAAATTCGAAAAGGAGATGGGGATTTAGAGGTGCTAACAGGCGATATTACTTTGCTGCATTAAGGCGACTTTTCACTTCTTCTACATAGCCAATAGCTTCATTCAATTGATCCTCTCTAGTGAGCTTAGTGGTATCAATACATATCGCATCATCGGCCTTAATCAATGGCGAGACCTCTCGATTCGAGTCAATATAATCACGTTTTTCCAAATTGCTCTTGATGAATTCTTTGGTCATCTCAAGACCTCTAGCTTCTAACTCCTTAGCTCTTCTATCCGTACGAGCGCCTATATCAGCCGTAATGTAGAGTTTCAATTCGGCATCAGGGAATATGACAGAGCCGATATCCCTGCCATCCATGACGATTCCCTTATCTTTTCCAAGATCTTGCTGAATGCCTTTTAAGAACGACCTAACCTCTTTTATTGCAGCTACCTCACTGACTATGCTGACAACCTCAGATGTCTGCAGGAGATGATCAACACGTTCGCCATTCATATACGGGATACTGACTTGATCATGCAGCTTGGTAGAGATCTCTAGAGATTGCAGTGCTTGTTTGATATCCTCGATATCATTGACAGAGATACCTTCCCTAATCAGGTGTAAGGCAACTGATCTGTACATGGCCCCAGAATCTATATGTAAATAAGAAAGCTGTTTAGATAGGTCTTTAGCTAAAGTAGATTTTCCACAACCAGATAGTCCATCAATGGCAATGATGATCTTAGGATCGGCTATGGATTCTGAACCCACTATGATTAAGGTCTAATATTCATCTTCGTTAAATAGGAAATCATCTTTACGAGGATAGTCTGGCCAAATATCTTCCATGTTCTCATAAATTTCACCTTCATCTTCAATTTGTTGAAGATTTTCAAGAACTTCTAATGGAGCTCCTGATCTAATTGCATAATCTATTAACTCATCCCGAGTTGCTGGCCAAGGTGCGTCTTCTAGATGATGCGCTAATTCTAATGTCCAATACATAATTTAAAATGTGTTTTTGGTTCATTAATGTCAATGGTTCTTTACGTCTATCAAGTTCCACGATTACCCAAAAATTCGCACAAAACTATTAAAAATAATGACACATGCAAGTAGCTGTGTAAAAAAATATCAAATCAAATGAATGATAAGGCTCATATCTATATAAATGATTGATTATCTTATTGTTAGCGTTTCGCTACTTTTTGAAGAAGATGGAGTGTTCTTTAAGGAAATAATAAATGACTTTGCGAAAAATTCCATGAGTATGAAGTTCTTCGCAAAGTCATATGTTTTTATAGAATTAGCATCGCATCTCCATAGCTGAAGAATTGATATTTTTCTTTGATCGCTTGGTGATAAGCATCCATCATTAATTCAGCACCACCAAATGCAGAAACCATAATCATTAAGCTCGATTTTGGTAAATGGAAATTTGTAATCATACAATTCGCAATGTTGAATTCGTATGGTGGAAAGATGAATTTATTCGTCCAGCCTTCTGCAGGCTTCAATATACTGTGTGCAGAAACTGCAGACTCGATTGATCGCATAGATGTCGTACCTATGCTACATACTTTTTTATGTTCCTTGATGGCTTTGTTGACAACTGCACATGTTTCATCTGTCACTTTGAAATATTCCGCATCCATTTTGTGCTTAGACAAATCTTCAACATCAATGCTTCTAAACGTACCTAAACCAACATGCAGCGTTAGCTCTGCAAAATTCACCCCTTTGATCTCGAGCCGTTTTAATAACTCACGACTAAAGTGAAGTCCTGCTGTGGGTGCTGCAACGGCCCCTTTCTCCTTGGCATAGACTGTCTGGTATCGTTCAGTATCGATTGGCTCGACTTCTCTGTCTATGTACTTCGGTAATGGTGTGTTGCCAAGCTGATCTAGAATATTGTAAAAATCCTCTTCAGTTCCTTCATGGAAAAATCTGATTGTACGGCCACGTGAAGTCGTATTGTCAACCACTTCGGCTATCAGTAAGTCATTCCCTTCTTTGTCACTGAAATACAGCTTATTACCAACTCTAATCTTACGCGCAGGATCTACGAGTACGTCCCAGAGTTTACTTTCCTTATTCAACTCTCTCAACAAGAAAACTTCAATATTAGCTTCTGTTTTTTCCTTTTTGCCATATAATCGAGCAGGAAAAACTTTGGTGTTGTTCATGATCATGGCGTCACCTTCATCAAAATAGTCCATCACATCTTTAAACACCTTATGTTCGACTTTACCAGAATCTCGATGTATGACCATAAGTCTAGACTCATCCCTTTCTTTAGATGGATACTTAGAAATTAATTTCTCCGGCAGTTCAAAACTGAATTGTGATAGCTTTGTCTTCATTAAGTTTTTTTATTATTAAGCCTGCAAAAGTATGAATTCTAACTGATATATTGTGAGAATGCCCTTAATGCCTTGCTATTGAGTAAATAAGTGGAAAATATAATAACGAGAATATGGCAACATATAGTTCGCCTGCAGTCGTTTAATCCTTAAATTAGAACAAATCTATAGCCGTATTGTTAATTTGTGCCCATGAAGCTTTTCTTAAGAACCATATTAGAAAGTTTTAGACTTGCCTGGCAGCAACTCCGCACGAGTAAATTGAGATCCTTTCTCTCTCTACTCGGGATCACCATTGGTATATTTTGCATTATAGCTGTCCAGTCTGCAGTTGACTCCTTAGAAGGCTCTATTCTCGATTTGTTCGGCGGTATAAGCAAGGAAATATTGATGATTGATGTGTTTCCATGGGATGAAGATCCGGAGCAGAATTATTGGAAATATTTTAAACGACCAAGCCCATCTGAATCGGATTATGAGGGACTAGCTGAACGATTGGAATTGGCAGAAGAAGTCGCTTTCTTAGTTGGCTTAGAAGGTAAAACCTTAAAGAATGGATCCAATAGCCTAGAAGGATCAACGGTTATGGGCTCTACACTCAATTTCCCTGAGATACAGGACATGACGCTTGCCAAGGGACGGTTTTTTTCCAATAGAGAATATGAAAGTGGTGCTACCAAAGTGATTATTGGAGCGGATATAGAAAAAGAGTTATTCCCAAATCAAGATTGTCTTGGAAAGGATCTCAAGCTCTTTGGACAAAAGTTTCAAATTATAGGTGTGCTCGAAGATGAGGGGGACAATCCGTTTAATGTGCAACAAATGGATGTCGTGACTTGGATGTGCTACCCAACGATAAAGCGATTTGTAAATATGAATGGGCGCAGCCGATTTCAAGCTGCCAGAATTATCTATGTCAAACCAAAAGCTGAAGTGAGTCTAGCTGCATTGCGAGACGAAATAACAGGTGATATGAGAGCTATCCGTAGGTTAAAGCCAAAAGAAGATGACAATTTCTCTATTAACTCGATTGATCAGTTTACTAATATTATAGAAGGCTTTTTCGGACAAGTCAAAATCGGTGGTATTATAATCGGTGGTTTTGCAATCATCGTGGGATTGATAAGTGTAGCTAATATTATGTTTGTATCAGTGAAAGAACGTACAAATATTATTGGGATCAAGAAAGCCTTGGGTGCTAAGCGCTATATCATTCTATCTGAGTTTTTAATTGAATCGATTTTTCTGTGTCTACTCGGTGGATTACTTGGCATCTTAATGGTCTTTGTCGTCGCCAAGGGAATATCTGCGGTCATTCCATTTCAGATCACTTTATCTCTTAAGAATATTATCATCGGTCTTTCATCATCAATTATCATTGGCATCATTGCAGGTATGTTGCCTGCTCTTCAGGCTTCTGCACTTGACCCAGTAGAGGCGATCAGAAGTAAATAAGCCCTTACCCTCAAAAACAGCATGCAAGCCTCCAAATTATCTCTATACGATCTATGCCTCCAGCGGGTCAAGCAAATGGTTTTGACAGCTGAGCAATCAATACAGCAAGCAGAAGAGGCGACGCGCTCCGAAACCAAAAGTAGTGCTGGAGATAAGTTTGAGACTGGTAGGGCGATGGCCCATGCTGAAATGCATAAAGCCCAGCGCTCATTCGCAGAAGCAAAAGTGATGTTGACGGATTTACAGTCTATTGATAAAGAGACAATTCATTCCAAAATTCAAAAGGGTGCTTTGATAGAGACAGATGCTGGATTTTACTTTCTGTCAGTTGGTCTGGGTAAACTGACTATCGATCAACAGATTTTTTTTGTGATGAGCTCTCAATCGCCGCTAGGGACTCTGTTTTTAAATAAAGCAGTGGGAGAGCAGATTACATTTCGAGGACGAGATATTTTCATCAAAGCCATTCATTAAACGGGGCTTTAATAGCGTTTCGCCGCCCTCGTTGGGCTCCGATCCAACGAGCATATTAGTCATTGATGTTACGATTGCCATTGCTATTGAAGCTGACATTGATGTTTTTAAATAAATGAAACAAAAAAAGACCCGCGCAAAAGCACAGGTCTCTAGTTTTTTCATGTAATTGATTCTCCTGATCTACGAGGCTGATTCGACAACAGCCTTAAATGTATCAGGGTGGTTAAAAGCTAAATCAGCTAAAACCTTTCTGTTTAATTCTACATTCTTAGAAGAAAGACCATTGATAAGCTTAGAGTAGCTCATACCATGTTGTCTTGCTCCAGCATTGATACGGGCAATCCACAGTTTTCTGAACTCTCTTTTCTTAGCTTTTCTGTCTCTGTAAGCATATACTCCAGCTTTTTCTACAGCATTTTTAGCTACTGTATAGACTTTACTCCGCGCTCCAAAATATCCTCTGGCTTCTTTGAGTATTTTTTTTCTTCTGCGTCTTGATGCAACTGAATTGACTGACCGTGGCATATCTTAATCTTCTTTAAATGGTTATGATCTAATAGCAAGCAAGCTCAATATTCTCTTCGTATCGGCTTTTGAAACTGTTGTAGAGCCTCTTAAATTAAGTTTAGCTTTCTTCGTTTTATTTCTCATCATGTGAGACGTCTTCGCTTGAAATCTTTTGATTTTACCAGAGCCCGTTAGTTTAAAACGTTTCTTAGCACTGGAGTTTGTTTTCATCTTAGGCATATCTATCCTTTTTTACAAATGGAGTGCAAAAGTAAGTAAATTGTGCTGTTTTCACAATCTAAGTGCTCTTTTTTAGTCTGAGTCATCATATTCCTACAATTACTGGCGAATAAACTGGCTTTTGGCACAAGATTTCAAAATAATATAAGCGTTTACAGATCGAAATTAAGTATATAAACCAAATGAATCCTCTTGTCGATATAAAGTTATTACCGTCCGAACTTCAAAATGAGGATCTGATTCTCAAAAAGGCCGTCAAAAAGGCCAACATACCCAAAGACGCTGCTTTAGGGTTCAAAATTCGTAAGCGATCCATAGATGCCAGACAAAGACAAGCTGTGTATCGCTTAAAAGTAGAGCTACTATTGTCTCCGGATACGGATGAGAGTACGCCTATCTTTAAGCCTACACCTTTGCATCCTGTGAAAAAGGTCATCATTGTAGGTGCAGGGCCAGCAGGCTATTTTGCGGCGCTTAAATGTTTGGAGAATGGGCTTAAACCCATCGTCTTGGATAGGGGAAAGGATGTTCAAGCCAGAAGACGAGATTTAAAGGCGATTCAGCAAGACGGAATTGTTAATCCTCACTCGAATTATTGCTTTGGAGAAGGCGGTGCAGGCACCTATTCTGACGGGAAGCTATATACTCGATCTCACAAACGAGGCAATATCAAGGACATTTTGCAAATCTTAGTGGATCATGGAGCAAGTGGAGATATATTAATTGATGCTCATCCGCACATCGGATCAAATAAACTGCCCAAAATCATCGCTCAAATCAGAGAAAGTATTCTAGACCACGGCGGCGAAATTCATTTTGATTCGTATGTCACTGATTTTTTAATTTCTAACAAATCCATTGATGGCGTCAGTTATTTGAAAGACAATAAGCAGATTGAATTATTTGCTGATGCCACCATCCTGGCAACAGGGCACTCTGCACGCGACATCTTTGGTCTTTGTGATAAGTATGAATTAGGCCTAGAGTTTAAACCATTTGCGCTGGGGGTCAGGATGGAGCATCCACAACATCTGATTGATAAAGTACAATATAATCAAGCCAAGCGGGAAGTGAATTTACCTGCATCGAGTTATCGCTTAGCCTGTCAGATCGATGGTACAGGCGTGTTTTCTTTTTGCATGTGTCCAGGTGGCTTGATCGTTCCAGCAGCTACCAATCCAGGAGAGTTGGTTGTCAACGGGATGTCTTTGTCTAAGAGAGATTCGCCCTATGCAAACGCTGGCATCGTCGTCGAAATCTCACAAGACTATCTAGCTCGTAAAGGCTATACTGGAGTCTTTGCCGGTGTCGAGTTTCAGCAAACTGTCGAGACTGCTTTTTTTCAAGCAGGGGATGGGACTCAAAAAGCGCCTGCCCAAAGATTAGTAGATTTTGTGGATCAAAAGCTCACTCGTGTTGATATGAAGAGCTCATACATCCCAGGGCTCATCTCAGCGCCTGTCCATGAAATACTGCCGCAAGATATCGTCTACAGACTGCAAGAAGCAAGTAAACTCTTTGACCAAAAGTTAAACGGGTTTTTATCTGAAGAAGCACATGTCGTCGGTGTTGAAAGCCGGACGAGTTCGCCAATCAGATTAGAGCGAGATCGTTCTACATTTATGTCAGGCCATCTCAATGGCTTTTTTCCTTGCGGAGAAGGTGCAGGCTATGCTGGAGGGATTTTATCAGCGGCTATAGATGGGCGCAATGTGGCAGATGCGGTGAATAGCTATCTGGACAATTAGAGCTCTATCAATATATACTTGACAAACCACTAGAGCATAAAATATCAACAGAAATACTACCTTTCGCCCATGAAAGATTTTGCAGACCTTATTGGCAGAGTTTTGATTACCCTCATTTTCTTTTTCGAAGTGTATGATACGCTTGGGTTTTGGGAAAGCACGAAGGATACAATGACGGCATATAATATTACTTGGAATCAAGATGTACTTCTCATTGGTATGGTAACTCTATTAATATTAGGAAGTTTTATGGTCCTGATTGGCTATTATGCGAACATAGGTGCATTTTTACTGCTCTTATATTTGATACCAGTTACGTTTATCGTCTATTCATTTTGGAATGATCCGATAGATTATAGACGTGTCAATTCGATTGGATTTGCTAAAAACCTTGCGATTTGTGGTGGTTTATTACTCTTGATTGCAAATGGGGGAGCAGGTAAGTTTAGTATTAAGCGGATGCTTCATGTCCTTCGACTACCCAAAGAATAACTAGTGTCTCAAGCACTAAATAAATGGCTGTATGAAAGTAGTTATTTTTCGTCTACTCAAGGCACAGGTTCGCTTTGATAGCCATACCTATCAAGGTCGGTTCTGTAACGTAGAGAAGGCGGAAAAGAACAATTCAATATGGCTAGATATTTAGTTCTTGAGCACTAAGAGTCTTCAGGTGGGATATCCTCATTTAAAATTTCGCCACAAAATTTACAATATACCGCGTCATCTGCATGTCCTTCTTTTGAGCAAAATCGACAGGCTTGAGTTGATTTCTGTTCAAAGTCTGTATCACTTTTTACCATCTCAGAAGAAACGATACCTGTTGGTACAGCAATGACAGCATAACCGAGCAGCATGATAATTGATGCTATAAATTGGCCCAGATTAGTAGCGGGCGAAATATCTCCATATCCGACGGTCGTCATCGTGACGATGGCCCAGTACATACTTCTAGGAATACTATCAAAGCGTTCATTTGAACTGCCTTCTATTAGATACATCAATGATCCAAAAATGCAAACAATCACGACAACAAACGACATGAAAATTAAAATCTTTGGTCTGGAATTATAGAGCGCGTCTCCAATGATTTTCCCGTGATTCAGAAAGCTCATCATTTTAAAAATCCTGAATACCCGCATGAGCCGTAAAGCCCTGATGACAGCTAATGATTGAGAACCTGGAAATAAGAGACTTAAGAACGTAGGGAGTATGGAAGCCAAGTCAATGATGCCAAAAAAGCTTGCCGCATATTTGACAGGTTTGTATACACTGTATAGCCTGAGTATATATTCTATGGTAAAGATGAAGGTGAACATCCATTCAAGTACAGTAAACAATGTTTGATACTTTGCTTGGTACGATGGGACAGACTCTAGCATCACTGTGATGACACTCAAAAGGATCAATACAAGCAGCACGATATCAAAGAGCTTACCTTCTTTAGTATCTGCTTCAAAAATGATCTCATGTAACCGTTCCTTAAAGCGATTCCGCTTATAAACATCCATGTGAAATACTGCTTGAGCTTTAAATTTGCAAATATTGATCCAATGAAGATGTCAATACTTGATTTTGATTAGATGATGTTAATTCTAAATGAAGTGAGCTTAGACGAAATCTGTATCTCTCACAGATTGCTTAGTGTCTCTTACAGAATGCTTGCTATACTTGATTTTGGCAATCTCTTTTTCAATTTCTCTCTGCTCCCAATCATCGCCATACGTAAACGAAAATACGCGAATCGCATGAAAAGCAACAGCGACACCCCAACCGAGAATAGGAAAGATTGCCCAAAAGACATCACTAGTAAAGAGATTTAATAGTATAAAAAAGACACTCATCAGTAACCATGACATGACATGTGAGTAAAACTTCCGTTTCTCCTTAACTCTCTTTTGTGCTATTTTATATATCTCCTTCTCCATAGTGCATAATTAGTTCTTATCATTAGAACTGAAAAAATTATTTGCTGAATGATCTCCTATCTAGGATAAACACCATCATTCTTAAGATGAATTATCTGACGAAAAGTAACTCTTTATCTGTAGATCCTTCATCAGAAAAGCTATAATTTTCGTAGTTAAATGCCTTTAACTCCTCAATTTTCTTTGGTTTATTGATCGCAATGTATCGAGCCATTAAGCCCCTGGCACGCTTTGCATGAAACGAGATGAACTTAAGATCATCACCTTTATACTCTTTGAATTGGATGTTTATGATATCAGCGTTTAGATTTTTTGTCTTTACTGATTTGAAATATTCATTAGAAGCTAAATTAATAATGGTCTTGTCATTATGAGATTCTAGGTCTGCATTGAGAGCTTCAGTTATTTTATTATTCCAAAAATCATATAAGTTTTTCCCTTTCCTTGTACTGAGTTTAGTCCCCATTTCAAGCCGATAAGGCTGCATCAAATCCAATGGTTTTAGAAGGCCATATAGCCCTGACAAGATTCTAATATGCTTGTGTGCATATTTGATTTGTGTTTTTGTAAGACTCTCCGCATCAAAACCTCTATACACATCTCCTTTAAAGGCGAAAATGGCTTCTTTACTATTTTTAGTCGTAAATGTCTCTTCAAAGTCTTTGTAACGTTGGACATTTTCCAGAGCCAGATTATCACTAATGCTCATTAGAGTCTTCAATTTATTCTTTGTCTTTTTTCTTAATGAACCGACTAACGAGATTGTTTCTTGAGGGAAGACAGGTAGTGTAGGTTCAAAACTCTTCTGGGTTGGCGTGTAATCCAGTGTTTTTGCTGGAGATAATATAGCGATCATATGCTGAAGTGCTGTTTTATATGTTAGAAACAAAGGAGTAGAGAAATTGTTATCACCATTCTACTTCAAAATACTGTAAAAATAAAAAAGGCCTTGGGGAACACCCAAAGCCTTTACTTTATTTTTACTAAGAAAAATATGCTTCCTAGTTCTTGTTATTATGGTTGTGCGGTTTTGCAGTATCCTTAGCAGCATCTTTAAAGATGTTTGCTGGAGCTTCTGGGACGCTATCTTCACCTTTACTAACATTACCTTGTACTTTGATCACTCTTGGCTCTCCTTCTTCGTTAGTGGTTAATGTAACAGTCTTACTGAATTTCCCTAATCTATTCGTCGCATATCTGATCTCTATCGTGCTAGCTTCACCTGGCATGATTGGCTCTTTTGGCCATTCAGGGACAGTACAACCACAGCTACCTCTTGCTGATTTGATAATGAGAGGTTCAGTACCCGTATTTGTGAAATTTAAGACGCGCAATGGTTCTGAATTTTGCTCAATCTCACCATAGTCAACGACTAATGATTCAAGATTCATTGTAGGGCCAACACTTTTTTGATCGCTTGGTTCAAGTTGAGAAAAGCCAACCGCTGCAGTCAGTATGAAACACAGAGAAAGTAAGTATGTTTTCATTGTCAAATTTTTAATTTTTACAAATGTAATCGAATTCGATTGATTTTTAAAGAACTACGCGTAAATAGTCAGTTAATGTAGTGTTAATCAAGATAAGTCATTTTTTTATAAAATAAAGATCCAGCTTGGATAAACACTCTTATCAATTATTGAATTACTTTTATGACGCGAATACGTTACTGTAGTCTCATATTTGTGAACTTAATCTGATTGATGATAAAAGAATTTCCCGCATTAGAGCCATTCCTACCCAAAGGTGAGACTAAAGAGGATGAGTTTAGAAAGGAAATTTTACTTGATTTTTGGATAGCTTTAGTATCCCGTGAGACCAGTTTGATTGCTAGACGAGAGGTTTTGACGGGCAAAGCTAAGTTTGGAGTTACTGGCGATGGAAAAGAGCTAGCCCAAATAGCCATCTCAAGATCATTTCAAAAAGGAGATCACTTTGCACCTTATTATCGAGCTCAGACCTTTATGTTTCACAAAGGTTTGTGTGACTTGGAGGCTTATTTTGCTCAGCTATATGCAGATAGTGTCCATGATCCATTTTCTCATGGACGACAGATGAATAATCATTTCGCAACTCGATATATTAATGACCAAGGCGATTACTTAGATTTAGCTAATACAGACAATGTTGCAGCTGGGATGTCGCCGACTGCTGGTTCGACAGGAAAATCGATTGGATTAGCCTTAGCGTCAAAGAAATTCAGATCAACAGCTTCTATAAAAGACTTAAGCCACTTATCGAAAAATGGAAATGAAGTTTGTTTTTCTACAATTGGAGATGGCAGTACATCTGAAGGTGTTTTTTGGGAGACAATGAATGCAGCTGCAGTGACAAAGGTTCCGCTGATTACAGTTGTCATGGATGATGGCTATGGTATTTCTGTCCCAGTAGAGCTACAAACCACAAAAGCTAGCATCTCTGAAGCACTTGCAGGGTTTGCATATGAAGAAGGAAAAGGTGGCATGATCATAGAGCAGGTAAAAGGATGGGACTACGCCGCTATGTGTACTTTATTTGAGCAAGTCACGAAGGTGGTCAGAGAAAAGCACATTCCTGCTCTGATTCATATCAATGAATTGACTCAACCTCAGGGGCACTCCACTTCTGGTTCTCATGAAAGATATAAGAGTAAAGACAGGTTGCAATGGGAAAAGGATTTTGATTGTAATACTCGAATGGCCAATTGGCTTGTCGAGAATGAACTCATCACAACAATTGCAATAGAGCAGCTTAAACGATTGGCAAAAGATTATGTTCGGAAAAAACGCTCTATTGCTTGGCATAAATCGAGAGAGCCTATCCAAAAAGTTCTTATTGCTTCGAACGAGATTTACAGCTATGTTGCAACCCAATCGATCACCTCTCCCGCTATTGATTCGTTACTATTAGAAGCTAAAGAATTCGTGAATCCATACATGAGCGAAATCATTCAAAATCTAAGACGCTTAGCGATTGAATTAACAGATGAGCAGGCTGAGGTATCGGGGCTCAATCAACTTGTATCTGCTGTTACACAAGAAAAGCTTCAACAATTAGGCACAAAACTCTACAGTGATTCGCCTAAATCGGCCCTAAAGATTCCAGTGATCGCGCCGAGTTATTCAGAAGATTCTGAGTCAATCGTAGGATTTAAAATACTAAATCAATTTTTTAAAAAAGCCTTTAAAAAATACCCAAACACTTTCGCTTTTGGTGAGGATGTGGGTGTGATTGGCGATGTCAATCAAGGATTTGCTGGTATCCAAAAAGAATTTGGAGTTGATCGTGTATTCGACTGTGGCATAAGAGAGTGGTCAATTATGGGTCAGGCCATTGGTATGGCAATGCGGGGGCTTAGACCAATCGGTGAAATTCAATATCTGGATTATATCTTTTACGCTTTGGCAACATTGACAGACGATCTATCTACTCTTCGATACAGAAGTAATGGTCTGCAAGCAGCTCCCGTCATTATTCGAACGAGAGGGCATAGATTGGAGGGTATCTGGCACACGGGTTCTCATATGGGAAGCCTCATTCATTCGTTAAGAGGAGTCTATATTCTGACACCTAGAAATATGGTTCAGGCTGCTGGTATGTACAATACTATGCTGCAATCGGACGACCCTGCGCTTATTGTAGAGTCATTGAATGGTTACAGATTGAAGGAGAGACTACCAGACAATATTGGTGAATATACCGTAGCCTTAGGTATGCCGGAAATCATTCATGAGGGGTCTGATATAACAGTTGTTACGTATGGTTCGTGTGTGAGAATCGCCTCTGTAGCTCAGGCACTACTCAGTAAAAAGGGGATTCAAATTGAATTGATTGATGTACAGACATTAGTGCCCTTTGATCTAGAACATTTGATTGTAGCATCGATTAAAAAGACGAATAGAGTTCTTTTTCTTGATGAAGACGTGCCTGGAGGTGGATCATCCTATATGATTCAAAAAGTTTTAGAAGAACAAAATGCCTATCAATATCTTGATTCGGCACCTAGGTCATTGACTGCTCGAGAGCACAGGACGCCATATGGGACAGACGGTGATTATTTTTGTAAACCGAGTGCAGAGGATATTTATGATTTAGTCTTGTCCATTATAAAAGAAGCTGAACCAGATCGATTTTATTAGACATCGAATTGAAGAGCATTCAAACGGAATTTTACCTACGTTGGACCTTTAGCAGGAATAAAAGGCGAGCATAGCCTAATAAGAATTATTTCTATTTATACAATCCAAGCTATTATTTTGATCATATTACATTTTCATTTAATACATTTACAATTGCTATAAACATTAAACTAGTGTCAGACAGCCTTGTAATTATTCCGACATATAATGAAATTGAGAACATCAATGAAATAATCCATGCTGTGTTTGAGCTTGAGGAGAGCTTTCATATTCTCATTGTCGATGACGGTTCACCAGATGGGACAGGTGCTGCTGTGAAACAACTCCAGCTAACATTTGGTGACTCATTGCATCTCCTAGAACGGACTGAAAAATCGGGCCTGGGGACAGCTTATATTGCAGGGTTTAAGTATGGTATAGAGAAGAGATATGACTATATTTTTGAAATGGACGCAGACTTCTCACACAAACCAGTAGATCTGATCCGATTGCGAAAAGAGTGTCACGAAGGCAGGGCGGATGTCTGTGTAGGCTCCAGATATGTGAAAGGAGGTGGCGTTGTGAATTGGCCGTGGGACAGACTTTTTCTGTCCAGAGGTGCATCCTTTTATGTACAAGCCATTACTTGGATGCCTGTACAAGATTCAACGGGAGGATTTAAATGTTATAAGCGTCAAGTACTAGAAAGTATCGACTTAGATAAAATTCAATTCGTTGGCTATGCATTTCAGATTGAGATGAAATATGCAGCCTGGACTCTAGGTTTTACTGTTAAAGAAATTCCAATCATTTTTGAGGATCGTATTAGAGGTACATCTAAGATGAATTTAAGTATAGTCAGTGAAGCTATTATTGGCGTATTAAAAATGAGAACAGGACGGCTCTTTTCAAAACAAAAATATGGCAGACCAAAAGCCAAAGCCTAAACAATTGCTCTGGAAAAGGTGGATTAAGTGGATTGCATTGGTATTCATTATCGGTCTTGTCGTGTCTTGGTATTTCATTGCCTATAATGAAATGCGTTTTTCAGATCACGAAGTTTCTGACTATTTTAATCAAGCGAATACAGCATTTGAGATTGACTATATCCCATATGAAGATGATCGTCTTAGACTGATTAGGACGGGGATGCCCATTCATAAAGCAGAAAAAGCAATCATCTTTTTACACGGAGCACCTGGTGCTAGCGATTCATTTTATAGTTATCAAATAGATTCCACACTACTAAGGCATGCACATTTAGTATCATTTGATCGACCTGGTTATGGATATTCTAATTACGGTGTCCCGTTAACAGGCATTAAAGATCAAGCGGAGGTAGTATATCAAATCATGGATCATCTGAATATCGAAAACTTTATTTTAGTCAGCCACTCCTATGGATGTGCGATTGCAGGAGTCGTTGCTTTAGAGCGGGCAGAATTAATAGATGCGAACATTATGTTATGTCCAGTCATAGATCCATTAAAAGAAATCATTTTCTTCGTTTCTTCGTGGCCATCAAATCGCATACTCAAACATTTTTTTTCAGGTGCAATGCAAGTTGCTTCTTATGTGAAGATGGTGCATGCAGATGAACTGATTGGGATAGAGCCGCTATGGAATGAAACTGAAGTGCCAACGTTGGTGATGCATGGCAAGAAAGACTGGATAGCTCCAGTAGAAAATGCCAACTATTTGAAAGGTAAAATATCTAAAGAATTATTGACGGTTGAAATAGATGAAACAGCTTCTCATTTTATACCTTGGACACAACAAGCAAAAGTTATCCAAAAAATCTTACATTTTTTGTAATTCTATCGTTAGATAATTAATGGAGTCTCTATTTAAAATATGTCTTTGTGCTGTCTTGATCATGGCTGCGAGCATCAATGGTACTGCTCAAATACCTTCAAATCCAATAGGCAATAATGATCCCGGTTTAAAATGGCAGCAAATCCAGACTGATAAAGTTAGAGTCATCTTTCCAAAAGGCTTACAGAGTCAAGCGAATCGGATTACAAATATAGTCCATACTCTTTGGGACAACGACTCTCCTTCGATTGGGTCCAATCATAGGAAAGTACCAATCATCTTACAGCCACAAACCGTCCTTTCAAATGGCTTTGTAACCGTAGCTCCTTTCAGATCTGAGTTTTTTGCCCGCGCTCCACAATTTGATGGGACGACTGACTGGCTAGATCATCTAACAATCCATGAATATCAACACATCAAGCAGTTTAATCAAACGCGACAAGGAATATCAGGTCTGGTTAGTAAGGTCTTGGGAGAATGGGCTTGGGGTGGCATGATCGGATTAGCAATACCAAGATGGTATTATGAGGGAGATGCAGTGATTGTAGAGACGGCATTTACAAAATCAGGTAGAGGTCGATTACCAGACTTCACGATGGAATATAAATCATTGCTGCAAAAAGGGATCACGTATAATTACGAAAAAGCTGCTGCTGGATCGATACGCGATTATGTCCCTAATTGGTATAATCTGGGCTATCATTTATTGACATATGGGAGACAACAGTATGGTCCAGATTTGTGGAAGCATGCAACTGCAGATGCTGTAAAATATAAAGGCTTGTTTTATGCATTTAACAGAAGCGTAAAGAGGCAGACCGGGAAAAAGATAAAAACACTGTATGCAGAAATGATGGATGATTTTGCATCACATTATCAGTCACAGAAAAAAAATCTTGCTGCAGATCATTCGAAATTACTTTATGATAAACACAAGGGTACAGTTGTACATTATTCTAATCCTCAGTTCATCGATAGTCAAACGCTCTGGGTGCAAGAGTTCGGATATGACCGCATCAGAGCATTCAAGAAAATGAATTTAAATGGGGGTATTATTGCCGAGCTCAGGCCTGGCTTTTTACTAGACGGCGCTCTGTCACAAAGTTCTGTAGTAGGAGATAAACTGGTTTGGGCAGAGTTGGGATGGGATATCAGACGTCAATACAAGAGGTTTTCGGAGATTGTACTCTATGATATGGCTACGCAAACTAAGACAAGACTCACAAAAAATGGATTTGATTATTCTCCAAGTTTGAGTCGTGATGGCAGTCAGATAGCCATCATTCGGGTGGATGATAAACTTATTCCGCGAATAGTCATCCTAGATTCAGCGACAGGAGAAACGCTCAAAGAAATCTCAAATCCTAAGAAAAAACATTTGACATTTTCGAGATGGCTCAATGACCAAACGATTGTTGCGGTAGCACGATCAGATCAGCAAAATCAGTTGCAGAAAATAGATGTGGCAACAGGTGAATATCGGCCATTTGGCGAAGCAACTGAAGATCCGATAACGCATCTTGCAGTGGTTGGCCGACGAGTCTATTTTTCCAAACCAATCAATGATATCAATCAGATCTTCTCCATGGATATTAAATCTGAAGAGGTCTTCCAATTGACTCATGATCCAGTTGGTGCATTTCAGCCAACTGTCTCAAGTGATGGAAAGCAATTGGCATATAGCTCGTTTTCAAATATGGGTTATGATGTCAAGTTACTTGATTTAGAAGTGTCAGAACCAGTTGCCAAAAAATCATTACAGCATCAATATCAATCACCTTACTTAAAGAGTTTGATTGCTCAAGAAAAAGCAAATCTCTTAGCTGGGATATCGACAGATACCTTTGAGCTGAAGTCCTTTAACCGCTTTTCGGGTTTGGTGAAGCCTCATAGTTTACTTGCTAATTTCACTATGAATTCTGCAGAGCTAAGTGTGTTGTCAGATAATGTATTTAGTACTTTATCTGCGGATGCTACTGCGACTTACCGATATAATGAGGATGCGTGGCGGTATTCGGTTGGGCTGACCTATGCGGAGTTATTTCCAGAAGTGAGCCTTAGGGCCGAGCGGGTAGGGCGATCAGCGCTTTTATACAATTTTGATATGGTGACAGATAGCACAGTTCAAGAGCGGCGATATGTAGAGCGATGGAGAGAGAACCGTCTTAACGCTGGCTTGTTTGTGCCACTTAACTTCTCCTCTGGACAAACGTCCAAAGTGATGAGTGTTGCCACTCGTATCAACAGGCATCAATTGCAAGTTGATCAAAATTTTGATAATCCTGATTTTACAGTGGCTGATACAATAAATCTTAATCAAATCGCAGGGGCTAATCAAGTTGTTGGCTTAGTGACTGAACCCTTAGGTGATGTATCGTTTAGTTCCATTGATTTAATTTGGAGTGGACGGATACAGCGATTCACGGCAAGGCAGCATTTGCGTTCGCGATTAGGAGTGAGTGCGTTTTTCCGATACCGTACGCCCTTGGGTGATGCTGTGGATGGGAGCGTATTTCAGGCTTCGGGCAACGTGTTTTTGCCTGGACTAGCTAAAAATCATAGTTTGTCATTTGATGTCGATTATCAAACAGAAGCTATTTTGTCTCAGTATCGATTCTCTGATAATTTTGATTATGCGCGAGGCTATAATCGGACGTTGAGGGCGGATCAGCTAACTAAGTTTGGTGTCAGTTATCGCTTGCCTTTGTGGTATCCAGATGTAGCTGTGGGTGGTTTAGCTTTTTTGAAGCGGGTGAAAGCGAATGTGTTTTACGATCATGGCTTAGTTGGTTTCGATACATTTCCCTTTGCAGTGGAAACGAATCAGATGCGATCGGTGGGTGTTGAACTTGGCTTTGATGTGCGTTTTTTACGCTTGTTAGAGGTGGATCTTGGGGTGCGTTATAGTTATTTGATGGACGAGGATTATGCGATTGGGAGTCGGCATAGTTTTAATTTCTTTTTGTTGAGTATAGGCCAGTAGCTCCCTTTGGTCGCAGTGTTGAGTTTTGAGTTTTGAGTGTTGAGTGGTGCTCCCTTTGCAAGTGAATTAGCCACAGAATCACGAATCACCAATTACAAACCACCAATCAAAAGCTTTGCTTATAA
Organism: uncultured Saprospiraceae bacterium; assembly: GCA_937959275.1. GTDB lineage: Bacteria > Bacteroidota > Bacteroidia > Chitinophagales > Saprospiraceae > CALFUK01. The sequence continues at coordinate 26,987 of CALGLU010000018.1, read as the reverse complement.
AAATTGAAGGACTGAGATCTGCCTTTATCGGGAAAATTAGCTTCTAGGATATAGAGGCCATTAGCTAGTGATGAGATATCGATTTCTTCGAAATATTCATCTCTGTTTTTGAATGCATTAACGGTTTTGTGTAATCTGCCAAGGTGGTCCCAGATATAAAAATTGAGTTCTGTTTTAGTGGAGTTATCACGTAAGAATATTTTGAGAATATTGTTGCTGACAGGGTTGGCAAAGACGACTTGATCTTCTAGTGCTGAATTGTCAACGGTGACTGTGATGGTGTGAAGATTATTTCCTTCTTCTTGTTCGAGGACTCTGAATTCAGGGTCGACTTGTGCGGTGAGGTAGTAAGTATTAGTGCTTCTGTTGATAGGGAAGTCGATGCTGAAGTCGAGGTCGAGTGTGGTGCTGCCAGGTGGGAGCGTGATTGTTTCTTTTTGGATGATGGTGCCGAGTTCTGTTTGATCATCGGAGAGCCAGAAGTAGACTTCGATTTCGTTGAGTTTGATGTCGCCGTCTATGTCGAGGTCGTAGGTGACGTTGATGTCTTCGTCGGCGCGGATGGATTTTGAGGGCTCGGATGAGGAGATGAGGAAGTCTGGGAAGGAGCACTCGGAGGTGAGGTATGTGATGTCTGTTGTATGGTAGAAATTAATTCGAGCTGATTGTTCCAATGTTAATTCACTCATGCAATTACTGGGAGCATAAGACATGATGTTTTTAGGGTTAGGATTATAGTCATTACCGACAGGATCTTTAAAAGTTCCTACATATTTGCATCGATCTAGACCTCCAGCAAGAAAGTTATAGTCTGCTGGGGTATCACATAATTGGTCTCCTGCATTTCTACAGTTGGATCCATCGGCAAGTTCTACGCCTAAAAAGGAAGCGTGAGTGTGATATAATCCATAATAATGTCCTATTTCATGAGCTAGGACGCCAGCAACGTTTGGAAAGTTCCATGACATAATCACATATCGAGTCTCGGGAGTTCTTGTCCATGGGAAGAAAGAAAATCCACCAACTCCTGAATTGGGGTCAGTTATTCCTTCAACAAAATAAATATTAAGCGTTTCAGTAACATAATTTTGTCCATTTAGAATATCTGCATTTTCTCTAAAATAGGTTTGTTCTCCGAATATTAAACGTGGTGCTCCACAAAGAATAAATTCTATTCCAGCATCATTGAAATATCCATTTACTCTATTAATGGTAGTTTTAATCACTTCATTAGATAGCCCTGAAGCTCCTTGTACAGATTCTGCAACATGAACAGTAATAGGGATTTGATCTTTTATATTACCTTTCTTTTTATTGGCAAAACTGGTTAGGAAGCCATCAAATTCTTCTTGATCAAAATTTGGATCTTCACTAACTTCAAGACAAGCTTGTCCAAAACTACTTGAAATGAAACAAATTGAATAAAGTACAGTAAATAACAAGGATTTTTGCATAGGCTAAGGATCTACAATGGATCAATAGTCCAATAACGAATGAAAAGCTAGAATTGATGCAATACCCATGAAAAAACAGGTCATGTGTTGCCTAAGCGTCATTCTTTAATCTAATTAATATGGGGATGGGATAACAAAATGAGGCTACCCAAAAGGATAGCCTCACCGCTATGAATAGGAATACACATCGTAGACCTATCTATGCAGTAGATGGATTAAGTTTTGAATAGTGACGGGTTTGGCTAAGTTTTTTTAACATTTTTTAGTTCTCCAGAAGAGGAGTGCAGCGAGGCATAATAGTGCGATACCGCCAAAGATAGGGATAAAGGGAAAGGTTGGGATTGCCATGTCGGCATTGCCGATGGTGAGTAAGGGATGCACCTACAGTTGGCCTGACCAGAGGTGTTTGTAGAAGGATTGCATGAGGGTGGAATAATGCATGCAGATTGGCTACTAGATAAACCTTATAGGTTTTTTGATTGCCTTATACAGCAAATGATTAATACATATTGTGAAAACTAAACAATGCAGATTCAAAGACTGGATAAACTTATAAGGTTTTTTGATTGCCCAAATTAGCAGGTGAGTGGTAGATCAGTAATCGATTTCAAGACAAAAAATGAGTCTAACCAAAAGGATAGCCTCACCGCTATGAATAGGAATACACATCGTAGACCTATCTATAGAGTAGATGGATTAAGTTTTGAATAGTGATGGGTTTGACTAAGTTTTTTTAACTTTTTTAGTTCTCCAGAAAAGGAGTGCAGCGAGGCATAATAGTGCGATACCGCCAAAGATAGGGATAAAGGGAAAGGTTGGGATTGCCATGTCGGCATTGCCGATGGTGATGAATGTCGCCCAGTGGTAGGGATGGGCGTCAGAAACGGAATTTAAGTTTTCGAGATATTCTCGTTTGGCGTTTGTCAGGGACTCGCCGACGGGATTGCCTTTGTATAAGTTGGTATAGAAAGACTTCATGATGTCTACGCTTTTTTTATCGTTGACATTCCAGAGGGAGGTGATGACTGATTTGCAGCCGCTAGAGATGAAGGCGCGGGCGAGGCTCATGAGACCTTCGCCGTTTTTGAGGGCTCCGGTGCCTGTTTCGCAGGCGCTGAGGACGGCGAGTTCTAGTTTGTGGGGCATATTATAGATTTCGTAGGCATATAGAGGACCATCTTCAAAGTAGATTTTGCTTTCAAAGGGTAGAGTGTCGTTACAGGTAGCGTGGGTGGCAAGGTGTACTATACGATAATTATTTACAGATTGTTTTAGGTTTTTAAGGTTGGCGGCAGTGTCGATATTGATCTGGCCGTCAGTGATGTTGTTTATAATGAGGACTTCTTCTTTGTTATAAAGTAAAGATTCTAGATTTTCTTCATGAGAGAAAGTACTGGTGAAAGAAGGAGCAAACTCTGTGATATTATCTGTTAACTTAGTGTTGTCTTGGTAAAGTAAGGCACTGGAATAGTGATAAGAAATGGAGTAATCTTTGACCGCGTAGGTTAGGAGGTCATATCTGGATTGGCTTGCTTCTTCTGGGGCTTTATTGATGAGTACTTCGAAGGGGATATAATTGATTTCGCTATCTGGTATGATATACAATTGATCTATATCTGCGCCCAATTTTTCTTTTATTCCGCCTAGCAATTTATCATATAAGTATTCGGAAGATTGAACGAAAGAGCCAAAACTCACTTCGCTAATTAGTGACCTAATATGTAAGTTCAAATTAAAAATGTGATTGGTGAAAATAGAGTCTATTTCAGTCGTAATGACTTCAAATCCATCTTTTGTAATAAGGAATGTGTACAGGTTGTCTTCACCAAGAAAATATTCGATTAGCGCTGAGTCATTATCAGTTAGACCAGATTGAATTTCTTCTATATCACGCGATGGAGCATCCGCATATTTCAACTTATGTAATAAAGGATGCTTTGATTCAATTTGTTGCATTAGACTATCAAGAATGCTAGTATTATGTATCACCATCAATTCGATGGAGTCTAAGTTGTCAATCATTCTAGGGTTGGCAAGTTTTGAATTTAGATAACTTAGCCTGGATCTAAGCTTGTTGATTTGAGATAAATCGGTTTGATTTACATTAAATTGTTTATTAGCATTGCTTTCATTGAGTTTCAAGCTTAATAAAATGGCTTTTGTTTGTTGTGCCACAGTAAAACTATATTCATTGAATTCTGAACTTGCAAAATTTTGGATGATTTTGGCATATTGATTTCTAATTTTTGAGATGAAGGCAGTGGAAGATTGAAGGCTACTAATTTTATGTTTAAATAAATGATTTAAGACTTTAATTGACTGCTGACATACATGCATCGATTTTTCATAGTCTTTTGAGATCGATAAAATGTTGGACTTTAACGTTAGTGCTTCTATAGCAAGCCTTGGATTTAAGATGGAATGAAAATTGTTGTTTGTTTTTTGATTATCCCATACAGTTTCAATGCAAAGATTAAGATAATAAAGAGATTGATCATAATTTTCTTGATCAAAATAGGATTTGCCAATTTTCAACAATACATCTGCAGTTTTGTATTTGTTATATTCTAGTGAATCTTTGCTTAGTTGGTAAGCTTGTTGAAAAGTTTCATTCACAAGTGAATCAGAAGTTAATAATTGTATTTCACCTTTTAAAAGTAATAAGTTTACTTTTGCTTGATTTTGAGGATTCAGATCTAATGCCTGGTGTAAATATTTATTTGCTAAAGTAAAGTCACCTAATTTAACATAATAGGTGGCTAAATTTCTATAATAAATGTCATTATATTCATCAAAATTATTGAATTGCTTTTCAGATAGTTTCAAATATTTTTCAGCTTCACTTACGTCATTTAATTTCAAGTATGCCCATGAGATTAGCGCCAGGTTTCTAGAATTAAAATCGTGAGACTCTTTATCAGTTAGGGATAGGCCCTGTTTATAGTATTGAATTGACTTATTATAGTCTCCAATTGTAAATTCTGCTAAGCCAAGAAATTCATAAATGGATTCGTGCGGAAAACTTCCTTTACCTTTTACTCTATATTTTTTGAGATACTCTTTGCAATAATAATTATAAAGGTCTGTATTACCAAGTTTGAAATTTAATAAGGCATTAATGTATTGGAGATCAGTGGTTAATGCATGGTCAGTATTTAGTGAACTGTTATTTATTTGTAATTCGAACTCATCTATATATTTAGATGTTTGGGAGACATTATCAATAGTAAGACTAAAATATAGGGCGTAGTTCAAGCTGTATAATGCGAAGCCAGTATCCTGTTCCGTTAAAAAGTGCTGATAGCAAGCAATAAGATTGTCAGGAGCGCTGTCAGTATTAATTCCTGAATCCGCATCATCTAATATTCTCCAGTAATCATCTTCTGTAGTACACTGACATAGCAGAATATTAGTCGAATTGCAGAATAATAGAATTAATATAACATAACGCCCTGACACTCTAGTTTGACTTTATTAATTCACGTAAAAGTTTAATGTAAAACGTTTTCCATATCGGTCGACAATAATCAATGTGCAAATACCATTTATTCCATATGAGGCAGGGTAAAATGTACGTGTTGATCTACCACTATAATATTTGGTAAGTGCTCTGTATGTACCTGAAGATGATACTTGTACTAAAGCAACACTTCTAAAATTAACAGGAGAATGGTCAAGATTTGAGATAGTCAGCTTTCTGCTATTTTGATGGTACTTTAAAAAAAAATCTATTGGTACCAGATTGCTGATATTGCCTGAGCCGCCATCACCTGAGACGTGAGTTGTAATTGTTCTTTGCTGTGCCGACACACTCAGGGCAAAAGTAAAGATCAATGCTAGTACACCTAAGGATTTTGTAATTTTTTGTGTTAATTTCATAGTATTAAATTTATGTAATTTTATTTATTTGCTATTTTTTATGAGAGAATTTATTAAATAAGTTATTAAAGTATGTATTAGTAAAATACTATTTTCAAATAGGTGTATTGTTTCATGATATTAATTATTCAGTTATTCTTTTTGATCATAAGATATCCTGGTAATTTTTCATCTTTAATCTTCTTCGTAATAGCTTCAAAACCTTCATGGGTTTTGACATTCAACTCCCCCTCAGCCCGCATCCACAACCAAGCATCCCGCTGCATCAACTCCTCTTCATCAATCCCCTCCAATATCTCCAATCCTTCACCATACCGCCCCAAATCCATCAACACCCGCGCCCTCAACAACCGCACCTCCCCAGCTCTCTCCTCCCCAACAGTATTCTCCAAAACAAACTCATAATCCTTTTTCTCAAACGCCCGCACCAACTCAATATGCTCACTCCGCGCATCACTCACCTCATCCGACCTCTCCAGCGCAGCCAACACCTCAGGAGAATACGCCCCCCGCGCCAACTCACTAAACTCCGCCACCATCTCCTCCGTAATCTCACCACCACCATCCGGCCGCATCAAAACCAACATCCCCACCAGCGCAACCACCCCAGCCGCCACACCCAGCAACCGCAAAGGCAATACAAATCCCTTCTGTTTAGGCTTCATCTCAAGCGCCTCCAACTCCTTCCTCTTCTCCGCCAGCAGCAGCGCCTTTTCCGGCGCAAATAAATCTTCTGCCAGCTGCTCAGCGAGCACATCATCATGAAAAGTCTCTGATTGCTCAGTCGTCTTATAAAAAGCTGCCAGCTCTGCCTCGTTTAAATCAAAATCCAAGGCACGTCGTAATATGTTCTTATTGTCTTTCATCGTACTGAATGGTTAAAATGTAATTTTTCTCTTTAAATGCTAACTTTAATCGTTTAGATAACATATTCATGCAGCGCTTCTTTTTTTGCACAATGGCATTGTATGTACCATACAAGGCGATCTCCTCCTTGACATTCACTAAGCTTACCCCCTGCAACATGTTTTTCTTAATGATCTCTTGACAAGTTGGATCCAAACCACTAATGATGTTATGGAGGATTTCCTCTTTCTTCATCACTTCAGTTCGATTCTCCTTGGCTTCCAAGCTCTCATAGTTAGTGGTGTCACCAGCATATCTTTCAATGATTTCTTGACTCTCAATTGTAACGGTATTCAGATTACGCTGATTTGTTTTTTGTCGTCTGAGTTCGTAAAAGGCATTGCGGCTCATTTGATAAATGTAACCGTCAATGTTAGATTCTGGAAGGTCTTCACCCCTAAGGATAAATCTCTCCCAGAATTTAAGCATTGTAGAGTTGTAAATGTCTCTAGTTAGGGCTTCATCCTGAACAGTTTGATTGATGGCCGTGTAAAAATGTTCTTCAAAATTGGAGGTGACTGCCTTACTAAATAAGGCATCATTACCAGTTCTTGCTTCATACACGATGTGTTGCCAGGCTTCTCTATTCATAGCGTTGATAGTTCAAAAGTCCTAATCTACTGGATAGATGGTATTACTTTGGAATAGTGACGGGTTTTATGCCTTTAATTATAAATTTTAACATTTAGGAGCCGCATAATCCATTATTTATCAGATTTATGGCTAGACAATGCACTAGGATAATAAACCTCTGGAGTATTACATAGCTTACTATATTATGTCTGAGTTGGGAAGTCAAGAAGAAGACTTTGCATTATCTTATAAACTGATATCCGATTGCCTGGCTGCAGATCATACAAAGTGTAATTCAAATAGAACTTGTGAAAAAGCCCAAAAGGCTAATATCAAATAGGCATAGACATAGTCCATGGCCAATTAAAATTAAGACCTCAAACGCCGAAGGCGTGTTATGATTCTAGAATAGATCCATCAAAATAGGTCGAAATACAAACATGTAGCAGAAAAATGAAAGGCGGAAATAGCCTAAAACATCGATGTTTATTACATATTAAATATTTATATAATATTTAATGAACATATTTTCAATATTATACACATTATGTAAATATTTAATCTATATTTGACTCGTCCAAAGGGATATACGCTTTTAAGATTGAAATTTTGAGGATTTGGTAGCAGACACTATGTGTAATCAATATGCAATGAGTCTAATACAGATTATGAAAATTTGTAATATATTTTGAATAAAGTGGAGAAAAGTGGGAAAATGTGAAAAAACTGTTTTATGTTTGACGCATCAACCGATTGAGAGTACATGAAATACCAGCTGACTGGAGAGTACGAGTGTAAGATGGACCCCAAAGGTCGCATCAGATTACCCTCTGATCTATTACAGCAGCTCGGTGACGAAACGCACATGTTTACAATCAATCGTGGCTATGAAAAGCACTTGATGTTATATCCCAATGAAGTTTGGGAGGCGAAAACGAAAGATATAAACCAGCTCAATATTCACAACACCACACAACGACAGGTCATCCGATATTTTTATCGAGGCGCCTCTAAGTTGAAAATTGATAGTTCTGATAGACTTCTCTTGCCTAAAAGCTTGATCAGTTATGCAGGACTTAAAAAAGAGCTCATTCTTTTCGCGTATCAAGAGCAAATTGAAATATGGAGTAAGAAAAATTATGACATCATGCTCAGTAGTGAGCCTGATAACTTTTCAATCATTGCAGACGAGGTCTTCGGATCAAAAACTGCTGACGAAGAGTTGAAGTCATGACAAAATATCACACACCTGTTCTTCTAGAAGAATGTTTAGAGGGTCTCTCAATAAGGCCCAATGGCATATATGTAGATGTTACATATGGAGCAGGTGGACATTCAAAACCGATTTTAAACAGGCTGGATGCCAAAGGGCATCTGTATAGCTTTGATAAAGACGAAGACGTAAGACGAAATCTTGTACAAGCTGATAATTTTACTTTTATCCGTTCTGATTTCCGATTCATACGACGATTCCTACGATACTATAATGTGTCTGCTATTGATGGATTACTTGCCGATTTAGGCGTGTCCTCCTTTCAATTAGATACCCATGATCGTGGATTTGGTTATATGGCTGGCGGAAATTTAGATATGCGGATGAATAGTGGAGGAAATCTATCAGCTGCCTCTGTGCTAAATACATATGGAGAAGAAGACCTACTCAGAATCCTTAGTGATTATGGAGAAGTCAGAAATTCCAAGACCTTAGCCAGAGCTATCATCAACAGAAGGGCCAAGCAACCCTTTGATCAAATCCAAGATTTTATAGATTTTTTGTCCACGCTAAGTATGGGATCCAGGTCTCGCTATTTCGCCCAAGTATTTCAAGCAATTCGCATTGAAGTCAACGACGAAATGGGAGCACTCGAAACAATGCTTAACATGTCCAAAGAATTTCTCAAACCAAAAGGTAGACTTGTCGTAATGAGTTATCACTCCTTAGAAGATCGCATCGTTAAGCGATTCATGAAAAGTGGTAATGTACAAGGACATATCGAACCCGATGACTATGGTCGTCAACTCGTCCCGTTCAAATTGATTAATAAAAAAATTATTATAGCTGGTGCTGAAGAACTCGAACGTAATCCGAGAGCTCGAAGTGCTAAGCTTAGAATCGCTGAAAAGATATAGTAATATGTCTACAAAGGAGACAAATAAGAAATCAAGAATCTTGGGGACTGATATCATTTTTATGAATCTGCCTTACCTTCTTTTCTTAGCGTTTTTGGGAGTGATCTATATTTCAAACACACACGCAGCAGAGCGAAAATTGAGAGAAGTGCAAGGTTTGAAAAAAGATATTAAAGAAGCGAAGTCTGATTATATATCCATACAGCAGAAAATTATGCATGGAGCAACGCAGACTGAATTGCAGAGAAAAACAAAACACGACGATTTGAAAGAAAATCGATCGATACCTGAAAAATTAGTTGTCAACAGGAGCTAATATGAAGATGACCAATAAAAACGAACTCTTAATTAGAGTTTATTTGGTGATGCTTTGTTTTGTCATCCTAGCGATAATCATCATGTGGAGAGCATTTACTGTCTCTTTTATAGAAGGAGACGAGTGGAGAGCGAAATCTGGGAAATATGTAAAACTATTACCAGTTGAGTCTGAGAGAGGAAGTATTTATTCACATGAAGGAGATCTAATAGCGACCTCCGTACAGTTCTTTGAAATACGAATTGATCCCGCTGCATCAAGTCAGAAAAATTTTGACAAGCACATTGACGAATTGTCGAAAGAGCTTGAAAAATATGCTGACTTTAATCGCAGCAGATACGAATGGGCCAGTTATCTCACATCTAAGCGAGACGGATGGTTAGAACGTAAAGAGAAAGGAAGCCGAAACATCATGTTGGTTAAAAGAGCTGATCATGACTTGTACAAAAAGTTTCGACAATTTCCTTTGCTGAAGCTTGGGTCTAATGGAGGAGGCTTGATTATTAATCGATTTTCACAACGTGAGAAACCGTTTAAAGAATTGGCATCCAGAACAATAGGGCTAGACAGAGATGAAGACAAAGTTGGACTTGAAGAGTATTATGACCAATATTTAACTGGTCAGAAATCTGAACAGTTAATGAAGCGTATCTCTGGTGTTTGGGTTCCCGCAGATGATTTTACTGAATTAGATGCTAAGAAGGGTGATGATATTATTACCACTCTTGATATCCAGATGCAAGACATCACCCACCAGGAATTGCTGAAAGCCATGAATACCTACAAAGCAAAAGAAGGTTGTGCAATTGTCATGGATGTGAAGACTGGAATGATTAAAGCCATGTCAAATTTTTCCCTAAAAGAGGGAAGATATAAAGAAGTGTATAATCATGCCATTGGAAAATCTAGTGAACCTGGATCTACATTTAAATTAGCTTCTGTTATGGCTCTACTAGAAAGTGGATACGCTAGCCCAGAGACTAAGGTTGATCTACACGGTGGTAAACAAAAATTTCATGATCATTGGATGTATGATTCATCACCACATGGTCGAGGCGAAGAGAGTCTAGAGACTGTCTTTACGATTTCTTCTAATGTTGGAATCGCAAGTATGACTGATAAACGGTTTGGTACTAAATCTAAGGCCAAAGATTATATCGCTTACTTAGAATCATTTGGCCTACGAGACAAAACAGGCATTGCATTGACAGGCGAACCAGCTCCATTTATTAAAGATCCGGAGACGAATAATGATACTTGGTATGGCACAACAATTCCCTGGATGGCACATGGTTATGAGTTAATGTTGACTCCATTGCAAGTCTTAAATTTTTACAATGCAGTTGCAAATGGTGGAACACTGATGAAGCCGATGTTAGTCACCGAAATTCTTAGAGGAAATGAAGTGCTGACTGAATTCAAACCAGAAATTTTGATTCATGACATAGCATCACCACAGACAATCCATGCAGCACAGAAAATGATGGAAAGAGTAGTGACCGAAGGAACAGCAAAAAATATAAAAACGGCTAAATATAATTTCGCCGGTAAGACAGGCACTGCAACTACAAATTATGCAGATGTCAATTCAAAAAAGAAAAAGTATACCGCATCTTTTGCTGGATATTTCCCAGCAGAAAAACCAAAGTATTCCATTATTGTAGTCATATACGAACCGCATCAAGAATATTATGGAAGTAAGGTAGCAGCTCCTGTTTTTAGAGCAATCGCCGATAGATGTTATGCAATAAAAACTGAGTTGCAAGAACAAGTGAAAACAAAAATAGAAGATTCTGCCATTGCAAGTCTTCACGATAAGCAAGCTGGTTATCTCAGTGACTTTAAAGAAGTGTTTGATTATGTTGATCTGGACTATCAACAACGGACAGATAAACAATGGGTTGATTTAAATCCGAATACTGTAAGAATGACAGTAGAAGGTAAATTAATAAAACCAAAAGTTGTGCCAAATGTAATCGGAATGGGAGTGAGAGATGCAGTCTATGTCCTTGAAAATTTAGGATTGAATGTGGATTTGAATGGAAGGGGCAGAGTGATGAAGCAAAGTATCCTGCCTGGTACAGCATTACGGGATCAGCGTATAGAATTATATCTGAATTAAATTATCTAATGAGATAATTCAAAAGATTTGAAACAATTAAAACAGGTATTACCATCACATATTTCTACTGAAATACATGGTGATACAAACAAGGAAGTCAAAGGTATTAATCTTGACTCCAGAGAAATAAAAAAAGATTATGTCTTTGTCGCAATCAAAGGATATGCACAGGATGGACATGATTTTATTGACAAAGCAATTGAAAATGGAGCTGTAGCTGTTGTGGTTGAAACCAAAGCAGTACTGGATAGATTATCCGATACTGATATCACCACGATACTTGTTCCCGACAGTAGGCAATACATTGCTGAGATGGCAACATCATTTTATGATCATCCCAGTAAAGAGCTAAAACTGATCGGCATAACAGGGACTAACGGTAAGACGACCGTAGCAACAATGCTCTATGATTTATATACAAGATTAGGTTATAAAGTTGGCCTGATTTCAACAATTGAAAATAGAATACATCACGAGGTGGTGGAGGCAAAGCGAACGACGCCTGATGCAGTAAGTCTAACACACTTATTAGCTGACATGGTGGACGCTCAATGCGATTATGTTTTTATGGAAGTGAGTTCACATGCCATTGATCAAAAGCGTATCGCTTGTCAACAATTCACTGGAGGAATTTTTACGAATATCTCTAGAGACCACCTTGGTTATCATAACTCTTTTAAAGAGTATATAGATGTAAAGAAAAAGTTCTTTGACGTATTAGATGATAATGCTTTTGCATTAGTGAATGTCGATGACAAACATGGTAAGCTAATGGTTCAAAATACGAATGCTACTACATACAGGTATAGTCTAAGGACCTTAGTAGAATATAAAACTAAGGTCCTGGCTAACAGCCTTGAAGGCTTACACCTAAGTATTAATACCAGCGAAGTATTTGCCATGTTTACAGGGACATTTAATGCCTACAATATCACAGCGGCTTTTGCTGCGGCAGATATTATGGGTGAAGAGGAGCAAGAGCTCTTGCAAGCGATCAGTGCCATTAGACCTGCAGAAGGTAGATTTGATGTATTGGTTGGTCAGGAAAAAAAGGTATTTGGTATCATAGACTATGCACATACACCTGATGCGTTGGAAAACGTTTTGACATCTATTCAACATATTATGAGGACGGGTTCCTTAGTTACAGTTGTCGGATGTGGGGGAAATCGTGACAAAGGTAAACGACCACTTATGGCAGCGATTGCTGTAAAGTATAGTGACATAGTCATATTGACTTCGGATAATCCTCGCGATGAAGATCCACAAGATATTCTCGCTCAGATGGAAGAAGGTGTGCCAGATAATGAAGAGCAAAAAGTATTAATCATCGAAGACAGAAAACAAGCGATTAAAACCGCTGTAAAAATGGCCAAGGAAAAAGATGTAGTGTTGGTAGCAGGGAAAGGCCATGAAAAGTATCAAGAAATAAAGGGGAAAAAGATTCCCTTTGATGATAAATTAATTCTGAAAGCACTATTGCTTTAGGTTAGTTAAGAGTAGGTTCTATTATCATTCTCAGGTTGGTTTTAACAGTAGCAGTAGACATCACGATTGGAAAAAGTTCTGGTTAGTCTACTGCTTACTGTTAAGTTTTAAGTTTCGATTTAAAACTGAAATGATGATGGAAGTAAAACGAAATTAGAGTAAAGAACCAAGGGAGCAGTAACCTCTGCTCATGTTAGGCCCTGGTTCTTACCTCTTACACAATCGCAGTAAAATGCTGTATTACTTTTTTGAATTTTTAGAAAATAAATATGATTTTCCAGGAGCTGGTGTATTCCAGTTTATTTCCTTCAGGGCAGGCCTGGCGTTCATATTGTCGCTGATCATTTCGATCATTATCGGAAACCGGATCATACGTTCTTTGAAAAGGCTGCAAATAGGAGAGTCTGTCAGGGACTTAGGCTTAGATGGCCAAATGGAAAAAGCCGGTACGCCAACAATGGGTGGTATTATTATTCTTCTTTCCATCATTGTTCCCTGCCTATTAATCTCCAAATTAGATAATATTTATATCATCACACTTTTAATTGCCACTATTTGGATGGGGATTATTGGATTTGTTGATGACTATATTAAAGTATTCCGAAAAGATAAGAAAGGTCTACATGGTCGATTTAAAATCTATGGCCAGGTTGGCTTGGGATTATTAATTGGATTAGTCATGCTATTTAGTAATGATGTTGTTGTGAGAATGGATAAAAGTGTCGCTGAACAAGAAGGATTTGAAATTATCACTGAATTACAAAATCAAGATTCTGGTACTGAATTAGTTTATGCGAAATCAACTATAACTAATATTCCATTTTTAAAAAACAATCAATTAGACTATCGGTTTTTTGTTAGTTTTCTCGGATATAATTCATCCAAATTCGTTTGGATAGTATTTATTCCCATTATAATTATAATCGTTAGTGCTGTCTCAAATGGCGCAAATCTAACTGATGGAATAGATGGTTTGGCTACAGGAGTTTCTGCTATTATTGGTTCAACACTTGTCATTCTCGCCTATGTTTCCAGTAATACATTGATTGCTGAATATCTGAATATATTATACTTACCAAACACAGAAGAAATTGTAATTTTTGCTGGATGTTTTGTTGGAGCTTGTATTGGCTTTCTCTGGCATAATTCCTTCCCTGCTAAAGTTTTTATGGGAGATACTGGAAGTTTGGCAATTGGTGGTGTGATCGCTGCGATGGCAATACTCTTAAGAAAAGAACTCTTGATTCCCATATTATGCGGAATATTCTTAGTGCAAAACCTGTCTGTAGTTTTACAAGTCAGTTACTTTAAATACACGAAAAAGAAATATGGTGAGGGTAGACGAATATTTTTAATGTCACCACTACACCATCATTATCAGAAGAAGGGGATTCATGAATCCCAAATTGTTATCCGGTTTTGGATCGTAGGAATCTTGCTCGCTATTCTTTCAATTATCACGTTAAAGCTCCAATAGAAAATGAACTTAATAGTGATACTCGGTGCTGGAGAAAGCGGAGTCGGTGCGGCATTATTAGCTAAAGAAAAAAAATACAACATATTCGTTAGCGAATATGGTCAGATAAAAGACAAGTACAGAAGTGAACTTGTACAACATGATATATCTTTTGAAGAAGGTGATCATACTCTTGATAAAATATTAACTGCAGATTTAATTATTAAAAGTCCAGGCATTCCTGAGGACGCACATGTCATCCAGGAGATTCGAAAGACTAAAATTGAATTAATTTCTGAAATTGAATTTGCAAGTAGATTTTATTCTGGAAAAATAATTGCGATTACAGGTAGTAATGGAAAAACAACAACTACATTATTAACCTACCATCTTTTAAAGGAGGGAGGAATATCGGTAGGTGTTTGTGGAAATGTTGGAAGAAGTTTCGCAAGACTATTAGTCGAAGATCAAGAAAAGGAAGTGTGCATCATCGAAGTGAGCAGTTTTCAATTAGATGATGTGAAGTTGTTTAAACCTCATATCGCAATGGTCTTAAACATCACAGCAGATCATCTGGATAGATATGAATACCAAATTGAAAATTATGCTCGTGCTAAATGGAAAATCACATCGAATCAAATTGATACCGATGTTTTAATCTATAACGGTGATGATGAGTGGATTCAGAAATTTATAACAGCTGGTGAAAATAGACAAAGGCTTATTTCGATAAAGCTTTCAAATAAAGAAAATACGTCGTTGCTAATGAGTAATGATGATACAATTGACATAACACAATTTAAACTCAAAGGAAAGCATAATGCATTTAATGCGAAATGTGCCAGTGAGGCAGCAATTGTACTGGGGCTAACGAGTGGAGATATTGAAAAAGGATTGCAATCGTTTTCCAATGTAGAACACAGATTAGAAAATATTACAAAAATCAATGATGTCTTGTACGTTAATGATAGTAAGGCTACAAATGTTGATTCGGTGTTTTATGCACTAGATGCTTTTGATGAAGAGATTATATGGATTGCAGGAGGGACTGACAAAGGGAATGATTATTCTCAAATTCTTAGTCTAGTGAAAGAAAGAGTGAGCACATTAATTTGTCTTGGTGTAGATAATTCTAAATTACTAGATTATTTCACGCCGCATATAAAATGCATTGAAGAAACCCAAGATATAAATGAAGCAGCGCAGATAGCAAGTCGTTATGCGAAAAGCGGCAATGTGGTTCTTTTATCACCTGCTTGTGCGAGTTTTGATTTGTTTAATAATTATGAACATAGAGGAAAGCTCTTTAAAAAAGCAGTTTTCAATTTAATCAGATAAATGACATTGATACAGAAAATATATGGAGACTTAAGAGGGGACAAAGCCATTTGGCTGATTGTTGCTCTGTTAGGTATTTTTTCTGTACTGATTGTTTATAGTGCAGTAGGTAGTCATGCCTACAGAGCACAAGATGGTAACACAACGTATTTTTTAGTCAGACAGATTATTTTTATTTCTCTAGGCTTGGCACTCACGTATATTTGCTACCAATTGCATTATATGCAATATCAACGGTTTGCGCCTCTCCTTTTATTTATAACTGTTCCTTTATTAATGTATACATTGTTTTTCGGTATCGAAGAACATGGTGCTACACGGTGGTTTGCAATTCCATGGATCAATAAAACATTTCAAACTTCTGATTTTGCCAAAATTGCATTAATACTATATGTGGCAAGATCATTATCCTTGAAGCAAGAAGTGATCAAAGATTTAAAGAGTGCGTTCTTACCGATTATAGCACCTATCATTTTTGTGTGTGCCTTAATAGCACCGGATGATTTGTCAACGGCAGCTTTATTATTCGTTACCTGTTTGCTAATGATGTTTATTGGTAGGGTGTCCATGAAATACATAGGCTTATTAATGCTTTTAGGCTTAGTAGCTTTTGGTATTATTTTATTGGTCGGAAATTATTTTCCTGAATTAGTAAGAATAGAAACTTGGCAATCTAGGATGCATAGTTTTTTTAATCCTGCTGCAGATAACTTTCAGGTCAATGAATCAAAAGTAGCGATCGCTAATGGAGAATGGTTTGGAGTTGGCCCCGGTAAAAGTTTACAACGGAATATACTACCATATGCTTATGCTGATTTTATTTTCGCCATTATTTGTGAAGAGTATGGCTTGACAGGAGGCATATTTATTCTCGGGCTGTATCTGTGGTTGTTGTTTAGATGTATTGTGATGGTGACTAAATGTCCTAAAACCTTTGGCGCAATATTGGCCATGGGTCTTTGTTTGAATATAGTGATTAATGCGTTTACGAATATGGCAGTAGCCGTTCAGCTCGTGCCTGCGACAGGGTTGAATTTGCCATTGGTGAGTATGGGAGGAACGTCAATAATATTTACATGTATTTCTTTAGGTGTGATTTTGAGTGTCAGTAAGTTTGTGGAAGAAGCACATTATGATAATTTAAAACTCGCAAAAATTGAGCAGCGAGATGCGAATAGTTTTTAGCGGCGGCGGGACAGGAGGGCATGTCTTTCCAGCCATAGCCATCGCCGATGCATTGAAGTTAAAAAAACCTGGAGCTGACATTTTATTTGTCGGTGCGAAAGGTAAGATAGAAATGGATAGGGTCCCGAAAGCGGGCTATCCAATAAAAGGCCTCTGGATCAGTGGTTTTCACAGAGGTAAGATTTTTAGAAATCTGTTATTTCCTTTTAAGTTAATTTGGAGTTTATTCAAGTCATGGAGGATTCTTAAGAAGTTTAAACCAGATGCAGTTGTAGGAGTAGGTGGTTTTGCCAGCGGCCCGACATTGCATATTGCTTCTTTAATGGGCATTCCAACACTCATACAAGAACAAAATTCTTATCCGGGATTTACGAATAAATTTCTCTCGGATAAAGTGGATAAAATCTGTGTGGCTTATGATGGAATGGATAAATATTTTCCAAAAGAAAAAATTATCAAAACAGGAAATCCCGTCAGGGAGCAGATCTCAAATTTGAAAGTTTCGAAAGAAGATGCATTAACTCATTTTGGATTAAAAGCTAATAAAAAAACATTATTGGTTTTTGGAGGGAGTCTCGGAGCACGTTCTTTAAATATCGCCATACATGCTGGCTTTGATTTAATTAAAGAACGTACAGATATTCAAATGATTTGGCAAGTTGGTAAGCTGTATTATGATGAGTATAAGAATAGTGAAATGGATCAGCTTGACCATGTGAAAATTCTGCCATTTATTGATCGAATGGATATGGCTTATGTCGTTGCTGATTTATTGATGACACGCGCTGGAGCCCTTACAATTGCAGAAATATGCACTGTTGGAAGCCCAGTAATTCTGGTGCCTTCTCCAAATGTGGCCGAAGATCATCAGACTAAAAATGCGCTTGCCATTACTGAAAAACATGCAGCCATTTTAGTGCGCGATCAAAATGCAAAACGACGATTAATGTCTGAAGCAATTGAATTAGTGCACGATGATGAAACGCTTGAAGTATTAAGTGCATCCATTAAAAAAATGGGGATTCGAAATGCAGATGATTTAATTGCTGAAGAGATAATAAGCTTAGCTAGTGAGCATGAATCTTAGTGATGTAAAACATATATACTTTTTAGGTATCGGTGGTATTGGGATGAGTGCACTAGCAAGATACTTTTTGAAAGAGGGAAAACAAATAAGTGGATACGACAGAACAGCCACTCAGCTTACCAAAACGTTGGTCAGCGAAGGTATGACGATTCATTATGAAGATGATGTAAATCAAATACCTGACACCATTGACTTAGTGATTTATACGCCTGCTGTTCCAGCGAGTAATAAGGAATTGAGTTGGCTTAGTGATCATGGATTTCGATTGTATAAACGATCAGAAATTTTAGGCATTATCAGTCAACAAAAAAAGACGGTTGCCATTGCTGGTACACATGGCAAGACGACAACATGCTCTATCGTTTCTTATTTATTAAAGGAATCAGGCATTGATATCTCATCCTTTGTTGGAGGAATTATGAAAAATTATAATTCTAATTATCTCCATGGAGAATCCGATTGGGTTGTTGTAGAAGCAGATGAATACGATAGATCTTTTTTGAGATTATTTCCTGATATCGCAGTGATTTTAGCCATGGATGCTGACCACCTAGATATATATGGAAGTAAAGATTCAGTCCTGCAGGGATTCAAAGAATTTAGCTTGCAGATTAAGGACGGAGGGCAATTGTGGTTGAGAGAAGAATTAGTAAAAAATATAGATGAGGATTGGCATAAAGCACTAGCCGAAAAGTCAATCACCATTCATACATACGGCATAGAGTCTGGAGAAGTTCAGGCGCAAAATATTGACATAAAAGAAGGAAGGTTTTGTTATGATCTTTCTGTAGGTACTGTGCAGTCTGGCTTTGAATTATCCTTGCCAGGCAGACATAATGTTTCGAATGCAGTGGTGGCAACTGCAGTAGCAAAACAGTTAGGATGTACCTGGGAGGATTTAATTCAAGCCACGCGATCATTTAAAGGGATCAAACGGAGATTTGAAATTATAGCAGAATCAAACGGTGCAGTCTTAATTGATGATTATGCGCATCATCCTGAGGAGTTGAGAGCGGCCATTTCTGCCGCTAGAGAATTATATCCTGAACGGCATTTGACTGGTATTTTTCAACCGCATTTGTTTACAAGGACAAGAGATTTTGTAGATGGATTTGGAGAAGTGTTGTCGCAGTTAGATGAGTTGATATTGACTGAAATTTATCCAGCTAGAGAACTGCCAATAGAGGGCGTGACATCAGAAATAATATTTAATAAAGTCACAATAGATAGAAAATATTTAATTCATAAAGATAAGTTAATCGAAAGTTTAGAAAATAAGAAATTAGATGTTGTTATGGTTTTAGGAGCAGGGGATATTGATAAAAAAGTAAATGAAATAAAACAAGAATATTTTAATGCGTAAATCAAAAGGGAAAAAACAATTAGAGGAGTTATGGACGAAAGTCTTGTGGATATCAGCTTTGGTTGGTGTTGCTGCTTTAGTATGGTTTTCTGTGAACGCGCAATTAAAAAGTAATATTAATCGAATTGAATTAAATATTGAGAAATTAGACGGATCTAGAAATCTGATCTCTGAGGAAGTCGCTTTAAAGCATATCGAAAATTTCTTTGGCATAGAGATTCAAGAAGTCAAATTTGCTAAACTCGAAACGAAAAAACTCGAAGCTGCACTCATTAATGATTCTAGGATTGAACATGCAGAAGTGTATGTCGATGGCAATAATGTTTTAAACATAAATATTGTCCAACGTGCTCCTATTGTTCGCGTCATGGCTGATAGTGGGGAAGATTATTATTTGGATAAATATGGCGAGCGGATTAAGACAGTGAAAAATTCTGCTGTACGGGTTCCTATAGCATCCGGTGCGATTGATGATTTTGATTCTGATTGGAAAGAAAAGCAAGGTCATACTCTTCATGATGTATTGTCCTTGGCCCAAGAGTTGCCAAAAGATGATTTTTTGCAAGCACTCGTAGAGCAAATCTATGTGGAGCGGGATGGATCGATTACGTTAATTCCTAAAGTTGGCAAGCAAGAATTAATTATCGGATCTACAGATAAATTGAAAGTCAAATTAAGAAATATAAAATTGACCTATAAAACGATAGTCAGAATCAAAGGTTTTGACAAATATGATCGGTTTAATTTTGAAATTACAAATCAGATTAACGCTGTAAAGCCTGATCAGAAGAGTAATACATAACATTTTAAATACAAACTATGGAACATATTCATCAATCTCAAAAACTGGTAGTTGCCCTAGACATAGGGACGACTAAGGTGTGTGCAATAGCAGGATACCGTAATGAGTATGATAAGATTGAAGTAGTTGGCATGGGAACAGTCGTGTCAGAAGGTGTGACACGTGGCGTTGTTGCTAATATTGATAAAACTGTCAAAGCAATACGAGAAGCGATCCAAAATGCAGAGCGTCAATGCAAGCGAGAGTTTAAGGTCGTACATGTGGGCATCGCAGGACAGCATATTAAAAGCTTACACCATCATGGTTTGCTCGTGAGAAATGATCAGAATACTGAAATTTCTGAAGTCGATGTGGAAAAGCTTATCAATGATATGTATAAACTGGTTTTACCTCCAGGAGATAAAATTCTACATGTGATTCCTCAAGAATTTACAGTGGACGATGAGCAGGATATCCTCGATCCAATCGGTATGTCTGGCGTTCGTCTAGAAGCTAATTTTCATATCATTACAGGGCAAATTACGGCATCGCGCAACATTTTGAAATGTGTTGAAAAAGTCGGACTTGAAGTCGCGGATATGACTCTCGAGCCAATCGCCTCAGCGTCGGCAGTCTTAAGTGACGAAGAAAAAGAAGCAGGCATCGCCTTAGTCGATATTGGTGGCGGTACGACTGATATCACTATTTTTAAAGAAGGTATCATCAGACATACAGCAGTGATTCCTTTTGGAGGCAATGTCATCACTAAGGATATTCAAGAAGGTTGTACGGTGATGCATGACCAAGCAGAAAAATTGAAAGTTAAATTTGGCTCAGCATTAGCTGATGAAATTTATGATAATCGAATTATAACGATTCCAGGTCTTCGTGGTCGTGAACCAAAAGAAATATCAGAGAAAAATCTAGCTCGGATTATCCAGTCTCGAGTAGAAGAAATCTTTGACTATGTCTATTGGGAAATACAGCGATCTGGATATGATAAAAAATTATTCGGAGGTATTGTATTAACAGGAGGTGGTTCGCTATTAAAACACATCAATTTACTTGCAGAGTATCATACTGGTTTACCTGCTAGAATCGGTGAGCCAGTGGAGCATCTAGCACATGGTTATAATGGTACTTTGGCTAGTCCTATTTATTCTACTGCCGTTGGATTACTAATCCATTCGATCAATAATAAAGAATTAGAAGCACAAATTAATTATTACGAAAATCAAGAAGATGGTACTGAAAATGAAGATGTGGAAGAAGAAACTACCAGAGGTGGACGAAAATTAATTGATAAACTATTCACGTATACGAAAGAATTTTTTGAGGCACAGCCAGACTCAGAATTTTAATTTTAAAACTCATCACGAAACTCATCAATTATGTTATTTGATATACCAAAAAATGATAAGTCAATCATCAAAGTCATCGGAGTCGGTGGCGGCGGTGGTAACGCTGTTGCTCATATGTTTGAGCAAGGGATTCAAGGAGTTGATTTTGTTATTTGTAATACAGATAATCAAGCCTTAGATTCGAATCCAGTGTTAACAAAAATACAGCTAGGTCCACATTTGACAGAAGGTCGTGGTGCAGGCTCAAAACCTGAAATTGGAAAACAGGCTTGTATCGAATCCATTGAAGAAATCCGCGATTTTCTAAATGATGGAACCAAAATGGTATTTGTGACTGCAGGGATGGGCGGTGGTACCGGTACTGGTGCAGCTCCGATCATTGCTAAGGCAGCAAAAGAACAAGATTTATTGACTGTAGGAATTGTCACGTTACCGTTTAAGTTTGAAGGGATGAGACGACACCGCCAAGGTTTAGAAGGTCTAGAAGAATTGAAAAAACACGTCGATGCGATTCTAGTCATATCTAATGATAAAGTCAGAGAGTCATTTGGTGATCTAGGATTGTCAGTTGCATTCGCACAAGCGGATGAAATATTAACAACTGCTGCAAAAGGCATTGCTGAAATCATTACAGTGCCAGGCTATATCAATGTTGATTTTGAAGATGTGAATCACGTGATGCGTGCAAGTGGTGTAGCGATGATGGGTAATGCGACAGCAGAAGGAGATGACCGTGCTCGTAAGGCAATACACGCCGCCTTAAATTCACCATTGCTAGAAGACAATGACATTAGAGGTGCTCAGCATATCTTGTTAAATATAAGCTCTGGGACTAAGGAGGTGACGATGGATGAGATCGGAGAGATCACTGAGTACGTACAGCAAGAAGCTGGACATGGCACAGATTTGATCTGGGGTAATTGCAGAGACGAATCACTTGGAGATAAATTAAGCATTACGCTAATCGCAACTGGATTTCAGGAGAGTGACTATGCCTATGAAACAAACAAAGGAGAAAAAATTGTTGTCTCACTTGATGATAAAGAATTAAGAGAAGTTGATGGCTTTGTGATTGGTTATAATGAAGGCGAATCAGGCTTAACTGTTGATCTAGAACCTAAGCGTGGTTCAAAAATTAAACTGGATACCAAGCCTGCTGCTGAACCAGTTTATGATGACTTTACAGTCAGAACAGAAACAGAAATTCAACAGGAGGCTCCAGTAGTTAGTCGAGAGAAAATGCAACTTGAACACTCAAGGATACATCAGCAACGTGAAAAAAGTAGCAAGCCGATTGATAACCCGAACACGATTGCAGAACTCGAAAAAGTACCTGCATACAAACGGCGAAATGTGGTGTTAGATAATGTCGAAATAGAAAATACACAAAGCCGTTCACGATTGTCTATTACAGAAGATGTGGATGAACCTCTCACACGCGGCAATCAGTTTTTATATGATAACGTAGATTAAAAACATAGTCAATAACGATAGTAGTAGATGAAGATCTGCTACGACTATTCCAAACATAACCAATCTGATAGAAAGAATGCTAATCAGAACCTGCATGAGAAATTGTGCGTAAATATGGATTTCGTCTTTTTATAATATCATGATTTATTCATGAGATTGGTTTATTGAATTGCGTCCCGACTCTCCGTCGGGACCATTTTTTTCCTTTTTAAATATGAGATAGATAAATAGATAAGAATAAAATTAAAACATAACCAATCTGATAGAAAGAGTGCTAATCAGAACCTGCATGAGAAATTGTGCGCAAATATGGATTTCGTCTTTTTATAATATCATGATTTATTCATGAGATTGGTTTATTGAATTGCGTCCCGGCTCTCCGCCGGGACCATTTTTTCCTTTTTTAAATACGAGTAGATAATTAGATAAGAATAAAATTAAAACATAACCAGTCTGATAAGAAGAATGCTAATCAGAACCTGCATGAGAAATTGTGCGCAAATATGGATTTCGTCTTTTTATAATATCATGATTTATTCATGAGATTGGTTTATTGAATTGCGTCCCGACTCTCCGTCGGGACCATTTTTTTAATAAAAAAGTGTCTCCTTAATCAAAAAGAGACACTTGGAAAGTAACGTTCTGTTAAAAATAACTATCAAATTCGGATCGAGTCGCCATTAAACAAAGGCACAGTCATGGAGAAATTTTCTCCGAACATTAATTTCTGCTCTTCTAAAATGCCGATGGCTATTTTTTCGCCCATTAATAATGACTCATAGTAGTCAGTGAAATAGTGAACGCCAGCCCAGTTTCTGCCGATTGATATATTGGATGCTAGTTTGTTTAGTTCGCCTTCGACGGTTAGGTGGGCGATTTCATTTCTTGAATTAAGCACAGGTACCATATCTAATCTGCTGCCGCCTGATGCAGACACATATGCCAGATTTGATGAAGGAATATTGTTTACATCAATATTAGGATTTATTCTCAAAAAGATGTCCTTAACTTCTTGCTGAATATTATCTTCTGGTACAACTGTTAAGAATTTTGAATGATCAAAGAATGCTTTTAATATAGTTACACATGCACCTGCAACTGTGGCATGTCCAGCACCATAAGCAGGATGCATTGGCGAGCCTTCACAAAAGGCCATGGGTAAAAGAAAGGTTTCTGCTTCTGCTGGACCATCATCGGGGTGAATCCATAGTGGAGCAGATGTAAAATTTTGATTATGAGCTGAAATCATTTTTAGAATACTTTCATCTCCATCATATAACGTATTTTTAATCTTTGCGAGTTCTGGAGCAATTTGACTGAGTGCATCTGCTTTATGAATTCTCGCTGCAAGAACTTCAGGTCTACATCTCCTATGCACATTATATTTCTGAAATCTGACAGCCTTCAATGCTCTAGTAGCTACTTCAGTGACTAAAGATAAAATGTGAGGCCCTCCGAAATGTGCAAATCCTTGCTGGTGATCAATGTTGTCTGGCTCTTGAAATGGAATGCCTGGGTCGAGTGGAGCGCCTTGCCCTAATAAAATGAGGCATGCATTTAAATATGCCTCGTATAAGGCGTCGTAATGCACATATGTAGCCAAGTCTCGTGGTGTATGTATAAATCTTCGAGTCGGATCTCCTGAGTTAGGATCGATATAGCTTTCTTTTCCTCTTAAGTCTGCTCCTCTTTGTACATCCATCCACTCATGCCAGTTAGTCATATAATCTATTCCCGGTGAAGCAACTCTAACTTTTTGATCTGCTGATATTGCACCATATGATATTTTGCCTTCACTTACTTTTCGTTCTGGGTCATTTCCATTAATTCCAGTATTTCCAATGAGTAGAAATTGTGAGAGATAAGGACCAATGTCATCTCCTTTTGTAATACCTCTGAATGCGGTATGAACATTAGGGTTTTGTCGTCCATTTCTTCGGTTGACTTCGTTTATGTTTAATTGTAAATCAGCCCCATTAAACCAATCAAGTTCTTTTAATTTATCTACTAATTCTTTTATTTTTTCTACGTTACCCTGATCTGTTTCAAAGCCATTCAATACACTAATTATAGAGATCTGTTCTAGGTTATCATTGTTACCCTTTAATCCCATTACCCCTGGAGTCATTGCTGAAAATGGTGTGTCTCTCAGTAAAGCCTGAACATAAACTTCAGCTATCTCAGCTGTTAATTCAGCTGAGCCAAGTTTCGGTGCAGGAGGCATTGTCACAGCTTGGGCATCTGGACCTTCTAGCTCGAATGCAAGTCCTGCACTTTGACTTTCCCAAGCTCTGACATTTACGTGATTACCCTCAACACCTATTTGTTCATTGGGAACAGGATTGTCTGGATCTTCAAAAATGGGAATAAGATTATTTACATCATCAGGAACGATAGCCTTTAATGAACGCCATTCAAACTCTTTGTTTTCACATTTTCGATTTAATCTATTCCCTGTCACTCCAAGAGGAACATCTCTAAAGTCACGTGGATTTCCACTATCAATTGCTTTTACAAAATCTGCAAAGTGAGATGGGTTTGAAATCAATCCATTATCATAATTATGCGGAAGTCCTTTCGTATAACTCATTAAGTGAGTTTGTTCATTATTGGAAGGATTCACAAACTTCTGCTCATCCCCATTACTATAATGCTTTGGATGTGGCCGATCATGGGCCAGTTGATTCGCAGCCTGACGTTTATTCCAGGCTTCTGTTCTTCTGTTGTCATTCATATTTTAAATATTTTAGAATTGAGTATTTATCTACTAGTGATAAAAAGAAGGCAATAGTTACCCTCCAATAAAAAATATTTGTCGATTGTATGATGAGTTTAATCGAAAACAAGACATGTTTTGAACGACTTGTTGTGGAATTGGCTTCTCATTATGGACAGTAAACCGATGAATTAAGAAACCAATTTGGAGTAGACTCAATTTTTAATAAACTAATTAACCAATCACTAAAATGAATGCACACGAAATAGACTACCAAATTTTTGGAGAAGAATTACAATATGTAGAAATAGAATTAGACCCTCATGAATCTGTTATCGCAGAACCTGGCAGTTTTATGATGATGGATGAAGACATCGAAATGAATACCATTTTCGGAGATGGTACGAATCAAGAACAGGGCATGTTTGGCAAATTATTAGGTGCTGGAAAACGAGTGCTGACTGGAGAGAAATTGTTTATGACAGCATTTACTCATGGTGGTGTAGGCAAGGCTAAGGTCTCATTTGCTTCTCCATTTCCTGGTAAGATCATCCCAATTGATCTGAGTGAAATGGGTAATAAGATCATCTGTCAGAAAGATTCTTTTTTGTGTGCAGCAAAGGGCGCCAGTGTCGGTATTGAATTTTCTAAAAAACTAGGAAGGGGATTTTTTGGAGGCGAAGGCTTTATCATGCAAAAAATAGAAGGTGATGGTCTTGCCTTTCTGCATGCAGGTGGCTACATCACGAAGCGAGAGCTTTTAGTTGGCGAGCATTTGCGTGTAGACACGGGTTGCTTGGTTGGCTTTACCAGTGGGGTGGACTATGATATACAATTTGTGAAAGGCATCAAGAATGCCGTGTTTGGTGGAGAAGGATTGTTTTTTGCCAGTTTGGTTGGGCCTGGTTCAGTATGGGTTCAGTCATTACCGATCAGTCGCTTATCAGATCGCATTTTATCTCATTCAAAAGGCTATTTTGGCAAGGGTGGAGGAGAAGGAAGTCTATTAGGAGGCTTAGGAGATTTATTAGATGGTGATGGATTTTTGTAAGCCGTTTAAACGTAAATATATTCTTTTGATAATGAATGTATAAGAGTACTCTACGGTTGGTAAAGTTGGAGTAATTGATCTGCTTTATCATAATGATGAGAAGATGGAAAAGAGAAATGAGTCTATCAAAAAACCGCCAAAGCACTAGTCAGTTATATCTTGACAGAGCACTAGTTACAAGGAGCAATGTGGGCATGGAAAATTGAGCCCGCGGTTACTTCAAATCCTGATGATAAGTTTACTTCAGCACCTGCTCTCATCTCCACTTGGGTGCTAGCCACACGACCTTCAGAATAAATTCTATTGTC
>CALGLU010000017.1 GCA_937959275.1 uncultured Saprospiraceae bacterium | reverse complement strand
TTAAATGCAGTCAAAAACAAATTAATTCATAGGGTTTTCTCTGTTATAAGCAGACAAACTCCTTATGTTAAATTAATGGCTTATGCATAACAAAATTTAACTATATTTATTTGGTTAGACGTAGAAATTCGGCAGGCAGGTATTGAGAATCAATGACTTGCAAATCAATTCACAGTTTATTCTTAAATCACTTCACTATATACTTCATCTAATATGAAGAAGGTTTTTCAATCTTTGCCAGTCTCATTTGCCCCGTATCGATTGTCTATTTATGGTGTTGTTTTTTTTCATCTGCTAGCTGCTTTATTTACCGTGGTCAGCATACCGATGATCATTCCTTTTTTTCATATTCTTTTTCAAAGCTCAGAAACCCCCAATCCGAATTCTAATGTGAGTGGTCTTGAATTACACCTTCAAGAGTTTGTCCAGCAAATGGTGTCGACGGCAGGCCAACAAAAAGCAATTCTGTGGATTTGTCTTGTTTTTATAGCTCTCTTCTTTTTTAAAAATCTATTCCGCTATTTCGCCATGTTCTTTATGACACCAGTGCGTAATGGGCTTATTAGAGATTTGCGCCAACATGTATTTGATCAGTATCAGCGATTACCCGTGTCTTATTTGAAGAGCCATCCGAAAGGCAATTTATTATCCATCTTGATGACAGATGTACAGGAGGCAGAATGGATGTTTCGCAATTCTTTGGAGACCCTCATAAAATCGCCGTTGATCATTTTTGGGTGTATAGTCTTTATGCTGTATTTAGATGTCAGGTTGACTGCATTTGTATTTATCTTATTGCTTTTTACAGTATTGGTGATAGGAGGAGTCTCCAGAGCGCTGAAGCGAGAATCTAAAGAAGCGCAAGATCAACTTGGACATTTGCACACGATTGGAGATGAAAGTTTAACAGCCTTTCCAGTGATTCGGTCGTTAGCGGCGGAGGATCACATCGGCCGACAATTCGCAACTAAGAATAATCGGTATAAAAACCTATATGATAAGGTCTTGCGCAGACGTGATTTAGCATCTCCGCTATCTGAGTTTTTAGGTGTGTCCATTGTTGCTCTTTTATTATGGTATGGATCCGGTAAGGTCTTTGAGCAAGCACTGAGTCCTGAAGCATTTTTTGCTTTTTTGTTCGCGTTTTTTCAAATTATTGAACCCGCAAAAAGCTTTGCCACTTCATTTTTTACCATTCAAAAAGGGATGGGGGCTGTTGACCGTATCAATGAGGTGATGCAAGTCGATGAGACAAATCGATTTTTGGGAAAGGATAAGTTGAGTGGCTTTCAAGACCGTTTAGAATTCAAAGATCTTCATTTTTCTTATGAAGAGGGTGGGAGGCTATTAAGCGGAGTCAATGCTGTTATCCCAAAGGGTAGCATCATTAGCATCGAAGGCCCGTCAGGGATAGGGAAATCGACTTTAGTCCAATTAATTCTTCGATTTTTTGATCCATCAAAAGGATCTATTTTAGTTGATGGTAAGCACATCAAATCCTACAATATCCAATCTTACCGACAACTGTTTGGTTATGTAGATCAACAGCTCAATTTATTTCATGATACGATTGCAGAGAATATCGCCTTTGGTTCAGATGATAAAAGTGATAACAGGATCAGAAAGGCGGCGCGAGATGCGTTTGCAGATTCATTCATCGGTGAGTTGGTAAACGGTTACGATACGGTCATTGGTGAGCAGGGCTTAAAATTAAGTGGTGGGCAGCGACAGCGATTGGCGTTAGCGAGAGCCTTCTATCATGAGGCCGATATTTTAATCCTTGATGAGGCGACATCATCTATTGATTCGAAGTCTAAGACTCTCATCATGAAAGCTTTGCAAGAAAAGAACGAGAAGGATCAAACAACGATTATTATTATTTCTCATCAAGATGAACTAAAAGAAATTGCTCATACTCGCTATGTGATTCAAGATGGAACTCTACTCAAAATCAATTCTTAATAGGCATATTTTGCAAAAGCTAGATACCCAATATCCCACTATTCAAACTTCCTCCTTCAAATTAAAAACTTCACTCTTCCTCCTTCATCCTCCCTCCCTCCTCCTTCCTCCTTCAATCTTCCTCCTTCATCCTTCATCCTTCATCCTTCAATCTTCCTCTTCCCCCTTTCACCCATTCACCAAAACCATCAACAAGCCATTCAATATGATAAAAGCAAATATGCCATATCTCCAAACTGGTATTGCTTGAGAGCTTCCTTTGCGAGACCCTTTTTTATCTTTCCATCGAGTGATCAGGGCAGGGATAATCACACATAATTGCATCAGCCACAGGCTCCATAAAAATAAAGTGTATGTTGTCCAACCTGAGAAAAAATCATGTCTGAATCGATTAATGATCAGTGGTTCAATGAGCATAATGACGATTAAAATAAACATAATGAATACCCTTATTTTACGAAATTTGTCATAGTTGTCAAACTTTTGATAAGTCAATACGGGAACCAGTAAGGCATGAGGTAAAGTGAAACTCAACACAAGAACCAGCGCAATGACCATTTGATTGGGGTTCCCACCAATAAGATCCAGGACAATGGCAAATAGAATACAAACCATACCCATCCATGAACCAAATTCGTTGAGATACCTGGCTTGGAATTGTGTCATCCAGAGTCTAGAATGTGAGCTTAGATCATTAAGAGGACGCAAATAACAACGTCCTATACTCATAATGGCGTGACCAAGAGGCAAACCAATCCAATACACGGCTTTGGAATTACTCATTAAAAACAAACTGACAATAAGTAAGTCAATTACAATTTCACTCAGGTAAGACCATTTTTCGTATTGGAGTTCGCTATGGACTAATGTCGTATTTATTTTATTCATCAAGTATAAGGTTGTATTAAATTACCGATGTTTGAATTTTTGTAAAGTCTGTTTGTACTTGTTGTTTGTCTGTGCAATATGTCCCTCAGCAGTTGACATAATAATCTTATTCAATTGTACCAATGACTGGTGCCTTGAACATGAAATGATCAACTTTTCAGTTTAAATATAACGCTTGCATGACTCGCTCTTCTGCAAGCAGTTACATCTAAAACTTAGCATTATAAAAATGCTTACCACATAAATTGTGAATTAATTTAAAACAGAATTGCACACTCACAGATGTTCAATTGTCCAATTAACTCAGTTGTACTTCGAATAGCACAAATTTCACATGTTTGTTAACAACAAGTAGATTACTCTACAAGTATTCTCTATGAAAATAGAAAAAATGATGAAAAATCCTGTTTGTTTTTTCATTTTTCTATAAGAATGTCTGAATGAAGGCGCTGGAAAGTCGAACGAGAGGCGGATATGACATTGTACTACGCCCGCGATGGAGAGCTTAAAACGCATTGCAGAACCCTAAAAGGAGGGGATAAATTTACTTTACTGAATGAAAGTCAAGTAATAAATGACTCTTAAGATAATTTTAGCAGTCATATCGTGGTTAAACATATATCTTACGCTGAATTGAGCATTTATTTGATACGAAGAATCTTCTATATCGTACTAGTGTGTTTGCCTATATTGGGCAAATCTCAAATTACCATTAATCAGAATTCCTTACCTGATTTTGGAGACACCGTCCTATATAAAACTGACAGAAAACCAACGATAGATATTAGTCCGATGGGTGAGAATCAGGTTTGGGATTTCTCCTCGTTAACATCGCCTTATGTAGATGAAATAGTCTTCAGTTCTCCTCAATCGATGAGTGAGAAAGCAGATATGATTGTCCGTCAGAATGGTGATCTTCTCTTTTTATTGACCTGGAACAAAGCTGACTTACTGATATCGGGACAGGTTAATCGGGATAAGCTCTCCCAATCTGAGTCGCATCGGAGCCATTTTTCCGAGCCTGCTGTTTTTAGAAAGAATAGCTTGGCATATGGAGATTCATTTTCAGAAGACTATACTCAAACAACAACTTATGGTATCAACGATATATCATTCGAAATTTTAAATTCACTCACACAAATTCCTGATTCCATTAGAGTCATTCGGAAAACGCATGTTCATCAGGATGTTGATGCATGGGGAAATCTGTTCTTGCCGATGTCAGAAGATCCCGTGATCAGGATAAAAGTTGATCGCACAGAAGAGGTTAATTACATAGCGATTAAAGATGGTTTGGAAATTCAGATTGTGGAAGACCGTTTCACAGACAGGTTCGCAGAAACAAAGAAAAGCCGAAACATCAGTTACCAGTTTTACAGTCCAACAAGCAAAATTCCACTAGTCATCATTGATACTGACGAGCGCGGAGAAATCCAACAAGCAATCTACCAGATTAATAAGGAAATCTATAGAGGTGCCCAAGCGTTTGATGTTCGCAAAGGATTGTCGGTTTATCCCAATCCAACGTTTGGTCCAGTCCGATTTGATTTTTATGGATATCCACCAGGCACCTATCAAATACGTATATTCAATACCATTCTTAAAGAGTTGTGGAGTGATTCTTATGAAATAGATCACAATGGCGTTGTTGATGTCGACCTAAGTTTTCTACAAAAAGGCACCTATGTCTATTCTATAGATAATAATTTAGGAGAGCGACTCCTCACAAAAAGATTATTAATTATTAATCCGTAGGAATGGATAATTAATAAGTTCCGTATTTTGACAAGGAAATTTTAAGTTAGAACAAGGCGAAAAACGTAGGGATAGCCTAGCTATCACGAGGCTTTTTAACGCAGTACTTGCTTAAAATTACCAGTCATAAATCGGGAAGTTATTTTTTATCCATTCCTTAGCAACCTTTTCCATTTTGGGATAGTCTTTACTATGAGACGATGTATCATCTGTGTTGATAGAAGACACATACTGTTATTAAATCTCAATAACTGACTAAGTATAGTATCTCAGATATAAGGTAGTTTCAGGAGTATTCTGAAAGGTTTATTCCGAAGGGCAGGATTAATTCGTTAATTCTGCCCATTTTTAGTCTTTGTTTATTGATCTTTTATGCAAGACATTTTACTGCCAAGTCCACTTGAATCCATAGACATTAAAAATGATCAAACCATTCGCTTTTTTATCAAGAGAGATGATTTGATTCACGAAAATATTTCTGGAAACAAATGGCGTAAATTGAAATATCAAATTCAATGTTGTATTGAACAACAAATGGAAGGTATCATCACCTATGGCGGGGCTTTCTCTAATCATATCGTGGCGACTGCTGCTGCATGCGCAATGTTGGGTCTTAAATCAGTCGGTATTATTCGCGGTGAATCCAAAGCAGCAGAAAATCCAACATTGTCAATGGCTCAATCTTTAGGGATGAACTTGCATTTTGTCAATAGGGCAGCCTATAAATTGAAAGAAACGTCTGAGGTGATTCAAAACATCCAAGCAGGACACCCTAATTATCTACTTGTCAATGAAGGAGGAAGCCATCCACAGGCTTTGCTAGGTGTCAAGGAAGTGATTTCTGAATTAACAGAGCAAAGTGCCGCCAGTATTGATTATTTGCTTTGTGCTGTGGGCACAGGGGCCACATTTGCAGGTCTGACCCAAGAGTTTGAGGGTGAATTAATCGGTATCAATGTCTTAAAAAATAAAGGTGTCGAACAAGAGATCTGTGCATTGCTTGGTATAGATACCTTATTCGAGAATCATAAACTTTTACATCACTACCATCGTGGTGGTTATGCAAAGGTTGATGATGCATTAATTCGAGCGACAGTTGATTTTTATAAAACCCATGGTGTTAAAACTGATTTGGTCTATACGTCTAAATTGGTGATGGCAACACAAGATCTGTTGGATCAGCATTATTTTAAAGATAACTCAACAGTTGTGTTGTATCATTCTGGTGGCTTGCAAGGCAATGCCGGGATGAATTATCGGTACCCGGGATTAATACATTTTGACGAATAATTTTCTGCTCGTTTATCAATAAAGACTACCAAAATCGGAGGATGATTAGCTGACTTCTCGAAGGTAAACGCCGTTCACTGTGCTGGCTTGTTGTGTTTTGCTTTATCTTGACAGACCACTAGAGTTACTTGCTTAATTTTCATTGCAGCTTAAATCTCACTGGAAGTATGAATTCTGTATTTACTTCAATTCCATCTTTAATTCCTGGTTTCCATACACCTAATTTTTTAACAGCTCGAATAGCTTCTTCTCCGCAACCATATCCTATTTCCCTTCGGATTTTAAAATTGCCAAGTTCCCCTTTGTCTGAAATTACAAATGATACAACCACCATTCCTGATACTTTGTTTTTCCTTGCATCTTCAGGATATTCCAAATTCTCGAAAACCTCATTGAGTAAATTAGTTTTTGAGCAATCAAGAATCTTTTTTGTTTCATTTAGTGACATACAGTTGCCATATATTGGAAGCATGTCTGGGTTTTTAAAAACCAACGTTTCTTTCATGATTTCGAGATTGTTCTTAATATAAAACCACTCATTGTTCTTTTTTACTAGTATTGTTGAATCCAAAGCTATGTTATCAATTGCTTCAAAATTAATATGACTATAGCTATAACCAGATGTATCAATTATGCCATACAAACTTGATTTTTTTACCTTTAATCTACCAATTAATAAATCTTCAATTTCTTCATAATCAAAAGGCACAATGCTTTGTCCTTTGTCGTTTAAGACACCCCACTTTGAGTTTAATTGGGCAATGTAATAATCATTGTAATTGTTTTTAATGTTTTCATATATATATTCAGTTACTTTCTTTTTGCCTTTTGTTAGTGCCCATTTTCCTTTCTTTTCTTTTGGTGAGACACTCTTTTGACCGTAGACATAGTTCGTCGTAGTAATTGTGATAATTACGATTTTTAATAATAATACAAGTTTGTTCATATTTTCACTTAATTAAAAATCCATGACATTGAATGAGTCAGTATAAATCATATAACCAGCCTATAATTTCACTAGTCTCGTATTGAATACATCATTCTTGATGAGTACTTTAATAAAATAAATACCAGATTCTTGATCTGATAAATCTAAAGTCGTTTGTAACGAATCCTCAGTTTGTATTGACTTTACAAACTTTCCAGTGGTATCAAACATAAAAATAGTCACTGGATCAGAAAGATGCGTAATGTGAAATAAACCTGAAGATGGATTTGGCTGGATTGTTACTTGATCGGCTTTGTTTTTGAATGCTAATGATGATCTACTATTTGCGTTTTGAAAGTTAGCGCCATCACATGAAAATGATCTCACGGATTCATTAAAGCCATAGGCCGATGCGCAATCGTAGGATGTACTATTCAAGCAATATTGGGTGCCATCTTGAAAATACAGTGCCGTTTTATCCCCATCATCAATTAAGAAGTAGCTAAATATGCCATCCTTAAATTCCTGAATTGATCCAACTGAACAATCAGGAGTGATGATATCTGCTATCCATGAATATTCTGTAAATAGGCTGTTCTCATTATTATCATTTTCTTCTTCTTCTTCTTCTTCTTCTTCTTCTTCTTCTTCACTTTCAGCTTCACCTTGACAAGACCATCTATTTGTCACATCAGTATCACTCAAGTTATATAAGCTTCGACAATCTCGTGTTTCGGAATCCGCACAGTAGAATGTGCCATCCTGAAAATATAACTCGGATGAATTGCCATCACTTAAAAAGATATATGAAAAGGCACCAAGATTATATTCTAGTATCTCTAACTGGTTACAATTAAATGCCTGTACAACATTCTCTATCCATGGGTAATTATCTATGCTGATAGAGCTTTGATTCTCTTCTTCATTTTCATCCTCCGGATTAGATTCATTTTCATTCTCGGTTGCAGCCTTACAAGTCCAAACATTGCCAATTTGATCTGTTGTTAGATTGTATAATGCCAAACAATTTCTACTCTCTGAACTTTGACAATAGAAGGTGCCATCTTCGAAAAATAATCTGCCATCTGAAAGATAGATGTAGGAGAATGCGCCTAAGTCGTATTCTGTAATCTCTGTGTTTTGACAGTCAGCATTTTCTAAAGCAATAGACAGCCAGGGATATTGATCTGTATAAGGCTTAGTACTTGACTCTTCTTCTTCTTC
This sequence comes from uncultured Saprospiraceae bacterium, assembly GCA_937959275.1. Classification (GTDB taxonomy): domain Bacteria; phylum Bacteroidota; class Bacteroidia; order Chitinophagales; family Saprospiraceae; genus CALFUK01. The sequence continues at coordinate 89,646 of CALGLU010000017.1, read as the reverse complement.
TTCTTCTTCTTCTTCTTCTTCTTCTTCTTCTTCTTCTTCTTCTATAAAGAATTCTCCTCCATCCTGACAAAAACTGTTGATTACAGTTATTGATGGTTCGTTTGGCTGACCTGTTATAAATTCAAAAATGAAATTATTTAAGCTATGTTCAATCTTAATACTGTCAGGGGTTTCACTGACACCCGTAATAACAAAGTATAGGGTGAACATGACATCTTGATTGTGTAAGCTTACAGGGTTTAAGATATCCTCAGCAGTCCAGATGTAGCTGAGCTCTCCTACTTTATTTTCTTGAATATCTGCACATAGAAAATTAGGTAAAGACTGCGGATCACAGCTAACAAATGACATATTAGCAGGATTATAAGAAATAGGCAATTGAAATGAAATGATGTCTCTAAACCCACATACCAAGAAATCGACAGTAAGAGTATCACCCACCTCAGTATCATCCAAAAAAAATTGAAAGTTAAGATTACCTGGTACAGTGCAATCTGTACAGCCTTGGCTGTATGTGTTATGAAGTATAAAAAATGAAACGAATAGCAAGGCTGTCTTTATAATTTTCATTTGAAGATTATTTTAATCAAGTAATTTTGTTCAAATCGTTGTAAGGCAAAAATATGAAATAAATTCATAATTTAAGCAGTAGTTCCTGAAACTACGTGTCATGATGACATCCTGAATCGAGTTCAGGATGACGATACGACTGGATGTGTAGTGTTTTATTTAACGGTCACCTACGATTGTCATGCCTAGATCACTGATCTAATAAGGTCTTCACAAATCAGATTCTCAATCGAGCCTGCCTAGCGGTCAGGCATGTTCAAAATGACGCGGGCTTTTTTAAACCTGTCTGACCGGTAAGCAGGTTTAATTTAGGATAATGATGACTTCGTTTAAATTGAGGTACATGATTATTTGTCAGTGTAAATTTATAGCGATGACAATATCCCATCCACAACCATCCCAAAATACCCATGCTCCAACACCCGTCCTTTGTTAGCAATATCTTGTGGACTGTCACTAGCAAACACATCAAAGCTCGCCTGAAAAATAACCGCCCCTTCATCATAGTGCTCATTCACATAATGTATCGTGATGCCCGACTGCTTCTCACCATAATCTTTTACAGCCTGATGCACATGCATGCCATACATCCCCTTGCCTCCAAACTTCGGAAGGAGTGCCGGATGAATGTTAATGATGCGCTTAGGATATGCTTGTGTTAGAGTTGAAGGAATTAACCGTAAGAAGCCTGCTAGAATAATCAGACTCGTCTCCCGTGATTGCAGTCGTTCTAAAAAGTCTTGCGAAGCGAGTTCCCCCTTTCCTAAAATATGTGAATCGATACCTTCCTGACGCGCAATGTCTAAGACACCTGCTGTTGGTTTATTCGTGACGATGAGATCAACAGCCACATCATGTCGTTCTCTGAAATAGTTAATTATTTTTTGAGCGTTAGAACCTGTGCCCGAAGCAAAAATGCAAAGCTTGTGTTCCATCAACGACCTCTACGCAAGCTGTTAAACTCAGAGGATAGAGCAGGATCAATTTCAGTCATGATATTATAGACTTTATCCTTTTCTCCTTGCGAGGCAACGTCGAAGATTTCCACGATTTCCTTTCTCTTAGTATCTGAAAACAACTTTAAGATCATTGAGTTAGGGAAGGCATCATTGACATCACCAATTGCAGTGATTGCACTCAGCATGACCGCTCGAGATCGATCTGGATCGCTATGCATCTCATCCAAGCTCCTGCGGTGATAGTCATAGATTGCTTGTCTGTAAGGCTTGACTCTTGGATTGAGTAGATTTTCAACAAGCCAATATCTGTTTCTCTTCGTACCGACTGCATTCCAAGCTGAATCTGAGGCGGACACACTCCGCGGTATCGAATTCACAATGCTCTGCGCGATCTGAAAAAAGCGTTCGCCTCCCAGTGGAGAGAATGTATCGTAGTCAGTCCCAATCACCACATAAGCATAATAGCTGATGATAGCTGAGAGGTTATCTGAAAAGGCATTCTTGTTATTAAATAATGGACCATATTGCTCGTAAGAGAATCCTGCATCCTTATCTACTAGTAATAATGTGGAAGAGTAGTAATTAGAATTGTACACAGGGCGGCTCGTCGAGACATAAAAATCTGCAATGAATGTATTCGTTGATAAGTCTTCTTTTATGTTGATCTGTAAAGCACCCTCTATCCGTTCCTCAGGATCAAAATCATCTTCTGTCCAGACGGTATTGTTAATAAATTCTTCAATAGCAGATTCTAGTGTTTCAAATACCTTGGGGTCAGCAAGTTTGAGTTTTGGTGTATTGATTGTTACATCAAAATTTAACTCCTGTGCTTGGCCTATTTGGAGAGCAAGGACACAGATTATACAAATTATACTTCTTAAAATCATAGAGTTAAAACATTGCTACAATGTGATTAACGATATCCTGAGCTACTTTCTTCTTTGATTTGAGAGGATATTTTTTGTTTTTACCACTTTTTGTGAAAATCGTCACTTTATTCGTGTCTCCTTTGAAGCCTGCACCCTTGTCTTTTAGGGAATTCAAGACGATCATATCGAAGTTTTTACGCTTCAATTTGGACTGCGCATTGGCTGCACCTTTTTCAGTTTCTAGCGCAAAACCAACGTTAATTTGTTCTGGTTTCTTGATTTTCCCTAGTTCTCCGGCGATATCCGTCGTCCGTGTCAGTTCGATTTTGAGATTACCAGTTTTCTTTTTGATTTTTTGTTTTGCGGTGTTGACTGGTGTGTAGTCTGCCACAGCTGCGGCAAAAATGGCAATTGTTGCTGATTTATAGAGTTTTGCACAAGCTGTATACATTTCAGCTGCTGTTGTAACTCGGATGAGTTTGCTGAGCCCTTGCTCAGGGCTTAGCTTGCTAGGACCTAGCACGAGACTGACTTTGGCACCACGCGCCATACATTCCTCTGCTAGGGCTATGCCCATTTTACCTGAACTGTGATTACCGATAAATCGGACAGGGTCGATGAGTTCATATGTTGGTCCTGCTGTAATTAACACATGCTGACCTGCGAGGTCTTGTTGACTCGTAAAGTGTTGATCGAGGTAGTTAACGATATCTTCTGGCTCTGCCATTCTGCCATCGCCCACCAAGCCACTTGCCAGCTCTCCATGCCCGACCGGTATAATAAGGTTGCCAAATGATTGAATCGTGTTGAGATTTGCCTTCGTACTGCCATGAGTCCACATATCAAGGTCCATAGCTGGTGCAATGACCACAGGGCACTTTGCAGATAAGTAGCTGGCGATGAGCATGTTGTCTGCTAAGCCGTCGGCCATTTTACTGAGTGTATTCGCCGTACACGGAGCAATTAGAAATACATCTGCCCATAGGCCTAACTCAACATGGTTCGCCCATTCATCTGCTTCTGAAAAGTCAGTATAGACTGTGTTTTTGGATAGAGTAGAAATCGTCAACGGCGTGATAAATTCTGCAGCAGCCGCCGTCATGATGACCTTGACTTCGCAGTCTTGTTTGATCAGTAGCCTGACAAGAGTGGCTATTTTATAGGCTGCAATACTACCTGTGATTCCAAGTAGTATTTTTTTTCCTTTCAAAGAGGGCATTAGGCATCTGGTGCTTCCTCAATCAGCTTAACATCTTCTACTTCTACTATTGGATCTGACGGATTCGTATATGTCAGTTGATCTTCAGTGAATTCATTATAACTGATCAGCACAGGATTAGGCAACCTTTCGTAGAACTTTGAAATTTCGATCTGCTCCTTATTTTCATGAATCTCTTCAATCGCATCAGTTTGCGTCGCAAATTCATCAAGCTTTTGGTGCAATTCGATCTTCAAATCGCGATTGATCTGGCGAGCTCTCTTAGCTATGACCACGAGTGACTCATAAATGTTATCTGATTTTTTTAGAAGCCCATCAATGTCTCTAGCACTGATATTTGGATCTAGTCCTTGCACTCTTGTTTTTAGGTCACCCATTTTTAATTTTGTTTAATTCTTGTGTTGATTTGTTCATAAAGGTAGAAATTTCACCTTGCTTTTCTGCAGTTGGGAACTTCTTTAAATACATTTGGCACTTTTCTATCGCTGACATATATCGTTCTTCCCTCTTTTCGTAAATACTTTTTTGTGCAAATTCAAAGCTCGATTTTGCGATCAAATACCGTACTTCTTCCTCTTTTTCGGTTTCTGGATAGTCTTTTAACATATTTTCGAAAGACACGATCGTCGAACTATAGTTTTTGAGTTTATAGTACAATTTGGCACTCTCGTATGATTTTACCTCCATTTTAGATCGCATGTCATCGATTAGCTCATTGCATGTCTGGACACGCGTACTCTCAGGGTAGGCATTGATAAATACTTGTAGTGCCTCGATTGCTTTCTCTGAATAGGTTTGATCAAGCTTATGCGTAGGAGAGAGTTGTGTATGAGAATATGCCGCCATAAAGTCAGCTTCTTCTTTTTTATCACTATTTGCGAATGTGTTGGCAAATTGCTTAAAAAAGTGAGAAGAAGAGATAAACTTCTTTTGATTGTAATGGGCGTATGCATAGTTATATGCGATATCCTCAGCTTCGGTCTTACCTCGATAGACGGGGATAAGTAGCTCATATAGCGTTATGGCCTTGTAATAGTCTTTTTCCTTGTATAAGCGATGCGCTTCAGATAGCATCTTTTCAGGATCATTACTCGTCCGAATGATCTCAAACTCTGATCGACAAGATGAGAATAGAAAAAGGGCGGAAACAAACAAAATACCTGCTATGTTGAGGCTAAATTTCATAAGGCGGCAAAATTACAACTATAAACTGAACGCCGCAATCTTTTCTTTGTCAATTTAGACAGGTGTTTTAATAAAGAATGAACAGGTTTTGTCAATGTTTTAACTTCTATCAAAGAAAATACTGCTTGATTTAAATTTTCTTTTTGAAAAGACACACGATTACAGGTAATCTTTCAAATTGAAATCATATATTTTCAATCAATAAACTTTGGTTGATTCCAATTCAAACATAAATTTTAGGTCACAATTGCAAGAAAAAATATCAAAACAGAACTATCTTTGAATTATGTCCAATAACAATACATACAGCTTTGCAGGACACGATACATTTACTTGCAGGAACTACTGGCTTAAAAAAGGCCTAGATCATCTATGGAGTGGTAAGAAATTTGACAATCAAGCAATAAAAGAGCTTGGAGTTGGAAAAAACATGGTAAGCTCTATTAGGTATTGGTTGAAGTCTTTTGGACTAACAGATTCTAGTGATCTTAATACGGAAATAGCTCAATTAATTTTCAATGAGACAAAAGGCAAAGATCCATATCTAGAAGATATTGGTTCAATTTGGTTATTGCACTTTCTACTTGTAACATCTGAAAAAGCTTCAATTTATTCTCTAGTGTTTAATCATTTTCGAAAAACGAAAATGGAATTTAATCGAGAGCAACTTCAAGTATATTTAGAAGCTGAATGTCAAAAGAAAGGATTTAACTACAATTCAAATTCAATCAAAAAGGATATTGGAGTTTTTATCAACAACTACAGGTTAGCAAAGTCTAAAAGCATAGAAGATGACTTTATGGGCTTGCTACATGAAATTGACATGGTTGATCTAAGTTTTAAATCAGGCAATGATGAAAAATACAAGATAGAAAACAAAAATAGACCTACACTTCCCGCAGAAATCATATTAGCATGTACTATTATGCAGATGAGTGGCAATACAATTTCTTTTCATGAGATATTAACTGGTATAAATCAAGTCGGGTCTGTGTTTGCCATTTCCAATAATTACTTATTAAAGAGTATAGAAGAATGTTTGGAGATATATCCTAAACATTTGACCTATACAGATGATGGAGGTGTTCAAGTCTTACAATTAATTAAGAAACTCGATGTCATAGATGTCCTAAATAAATATTATGGCAAATAGTTATTCACCTTCCATAAATATAAAAAGAGACATTGATGGTAGCCATTCCTATGTCCCCACTAAGAATTCTATGGAAGCCTATGAAGCCATTTCAAGTAACTTCAAAACTGGTGTCCATTCGTATAATCTGATCGGTAGTTATGGAACAGGTAAGTCAGCATTTCTCCTTGCTTTTTATAAGCATTTAAAAAAAGAAGAGAAATACTTTAAGGCTGTTAACGGTCAATTCAATGGATGCAAAGAATTTAAATTTATTAACATAGTAGGTAATTATGAATCTCTAGTTAAGAGTCTTGCTGATGAACTAGGAGTTGAATACAATGAAGATGTCGTTTATAACAAAATAAAAACGCTTCATTCAAAACTTCGAAAAGAAAATCGATGCTTAGTAATCGTGATTGATGAATTTGGGAAGACCTTAGAGTATGCCGCCAAACATAATCCTGAAAAGGAAATTTACTTCATTCAGCGTATAGCTGAATATGCAAACGATAAAAATAGAAACATTCTTTTTCTAACAACACTGCATCAAAACTTTGATGCTTATTCTATAGGCTTAGAAGAAAAAGATAGAAAGGAATGGGAGAAGGTAAAAGGAAGAATTAAGGAGTTGCCTTTCAATGAACCTGTAGAACAACTATTAGACTTGGCATCGACGGCGATAGTTAGAGAGTTTCCAAAACTGAAAGCTAAGAAGATTTCAAATCCTTTAATCAAGGAGATTCGAGAAACTAATCTGTTTAAATTAAGAAATAACCTTTCTGATAAACTAATCAGGAACCTATTCCCATTGGAACCTTTGGCAGCTTCCACATTACTATTCGCTTTCCAACGGTATGGACAGAATGAAAGATCACTTTTCAGCTATATAATTTCTTTAGAACCGCATGGTTTAAAAAGTTTTTTGTCCTCACATAAAAATACATTCTATTCTATCAGTGATGTTTACGATTACTTGGTTTACAACTTCTCTTATCTAATCCAATCTCGAAATAATCCCGATTTCTTCAAATGGAGAGTTATTAGTTCTGCATTAGATCGAGCAGACAATTTGTTGGTTAAGAATGTGCCTGAAAGCAAAACCCTAATTAAGACATTGGGCTTATTAGATCTAATGCACAATCAGACTGCAACAATCTCTAAAAGCTTTGTTCTGAAATATGGAAAAGAGATTTTAGGTATTAATTCAACATCGAGCATACTTAAAACACTTGAAGAGAAAAAAATCCTAAAGTTTCAAAGATTCAGAAATTCATATGGAATCTTTGAAGGTACAGATATCGATATCGAAGAGTTAATTGCTTCTAAGAAAAAAGACCTTGGAAGATTGACTACGCTTAGCGAAGATCTTCTTAATTACTTCAATGCAGATTATGAATTAGCTAAAGCTATAAGTTATACTGTCGGGACACCTAGGATATTTAAATACGAGTTAACAACTGAACCTATTAAAACTTTTGATGAAAGTCAGTCAGAGATAGATGGTGTTATTAATATTCTATTCAATAAGTCATCAAAGCCAAGTTCATTAAAGACCAAAAGAAACGAGCCAGTTGTCTTCTGTCTAATTAATGAGGTTGACAAGATTGTCTCTATGGTTTCAGAGCTTCATTTGATTGATAAGATATTGATAGAGGAAGATTTGGATAAAGTTGCTAAGCAAGAGATAATAGCAAAAAGGAGAGTCTCAGAAAAAGAACTCAAAACTGATCTGAACCAGTTAATTTTTTCAAAGAATGCTAAGTGGTATGCTAATGGGAAAAAGATAAAAATTAGCTCTAGGAAAGAACTGAATAAGTTTCTATCAACCCTAACCGCTGAAATATATACAGCCACTCCAGTTCTAAAAAGTGAACACATAAACAGATCAAAATTATCTGGTACAATTCATGGATCAAAGAAAAATTACATTAAGGCATTAATAGCCAGCTGGGACAAACCACAGTTAGATTTTGAGGATGACAAGTTTCCAGCTGAAAGATCTATATACCATTCACTACTAGAAGATTCTGGAATACATAGAAACAACATCGATTCAGCAGATTTTAGCAAGCCTTCTGATAAGAGCTATAGCAAACTATGGAGTGCTTCTTTAAAGTTTATAGAAAAGACTAAAAAGGGAAAGAGACCAGTATCTGAATTTGTAGACTTACTTAGAAAAAGACCATTCAAATTAAAGGATGGGTTTGCTGAATTTTGGGTTATTACTTTCCTATTTATTCACAGAGATGAATATGCATTATATAAGGATGGTGTTTACATTCCTAATTTTTCATTTGAAATTGGAGAACTCATTTTTAAGAAAGCTGAATCATTTTCCATTAAAGCTATAGAGGTAGATGGTATCAGATTGAAGCTCTTTAATAAATATAGATCACTGATTCAAAAAGACAGCAAGAAAGAAATAAATGATAAAAGCTTTCAAGAGGTAGCAAAACCATTTTTAGTCTTTTACAAACAGCTCTCACCCTATACAAAGACAACTCAAAAAAATCTATCGAGTCAAACCTTACAGTTCAGAGAGACCTTGCTAAACGCTAAAGAACTAGAAAAGACATTTTTTGAGGATATACCAAAATGCTTTAGTTATGATTTAAAGTCTTTAGAGAAAAGCCCTAAAAAGCTCAAGTCATTTTCTGATTCAGTACAAAATGCAATTAGAGAGCTGAGACTTAATGATCAAAAACTTATAGGAAGAATTAAGAGCAATCTGGCTAATTATCTAGGTATAAATGATGATAGTTTCAAAAAGGTCAAAGCAAAATTGATCGATAGATACAGTAATCGAATTGATCACTTACTAAATCCAAAGCAGCGAACAATAGTCAAGAGAATGGATTCTAAGTTAGACGAGGAAAAAGCTTGGATATCAAGTCTATCTCAAGCGTTAATAGGAAAGCAAGCCAAACATTTTTCAGATGAGGATGAAATTCAGCTTTATGTCTCATTAAATAAGGAATTTAAAGAATTAGATGCATTAGTCTCTCTTTCAGGTGAAAACATAGATCCTAAGACCGAGATAGCCATTAAATATCAGATCTTTGGTACAGATAAAAAGAAAAAAGAAAATCAAATAGTCTTAAATAGGAAGCAGTTGAAGGAAGTGTCCAAACTTAAAAAGGAATTGACATCATTTTTGAAAAAAGAAGATAAAGCAGTTATTGAGGGTACACTTTTGGAATTGTTGAAATCAATATGAATAATAGCGTCAAACATGTATTGGGTATATCAGGTGGAAAAGACAGTGCAGCTTTAGCGGTATATCTGAATAACAATTATCCTGATCTGGATATTGAATACTATTCTTGTGACACGGGTAAGGAGCTTAAAGAAACCTATGATCTCATAGATAACCTAGAAGTTTATCTAGGTAAAGACATCAAAATACTCAAGGCAGTTAATGACGAAAACCATGATCCATTTGATCACTTTCTGGATGTCTATGGAGGATATCTTCCATCCAATACTGCTCGGTGGTGCACTAAAAAGTTAAAGCTAATGCCTTTTGAAAAATATATAGTTGGCGAAGATCCGATTGTATCGTACGTTGGAATTCGTGGAGATGAGGACAGAGAAGGCTACATATCTAAGAAGCCCAATGTTCAATCTATTTTTCCATTTAGAAAGAACATCTGGAGCGAAGGTGTTATTTCAAAAGTACTGAAGAATGAAAATTTAGATTTCATTGCTCGCTTGTACCAAGAGTCTTGCTTTCATGATAATAAGGATAGAATACTAGAAATAGCCAATACTCCATTATCTAACAGCTACAGCAGGAAAACTAAACTTGGATTCTTATTGGATAGTAGTACGGAAGATTTTAATAAAGTGGTATTCCAATTTCTTAAAACCACCGATTACCCACTAGGTAAGGTGGACAATTATGCACTTATACAAAATGAAGATGTACTTGTAAGAAGTGATATCTTTTCAATTCTTAAGGAATCTGGCGTTGGCGTTCCTGGCTACTATGAGAAAAGAGAATATAAAGTAGAGATTAATGGAAAGGAAGAAACTGGTTTCTATTCTAGAAGTAGATCCGGATGTTTCTTTTGCTTCTTTCAACAGAAGATAGAATGGGTATGGTTATATGAAAATCATCGTGAACTTTTTAATAAAGCTTTAGCCTATGAAAAAGAAGGTTATACTTGGCAACAAGGAGAAACACTAAATGAACTTGCTCAGCCTGAAAGAATCAAGGCCATTAAATCTGAGCATTACAAAAGAATCAAAAGAGCTAAAAACAATTTTAAATCACCAAATTTAGTAGACATTTTGACCGACTCTGACGAATGGGAAATTGATTGGGAGGAAGAGGAAGGAAGAGGATGTGCTGCTTGTTTTATATAGGGATAGAAATATGGAGTACAACATAGAAAATTGGCAGTTTGCACAGTTATTAGAATTATATGAAAAGGAAAGATTAAATCTTAATCCTCCTTATCAGCGAAAAGATATTTGGTCCCTTCCTGCAAAGAAAAACTTAATTGACACCATTACAAAAGGTATGCCTCTACCAGCTTTCTTTTTGCATTTAAAGGAAGACGGCAGCTATGATATGGTGGATGGCCAACAAAGGACAAGGGCGGTAATTGGTTATAAAAGAAATATATATACTGATTTAACAGGAAATGATTGTGAAACATCTGGAAATTCAGCTATAATAGATGACTATTATATACCCGTAATTATTATCCAAAATGTTCTTGAAGGCGAATCTATAGAGGATGTTTATTATAGAGTTAACAAATATGGTGAAAAGCCAAATAGACCCGAAATTATTAAGTCAGAGCATTTCAATAACCCATTGCAAATTCTTATTGAAGAACTTATAGAAATCGAATCATTTACTTCTTTGAATCTATTTACTGATTCTAAATTGAGAAGGATGGCTGATATAGATTTAGTAGGAGAATTAATGGCACTGCTACAATATGGAATTACTGATAAAAAAACAAGCGTTGACAGACTGTACCGCGAATTATCAATTAATCCAGATTTTGATCTTAGTTTACTAAGGGGAAAGTTTTTAGCAGTGACACAAATTTTTCAAGAATTGAATGCAAGGCATCCATTAAGAAATTCTAGGCTTTATCAAAGAAATGATTTTTACACCTACTTTGGGTTCCTTAATGACTCTCTGAATTCAGGTGTAAGCCGAGCAGTATTTGACATTCAATATGATCTTCTAATCGCACTTAGCTCTGACATACTGCCTTCGTCAGATTGTTATGCATTTCAAGCGTATACGAGGAATTGTATAACGCAATCAAATTCTTCTAGAGCTAGGAATGAGCGGCTTTATTTTTTCAATTCTTTGCTATTAAATGAAATTCAAAATCCAGAGTATTCAGAAGAAGAAGATACACCAGAAGATATTGTCAAAGATGTTTTAGATTTTTATGAGTTAACAAATGAAGCACTTATTGGTGTGGATACCTATTATTTAATTGATCCAAGTCAAATTCCGTAATAAATGTATCTACACAATACCAACATATATCTTACGAAAGATAATGGCCGTTTTGATGATTTAAAAAACTTAGTTTTATTTGATGATTTAAAATTCAGATGCTCTTATCTTTCTAAAGATTATAAATCTTCAAAAGGAGCAAACTCCAGTGTTTTTAAATTGACAGAATTGAATGGAGAACATGATGATTGTATTATAAAAATTGCAAACCATCGAATTTTAAGTAGAAAAGAGTTTCGGGCTCTTGGGAAGTGGGACAAAGCAAAATATAAACAAAAAACGAATAGGTTTTCAAATGAAATGGAAACGCTTCAAAAATTGACTGATTTAGGCGTTCCTAATATTGTTAAGTTTCACTTCAATGGTGAAGTTGAGATTGACGGGAAAGAATTCCCATATTACGTAATGGAAAAAGCTGATACAGATTTAAAAGAATATTTAGTGTCAACTGAAGTTGATGAACAACAAAAATTTGAATATTGTTATGAAATATTTAAAGGAATAAAAGATTTACACAGTCATGATTATTATCATCGTGATATTAAGCCTGATAATATCCTTTTATTCAAATCTAATCCTGATGGAAATAATTTCATTTGGAAGTTGGGAGATCTTGGTTTAATAGCTTCAAGAGCTGGTGACTATGATTTTGAAGGCGAAAAGATAGGACCTGTAGGCTGGATGTCACCTGAGGCAATAAACAAATGGATGACTGAAAAATACCCAAAGTTTTCTTTCGATTGTTCAATTGATAATAAGTCTGATTTCTTCCAATTAGGTAGATTGTTCTTTTACATATTTATGGGAACTATACCTATTGGACTCTTGACAGAAGATGATTTCGATAACTCAAACGATAGAGTAATATCAATTTTTGAACTGATTCTAAAAATGCTCCAGCAGAATAAAGAAAGAAGAGTTGATTTAACAGCAGTTGAATCATCCTTAGGCCTTATAAAGGCGGAATACGGAATTTGAGTTACTCTGCAATTGACTCCAACAATACATCAGAACCATAGTTCAAAATAAAAGTCGTATAAAAATTACTAAAAATATCCTGCAAGTATGCCCCAACATCAATATCTTCTTCCATCTCATTTGTTATTCTGAATTTTCTGTTTAATGTGATTGTATAAAGAAAGAGAACATGGAAATAAACAGAGGTGTAGTATTTTTTATTAATAATTTGTATTTGTTCTTCGTTTTTATTTTTGTTCTTCGATCTAAAGTCCCTCAATACGCTACTCTCCATATTAATGAAGATTTGTTCTAACATATTATCAGATGCACCAATACAAACAACTGTAGAATGTTTCATGATTTGCCCTGTTGCTGCATGGGCATCATCCCAACTTACACCTTCGTCTTTTTCTTCTTTGCTCTCATAACACAATCTCAATTCTGGTAATCCCACCATATCAGCCTTATCCTCTTTCTCCTCTTTTGCTTGCTTCTCTTTTTGCTTTTCAGCAATCTTGATAAAGAAGTTTTGCACAAAAGGTCCTCCTGGACCAGTTAATGAAACCATCACCTCTTTCTTATCTCCGACTTCCATTTCCTCAGGTGCTCCTATTGCGATCTTAATTCTACCTTCATCAGGACTACTCTTAGCTACATTCAAAACTTTTGATTCACCTGATGGCATTTTTCTTTCTCTCTTACCTTCTTTTGCTTCAAACTCCTCTTCAGGACCAAGAATCGTCACTTGTAATTCCCCTGGTTCATCTAATCTATCGAAATAGTCATTTTCAACATCAGTACTAAATGTGAGTCTCTTTTCTCCACCCTTAGGGATTTCAATTGTTTTTATTTCTCCTTCTTTGGTCTTGTCAAGCTTTAAAAAAGTAGGGAATCGCTCTGGCTTAAATCTGAATTCATCTTTTTGCTTCTTTTCCTTCTTAGGTTTTGGTTTTTCTTTCTTAGGAGCATTTGCATCAAACTGGTCTAGTTTGAAAGTTTGGTTTAGCAACTTCATTAAGTCACTATTCAGTGGCATTTCCTTTGATAAGTTCTTTATGAGATCTTTTGTATCCAAAGAAGAATCGATATTTACTGCTTGTTTTCTCATTCTCTCTATCTCTCTTAATCTAGAGCCTGACTTTCCTAATTGTGAAGCCAAGAATTTTCTGAGATGTTGTGTCTCTTCTCCTTCTTTGAGCCTGTCTCTAGATGCCATGAATAGTTCCTTTCTAAAACCGTAATTGATTCCTGTACATTCGACATGAATCAATAAATAATTCTTTAGAAGGTTCATCTTAAGTGAACGTGTGATGAATTCTGTAGTGTAATGTCCATGTATCTGACCATTCATGGTAAACATAACTGACATCCTGTTTTTGAAATAGCGTTTTCTTATCTCATCTTTCGCTTTTTTTGCATCCCAATCTTTAACCTTCCGCTTAAATACGAAGCAAGAGACCTTTAGCTTTCCAATCAGACTATCTTCAAACTCATCTGAAAATTTTTCTTCGAGATATTCTTTCTCTTCTGAAATCAACCGTCTGCTTAACCCGAATGCATTGTTAATAAGTATTTTATTTAGTGGATATCTTTCTTTTTTATCCTTGGTTAAAATAGGCAAGGCAGGCCTGAAAAGATATTCATTGACACTCTGATTAAGGTCTTGCGAAAAAGCAGAATAGCCTGTTGGAAATTGATAATTATATAGTTTGATTACTGTCCCAGTTTTGAACTTCCTATTTTCTAAGCCAAGCTCTAATTCTGTAATTGGAAATGAGGGGATAATACCATCCAAAGTTAAGTACTCAAACCAGGTTTCTTTTGCATTGTCTTGACTTGAGAGTAGATGCTCCCTAATAATTGTAAATCCAAATTCACCCGTTCCATCATATCTCTTTGAAGCAATGAGTTGAAATCTTTTTTTGCCACAAAACACTATAGCTCCTGTTCCACCCATATTATACTTCCCTTGGACAAATGGAATATTGTTCTTATTACTTTTCTGCAAAGACAAAAATGTATCTTCAAATTTTTCTGGATGTTGACCTTCTCCATTATCATAGAAGATAACTCCTGTTTGTCTTTTAGGACCGTCAGCAATAATCTGAAGCTCTTCTGCTTGCTGTTTTCTAAAGGAAGCAAGTTGAGCCCATTGTTGATTATCAGGGAAGAAACTATCCAATGCTTCTTGCATTGAGCTTGGAGCTTTTTCACTTTTAGGATCAATTCCAGCTTCAAAGCATTTCTTAGTTAAGATTGCATCAATAGAGTTGGTGATCTTTTCAATCAGAGCCGCAATAGGATTTGATTGCTGATTCTTTACAATGCTGAAGTTACTTTTATTACCACCTAAAGGTTGCCAATTATTGGAATCACCTAATTGTGGATTTGATAGTATGATCTGCTCGACATCTAATTCTGTTTGAGCATTAAATAATTTGTAAAAAAGTTGTTTTTTATTCATCATGATCAAGGATAAATATCGTGTAAGTATAGAGAGAAATATTTAAAAATTCGAATAGAATGCTAATCGATATATGATTATATGCTAGAAGGTAGATTTATTTATAATTATTTCAATAAATCAACAATCTCCCGATCATTACTCAACCGTGGCACCTTATTCTGACCACCCAGTTTACCTTGCGATTCCATAAAGCGCTGAAATGATCCTTTGGACAATGCCGTTATTTTTAGCGGTTGCAGGATGTTGCCAACGATTAAGTCTAGATAGTAAATATTTTGACTCGTCATCTCTGCATCTAATTCTTTTGCAATCTGATCTAGGTCATGGGGAACATGTTCAAACTCGATGAACCATTCATGATAGGGGAGTGACTGGTCGGGTGGGTTTACTTGTGGAGCAACAGTAAATTCGGTAATCTGTAGTTGGTGTTTATTCGCAACTGTTATCATAGCCTGCTCGACTTCCTTGGCTATCACATGCTCACCAAAGGCGGAAATGAAGTGCTTGATT
Organism: uncultured Saprospiraceae bacterium; assembly: GCA_937959275.1. Classification (GTDB taxonomy): domain Bacteria; phylum Bacteroidota; class Bacteroidia; order Chitinophagales; family Saprospiraceae; genus CALFUK01. The sequence continues at coordinate 74,281 of CALGLU010000017.1, read as the reverse complement.
CTGCCAGATACAATGATTTTATACGGATCCTTATTGACAAAGCGAATGGTGTCACCAATATTATAGCCCCAGAGTCCTGCATTATTATTGATAATGATCGCGTAGTCTTTATCAAGCTCGACATCTGCTAGCGTGAGGCGGTCTGGCTTGTCATCAAATATCTTGTTAGCTGGAACAAACTCAAAGAAAATACCAGAGTTCGTATTGAGAAGTAGACCATCATTGTTGACATTGTCTTGAAAGGCAATAAAGCCTTCGGATGCCGGATAGGTTTCGAGTGATGGTAAGCTGCCTCCGATTAACGTTTCGATGGAGTTCTTGTATGGCGCATAATTCACACCGCCATAGACAAATACACTAAGATTGGGAAAGATCTCTTTAATGGTAGACTTACCCGTATACTCGATGAGCCGTTCAAAGAACATCTGCACCCACGGTGGGATGCCGCTGATAACGCGTAAGTCTTGATCGTGCGTTTCTAAAATGATTTGTTCTAATTTTGTTTCCCAATCATCTATACAATTTGTGTTGTAAGATGGTAGTTGGTTTCCCTTGACCCATGAAGGGATTTCGTGATTAACAATTCCAGAGAGTCTACCAGTTTTGATACCGCCTTGTAATGACAGTGCTGGTGAGCCAGATAAAAACATCAGCTTGCCATCAAACAGAGATGTATCATTTTGTTTGGCCGTAAAATTAAGGAGCGCATTGCGTGCAGTATCCATATGATTGCTGATACTGTCATTAGAAACGGGAATGTATTTTATACCAGATGTTGTACCTGAGGTTTTTGCCAGATAGCGTGGCTTGCCTGGCCAAAGCATATCTGATGCACCTTCTTTTACTTGGTCAAAGTAAGATCGCAGACCCTCATAGTCTTTGATAGGAATGTGTTTTTTGAAATCTGAATAATTCTTAATCTGGTCAAAATGATGATCCTTCCCAAATGCTGTCGCTGCTGCTTTAACAATTAATGATTGTCGGATGCGGTCTTGGTGTTCTAATGCTAATTTGCTAGAGGCGTTGATCCGTCCTTTTATAAAATGGGCAAATGGTGTTACGAACAGGGATTTCAAAAATGGATCTTATTTAGATTTCGGCACTAAAATAGAAGATCATTTTATCAATTCCTTATTTTATCATTCTCATTTGATCTGTTTAGTCAGTCGTTCTAAAGTGATAACATTTAATCGATCCTAAGATCTTCAACATAAACACCTGGATGCGCATCTACATCAAATATAAATTGCTGAGCATCATAGGTCTGATTGGTTGTTACTTGGCCGACCTCAAGAGTGGATCTCATGCCATCTTTATAGAAGACCTTGGTGTGTATAAGGGCTTTGGATTTCGTGTTTACGCTAATTCTGATTTTTGAAAATTCAGAATCCTGATCCATAGGTTTGAATTCTATCTGATTGATTGATCCTTCCTTCTTTACGATGGCATACTCATAGGTCTCTTCGTCAAATAAGGCAAAGATACCTTTGGGAGACAGATTGATTAAAGATGCTTCATCCTCTTCGACACTGTTGATCTGCACTTCATTATCATCTTTAAGATGTACCCAAACTGATTTGCCGTCTGAATAGATGTCTTGAGATTCAGTGTGTAAGAAATAGGCATTCCCTTTTTGAATCATGTTGCCAGATTGAATAATCGATTCTTCTTCAGGAATCTCTATTATCAGGTTGAATGTTGCCTCTAATGACTCAAAACTATTATATTTTTTTTCTAGCTCATGCACAATGTCTAAGGCATCTTGATCCTGAATAAGCTGAGCCGAAATGTAAGTCTGGCCTAGAGCGATTATAGCGAAAAGAGTAAGTAGTCTCATAGCAAAGAAACTTTATTTTATTTAAAGGTAACATCTATAAGACGATAGCGATTGCTATAAGGCTATTAAGGTTACGTTAATGATATAATTAATTAGTGCTTTGTCAAGTATATATTGACTGGTTGAATTTGAGCGTAGTTTGTATATGAACTAGGCGCAGGTTCGGTCTGATAGCCTAGCTATCAAGGCTGGTTCTGTAACGACGTGCATGTGCAAAATACGCCAAAAGCACTAGTCAGGTATATCTTGACAGAGCACTAGATAGGTGTATAACTAAAAAGCGGAGCCACAACTAAGTGAAGCTCCGCTTTAATTTTTGATTTGCAACAATCTGGTTTTTCTACATATCTTCTTTAAGTACACCTACTGCATATAATGCGTAAGTAAATAAAGCAGACACTGCAAATACGCTTAATACTAGTAAAAGTTCTGCCATAATTAAGAGTTTTAGTTAATCTTAAGTTAATTATAATATTTCAATCAATCAAGTATTTAGCCTAAAAAATGTTAAATGTTTATTTTGACAGAATAATGTATCGTAAAGGTCGTACAAAACCAACTAAAGTGTTATTTGATATTGCGTATTTTTATATATGATTCCGAATTACATATTTGGCTTTTTGAAAATATGTGACTTAAAGCTTAGGGTTTATCTGTAGTGAAAATCATTCGCTTCATTTTATATTTGTTGCAGATTAAGGAGTCGTCTTAATCAGCTACAAACTTCCCATTTTGTAATCTTATATTTTTTTTAAAATTCTTGGTAGGGTTATCTCATCATCTCACGTATTACAATTGTTATGAAGAAAAAATTAAAAATCATTCTCTGTGTTTATTCCTTTTTTATCCTTGGTTTATCTCCATCATATTGTCAATCGACGACAATTGGAGAAGGTAATGCGGATGGTGTTGTCGTCACCACAAGTTCTTCTACCAACAATTCTGCTGGGCAAAATACGCTTAGCAGCCAAGGATTTTTACCTAACCTCAATGCAGCATCAAGATTTCTGTCTCAAGCATCTTACGGTGGAAGTTATGAAGCAATTGAACAAGTAGCTCAAATGGGTATAGAGGACTGGATTGATCAACAGTTCTCTATCACCCGCCCGTTCGACGTTATGGGCAAAGTCGTCGAGTATCAGACGATCAAAAATAATGCGATTAATGATCCCATGGATGAAGGGGCTCATAGGTATTATTTTGATTTTGCTTGGTGGCAATATGCAATGGCATCTCCAGACGCTCTTCGACAACGAATCGCTCTGGCTCTCAGTGAAATATTTGTCATTTCTTCCTTCTCCGGTTTTGGAGACAATGCATATGCATTTGGTTCTTATTATGATATGTTGCTCGACAATGCCTTTGGCAATTACAGGACACTTTTAGAAGATGTGACCTACCATCCCGCGATGGCTGAGTATTTGACATTTATGAACAACCCTAAAACAAATGTGGTCGAAGGGACCTTTCCAGACGAGAACTATGCCCGCGAAATCATGCAGCTGTTTTCGATTGGTTTGTGTGAATTAAATTTAGATGGCAGCTGCAAGACGAATAACAGCGGTAATCCTATTGAGACATATAACAATGTGGATATTGCTGAATTCGCAAAAATATTCACCGGTATGACTTACTATAATCCATACTGCACATTTGGATGTGGGCCAATGGACTATGAAGAGACATATTTAAGCAATATTGTAATGGTGGATGCAGAGCATGAACCAGGTTCTAAAAATTTACTTAATGGTTTTGTCGTACCGAATCGAAATCCGGTTAATGGTGATGCAGATGTAGCTGATGCCCTTGATAATTTATTTAACCACCCTAATGTGGGGCCGTTTTTTGGCAAATTTATGATTCAACGCTTAGTGACTTCTAATCCAAGTCCTGGATATGTCGAACGAGTAGCTGAAGCCTTTAATGGTCAAAGTCAATATGGTTCGACTCGAGGTGATATGAAAGCACTAATCAAAGCCATTTTGTTAGACGAGGAAGCACGCAGTTGTTTTGCAGCAGATGATAATACGCACGGGATGTTGAGAGAACCATTTGTCAGATATATGCAATTATGTAAAGCATTCGATTTGAATACATCAAGTGGCAATTTTAGAAATGCGATGGAAGGTGTGTATAACTATGTTGGGCAGAAGCCATTTTATTCTCCAAGTGTATTCAATTTTTTCCAATCTGATTTCCAACCAATTGGCGATATAGAAGCAGCCGACAAGGTGGCACCAGAATTTCAAATCACGAATACTCAATCTATATCTGGGTATTTCAATGCATTGAATGATTGGATAGTCGATGATGAACATTCTGATGAGTGGGGGATATATGGTGAAGAATGGGAGACATATTCAGACGAGCAAGCTGATTTTGATTTTTCTGATGAGCTTGTGTTTGCCAGCGATCCTGAGCTAACACCCCAATTACTCGATCGATTGAATATGATATTGGCTCATGGAAAAATGACCCAACCCAATCTTGATGCCATAGAAGAAGCTATTAGTCATTTTGAGATCGATACTAGAGATTGTGACCTTGAATGTCTTCCCTGGTGTCCTCCTCCAGGTCAAGAAGGTCATGATCCAAACTGTGATCCAAATGTCCCCATGCCCGACTGTGTCATGTATTGTGAAAATGATAAAGCATACAGCCGACAACTCAGAGTGAGGATGGCTATTTACTTAATCATGAGCTCGCCAGAATATTTAATAAACCGATAACCAATTGATCATAGTTTAATCCAATTATAATGTCAAAGAAAAGAAAGTACTCAAGAAGACAATTCCTCGGAGAAGCAAGTTGCGCTGCGATAGGCTCTACCGCATTTTTGTCTTCAGTCCTCAATCTTGGGATGATTAATGCCGCAGCAGCGCGACCTCATATAATAGGAGCGGGCGGTGATTATAAAGCGATCGTCTGCGTTCTACTAGCTGGAGGGTCAGATTCGCATAATATACTCGTGCCAACTGATCAAGCAGAATATAATAATTACGCCGCATTAAGGGCTGATCTTGCCTTGCCACTTACAGTCAATGGCAGTCCATATTTTTTAGGCTTAAATCCAAATAATTCGTCTAAATCATTTGGTGTTCATCCGGGGATGCCCTACGTAAAAAACCTGTTCGATAATCAAAACTTATCCTTCATAGCCAATATTGGAACCTTGATCGAACCTGTCATGAATAAAAATCAAGTCTACAATGAATCGAAGCAGTTGCCTCTTGGTTTATATTCTCATGCAGATCAAATCATGCAATGGCAGACTTCTGTTCCTCAAGATCGAAGTGCAGTTGGTGTCGGAGGGCGAATGGCAGATATGCTAAAAGACATGAATACCATAGATGAGATTTCCATGAATATTTCTCTAGATGGAAAGAATCGATTTCAAGCAGGGAATACCGTTGTGGAATATGCAATCAGTAATAGTGCAAATGAAGCTGATATAGGCATTCAATCACTGTCTCCATATGGCAGTAGTTCTGGCTTCCTAACGGATAAACGTAATGATGCTATTAGTTCGATTGTAGAACAAAGCTATGCTAATATTTTTCAAAGTACCTATGCTGACTTAACCAATCAAACCATTGATGCAGTTAATGTTTTTAAAAGTGGATTGGCGAAACGACCAGGGTATCCAACTGCTTTTTCTCCAACGAATTTATCTCAAGATATGCGGATGATGGCAGACGTTATAAGTGTACAAAATCACTTGGGTGCTAATCGTCAAATCTTTTTTACGACGTTTGGAGGTTGGGATCATCATGACGAAGTACTAGATAATCAAGCGGGTATGCTTCCTGTATTGGATAATGCACTGGGTGAATTTTTCTCCTCGATGGAGGATATCAATATGCAGGATAATGTCACCGTCTTGACGATCTCTGATTTTGGTCGAACATTAACGTCGAATGGCAATGGATCGGATCATGCCTGGGGCGGGAATAGTATGATCATGGGCGGAGCTGTCAATGGGCGTAATGTATTTGGAGAGTATCCAGACTTGACATTAAACAACGATTTGAATCTGGACGAGCGAGGTCGGTTTATTCCGACAACTTCTGTAGATGAATTATATGCGGATATAGCACTTTGGTTTGGCGTGTCACCGAATGATCTAGACTATGTGTTACCCAATTTGAGTAATTTTTATTCACACTCACCAGGTAGTTCACCTCTAGGTTTATTCTCCTAATTCAAAATTAAAAACAATGACTCGAATTCTATTTTTTATACTGTTAAATTTCATTTGTCTGTCATATACTCAGGCTCAATGCATCGGTGATCCAGGGCAGGTCAAATGGTTTTATTTTGGGGATCTACCTTATTACGACATGGGAGAATTATATGTTGATGATACCTATCCTAACGGCCCGGATGAATTTAAAATCTTAAATTCTCTGGCGTCTCCTATGAACTATGCAGATCATTTTGGTGCAGTCATTAAAGGCTTTATTAGTGTGCCGACTGCGGGGCCAGTGACCTTTAATGTCACAGGTGATGATCATACCTATTTCTACCTAAGTACAAATGCATCCGCGGCTAACCTTGTTGAACGAGCCTATGTTGATGGATGGACAGGAAGAGATGAGCATGATAAATATCCAAGTCAAACATCAACAGTTATTAATCTAAATGCCAATCAGCAATATTATTTTGAGATTCACAATCGCGAGGGTGGAGGTGGAGATCATGCGAATCTATATTGGAGAAATAATTTTGTGTCTCTGACTACTTGGACATTAATCACTTCTCAGTATTTGACGGATACCTGTGATGATCCTTGTCCACCTAAAGGCACGCCTTGTCATGATGGAGCCGGTTCGACTAGTAATGATCAACATGATGGGAACTGCAATTGTATAGGAACACCTAATACTAATAATGCCTGTATTGGTGAACGAGGAAAAGTGCAAGCCTATTTTTATGATAATTTAGCAGGGAGTGAACTTGATGATCTTTATGCAGATGCTGATTACCCGACGATGCCAGATCGGATGCAAATTAATCCAAGAGGCTTAACGGCTGACTGGGGAGATTATATCCAAGATTACGGTGTTTTAATTCAAGGGTATTTAATTGTGCCGTCCTCTGGCTCATATGATTTTAATATTACGGGGATACGCAATGTAAAATTTAAATTGAGCTCAAATGCTTCTCCTTCAAATATAGATGCTCATGTTATAGAGACGCCCTATGGAGCTAATCCATTAGATCATACAGATAATCCACTCCAGACCTTGGGGCAGATAACTCTCCAAGCCAATACCTATTATTATTTTGAATTGCATCAGACTGTACCAAACTGGGGACATAATTTTGGTGTCTTCTGGAAGAGTGATCAGTTGGATGATGACAGCTGGCATCGCATCTCCTCAACCTATGTATTTGACTACACCTGTGAATTAGCTTGCTTGCCTGCAGGGCAAAGTTGTAATGATGGTGAGCCTTACACTGCCAATGATCAAATTCAAAATTGTGAATGCGTCGGTACACCTTGCGGTGGCAATACTGGTGTGCCCTGTGATGATCCATCAGTTGTCTATGAAACATTCGATTATTGCGAAGCAACATACGAACTTGATAATCGAGCTGATGATGCGTGGTTGTCTTGTGATGCAGGTACGAATCCTTATGTGGCAGCGCGATCTGGATATCATTGGATACATTATGATTTGGGTACTATATACACAGTCCAATCATCACACGTGTGGAATTATAATGTTTCAGGATTAACAAATCGTGGATTTAGGAATGTAGTCATTGACTATTCAGTTGATGGGAATACCTGGTATACCTTAGGAAATTATACATGGACTTTTGCTCCAGGCAATCAAGGTTATCCAGGGTTTACAGGCCCCAATTTTAATGGAGAGGCAGCACGATACATCATGATCACGTCTTTGGATAATCCAGCGGCTTGTAGAGGTCTAAGTAAAGTGACATTTGATGTGGAAGGATGCCCTGAGCGAGGTGCAGAATGTGATGACGGCTTTAATTATACGTATAACGATCATTACACCAGCGATTGCGAATGCAGAGGATACACATCTATAGAGTTAGATTGTCAGGTCGATACCATGTTTATTAATGACGCAATTATGGATATGACTTCTTATCATGCCGTTAAGGCTCTTATGTCAAATGGCAGCGCACTGACGTCTTCTGATGTCAATTATAAGGCAGGTATGCAAATTGTATTGAATGCAGGATTTGAAGTGTCTTCAGGTGCAGAATTTCTTGCTGAAATTGAAGATTGTGGAAGTGCAGCAATCATGGTGATGGAAGGCGATACCAAACAAAAACTGTTGAAATCTAAAAAGCGACCAGTCGAATCCCTGAATGTATATTCATTAGAGCAGCTAGAAGCACAGACTGTTCATTTTTATTTACCTCAGCCGACACAGGTAAAATTAGAAGTATTGGATAAAAAAGGAGAAATTTTAAGTTCCATTATCATTCACGATTACGAAAACTTTGGAAATTATTATAAACGAATCCAGACTAAAAGATTAGAATCAGGTATTTACCTAGTTCGGATGTCAACAGACTCTAACGTGTATACAGAAAAAATGACTGTTTTATAAAAGCAACACCCGAGCAGCCCTTTGAAAAGCCATTGATAAGGGTTGCTCTTTTTTAAATCAAATCAAAATTTAAATCAAAATAAAAGTGCCGCTGTTGGTCTCCGAACCAACAGCACATTGTATTTAAATCTTGTTGGATAAAAATCCAATTTGGTGGAATCAAAATTTGAATCAAAATCAAAATCAAAATAAAAGTGCCGCTGTTGGTCTCCGAACCAACAGCACAGTTGTATTTAAATCTTGTCGGATGGAAGTCCAATTAGGTGGAATCAAAATCAAAATAAAAGTGCCGCTGTTGGTCTCCGAACCAACAGCACAGTTGTATTTAAATCTTGTTGGATAAAAGTCCAATTTGGTGGAATCAAAATCAAAATCAAAATCAAAATCAAAATCAAAATAAAAGTGCCGCTGTTGGTCTCCGAACCAATAGTACTGTTATATTTTAATCTTGTCGGATGGAAGTCCAATTAGGTGGAATCAAAATCAAAATGAAAATCAAAATTTAAAAGTGGCACTGTTGGTTTCCAAGCCAACAGCATAGTTGATTATAGAACTTTTTGGATCGGAGTCCAACAAGGGCGAATCCAGGTCCAATTCAACACTCAACACTACCATTCACTACGGGATGTCCGCTTCGCTCCAACGCTCAACACCTGCCTGCCGGCAGGCAAGCTCAACATTACAACAAAAGGGAGTCAATTATATTCCTGCTCAACATTTTCAACTAAATATTTGCGGAAGCGGAGAGCAAAGTCTCTCATACGTTCTAGCTGTTCATCTGTAAAATCACTCACACTAAATTCGTATGTCATGTGGTTCACTTTCATAATGTCATCTGACACCAAGCCCATTAAATCTTGATCAATAGAATTCATTTCCCATGGATGTCTGAGTCCTAGGAAATGCCCCATTTCATGAACAAGGGTAGACATATCTTCTAGTCCTGGATAGGCAATGAAAATTCGATCAAAGCGCGGGCTGTTAGCATCATAGGAAGATTGACGCATACGAAGGATAGGTGTAAAGCCCATCAAGGCAGCATCTTGGTCTTCAGGTTTGTAGGTCTCAAAAAGATAGACGTTAATCGAGCCCTTCTTCTCGATGGGGTGTATGAGTTGATTTAACCGATAGCCTCTTTGTTTAAAAAAGTCGATGTGGAGGTCGGGCAAATACGCATGTTGACTATCCATGACGAGTTCGTTGAGTACAAATTTTACTTTGCCTTCAAATTCTTGATTCAGGTAGTCAACGTTTTCACCAATTTTTAAGGTGATGGACTCGTCAACAACATCTTTGCCCATCATATAAAAGTTAAGTCTTAATACTGGTACTTCATACCAAACTTTTTCTGCTACATTGACAGATCTGATTTCTTGTCCCAGTCCTTGAAAAGCGACTAAAACAGTAAGAATGATAATATGTAATCCTGAATACTTCATATGCTCGTAAATAGTTAACCTTCAAATAGTTACTTTATTTCATTGGCATGACATAAACATCTCTTAATTATTTAAAATTTATCAGCACCTTGGATTAAACTAAGTTCTGATTGTGTCTCTTTTAACACACTTAAGTTACACTTTAATCAGCAAAACTTATTTCTTAATCCACATTCATTTCTTTGTGTATTCTTTTGTGAAGCTTAGTGTCTTCGAGTTTTAGATGTTCAAAGAGTGAGCCACAAAGTAAGACGAGTAATGAAGTAACTTTTGAATAAAAAACGTAAATAGAAAGTAGAAAATATTAGACTCATTAGCCTACTAGAATTGATAATTTAAACATAAATACAGTAACTTACAGTAGGACTAATGGACTTCGGCTTCTGTAGAATAGGATGATTTGGTGAATACACTTCAATAATTGTCAGGTCCATTATTATAAGTTTATTAACATCATTAAGTAATTTTTATTCATTTGAACATCGTCAATTGCATAAAAACAATTTTGATTGGCATTACAGTAATACTGCCTGCTACTGGCATTGCTCAAAGTGACAAGCAAGCTAAGGAACTGGATAGCCTTGTCGTTATAATGGATACAATGGCACATGACTCTATTAAAGCAAAATTCTTATTGACTCACGTGCAACGTTGGCGAAGAAACAAACCCCACTTAGCACTGAATTTACTACAACTTCTGGAAACAAATGCTGGTCTCCGATCTCATACAGATGAATTTGTAATCTATTACCATTCAGGTGTTATCTATAAAAATTTAAGTGAATTTGATGCAAGCGAAGAATACTTGCTCAACTGCTTGGAATTAGAAGGACTTAGTGATAAGAGGATTGCCAATGTGCATATGGTGTTGAGTAACCTTTATAAAAGACTGGGGCATTGGGAAGATGGAATGAAACATTCTAGTGAAGCACTATCTCATTATGAAGCGATAAAAGACACGGCCTACATGATCAATTCTCTTTCTTCAATTGGGTACTTTCTAATGTATATGGATCAAGTCGATCAAGGGATTGAATACCATTTGAAATCTTTGAATCTTGCTAAGATTTTCGATTCAGATTTAAGCAAATCAATTGCTTATTCCAATATTGGATTATGTCAAGAAAGGAAGAACCTTCTTGACTCGGCTATGCATTATCACCACAAAAGTCTCTCACTTAATGAAAAGAATGAAGACAAAGTCGGTATGCTCTATGACTATTTGAATATTGGACGTCTTTCATTGGCTCAAAAAAAACCAGACTATGCTTTAGACATGGCTCGTCTTGCGTTAGACTTTTCGAATGAAATAAGTGACCCTACACTCATTTTAAATAGTCAAAAAATAATTGGCTCTGCGCTCGTAGATCTTGGGCAATATGAAGAGGGTGTTTTACTATTAGAAGAACTCGTTTCCAGAAATAAAATAGGCGGGACTAAATTTGATTCTATGAGTCTATTTCGTAGGCTGCATGAAGCCTACAGGTCTACATCGGATTTCCAAAAATCATTGGCCTATATGGAAAAATATCATGAAATAGAAAAAGAAATGAATGGTCTGGAAGCGAATGAAAAAGTCAACGAACTTGAAATTAAATATCAGACTGAGAAAAAAGCTTCCACTATACAAGTATTGCAATTGGAAAAGGAAATCGATCAACAAAAAATAGCGCAAACCAATCGGCGGTTTTGGCTGGCACTGATCGGTGGACTTGTCTTGGGTGTTCTATTGATTGGCTTATATCGGCTATATCGCAAATCTAAAGTGCAAGAAAAAGCACTAGGCAAAGCGCTAACGGAAAAGGAAATATTATTACGCGAAGTACACCATAGGGTAAAGAATAATCTACAGTTGATTTCGTCAATACTCAATCTACAATATGTCGATTCGAATGATGATGGTGTCAAGTTTGCATTGCAAGAAGGACAAAATAGAGTTATGTCGATGAGTTACATTCATCAGCAACTGTATCAAAATGATGATCTAGCAGAAGTAGATGTTAAGCTGTATTTTAGAAAGCTTATTCAGAATTTATTTGAGTCTTATCATATGTCTCAACAAGAGGTTAAACTCGAATTAGACATAGATGAATTAATACTAGACCTAGATACACTGATCCCATTAGGATTGATCTTGAATGAGTTAATTAGTAATAGCCTAAAGCATGCGTTTGTTGACGAAAACAAAGGACTGATTCAAGTTAGGCTCAAACAACTCAAGTCACAAAAATTCATGCTAAGTGTGGCTGATGATGGAGAGGTCGGTGATGTGGATTTAGATAATATTAAGCAAGGTTCATTTGGTCTAAGAATGGTACAGGCATTTTCTTCTCAACTGGGAGGTCAGCTTGAGGTTGACAATAGTCATGGCACTTGCTTTACACTTTTATTCAATGATCTAAGAGCTGCGTAATTTATGAAAAAGCGTATCCTTATCATTGAAGATGAAATCATGGTAGCTATGCAATTAGACCAAATGCTAAAAGAACTAGGATACCTACCAATAAAAATAATAGACAATGCTGATGAAGCCATTGATTACTTGAGTTTTCATACACCAGATTTAGTCTTATGTGACATTAGCATTAAAGGAAGTGCCGATGGTATAGCTGTTGCAGAAAAAATCAATCTAATTAAAAAGATACCGTTTGTCTACTTAACCTCATTTGCAGATAACTATACAATTGATCGTGCCAGCAAGACGCTTCCATATGGGTATGTCGTCAAGCCATATGGTAAGGCTGATTTACGATCTTCTATTGAAGTGGCTCTAACTAAGTTTAAGGCTGAATCAGATCAGCAACGTATGAGTTTAGAAAAAATGGAAAGTCTTACCACTGTGCCATTGACTATTAAGGAATTTGAAATCGTCCAACTCATTGTTGAGGGTGAATCTTATGAGTCAATTCAAGCTATTCAAGATATTAGCAATAACACATTAAAAACACACCTCAAGCACATCAATCAAAAATTTTGTGTAGAGAATAGATCAGCACTCTTACAGAAAATTTTGACAGTTTACACGAATACCAAAACGAATCTATAGCCTTATCAAAAGGAGTCCAATCAAAGAGTGCAAATCAATAGGAGCTCAATCGTGATTGACCGAGCTCCTAACAATCTAAAACCAATTTTTCTAATTCATTTCGATTATTACCGCTAATTCAAAACAATACAGTATTCTTCTTAGCAGGCATATTCGATTCTAGGTGCTTATCTTGATGTATCAGATTTGAGAAGTTCTATCTCATCTCTCAATTGTCCAATCAACGCGCTCTGCTCTTGATGCGACTTAATCAAAATAGGAATCAAGTCAATATAATTCAAAGATTTGTACTGGCTTAATGTGCCATCTTCTTCAGTGATTTGACTTTTTACGGAGACCAAACTAGGGAGAACATCTTCAACTTCTTGGGCAATCAAACCTAAGCGAACGCCTTCTGATAGAGATAAATCAGGATAGGCTTCATGTTTAAATTCATAAGACACAGGATTAAGCTTGTTAAGGATATGAGAGGCATTTTCTAATGTCTTGATATTATGTTTAAGTCTTAGATCTGAAGCAGCTGTTAGTTCTCCTGTGAAGTTACCATCACCGTTGACGTCAAGTGTGTATGCTGGATTGGTCTCACCAATACCCACATTACCATTTTCTAAAAGAGATAATTTTGCGCCAAGAAGACCTGCATAAAGAGTCATGTTATCAGTTGAGAATATTGCTAATTCTGACGATTGACTCCCAGTGGAGTATTGGAAAATCGCTTTTTGGACATCATTCTCATCCATGAATTTTAAATTAGGGGTCTCATTTTGTATTCTAGCTTTACCCATCACGTGTAGTTCGTCTTTAGGGATATTTGTCCCTATCCCAACTTTTCCTTCACTTCTGTCATAATGCAATCCACCGTTTGAGACGGCATTTCCTATAACAACATCTCCGCCAATGTTATTTATAAATAGAGCTTCTGTCCCTAAATCGTTTCTTGCTTGAATTTCATTGTGATCAAAGTCTAAGTGGATATTGTCTTTAGGACCAAACTGTACAAATCCTCTAGTTGAAGAATTCATATCATTTAAGTCAAGATCTAACGACAATACATTTGAGCTCCCCTCAGCATCGACCCATCCATCATTGTCTGCCCAATAAATTTCATTTCTGCCTGAGCTATAAAAATTGTACAATCTATTGTTGCCATTTTCTTTAAATACTATACCGGATCTCAATGCGGAACCTGTAATCGGTCCTGGTAAATCATTAAAAATTAGATTCGGAATGTTGGATTCAATAGTGGCGTCTCCAGAAGTCAATAGTTCATCGCTTGTGCCTGACCATTGACCATAAGACACGAATGCAAATAATAAACTTGCAATCGTATAAAACAATGTTTGTTTCATTGGTTTAATGTTTAAAAGTGGTTAAGAATAAAAAGTTCAGCTTTACTATCTGCAGACTGAAAGTTGAATAACGATGCAATATTAATTCAAGCAGATGAACTAGAAATCACCCGTAGGGGTGAGCCGCTAAATAATTTTGTAAAAGGATGGTTTGTCAATTATTTTAATTATTGTAATTCTTATCAGAATTGAAACTGACTTTGATGCGCTTATCAGACATTTTATCTGAAATCAGAAACTTTGCCCTTAGCTTTCTGTTACTGCGTGATTCGATTGTCGTATATTTTCCCAGTAAAATAGAAAGGGAGTTCACATCATTACATGACTAACATGAAACGAATTTGGTTTAGCTTATTTTTTTTCTATTTCTTGTCCTTTGCAACGAGAGCACAAGCCCCATTTGATCCTAATAATATAGTTGATTGGACTCAAGCTGGCTTAGATGCGAATATTCCAATTCCAGTAATTATACTAAATGTACTTGAAGCATCAGATGTCGTTGGGGATGGTATACATGATGATGGTCCTGGAATTCAAAATTTGATCTCGCAGGCAACATCTGGTACAGAACTTTACTTTCCACCAGCAAGCTATCTCATCAAAAACTCACTCGTGCTAAAATCGGGCGTCAGTCTTAGAGGTGAATGTCCATCAGAAAGTAAACTACTTTTTGATTTGTCGTCATCTCAAGATCCCAATGGAGATTGTATACAAATACTTACATTTCAATACGGAACTCCTGTTGACATTATCGGATCTTATCCAAGAAACGTAAACTCAATTCAAGTGTCAAACAGTGCTGGATTTACAGTCGGCTCTTATGCTGAACTCTATTTGGAAAATGACCCCGACGTCATGTACACACAATCTAATTGGAATCAATCATGGGCTCAGCAAGCAGTAGGCCAAATGGTAAAAGTGACACAAATTGCGGGCAATACATTGTACTTCGATCCAGCTTTGAATATTCCACTTGATGAAAATTGGCAGCCATCAGTACGACCTACTGGCTTAGTAGAAAATATTAAAATATCAGATTTATATATGGAGAGATTGATTGCTGGAGATGGGCACACGATTGAAATTAAAAATGCAGCAAATTGCTTGATTGAAAATGTAGAGAGTAAGCTGACATTTAGATCTCATGTGAATGTGACTCAAGCGCTAAACATTGAAATTAGATCTAGCTATTTTCATGAGTCTCATGACTATGGAGGAGGTGGACATGCTTATGGTGTTGAATTAGCTAAACACACGACAAATTGCTTGGTGGAGAATAATATTTTTGAAACACTTAGACATTCAATGATGGTCCATGTCGGAGCTAATGGCAATGTGTTTGGGTATAATTATAGCAGAGATCCGACATGGGAGTTTTCATCAACGGCACCAGATATTTCTATTCATGGACATTACCCCAGTATGAATTTATTTGAAGCCAATATTGTTCAGCGTGTCGCAATTGCTGATTTTTGGGGTCCGAGTGGTCCTGGCAATACTTATTTTAGAAACAGAGTAGAAACGGGTAATATTGATGTATTAGATTTTTCTCATGACCAAAATATTGTGGGTAATGAACTGACCGCTGGCTCGAATCAAATAACGATTCAAAGTGGAATTAATAACACTTTCCTTCATGGAAATAATGTGAATGGAGTGATCACATGGGATAATACAATTGGTAATCAGAATTTGCCTGCTAGTTTGTATTTAAATGTTGCAAGCCCATCTCTAGGTCCTGAATTTATATTGAATTCTGGAAGTATTCCGGCAAAGGATAGATACGATATGAATGAGTTTATTTCTTGTGGAGACAACCAATCCTCTTGCAAGGTCTTGACTTATTCGAATACTGCAGCAAGTGGAGGAGATCCATCTTCTCAAACAACACAAGAAGGTCCACAGAATATTAATGATGGTATTCTCAATGGAGATATATCAAGATGGTCTAGATTATCTCAGCCTCCCAATAATTTAGCCACTATCCAGTTTGAATTAATAGGTGGTTTGCAATTGATTGATCATCTGAATATAGCCTGGTGGAAAGGAGATGAGCGTACTGCCGAATTTGATATATATATATCCACAGATGGCCTTAATTTTGTACCTGTTCTAAATTCTAATAGCGGGCATTTTATCACAAGTGGTGCGACTACAGATTTTGAAACATTTAATTTCACCGAGGTAATGGGTAGCCATATTCAGATTAAGGGATATGGCAATTCTATAAATAATTGGGTGTCGATTTCCGAATTGGAAGTGAATGGGAATTGTGCCATCGAATGTCCACAGGTCTTAACCGTTCATGATCAAGATATTAATTCTAGCGTCTATCAAGCCAGTGATATGGTCTTATCAAATGGTATCGTGAGTAGCCCTAGGGTTGTCAAATTTACGAGTGATGAAATCCATTTGCTTGAAAATTTTGAAGTGAAGCAAGGTGCAATTTTTCTGGCTGATATTACTGAGTGCTTATAATAAAGGAACCAAATTAGTTTATATTTGTCAGTCAGAATCATCTTTATTAATTACACCAAAGCAATTTTATGAACGACGATATATTAGATGACTATAAGGAGAGACCGAAATTAGATTTTGCAGGATTTGGTTTACGACTCGGTGCATATTTAGTTGATATCGTTCCGATCGTTATTATTTTAACCTGCGTGGTGTACTATGTGTATGGAATAATTCCTTATGGTCCATCTGGGCGAATGGTTGAAATAGATGGTGTCATGATGAATGAAGCCGCGATTGCGAAATCAATCATCCGATATGCTTCCTTTCTATTATGGATAATCTATTGCTGTATAATGGAAGCAAGTAGCTTTCAAGGAACATTTGGTAAAGTCTTCCTTGACATCAAAGTGACTGATGAAACAGGGAACCAATTGACCTTTACTAAATCCCTTATTAGGAATGCCACAAAAATCCTTTCTTATATTATTATCGCTTTAGGTTTTATATGGGTGCTTTTCGATAAAGAAAGGAGAGGATGGCACGATATGATTGCCAAAACCTATGTCATTAAAAAAGAGTCTGTTTATTAAATCAATCTTTAAACTGATGGATATACGAATCCATACAATCAACATCAACGCTTCAAAAACGCATACATAAAGAATGCTCCCATCCCCACACTCACCAGTCCACTGACTATCGCATAAGGCCTAAGCCGAGGCATAACTCTAGACATGAATTGCACAAAATATTCCTGTCCCATCAACACAAATGCAATGGCAGCCAAGACAGCCAATCCTCCAAAAAATGTAATAAACATCGGATGCTTCGAATACTTAGCTGCTAGCACTAACAACACACCAAACGCAAAGCGCCCAATGATAACTGAATAATAAAACGTCTTCGATTCCAGATTTACCTCCACCCAATCATAAAGCAAAGCAGGCCGAATAACAATAGAGAATCCAACCAGAATTAACAGAATTGATAATAACAACATTATGGTTTTCATATCATTAATTTGTAGTTGAAATTCTTATCTGTAAATCAGCATCAATACCGCCAAGACGCCAAGTCCGCACCCTCCGGCGCAATATTCCTAACATTAGCAGCCCACTTCTGTATAAACATCCGATGATACCGCAACCTCGAAATATGATTCGGCTCATCTGGATCCCCATTCCAACAATGCTCCGCCCGATCCCCATAATCCACCTCTCCATTGTAATACGGATTTGTCGTCTCTTCTAATATCTCTTCCGCCAAATACACCGCATTATTCAAATAATAATTATCCATATCTCCACAATACAAATGAATCTTCCCAGCCCAATCCTTGCCATGCTTCCCCCAATCCCGCTTCAAGATATACGCCAGATCATAATTCTCCTTCCAATACGCAGCCACCTCTTTATCAATCTCACCCGTCAACCGATCCCATATCCGACGCGGATACCCATCACTCCCCACTGGCGAATACACTGCTTCCCAAATATCCCACTGCTGCCCCGATCGACCCTTCGAACCCAACACCAACTCTCGAGTATTCATATCCCGCAAGGTCGCATCCACATTGCCCAAATAATCCCGATGCCCTGCCACCATGGTTTTGCGAAACGGGCCTTCTTCATAATAGGCATTGTCATCTTCATACAAATTCACGAGACAATAGGCCCTAAAATCAATCGGATCCGGACACGCCGCATAACAAGTCCCATATTCAGTCGGGTACTTGACCTGCACCGCTAGTGCTTCCCAACCACCGGTACTGCCACCATAGACGAAGCGCGACCAACCTTCGCCAATCCCACGAAATAGCTCTTCAATATGAGGTATCAACTCATAGGTCAAGGCATCGCCATACGGCCCATTGTTTTCAGAGTTGACCGCATAAGAGTCGTCATAATAGGGCGTTGGATGCTGTATCAACACTGCCAATACACGCGGAAAATCTGGCCCCGTCCATAATTTGTAAAAGTCATACGCCTCCTGCTGAACTACTTTGTTATAGCCCATCAAATCAAAACGCGCTGAGTAGGTTTCTTCAAGATTAGGATCAGGTGGCGTCGTGCGCCAGCCCCCAAAGTCAGATGGAAAATGTCCATGCATAATGGCCAAAGGATACTTAACATCTGGATGTTCATCAAAGCCTTCTGGGAGCAACACGTGCGCTCCCAAGTAAATATCTCGACCCCAAAATTCACTGAGTAAGTCTGATTTGAGTTTGATGTGCTTAACATATTTCGTATCTGTAGGTGGCGTGATCTGCGGAATAAGAGTGTTAAGTTCTATATTTCCTTTAAGACGACCACCTTCGATCATCACTTCTTGAACAGCCGAATACACATTGCCTGGTGCTCTATTCCATTGCTGCCCTTCGCCTCTGTCCATCGGTAACAGGACAGTATGTCCATCTGATCGAGTGAAGCTCTCATACTTGTGAAAAAGTACTTGAACAAAATATTCACCATCATCCAGATCTGCCATGGATTGAATCGGATAACCAAAGGAAGTTTGGTCAAATGTAATTTCTTGACCTCTTGTCCAACCCTCTATGTCCATGCCAAACCCTTGACATGTGTTTGCACCGTCATTCAATTTAAATCGTAAATCTGTATCAGCCGTTGTTGAGATTAATAGAACAAGTCTCCCATCTAATGGCTCATCATAATGCTGAGAAGGGTATGGTATAAAGAGCTCATCCTCCGCTGTGGCAGTCGATTGTAATACTGGTGCTTTAGAAGACTGACAAGAAAAAGCGAACACACAAATACAACTAAAAATGAGCAACGATCTGAACATACCAAACATAAACCTAGATTTTGATTCTAATTATAAATTCATGAAAAGATATCATTTCTCCCTGTCTTTCTTCCAATAATTC
Source organism: uncultured Saprospiraceae bacterium (assembly GCA_937959275.1). Lineage (GTDB taxonomy): Bacteria > Bacteroidota > Bacteroidia > Chitinophagales > Saprospiraceae > CALFUK01. The sequence continues at coordinate 54,673 of CALGLU010000017.1, read as the reverse complement.
CAACAGATGTAGCGAACAAGGTCAATAACAATGTCAATGTCAATGTCAATGTCAATGTCAATGTCAAAATCAAAATCAAAATCAAAATCAAAATCAATGTCAATATCAATGTCAATATCAATGTCAAAATTAATGTCAATGTCAATGAGTCCGTTCAATACAGACAAAAAGCGAATAAGTCCAAATCATGCCCATCCCAAAATCACATATACCTGTCCGACTACCGGCAGATCCTGTTAACCCCAAATCATGCCCATCGTCCTCATCTTAAAAATCCTGTTCAGACAAAGTGTGCCGGATGGTTGGGAGACCAACAACGGCTTTTCATGATTTTATAAGGGTGGATTTCCCTTTAGGGCAAGGGCGCGCACTGGCCTATTGAGTTCTTAACCAATGGCGGCTTATATATAATCATGCCCATCGTCCTCATCTTAAAAATCCTGTTCAGACAAAGTGTGCCGGATGGTTGGGAGACCAACAACGGTTTTTCATGATTTTATAAGGGTGGATTTCCCTTTAGGGCAAGGGCGCGCACTGGCCTATTGAGTTCATAACCAATGGCGGCTTATATATAATCATGCCCATCGTCCTCATCTTAAAAATCCTGTTCAGACAAAGTGTGTCGGATGGTTGGGAGACTAACAACGGCTTATCATGATTTTATAAGGGTTGATTTCCCTTTAGGGCAAGGGCACACACTGGCCTATTGAGCTCATAACCAACGACAGCTTATATACCATCATACCCATCGTCCTCATCTTAAAAATCCTGTACAGACAAAGTATGCCGGATGGTTGGGAGACCAACAACGGCTTTTCATGATTTTATGAGGGTGGATTTCCCTTTAGGGCAAGGGCGCGCACTGGCCTATTGAGTTCATAACCAACGGCGGCTTATATATCATCATGCCCATCGCCTTCATCTTAAAAATCCTGTTCAGACAAAGTGTGCCGGATGGTTGGGAGACTAACAACGGCTTTTCATGATTTTATGAGGGTGGATTTCCCTTCAGGGCAAGGGCGCGCACTGGCCTATTGAGTTCAACGGCGGCTTATATATCATCATGCCCATCGTCCTCATCTTAAAAATTCTGTTCAGACAAGTGCCGGATGGTTGGGAGACCAACAACGGCTTATCATGATTTTATGAGGGTTGATTTCCCTTTAGGGCAAGGGCGCGCACTGGCCTATTGAGTTCAACGGCGGCTAATATAATCATGTCCATCGTCCTCATCTTAAAAATCCTGTTCAGACAAATTTACCCACGATTAACATATTACAAATAATCATAATATGTTGGCATATTATTTGCCTCTTCTCCCTTGATAGTCAGTATTACTCATATGTATCACCGAATTTCAATATGCGCATAAGGCGTTGGTATCGAATCACAACGACGACAGCAATCATTTGCTGCATGCTTCTGGTGAGTACATTTGCACAGCAAGAGACCAGCAGTGCTCTGCGACAAATATCGATTAATCATTCATTTCCCACATGTATCGCAAGTGGAGAAGACCTTACAGCTGCCCTTGTTATATTCGATTCTGAATTAGCAGCAAATGAGAATAATAGACTTCTTGTCAAAGCAGGTAACACTATTATTTTTGACGAACAAGTCCAGCGAACAGGGCTCACATCAGCAAGCCATCTCATCGAAACTTCATTTTCAACAGATACAGAACTGTCCATCGAATATCAAGGACCAAATCAAGAAGTCTTGAAAACAGAGACCGTGCTGATTCACACACTTCATGTGCCAACAGTCGAGTTGACACATGTGACTTGCAGAGGTGATCAAAATGGTTCGATTTCTATTCAATCTTCTCCAGGTGCTTCGTATTCATGGTCATCAGGTGATAAAACATCTGCCATTTCTGATCTAAGCCCTGGGGCATATTCGGTAACGGTTGAACATGAAAGTGGATGTCCGCAAGAATTTGAATATACAATCAATGATGTAGCAAAAACGCAGATTGATTTCAGAAAGCTAACCATCAAATGTAATGGTAGAGAAGAATCTTTGCTCATATCTAGTATTGATAAGACAGCTGATTTTTCCTTTGATTGGAGTGATGATGGGCGAGGGGATTGGGATGATGATAAACTAATTATTTTAGAGACTGATGGGAGCTATAGCCTTGATGTGAAAGACTCGACAGGATGCATTAGATCAGAGTCAATCGATACAAAAACACTTCAGGCAATTAGTTTTGAAGCGACTCCTGTAAATTTATATTCCACAGAAAAAGTAAACGAAAGTTGGTTTGTGTTTGATTTAGAAAAAGCCTTAAATCCAGCATTTGGTGATCTAGATAATGATGGGCTCGACGGGTCTGTTTTTGAGATCAGTTACCACAACAGTTTCATTGAAGCCGAATTGGGAATTAATGAACTCAATGCAGAATATTATAGCGAACCAACTGTCATTTTTGCACGTATGCAATCTAGGTTTTCTTGCTTCGATATTGCAGAGGTAACATTACTGGCAGCTACTCCAACAGAAGTGAGTTTAAACTTAAAGCAAACTGAAATTTGCCAACAAGAATCTGCCATTGTTTTGTCAGGAGGTACACCTGAAGGCGGTGTCTATAGAATGGCTGATTGCTTGACAGATAACTCATGTCCATACAACGCGATTTCTTATGATGAAGCATCTGGAGAATATCGATTTGATCCTGCTATTGGAGAAGGTGTTTACGCTATCCAATATAGCGTTTTAGATGTGCTTGGAAATGAACAAATAGCGACTGACGAAATTGCCGTCCAAGCCATTATCTTTGATTTTTTTCCACAAACATCAACTGTTTGTCTCGGTAGCCAACCAATAGAGATTTCGACTGTCCCAAATGGTCAAGCTATATCTGGACCAGGTATTACTTCGCAAGTCCATGATATTAATAATGAACAAATTGAGGTCTATTATTTTGATCCTTCTATTTTGGAGACGGGAATATATAATATAAATTCGTCATATGTATTTAACTCAAATACAAGAGATTATAGTTGTGAAGAGCTAAAATTTAAATCAATAGCAATTGTTGATATTCCGATCGTAAGCATTATTCCTTCTAAAACTGAATTATGTTCTGGAGAAGATTTTTCAGCAACATGTACCATTGTCAATGGGGGAGAAAATCCAAGCTATCACTGGTATGGTCCGAATGGTTTTGAGTCTAAAGAACAACATATTGCCCTTGATAGTGCCAGCGCTGATTTTAGTGGAACATTTTATTTAGAAGTAGAGAATGGACTTGGTTGCGTCGTGCAAGAATCAGTTGATATCCAGATTAGAAAAAAGATGGAAATTGATGTTGTTGAAATCAAATCAATCAGTTGTGCTGGAGATGCAAATGGCTCAGCAAAAGTTATCATCACAAATCCGATCTCATCCTATTCGTATGAATGGGCTAATGGAAATAAGAGAGCTAGGGCAAATAAGTTAGCAGCTGGCATGCACGAAGTCACGGTAACAGATGATCTGGGATGTATTGCATCTGGATCGGTTGGTTTATTTGAACCAGAAAAATTACAAGCAGAAATACAAATTGATGAGAATATAACATGTCACGGTGAGTCAAATGCAAAAGCCACCTTATTGTCTACTGGAGGTACAGGGGCACACCGTATTGAATGGAGTACAGGAGATGTAACGCCTGATGTGAGTCAGCTTACCAAGGGGGCTTATACTGTAACGGTGACTGATGAAAATGCTTGCCAATTTGATCAAGACATACGAATTGAAGAACCAGACGAATTAGTGATTGAGGTCATGTTAATAGAACATTTAACTTGCTTTGCAGATGAAAATGGGCGTGCAGAAATTATGATCGCAGGTGGTAATCCGCCATACAATATTGATTGGTCAAATGGTGAAAAAACAATGAGCCCATCAGCACTTGTCGCAGGGGAAAATAAGGTGCTAGTCAAAGATTCTCTTGGTTGTTCAACTGCAAAAATTGTACGAATAGATGGACCCGCTGCAACAATAGTCACTGTAAAAGAGATTGAAGCACAACTGTGTGGTGCTGCGCCGTCAGGGCGTGCTGTGTTAGAAATCACAGGACCTTCTTCCTACAATATTGAATGGGATAATGGTGAGTCTGGAGAAACAGCCATACAATTATCAGATGGCATTCATACTGCAACGATATCCGATATAAATGGGTGCGAGCTAGTCCAAGAAGTTACGATTGCACTCGTGACCAATATGCTCTGTCAATCCGAAGAATTAGCACCTGCATCTTGCCAAAATGCTGCAGATGGGATGGCTAGCGCGCGGGTTTCAAATGGGGCAATGATTACATCCTATACCTGGGATAATGGCGAGCAGACCCAAGTCGCGACTGGACTTACACCAGGCATTCACGAGGTGACTGTAACAGATGAAAATAACTGTGAGATTGTGTGTTCTGTCACAATAGGCATCGCCGCTCCGATTCAGATCGCTTGTAATAATGTGGTTAATTTATCCTTGGCTGGTAATTGTCAACTCAATTTTAAGCCAGATCTAGTCGTAGAAAATTTCACTAGAGATTTTGAGTACACACTGAGCCTTACAGATGAGTCTGGAAACCCTGTAGATACCTTTGCGATTAAAGATTATGTAGGACAAACTTTAGACTACGTCATCACTGAAACTTGTAAACTAAGTAGCTGCTGGGGGGCAATCAAGTTAGAAGATAAGTTAGGTCCGCAACTAAACTGTACAACACAAACAATTGATTGTATCGTGCACATGAATAGCCTTACGCCTTCGTCTCTCCCTGTCTATGAGACTGAAGACTTCTGGTATAATGACCTAGGCGAATTAGAAGCGAAACTGCCAACTGATTGCAGCGTGATTAAGATGACCTATTCAGATGACATGCTTGAAAAAGATTGTGATAATCCATTTAGCCATATCATACAACGAACATGGCACGCCAAGGATGAATACAATAATGAATCTACCTGTATACAACAAATAAATATTTACAGAGAAGAACATACCGTAGTATGGCCCTATGATACGACCTATGTCTATTGTATGACTGATGATGTCAATACTGAGACTGTCGAAGAATTAAAACCTGATCATTTTGGATGGCCTACTTTATATGGAATGGATTCCATACAGGCTCAACATCCATCTCCATGTATGACGCTGGATTATGTTTTTTCTGACCAGGTAATCAAATTGTGTTCAGGGAGTTACAAAGTCCTCAGAGAGTGGGTAGCCATTCAAGCATGTAACGGTTCTAGAGAAAGCTATACACAAACCATTCATCTCAACGCAATCAAATTTGATGTTGTGCAGCGAGATACGATTGTTCATATTGAAACTGGTTTTGATTGTAATACAGATATGTATCTGCCGATTAAGGCGCCATCATTTTGTGGTAAAGTAGATACGTATGCTGCCCGTATTTATGGAGAAATTGATATGGAAGATTGTAAGGTGTATACTGAGAAGCCAATATCATCAGCACTCGAGCTAACGGATGATGGTAAGCTTATTATCCCAGATTTAGAGATCGGCTGTAATTTTATAGAAGTGTATTTAACAACTGATTGTTATGAGACTGACACCTTGTCTTTTTACACAACAGTAGTCGATTATCAGGTCCCGGTTTTAGTTTGCGATGCACAGACAGTTGTAAGTCTCGGCTCAGATGGTAGGGGACATCTAACAGTTAATAATGTAGATAATGGGAGTTGGGATAATTGTGGAATAGAAAAGATAACATTGGTAAAACAAGATTCGATATGTGCCGTAGATAGTTTAGATCGTGCCTCAGATATCGTTAGTTTTTGTTGTGAAGAAGCTGGGCAGACTGTGATCATCATCATGGAGGCTACTGACTATAGTCACAACAAGTCTACGTGTACAGTTGAAGTGTTCGTTGAAGATGGCGTTATGCCATACGTCGAGTGCCCAGAAAATGTGTTCTTACCGTGCACAGAAGATATCTATGATTTTGATTTGACGGGTAAGCCATGGGCGGATATCAAGTGTTCACCTGTTGAGTTTTATCATATTGATTCGACTGAGATTGGGCAGTGTCGCAATGAGCTGGTAGACCGACATTGGTATACAGTGTTTGGCAGAGATAGTAGTTTTTTATGTACCCAAACCATTCAATTGTATAACGAGTTTGCGATTACCGAAGATAATATTACCTGGCCTGAAGATGTTGAAATAGAACAATGCTCAGCGAATTTATCAGAGCAGATGTTAGGTGAGCCGCTTGTCGATACCTTGGGTGGTTGTGAGTTAATTGCTACTAATTTTATTGATCGAGAATTTGAAACCTCCTTAGGTTCTTGTCTGAGTATTTTGAGGGAATGGACGATTATAGATTGGTGCCAATACAATGAAAACGATGAAGGGATTTGGAAAAGCTCTCAAGTCATAAAAATTCATGATAAAGTTAACCCGACCATTGACTGTCAAGATGTTCAGGTCTGTGCGTTGGATAGATATTGCGAAGGCGAATTGAAGATGTCATTTGATGCAGCTGACGATTGTTCTACACTAGACGAACTTGTATTTCATTATGAAATCGATCTATCTGGGGACGGGCAAATGGACAATCAAGTGTTCGATCAGCATGATACATTTATTATGAATTTGCCTTTAGGGAATCATGCGCTTACGATCTACACCACAGATCAATGTGGCAATACGAGTCATTGTGTGTCACAAGTTGTTGTTGAGGATTGTAAGGCGCCGACACCATATTGTATAGCAGAGACAGTGTCTACTCTTTTTAACGAAGATGATGTAGTTGAAGTTTGGGCCACTGATTTTAATTTGGCCAGTCGAGATAATTGTACAGATGATGATGACTTAAGCTTTTCATTCCAAAAAGATACGCTTGTACAAGTCGTACATTTCAGATGTGAAGACATCGCTGCTAATGCATCAGAACGATTTGATTTATCGATATGGGTCTCTGATGATGCTGGTAATCAAGATGCTTGTCAAGTGACTATTCGGATAGATCAACGTGAATCGTCACCTTGTGATTCAATAGATTTTGGTAGTTCACTTGTCTTGTCGGGTATGGTGACTGATGTAAATGGAGAGCGCTTAAACGATTTTTCAGTTTTCATAGAAAATTCAAATGACCCTGACAATGCTATTGATATGGATGGCGAAAACGGTCAATTTGAAATGAACAATGCACAAAAAGATAATGACTATGAAATCGCTTTGACGAAGCCAGACGATTTTAATGCTGGTATTACAACTGTAGATATGATTACATTACAAAATCATTTATTAGGCGTTAGCGTGATTGAGAATGAGCATAAATTAATTGCAGCGGATGTTAACCGGGATGGCCGTCTAAGTAGTGCCGATTTAATTTTAATGAAGCGGATGATTATTGGACAAATAAGTACATTTCCTGAGTATGAGACCCCATGGGTTTTCAAATTGCTTAATCAGGCAGATGTCATGCAGATCAGCGATACTAAATTTATAACTGAAGAACTGTACGAGAATGTGCATATGGATCTGGTGGCAATTAAGCTTGGAGATATTGATGGCTCCGCTGAATTGTTTCAGCAAGATGCAGAGGCTAGAGAATTTAGCATGGAGGAAGGAGATAAGCCCTACTCACTTGAAGCGACTATTTATCCAAATCCCATACAACGAAATGCAAGTTTATCCCTGCACATCATGCAAGACAGACAACCTGTAGACCTGAGCATATTAGCTAACGATGGTAGATTATTATGGAATGAGACTAAATCCTTTTCGACTGGTGAACACTCTATTGATCTATCCCTACATTTCGAAAATGAACAAGCAGGACTCTATTATGTCATTGTCCACCAAGCAGGACAGATGAAAACGATGAAGGTTGTTAAGCTATAGAATGTGTGTTTGTTAGCCTACATTAACAACTCTTTTACATTTAATTTTTACATATGTGATTCGGGAAAAGCCTATTTTCGCGCCTTATGAGAGAAATGTCCTTACTTTGCTTCCTCTTGATGCTGTCCATACAGCAATTTGGTCAACGATCTTTACAGATTACTCGGACATCTCAAGAGATCTTAATTGATGGTGTTTTGGATGAAGACGTTTGGCAGCAGGCTGACAAGATGGATGACTTCATGCAGTATTTTCCGACAGATTCAGTTGCGGCGCGGGGACAATCTGAAATTCAGATGACCTATGATGATGATTTCTTATATATCTCAGTCAAATGTTATTCTAAAGGAAACGATTGGGTAGTCAACTCATTAAAGAGAGATTATCGAGGTGGTGGCATTGACAATATGACAATTACCTTTGACTCGTTTAAGGATAAAACCAATGCTTACTTTTTTGGAATTAATGCAGAAGGTGTCATTCGAGAAGGTGTCATCACAAATGGTGGAAATAGCTTTCGTGATTTTGACGAGTCGTGGGATAACAAATGGTCTGGAGAAGCCAAAAAATATGACGGGTATTTTGCAGGAGAATTAAAGATTCCGTTTTCAAGTTTGCGCTTTAATGCTGGTAGTAAAATTTGGAATATCGGAGCTTATCGATATGATGCACAAGAAAACGAATGGAGTACTTGGACAGGTATCCCAAGGAATTACCCGATGACAAATCTTGGTTTTAATGGACAGCTTATATGGGATGAACCTTTAAAGTCATCTGGAAGTAAGGTATCAATTATACCTTATGTAACTGCCGGTCTGAGCAGAGATCACGAGGCAAACACAGATTCTGAGTATACCTATGATGTGGGAGGTGATGCGAAAATTGCTTTAACGTCTGGCTTGAACCTAGACCTAACGATTAACCCTGATTTTTCTCAAGTTGAAGTGGATCGTCAAATTACTGATCTGTCAAGATTCGAAATCTTTTTTCCAGAGCGGAGACAATTCTTTTTAGAAAATGCAGATTTATTTGGCAGCTTTGGCTTTAGTGCGATCAACCCATTTTTTTCAAGACGGATTGGGACTGCAAAGAATAATGAGGACAATACCGTCCAAAATAGAATCTATGCTGGCGCTCGTCTGAGTGGCAAGCTAAATGACAATATGCGGCTCGGCTTATTAAATATGCAGACAGCAGCGGATAAAACAGATGGTGTGTATGCTACGAATTACTCAGTATTGGCCGTTCAGCATAAAGTCATGAACAGATCTAATATCAGCTTCCTTATGGTTAACAAGCAACTTCTTGATACCGAGCTTGACGACCTAGATATTGCGCTCTATAATCGGGTCATCGGTGCTGATTTTAATTTTGCAGATGCATCGAATACGTGGACTGGCAAAACATTTGTTCACGGATCTCTGTCACCTGGTATAGATGGGATGCCAATCACACATGGGACTGAACTCAATTACAACTCTAGATTTTGGGAATTTGGCTGGACACATGAATATGTGCAGTCTGACTATGATGCGCAAGTGGGTTTTGTTAGGAGATCAAACTATTACAGTTTCGAACCTGGATTTGCTAGAAAATTCTATCCAAGCGACGGCGCGCTCAACGATTTTGGAATTGGGCTTGATTCAGAATTTATTTTTAAACCTGGCTTTGGCAAAACTGATCATTCCATCGGTTTAACATTTGGTGGGACGACATCAAATAATTCTCGGTTTGAGTTTCGTGTAGCGCAAGAGTATGTGTATTTGTTTGATGACTTTGATCCAACGGGTACCGATTCACAACCTTTGCTCGTGGATACTGATTATTCTTACATCAATTTCGAAGGCTTTTTCTCGGGAGATCGACGCAAGCCTGTAGCTTTTTTTATACGTCCATTCGTAGGCCAATATTTTAATGGTTGGAGATACGGTAGCGGAGGCAGAATCACATTGACTGCAAAACCAAAGGCTCAATTAGCCATTGATTTCAACTATAATATTTTTGATATGCCTCATTTGGAAGATAAAAAGAAAACATTTTTATTGGGGCCTAGAATCGATTATACCTTTTCAAAAGAGTTGTTTTTTACCACGTTCATCCAATACAACACGCAGTCAGAAAATACAAATATCAACGCTAGACTCCAATGGCGGTTTGCACCAGTGTCTGACTTCTTCCTCGTCTTCACAGATAATTATTTTACAGGAGCAGACCCGTCTGATCGATTTAATATCAATTTGAGGAATAGAGCGATCGTGGCCAAATTGACGTATTGGTTTAATACCTAGCGAATCAAAATTTCTAATGCAGTGAGATTCCTAATGCAGTGAGATTCCTAAGCCTGAAAGGATTAGTAAGCTCACGGACTAGTATCAGACTTACCAATCTATACCTTTGGACAAGCTTAGGAGCCCCTCTATTCACGATCTAATCTGAATTTCTCATGCTCCTGATAAAATGTTTCTACACTCCCAAAAAGATTCATCATATGATCAAGGTACATGTCATTAGTTGGATCACAGATGTATCGTTTATAAGAAGAATGCTTCCAAGAACTAAAATCTGTGGTGAATCCATGATGAACGGGATTATGATGAAGATAGCATATCATATATCTTAATCTTCTATCAGAATTTAAAGAGACTCGTTTAAATCTCTTAAGAAATAATTGCCCTCTGCGTTTATTCCTGAAATTATAGGATAGTGAATAGGAACTAAAAAATCTTCGATATTGATCTAATATAAATTTGTTGACATCCACATCGCCATTTTGAAAACGACGACTAGTATTTGAATTTTCTATTTTAGCTTTATCTAATACCCAGTTAAACGGTTTAACCTTTACGACAAAATGAAAATGATTAGGCATCAAACAATAGGCTATTGTGTCAAAAGCACAAGAGAGATATTTATAGTGTTTTGAAAGGAAGTCTGAGTAATCAAATTCGTGATTGAAGATGTTTTGATCACTAACTGCATGATTATATATATGATAAAAACACCCTTCTTGGAAGTGTTGCCAGTAGTCGATCTTCATGTAATAAATATACTAAAGTTAGTGAGATTCCTAGCAAGTGAGATTCCTAAGCCTGAAAGGATTAGTAAGCTCACGGAATTTAAGGATTAGGAATTTCACGGAGTTTAAAGGATTAGTAAGCTCACGGAGTTTAAGGATTAGGAATTTCACGGAGTTTAAAGGATTAGTAAGCTCACGGAGTTTAAAGGATTAGGAATTTCACGGAGTTTAAAGGATTAGAAAGCTCACGGAGTTAAACGGGCTTATCAATCTTTCCCGTTATTCAAGCTTAGTAATCCCTTAAATCAAGCTTAGAAATCCCTTAAGTCAAGCTTAGGGATTTCATCAACAAATCTCCACCCAAAACGACCCACCATGCCGCTCAACTCCATCCAAATTGTCATGATCCCAAACAGAGGCATAAATCGACGATAACGCCACATCTTGGCTGACAAAATAATTAGGCATCATGGTTTTGTACCGATCAGGATTAGCCAGCAAATAAGCAGCTAGTCCATATTGTTCATTATAGAGCCGATCACACATAAACTGTGGATAATCATAAGGTAAGTAAATATCGTGCAGATGGACTATCACACCTTTTTGAAGCGCTGGCAAGACTTCCATAAAAAAGACCATCGCATCTGAGTTGGGAAGAATTCGATGCGAATTGTCAATAAATAAGATGTCACCAGGCTCGATTTGGATCTCATCCATGTCAAAGGTTTCAAAAGGCCGCCGAATGGAAACATTGACGATTTGCTCAATATCTGTTCGAGGTTGTGGATCGATACTGACAATCTGTGTGTCAGTTGAGTATATAGACTTTGATAAATGAGCCACTTGAGTAGAAAAACCGCTGCCCACTTCAATAAACTGATTCGGCTTCTTTTCAGCGATCATTATGAATAAAATGATAATATCCAGGCCGGGTAAAAAGCCATTATTCCAGAAGATACTATTTTCTCGTTTTTCTTGTCGAATCGCTTGAATATCAGAGGAATATCTTTCTATCTTTGTCAGTAGATTCTCATAATCAGACCGATTTGAATCGATGATCTTATATAAGGTCTGATGGGCGTGGTCTGGTGCATGATAGCGAGGTCTCAAATCTACAGGATGGTCAAAAGCTGCATTTTGAAATTTAGGTGAAAGAAATCTGTATATCTGTTTAAACTTATTCAGAATCTTATAGTCTAATGTTGGTATATGAAAACTCCATGATCGTCGATTAACAAAAGAATTGTCACAAATTCGACATTTATTTGAACATCAATTGATAAAAACCATTTATTCTCTATGAAAACCAAACTTACCATACTCTTTCTACTCGTTTCTTTATCTATGAATCAGAGCTTCGCACAGTGGGGCGGATTTGGTGGTAAGAAAGGACCTTCAATCAAAGGGAAAATAACTGGGTCGATAATAGATTCTACATCTAATATTGCCGTTAGCTATGCCACGATTTCTCTTAGAAAAGCTGGAAGCGACAAGATTATCAATGGTACATTATCTGAAGACGATGGGTCTTTCAAATTTGCGGATATAAAAGATGGTAAATATGACCTCGAAGTTTCTTTTCTAGGTTACAAAGCGAAACTAGTGAGTAATGTAGAACTCACCTTAAAAGATCCAGATTACGAAGTGGGGAATGTTTTACTCTTACCTGATAATGTCATCTTGGATGAGGTTCAGATCACTGAAAAAAGAGCACTATTCGAAAATAAAGTAGATAAGATAGTCTTCAACGCAGAGGACGATTCATCAATCTCAGGAGGTGATGCCGCTGATGTGTTGAGAAAAGTACCCTTGTTATCTGTCGATTTAGATGGCAATGTATCGATAAGAGGATCTCAACAAGTCAGGATTTTGATTAATGGTAAACCTTCAGGCATGTTTTCTGCCAACGCTGCAGATGCCTTAAAGATGTTTCCTGCAGATCAAATCAAAAAAGTAGAAGTGATTACCTCTCCCGGTGCAAAATATGATGGAGAAGGCAGTGGAGGTATTATTAACATCATTACCAAAAAAGAAAATGTCGAAGGCATAGCTGGTACAGTTAATGCTTCAGTTGGGAATCGCCAGAATAATGGAAACCTTAATTTAAACATTGGTAAAGGTCGATTTGGATTTACAACCAATGCAGGATTGTGGTATTCTAACCCAATCGACGGTACAAATAATTTCTTAAGAACTTCAGATGCAGGTGAGGTGTTGTACAGATTTGATGGTATCACGAATACGTCAAGACTTGGATTTAATGGTTCAGCAAGTGCCTTTTATGACTTCAATGCCTACAATGCACTAAACACCTCAATCACCTACAGAGGTTTTGGTTTTGATACAGAGGGGACTTCAGATGGCTCTTTCCCTTTTGGTGATTTTGATCGAGTGAGTTTAGGTAATAATTTATCGAGTGGCTATGACTGGAATACTGATTTCACCAAAAAATTTGCAGCTAACGAAAAACAAGAATTAGTATTCGCAGCACAAGTCTCAGGCAATGTCCAAAATCAAGATAATTTTATAACAGACATTGGTGTCATTAATAGAAATGAAAACATTGTTAATGATCCGGATAATTTAGAACTCACTGGACAGATTGATTATGTGCACCCTGTGGGCAAAGCCAATAAAATAGAAGTGGGAGCTAAGACAGTCATCAGAAGGATTGATAGTGATTCTAAATTTTTAGGCTTTAATGATCAATCTCAAGATTATGATGTTTTAGATGTATCTCGATCAAATTTATTTCTCTATGATCAAGATGTGATGGCTGGATATGTATCCTATAACTATTATATCGGGAAGCTAAATCTGATTACGGGTTTAAGATACGAGAGAACACAAATTGATGGGGACGGAAGTGCTGCAGAACAAGATTTTTCAAACAGCTACACGAATTGGTTGCCAAACTTTGCTATCTCTAAGTCACTGAAGAATTTTAGAAATATAAAATTTAGCTATAGCCAGCGCATTCAAAGACCAAGTTTGCGGTTTATTAATCCATTTAGAAATACAACAGATATCGGTAATATTTCTTTTGGCAATCCTCTATTAAATCCAGAACTCACGCATCAATTTGAATTAGGCTATAATACAAGCTTTAAAGGAGTCACGATTTTTGGTAATGTCTATTACAGACAAACCGAGGATATTATAGAATCCGTCTTGAGCCTTGGTGAGCAGGCGTCACTTAACACATTTGACAATGTTGGTAAAAATAAGTCAGTCGGGATCAACTTGTTCTTAAATAAAACAATTAAAAAATTAACGATCCGTGGTGGGGGAGATGTCTTTACATATAATGTGACTGGTGTTGCAAATGGAGAGATGCTAGAAAATAGCCAAATAAGCTACCGTATTTTTACGAGCGGTGAGTACGCCATCACTGGGAATATCAAAGCAGACTTTTTTGCCTTCTTTAATGCACCTCGTTTTACATTGCAAGGTCAAAATGCAAGTTTCTCAATGTACGCTCTAGGTTTTCGTTATGATATTACGAATGACTTTAGCTTAGGTGTTAGAATGGTCGAACCATTTACTGCCAATAAGTCCTTTGATTCTAATATTGATGGCGTTGGGTTTACGCAGACATCCTCATTCGTACTTCCATTTAGATCATTTGGCTTAAACGTCAAGTATAAGTTTGGTAAAGTAGACTTCAAAGAGCGAAAAAGTAAAATTAAAAATTCAGATCTGAAGTCAGATGATGGCGGCGGTCAAGGCGGCGGCGGTGGCGGTCAACAACGAGGGAATTAATGTAATGCGTGTTGCTCAGGCATATAGCCTGAGTAACTAACGTAACCCATTCATTATGTCCTGAATACACTATCTACTCAGATATATAAGAGATTAGCTTGTTCTATTTCCTGAAGGAATCGTAATATTAAAAGTGGTTCCTTTATTAATTTCACTTGCAACATTAATGTTTCCATTAAAATAACCTTCAACAATTTTTTGGCAAGTAGAAAGCCCTATACCAGTCCCTTCGTATTCTTGATCACTGTGCAGCCTTGAGAAAAGTTCAAAAATTTGATCTTGGTATTGCTCATCGATTCCTATCCCATTGTCCTTTACTGTAATATTATAACTTCCATGTTGTTTTAGGAAATCTACTTCAATAAGAGGCGATTCACTAGTATTGTATTTTAGTCCATTTTCTATTAAATTCTGCAGAAGTAAATGAAATTTAATCTTAGATCCCTCAAGTTCACCTGGTCTTAAAAGTCTAATTTCAGCATTAGGATATATTAGCTTCATGTCATTTCGAATTGGCTCGATAACTTCTTTTAGCTTAATTAACTCTATGGTTTCAGTCTGTTTTGCATTCAGTTTAGAATAAGCTAATACATCATCTATCATCTTAGATAACTTGACTCCATTTTTATAAATTTGATCAGAATAATTCTCAAGATTATCTTCCTTCTTCCTATGGACATCTTTCTTCAGTAGTGTCGCGTAAGTATTCATATTTCTCAGAGGCGCCTTAAGGTCATGAGATATTTTATGTGCAAAATTTTCCATTTCGTGGTAGGCTAATTCTACTTTGGTGTTTTTATGTTCTAGTTCTTGCACCAGTCCATTTATCTTATTAAGATTACTCCTGATCTGATCTTTAAATAAGCTTACATGTGAAAATAGAAAAAAGAACAACAAGACATAAACAATAGACCGTACCAAAGGATCAAACTCGTTACTGCTATATTCTGAAGTGTCAACTATAAAAATTGTTATAATGACAAAGACTAATTGAAGAATGGATGATATGAAATTTTCTCTCTTTGATGCTAAAAATCGAAAAGTCACCACCATTAAAAGAACGTTAACTAAACAACAAATAAATAAATCTCCACTAAATACTGCTGCAGCGCAAAATATTAAAGTAAATCCGATGTTGGCAAAATAAACTGAAATGCCAAATCGACCAATCGTATTTAGGAAGAGACATAAGCTTATCAATGAAGCACCACCTATATATATAATATTATCATATACAGACCACGTCAAACTTATGACATTGGTACTTATAGAGAGTAAAAGAATCAATGCGCCAAAGACAAGTATAGCATTAAAATTTACCAACTGCTGCATTTTAGTATCATCTGCAAGTTTTGATACACCAAGATGAATACTCTTCTGCCAGATATTTTTAAGAGAATCTTTCATATAAAAGATCACATACGCTCGATAAATGATTAAAAAAATGAAGGTCAATGACCATGTCGTAGAATAGCAGTAAAAGGTGATCTTTGTTTTATCTCATCAAATTCTTGGATCTAAAAAATTGAACTCTCAAGACAACATAATCTCTAAACTTATTAAATATAAGTAGTTATCTTGACATATGTCAAACTTCGCTCAAAGTAAAATACAGACGGCAGCTAAATTGGCATAAAGAGTAATGATCTTTTCTTCTCTATCCGTGTGGCAAAAAGACTGTAGCGTTAATCTAACTCAAGCATTCTATTTGTCAAAATTTAATTGGCAATTGGGTCTTAATCGGATATGGCTGTGGAGAATGTTTGCAGAATTATCCTAGACCTAAATATAAATTAGAGCTGTAAGATTCAATTGGTGTATTCTATGCTGAAATTGATGGCACTAAGGATACAGTTGATTTCATCTAGAAGATGTTTAAGGCCGCCGATATAAATGACTCTTTAGTTATAACATTTGAAACAAAACCGAATTCCATTCCAATCCATATGGATTATTTTTGTGAAGAATATATGTGGATGAATGATGCTTATAAAGACTTGCTAGCACTGACATATAGAAAGGTGGATTGAACAATCGTATAGACTATTCGGGCTCTTCACAAATCAGATTCTGAATCAAGCCTGCCTACCGAAGAGGCAGGTTCAGAATGACGTGTGCTTTTTAATTATGAGTTAGAATTTGCTGGCAGTTAATGATGTCACACCTTCGATTTCACAACATCTACATCACTTCATTCACTGTAGCTTCATTCGCATGTACTGACTTTTGCAATTCCCGTAATCGAGTCCTTAAACTGCTGACAAGCTTAGGTCGTAATTTCGATTGATCATTAGACTCCGAAATGTCATCCTTAAGATTATATAATTCTACTGTTTCCGTTTCGTAAAATTCAATTAATTTCCAATCTCCTTGTCTGATCGCTGCACCTGGCGTCCACCCACTCCCATGATAGTGAGGGTAATGCCAAAATAGCTCTTCCCGATCTAAAGTGGATTGAGATTCGAAAAGCGGTGCGAGGCTAATCCCGTCAGTAATCATATCTTTTGTATCTGTACCCGTCATAGCGCATAATGTTGGAAATAGATCGTGACTCACAACAGGTGTATCTATAATCTGGCCAGATTTCTGGTGGGCGGGTTTAATGAGCAAGGGGATTCGAATACCACCTTCATACAGCCATCCCTTGCCACCTCTCAACGGAGCAACTGATGTTGGTCCAGCTCTATTCCAAGTTTTATCCAAGGTAGACAGCCCACCGTTATCAGACGTGAATACGATGGTCGTGTTTTCATACAACCCGAGCTCTTTTAAGCTTCGGATTAAACGGCCCACATTTTCATCCATCGCATACACCATCGAGGCGTAGGCTGGATTGTATTGATGCATCGTCGTTATGCCACGCTTTTCTTCCTTCGCTTCAATAAAAGGCTCATCGATAGTAGATAGTTTTTCCTCAAAGTACTGGATATGTTTTGTTGAAGCTTGAATGGGTGTATGCACAGTATAATAAGACAAGTAGAGTAGGAAAGGAGAATCGCCAGCTCGCTCTAAAAAGTCTATCGACTCATTGGTGAGCCGGTCAGGTAAATACTCATCTTCAGGACCATCGATTAAGCGTGGGTTTTTATAAGGAGAATAATAGCCGCCTGGTGGAGATCCCTTGTCATGCCCACCATGATTCTCATCAAAGCCCTGATCTTCTGGATAATAACCTTCGCCACCCAAATGCCATTTCCCTGCAAAGAAGGTTTGATAGCCATTCCCTTGTAATACTTCTGAGAGGGTTTGCTCTTGTAAGGGGAGTTCGTTAAGATCTGTTGGTCCGACTAAAGGCTGGCCATCATCATTCCTACCTGGTATCCAATCCGTAATATTGAGCCTAGCCGGATGCTGTCCCGTCAGTATCGCCGCTCGAGTTGGCGAGCACACCGAACCCGATGCATAAGCCTGAGTAAATTGAAATGACTCTTGACTTAATTTGTCAATATGTGGTGACTCATAAAAAGAACTCCCCGCATACGCTAAATCATTCCAACCCAAATCATCTACCAAGATGAAAACGATATTCTGTTTCGCTGATTCAACATTACATGAAGAAAAGAAAAGGAGTGTCAAAGTCAATAAAATGACAAACGATCCCAATTTCGAAAAGATCAAATTAAAAATTGACTTGTGTTTCATGCTTTATATTGAAGATGTTTGAATGGGATTTATTTCTAAGATAATACAACTAAAGAATCTTTTCTAAGAAAGAATGATGTGTCTAAAACTTATGCACGTTAAACCATCATCCTAAACCTGCCTGTCTGTAAGGCAGGCTCGATTCAAGATCTCAAAATGTCAGAGTCAGACTGTAGTGATATCTGTAAAATTAAAATTAGTCCCCTAATTTAGCTGTTTAAAAAACCCAATACTCAGGCTTCTCAGCACTGCTAAGCGCAACATCCAAACACTCTCTACAGCCAAATGGCTCTTCTCTTCCAAAGCGAATTTCGCAAAGTGCACTGACAAATAAATCTAAATCATTGGCCTTTACAAAAGCTCTCTGAGAACTGAGAGAGGCGACAGAAAAATAGCCAACTGCAATATCAGAAGGGTCGTCTACATTGACAATATTTCCAACTAATGTTCCTGGAGGAGGATCAAATAAACCACCATCGACTTCAATGATTTGTTTGATATTATTCCAATACACAAACTCATCTTCAGAAATAGAAAATTGCTGGATGTGGTAGCAGAATTGTTCAGCAAATCGAAAATTAAACGTAGTCTCATTTATCACTTGGTCAAATAATTCGTTCCCAGCTAAAGTAGATGTATCAAAAATCCGTATCTCATTTAAATCAATATTTGTTTTTACAAAACATTGTTTGACAGTGATAGCTCCTCTGTAGTTTTCAGAAAGTAAATATTCGCCATCAATTCTCCAGCGCAAATAGGGTGGGTCTTCAAAACCAGTAATGTCTGTCTGTAGTAATACGGAGATGACTTCCTCTTCAGTAATTTGGCCAATAGTATTCCTGAAAGATTGTGTTTCTACTGAATAGGAAATATTCTCTATCGCACTCCCAGACCGAATGACATCAGGCTTGGATTGGAAGTGCCTGCCATCTGACAACATGATGTCTATAGAATAAGCAACTCCTCGCGCTGCATCAAAGCTTTTTAATTCATAAACACCATCTTCAATTTCTTCATATGGAAATGAAGCACCATTGCTATCCAATAGATTGACTGTAGCATTAGGGACAGGATCAAGAATATTATCTCTCCCGACACCGATCACAGAACTATTGAGCAAGCTGACTTGGAAATCACCTCCTCCATCTGAAATAAATCCATCGACTACCAATGTTCGCTGCTCTGTATCAATATTTAAATCGACCTCGTCCACACATGATATCATGGCGAACAAAGAAAATAGAAGTATGTGTTGTATTATTTTATACACTTATTTCAAATTAAAATTATACGTAATGGATGGAAATATTGTTCCGAGCGTTGCCACCCGTATAGCTTGCACACTCTCAAATGGATTTTGTCTAAAATAAACGGAATATGCATTCTTTCTAAAATAGACATTATAAATAGATAAAGTAACGCTCTGATTCCAGTTGGATTCCTGTTTGCCAAATGGACCAATTGTGTAGGCCACATCTAATCTGTGAAATGCTGGAACTCGGAATTTATTTCGATCAGAATAAATTGGGATATTAAGTACATTTTGATTTCGATACGAACTCACGGGTGCCGTTGTGGGGCGACCATTTCGATAGGTGAAATTTAAGGCTAACGAACTTTTGGAAAACGTTTTTGTGACATTGACATTTAGGACATGAGGGATGTCATAATTAGAGGGATACCATCGCCCATCATTGACACCACTTTGCACGGCACTCGCCTCTATCTGCCGCTCTGATTTTGAATAGGTATAACTGACATCACCACGAAAAGTTCCTAAGCGCTTTGTTAGATTAAATTCCGCACCATAAGATCTGCCAATACCTGTTACTAATTCTGTTTCGATGTGATCATTTAATAATAATTCAGCAAAATCAATATAGTCAATGATCCCATTCGCTTTACGATAGAAAAACTCTATAGAAGACTCATAGGCGGATTCAGCAAAATTCTTAAAAAAGCCAATTGAAAAATTATCAGAAAACTGAGGTTCTATAAATTGATTTGATAATTGCCATATGTCTATAGGTGTGGCCGAAGCAGTGTTAGATATTTGTGCTAAAAACTGGTAAGTCCTCGCATACCCAAGTTTGATAGAGGCCGACTCATCTAATGAATAGCGTAAGGATAACCTTGGCTCTAGCCCAGAATAACTTGCTATCGTTTCACCAGTGCCAAATGACAACGAATCAACAATATTTCTAACCGTTCTAATTTCGTTTTCAGGATAGGTGAAGACTTGATTAGGACCCACATTGGTAAAGGACGTAATGCGTAGCCCAGCAGAAATATCAAGAGAAGAATTCAAGCTCATCTGCAATTCACCATAGCCAGCTACTTCATTTGCTTTTTCTCGCTCTAGTGTTTTTGCTCTAACAATTGACTCAGGTATTAATGGCTCGACATCTCCAGGACTGACATCGTAGATGTTGTACTCTGCACCGAAATTGATTTTTAAATTGTCAGTAATCGCATATAAAAAGTCAGCACTCGCTCTCGTGTAGTCAATCAGGTTTGTAAACTTAGATTGATCATTTCCTTTTAAATCAAATAATGAACTATTATACTGACCTCGATTAAATCGAAAGCTTAAATTAATTCGATCACCGATTAGTTGTTTTACATAAGCTTCGCCTGATAGTGTGGAGTAATCAAATCTGGCTTCTTGTCCAAACTGAAAATCATCCTGACTCCTCAAAAAAGAAACCCCGACATTTGTTTTGGGCGTCAATCGTCCATTAAGTTTGACAGTTACATCATTAAAGAGCGCTTTGCTCTCTGCTATTTCAGGATTGTCGACTAGATTAAAAATCCAATCTGCATAACTATATCTACCTGCTACAATAAATGACACCTTGTCTTTTATAATAGGCCCTTCTGCTGTGAGCCGACTAGATATGACACCGACACCGCCTTTGAGTTTGAATTTTTCTTTATTGCCTTCTCTAGTTTCTACCGACAATACTGACGATAGCCTCCCGCCATACTTTGCAGGTATACCTCCTTTATATAGATCTACGTATTCTACGAGGTCTGGATGAAATAAGGAAAAGAAGCCTAAGGCATGCGACGGATTGAAAATCAAGTGTCCGTCTTGTAAGATTAGATTTTGATCAGAATTACCTCCCCGCACATTAAATCCACTCGCTCCTTCACCCGTGTTGTGGACGCCTGACATAGATTGTATACTTCGTAATACATCCACTTCTCCAAAAAACTTGGACTGTGTATCGAGCTGCTTTGCCGACATGCGCTGAAGGCCGGGCGTAATTTGAGTGATGCGTTCTTGAGCAGATTGGCCTCCAATGACAACTTCATCAATTAACACATCTTCTATTGCAAGCCGAATATCAGTTGAGCCAGATGAATAAGCATCAATCTCAATCCGCTTATCTGAATAACCTAAAGCGCTAATTATAAAGGTATACCTCTGTCGTTGCAGCGTGATCTCAAAACTGCCATCTATATTTGTAATGCCCCGGACTCCTGAGTCTGAAATAATGCTAGCGCTAATAACAGGCTCAGCATCAGCCTGTGAAGTGATTGTTCCTGTCCAGCTAATTGCCTTAACTGGACTTGAAGGATCACCCAAAGTATAGCTTTCATTGTCTTGTCCTTGACATAGATAGAACAATGAGATGAAGACTAATGTTAGCAAACATTGCTTCCGTAGAAATAGCTTTGTCATATTACTATTTAGACGTGTAAAGTAGATAAACGTTTAAGAATTTCGCAACATTCACATGGAAACCTGTTGGGCCGGTCGCCTTCTTAAATGCATTGACATTCAATATGATGCTGTCATCATATTGAAATTGACATTAATAACTATCATGGTGATTGGAAGGTCATTGGAACGCTGTCGTTTAGTTAATGAAATATAAGCGCTGAAAGTGCGACATTATTGTAGCGCGGTACGAAGTGCCGAGTGGAATGTTTAGAGAAAGTCTCCATTTGGCGGGATTTTTGGTAAAAATCATGACAAATGGATTTTCAATTGAATACCCCTATACTAACTAATTCGACATTGGGTCATTGGATTTACTAAATCACTTCGTACAATTTATGTCTCATATAAAACCAACCGGACATAAAAAAAGGCCGATTACGTCGTAATCAGCCTTAAATTTATATTGTATATAGATCTCTAAACCTATGCACCGTACATTTTCTGACGGTATTCAGCATTTAGAATCTCATTTCTTCTTTTAACTGATGGCTTAGTGAAATTTTTACGTCTTCTAATTTCTTTAAGCAACCCTGTTCTCTGGAATTTTCTTTTATAACGCTTTAAAGCGCGATCTATTGATTCTTCGTCTTTGACATTAATTATGAGCATAAACAACTTTAATTTCTAAAAGGCTGCAAATATAAAAGATTTTTAATGATAATTACATAATGTGGCGATAATAATAAAGTACTTAGTTAAGGTATAAGTTTAATATGAAGTATTATTATTTCTCCTAACTTTTATTATATATTTGTTTCACCTAACCAAAATCAATTACTTGGAAGATAAGTGATTGACTACCAATATATTAACTTTAAAATCTGAAAATTGTTTGTTATTTTTGTCTACGACGATAGGTATAACAAGCATTTGTATTAAATTTATTTTTTTGTTTTAATATTATTGAAAAAACTATCTATTTTTATGAAAAGATCTTTTCAGCGATTGATCAGAGTAAGTGCTCTAGCAACTTGTCTGCTCTTTCTGGCCTCAATGGCCTATTCGCAAAATGTATCAGGAGTCATTTCTGATGCTCAAAATGGTGAACCACTTATTGGAGCCACAGTTACCGTAAAAGGTACTACGAATGGTACGATTACTGACATTGATGGAAGTTATACGCTTGCCGCCAATGGTAGTGACGTTTTGATTGTATCTTATGTAGGATACGATGACATGGAAGTAGCAGTCGACAACAGAGGTGTTGTCAATATCGATGTCTCACAAGGAGTCTTAATTGACGAAGTTGTTGTGACAGGGTATACTTCTCAACGAAAAAGTGATATCACAGGTGCAATATCTTCGGTAAACTCTGAGGAATTGAATCAAGTGTCAGCCGCGAGTTTTATTCAGAAATTGGAAGGTCGAGCTGCTGGTGTGAATGTAACTACAGGTGGAGCACCTGGAGGTCAGTCTACAGTACGAATTAGAGGAGTGTCTTCCTTTACGAATAATGATCCTTTGTACGTTATTGATGGAGTACCTGTTCAGGATTCTTACAATAACCTGTTGAATCCGAATGACATAGAGTCAATACAAATACTTAAAGATCCATCTACTGCATCTATTTATGGTTCTCGTGCAAATAACGGGGTGATCATCGTTACCACTAAAAAAGGTAAAGCTGGTAAAACTGTTGTTACACTAGATGCATCTTATGGTTCACAAACACCTGTTAAGGGCATGGATGATTTTCTTATCCTTGATGCACTAGACTATGGTGAAGTTGTTAAAAGAAGTCACGTCAATGCAGGACTTGATGTCCCGACTAACATTTACGGAGATCCAAATAACCAAACTATACCTAATTATCTATGGCCTAATGATGGTGTCAACCAAACGCAGACTGTAGATGAAAGCACCTATTCTTTTCCGAATAACTTAATACACCCTTCTAGTACAGGTACGAACTGGTGGGATGAAGTATTTGATGCTTCACCAATTGTTGATTTGAATTTAGGTGTATCTGGAGGTACTGAAAATGGTACATTTAATATATCAGCGAATTATTTTGATCAGGATGGTACAATGAAGTATACGGACTGGAAACGATATTCGATACGAGCAAATAGCCAATTTAAGTCTGGTCGATTCCGCTTTGGTGAGAATCTTGCATTCTCCTATTTTGAAAGTACTGATGGAGGATTTGGTAACCAAGGAGAAGGGTCGCCAATTGGACAGATTATAAAAATGCAACCAATTATCCCTGTATTTGATACTGACGGATATTATTCTGGTGCAAAAGCGAATACATTGGGTAATGGAAGTAATCCTGTTGCTCAATTGTGGAAACGTCGAGACAATACAAGAACGGGTAATCGAATTCTAGGAAATGTATTTGGAGAAATCGAAATTATTGATGGTCTTTCGGCTAGAACAAACCTTGGATTCCAATATGATTCACAGAGATTCAGAGGGTTTAATTTTATAACTCCAGAAAATTCTGAGCCGAATTTTGTCAATAGTTTTAATGAAAATGCAAGTGATAATTCATCATGGACATGGTCAAACACATTGAACTACACAAAAACATTTGAGGATGTACATAACGTAACTGCCTTGGTCGGATATGAAGCGATAAAAAGCCGTAATAATTTCATAAACGGTAGTATTGCTAATTTTGTGACAACGGATATAAATGCTTGGTATATTCAAGATGCATTAGCAGATCCAGGGACTAGAAACGGATCTTCAAGTGGAGGGTTTAGCTCATTGCAGTCCATTTTTGGTAAAGTTGACTATAACTACAACAACACATATTATTTGAGTGGAACAGTGAGAAGAGATGGTTCTTCTCGTTTTGGTGCTAATAATAGATACGGTGTCTTCCCAGCATTTAGTGCTGCGGTTAGACTATCTGAACTGATTGATATCCCTTGGTTAGATAACTTGAAAGTCCGTGGTGGATGGGGTATCACTGGTAACCAAGATATCACAGCGGGTAGAGTATTTGATCAATTTGGTGGAGGTACGAATAGATCCTTTTATGATATCAATGGAACGAATACAAGTATTGTATCTGGTTTTGTAAAAACATCATCAGGTAACAATGATTTGAAATGGGAGGAAAATAAATCAACGAATATAGGTTTTGATGCTGTTCTTGGAAATGGCGCATTCGAAGTTGTCGTAGATTTATACAACCGTACAGTTGACGGGATTTTATTCGATCCTGCTCTTCCTGCTACAGCTGGTAACGCATCACCGCCGATTGTGAATATTGGAAAGATGCAGAACAAGGGTATTGATTTTACCTTAGGCTACAGAACTAATTTTGGTAAGAATATCGGATTTACAGCAGATTTGAATCTAGGAGCATATAGAAATGAAATCCTTCAAATTGATGGTGTTCAAGATTTCTTCTTTGGTCCTGTAGGTGGTCGTGGTGGTACGACAGTCATTAATCAAGTAAACCAGCCTATTGGCGCATTTTATGGATTAGTTGCTGATGGTATATTCCAAAATCAAGCTGAAGTTGATGCACATGCTTCACAAGATGGTGCTGCGCCTGGACGTATTCGATTTGAGGATACAAATGGAGATGGCAGCGTAACAGCAGCAGATAGAGACGTCATAGGTAGTTATCACCCAGACTGGACTGCAGGTCTTAATCTAGGTTTGAATGTTGGACAATTTGATGTGACAGCATTTGGATTCGTTTCTATGGGTAATGATATTTTTGATATTACAGATGAGTTTACAGTATTTAGATTGTTTAGCACGAATGTGAGAGCTGATCGATTGACTGATTCTTGGGAGCCAGGTATGACTGATGCTAAATACCCACAACTAGATCAGAATGATCAATTTTCAAGTCAGTTTAGCAGCTTTTATGTTAAAGATGCAAGCTATTTCAGATTGAAAAATTTACAGTTTGGTTATACATTTGGAGGTGACATTTTAGAAAGTTCAGGCATGTCTAATTTCAGAGTATATGTTCAAGGTCAAAATTTAATAACGATTACAGGTTATGAAAATCTTGATCCAGCATTGCCTTCTATTAGTACAAATGGCTCAGCAGGTAACAGAGCAGATCAAGCTCAAGGTATTGACAGAGGTTCGTATCCAACGAACAAGATTATCTCATTTGGAATCAGTGCTGCATTTTAAGCACAGCGATTTATTTAATCAATAATTAAAAAATATTCAATGAAAAATATATATAAATATACAGCAATAGCGATCGTAGCGAGCGGTCTGTTATTTGCTGCATGTTCAGAAGAATTTCTCGATGGGCCAGCGCAAGGAGTCCTAGATTCAACCACGCTTGCTAATGAAAGCGGCGTTCAAGCGACTCTAATCGCCGCTTACTCTATGCTTGACGGCTGGGGTGGATTTGGTGGCTGGGGTGGAGCTGGTAGTAACTGGATTTTTGGATCAGTTGCATCTGATGATGCCTATAAGGGTTCAGAACCAGGTGATCAGCAACCGAGTACGGATGTAGAATTATACCAATGGAGTACAGGTGGTGCAGATGGCTATTTAAATGATAAATGGGGAAATGTGTATGAAGGTGTCAATAGAACAAATGCGACACTAACTCTTCTTACGACAGTAGAAGGTATCAGTCCGGAGGCAGCCCAAAGTATTGAAGGTGAATCTAAATTTTTAAGAGCTCACTATCACTTTGAAGCCTATAGATACTGGGGGAATATTCCGATTTATACTGAAGCAGATACAGATTTCAGAAAAGCAAATGGAAGCCAAGAAGCTGCTATATCAGCAATTATTGCTGATTTAGATGCAGCGATCAGTTTATTGCCAGCATCACAAGGCCAAATCGGTCGTGTGACATCTTGGACTGCGAAGGCTTATAAAGGTAGAGTCTTAATGGCTTCGGGTGATCTAAACGGTGCTAAAGCTGTTTTGTCTGATGTTGTTAATAGCGGACCATATCAATTAGAGGATTGTTTCCATGATGTATTCTCAGCAGCAGATGATAATGGCCCTGAAACTATTCTTGCATACCAAGCGTCATCTAATGATGGAGACGGTGGTGGAGATAACGGTAATCGTAATGATCGATTAAATTTCCCTCATGGTGGTAGCCCATTTGGCTGCTGTGGATTTCACCAACCTTCTCAGAACTTGGTGAATCAATTTAAAGTTGATGCAAATGGTCTTCCATTTTTAGACGGATCAGCAAATAGTGCGGATGTGACTGCAGCTGATGCGGTTGATCCAAGATTGGATTGGTCAGTTGGTCGTGATGATGTTCCATTCTTAGATTGGGGACTTCATGCACCAGGGTGGATTCGTGATAGAGCATGGGCAGGTCCGTATAGCCCTAAGAAAAATATTTACGAGCAAAATGCAGGTGTAGGATCTTCTGTAGGTTGGGCTAATTACCAACTTCACTCTATGAATCTTCACTTACTACGTTATGCTGACGTCATCTTGATGCTTGCAGAAGCAGAAGCAGAGACTGGAGGCCTTGAGACAGCAAGAGAATTAGTTAACATGATCAGAACACGAGCTGGTGCTTGTGCGCAAGGTCCTGATGGAGGAGCTGTAGAAGTCGCCATTGATGATCCTGCAATTACATGGGCTAACTATTCAGTTGGCACATATGATTCACCATGGACAGATCAAGCTACAGCAATAGCAGCTGTTAGAATGGAAAGAAGATTAGAGCTTGCGATGGAAGGTCACAGATTCTTTGATTTAAGAAGATGGGGTATCGCTCAAGAAGTATTAAATGAATATATCGCTGTTGAACAAACAAAGCGTAATTATTTAACTGCGGCAAGTAATGTTGAAGCTAGACATAATCTTTACCCACTGCCTTCAGTTCAAATTGAATTGAGTACAGTAGAGGGTGAGTCTAGATTGACTCAGAATGCTGGTTGGTAAATAATAGAGAAGTATTATTCACTTCGAATACTATATCCCGAAAGAGAGTTTTGACTTTCTTTCGGGATTTTTAATTTTAAGATATTTTTCATAAAACTCAAACTTTTTAAAATGAACAAATCAACTTTATGTATACTCATGACTCTATGCTTTACATTGCAATTTGGAATTTCTCAAAAATATAGAGACAAGCCGGGGTATTTAGTGAATTTAACAGGAGACACACTTGAAGGAAAAATTAAAATTGATCGAAATTATAGTGATAAAGTAGAATTTAAAGAAAGAAATAAGTCTGACTTTAGTTCTTATTCTGCTACGCAAATACATTCCTTTTATGTTGAAGATCATTTGTATTATCAATCAGTTGATATTTCATTTGACAATGAAATAAGGACATTGTTTTTAAGACAAATAGTAGATGGTCAAGTCAGTATATTTCAGGAAAAAGCAGATTCTGAAAGCAATTATGTATTGATTGATCAGGATGGAAAAAAACTATACCTCAGTAAAAATGACAGGATCGAAAACGGAAATTATATCGTTGATACTGACTATGTTGGCTTAATTAAGAATTTTTTAAAAGCTTGCCCTAAAACTCGTAGCTTAAAAAATATCCAATATTCTAAAAAGGAGATTGCAAAAGTGATAATGGATTATAATGAATGTATCAAGCCCAATTATAAAAACAATTATCTTCTTAAAGATGAAAAGATAAAAGTTTCAGTAGGCCCTATGATCGGCCTATATTCATATGATTTACGTGGATCAGGGATTCAAGCTCCCTTTAGATATTTTGAGTCTAGCGGTACGATACCAATGTTTGGGGTAACTTTTTCTCTCAGTAAAGGAAAGTTTAGTCTACTAACTGGAATCAACTATATGCAGTTTACGTCAGAATTTCAACATGTTTTTTCGATCACAACAATTGATATTGGACACGAAGTGAAATTTATTGAAGTTCCATTGACTTTAAAATACAGATTTACAAATAAAAGGGTTTCACCGTTTGTTTATGGAGGAATTCAAATTGGTAAAGAAACGAGTTCAATGTCATCTCAATATAGAGTCGAGTTAGGGACTGTTCAAATCGATGAAGAATATAATACAATGTATGATCACATGATCGGCACCGAAGTTGGAGTAGGGCTTTCTATTAAAACAAACTTTGTTAAAGAATTGATGCTCAGTTTTGGTTATTGCTCAAAATCCTTTATCCTCTCGCCAAGTGAAGACATATCGACTAATGGTTATACAATGAAATTAACTACGCTTTTTTAATGTATAAGATATTTATATTGCAGCATGATTCGAAATCTCTGTTTAGCCTTTTTATTATTCGTTTTAGGAGCTTGCCAAAGTGACAATAAGATTTCACAAGAGTCAGTAATCACAATTGCTAAAGTTTCAAATTCCGGCTTTGTACTAAAAAGAGATTCAGAATCTGGTATTGATTTCTCTAACGATATTGAAGACACCAAAGACTTCAATATTCTCAATTATCGCAACTTTTACAATGGTGGCGGCGTCGCATTGGGTGATGTTAACAATGACGGTTTCGTAGACATTTATTTCACGGCAAATCAAAACGAAAACAAACTCTTTATCAATCAAAAAGATTTCACTTTTACAGATGCAACAGAAGCTGCTAAGGTAGGAGGCACAAAAAGCTGGAGTACTGGTGTCACCATGGTCGATATTAATGCGGATGGCTGGCTTGATATTTATGTGTGTAACTCTGGAGATGTATTAGGTGGCAATAAAGAAAACGAATTATTTATAAATAATCAAGACGGCACATTTACAGAAGATGCATCTTCATATGGCTTGGATGATGCTGGCTATTCGACTCATGCCTCTTTTTTTGATTATGATCTGGATGGTGATCTAGATTGCTATTTACTCAATAATAGTTTTAAAAGCCCAGGTCGTATCGATATGATTTCTGCTAAGCGAGATGAAATAGATGAGCTAGGTGGCGATAAATTGTTAAGGAATGACGGGGGTGAATTTATAAATGTTAGCCAGGCAGCTGGAATTTATTCAAGCTCAATAGGATTTGGTTTGGGCGTTTCTGTAAGTGATATCAACGGTGATCTGTTACCTGACATTTATGTCAGTAATGATTTTTGGGAAAGAGATTATTTTTATAGAAATCTGGGGAATGGAAAATTTGTCGAAGAATTAGAGCAGCGCTTTTCGCACATATCATTGAATAGTATGGGGGCTGATATTGGAGATTTGGATAATGATGGCTTGGTCGATATCATGACAACGGATATGTTACCTGCAGATAATTATCGACGTAAGACGATGACGCAGTTTGATCCTTACAGACAGGTTAAGGCAAAACAGGAAGCAGGGTATCATCTACAATATTTGCAAAATGCGGTTCATAAGAATTTAGGAAACGGTGATTTCCAAGATGTCGCTTTTCAAACAGGCTTGGCTGCAACTGATTGGAGTTGGGGAACTCTCTTTTTTGATATGGACAATAATGGATTCAAAGATATTTTTATCAGTAATGGTATCAATAAGGATCTTACAGATTTTGATTTTGTCGATTTTATCACAGATAAAACAAACGTCGATAACATTGTGAAGGAAAAAGGAAGAGCCGACATCAGAGATTATTTACCCTATATGCCAAGTACACCGTTGAAGAATTATGCATTTCTCAATCAGGGTAATATGCAATTTTCGAATCAAGCTGCTGGCTTAGGCTTAGGCACGAAGTCGTTCAGCAATGGTGCATCCTATGGTGATCTTGACAATGACGGTGATCTCGATTTAGTTGTGAATAATGTCAATATGCCTCCATTTATTTATGAGAATAAACTTGTAAATACCAATCATCTAAAAGTCGTATTTGAAGGTGCTGCGAAAAATCCATTTGGTATTGGAGCTAAAGCCATCATACAGACAACAACAGGCACTCAAGAGTATCAACACTTTCTGTCTAGAGGATTCCAAAGCTCTGTGGCACCTCACTTAGTCATCGGATTAGGTGCCGATACAATCGTAGAATCCTTGGTTATCCAATGGCCAGATTTAAGACAACAAACATTCGAGAATCTTAGCGCAAATCAAACGATTACAGTTTCTCATGCTCAAGCAAATCAACAATTTGAAAGGCCATCAAAAATAGAAGCACCTTGGTTCAAGCGGTATGTACAAGAGTCCTTACAAGAAAAAGCCCTTCATGTTGAAAATGATTTCAATGACTTTGATTATGAAAGTTTGTTGCCCCAAAAATTATCAAATGAAGGTCCTAAACTTTTGACAGGAGATTTGAATGGGGATCAATTAGATGATTTTGTTTCGCTAGGTGCAACGAATCAGCAGACTAAGGTTTTTTTGCAAAAGCAGGACGGCTCATTAGATATGCCATTTCAAGAAGCCATATATTTTGATTTAGGCTTGGAAGCAACATGTGGTTCTTTGTTTGATTATAATGCGGATGGCGTATTGGATCTTATGATTGGGCATGGAGGCAATGAGTATGCAAAAGGTCGAAGTAATTTTGGTTTGCGTATCTATATCAATGATGGAACTGGACTTTTCATTAATACAATGGATTTGCCACCACCAGCGGGAGGGCAGTTGTCTTGTATTGAAGGCACTGATATTGATCGGGATGGAGACATGGATTTTTTCATGGGAGGCAGATGTGTACCTGGTAATTATGGACTCGTTCCTGCGAGCTTCCTCATTTTGAATGAAGGTAAAGAAGGCTGGGCGAGTATTACGACCCAAGAGATAGGAGAGCTAGGGATGGTGACAGACGCTTGCTGGATGGATAAAGATAATGATGGAGACAAAGACTTGTTTGTGGTCGGAGAATGGATGCCCATCACCATCTTCGAAAACGGAAGTTCAGGGATTGTCAAAAGTGTAGAAATACCAGATAGTGAAGGACTGTGGCAACACATAGAGGCAGTAGATCTTGATGGAGATGGAGATCAAGATTTTGTGCTTGGTAATTGGGGAGAAAATTCTGCATTTAAAGCCAGTGTCGAAGAACCAATGCACATGTATGTCAATGATTTTGACGACAATGGTAAGTCTGAATTTATCATTGAAATTGTTGACGGCCCAACTAAGATAGCATTTCCGTTTGCTTCTAAAATGGAGTTGTCTGCTCAGCTGCCAGGATTAAAAAATAAAGTACTCAAGTATGCTGATTTCGCTAATAGTTCTTACACTGAATTGATCTCTGCAGCACAGCGAAAAGCAGCAAAGACATTTACTGTCAAGACATTAAAAACAGCTGTCTTGTGGAATGAAGAAGGAGTCTTCCGATTAGAATCCCTCCCACATCAGGCACAGGTTTCGCCAGTCTTCGCCAGCCTTAGCCAGGATTTTAATAAAGACGGTCAGGTAGATGTTTTACTCATGGGCAATCAATATGAAGTTAAGCCAGAAGTCGGCAGACAAGATGCTAATCATGGGGTGCTTTTTGAACTCAATCAAAGTGGGACATTCAATTTTATTTCAAATGAAGAATCTGGCTTGCGGGTGAGAGGGCAAGTACGAGATATTAAAGCTATGAAAAATGCGGAAGGAGCAGATTTGATTTTGATTGGTCGGAATGATGAGACTGCGTTAACATTCCAATATTGACAATTATATATCATAAACGAGTCGAACTTAAGACAAAGTAATTAATTTATTTAATTGGCTAACAAGTACCATTTGCAATGCCAATTCTTAATAACTATCTTATAACTCTGAAGTAAATGATTATCAATAAATATTCGAAAATCGATTATAAATAAAGTGGCAATGAAACATACCTTTAGTTTATTATTACTAGTTTTTTTAGTGACAGCTTGCTCTACATCCAAGACGTCTGATGTAAATAAGAAAAATTACGATGATCCAAACGTAATGGTCCTCGATGATAACGAAGTTGCTGTCGGTAATAATCTAGAATCTTTTCTCAATAGAACGGCAGGTGTACGTGTAAATGGCTCTGGTCAAAATGCCACCGTGCAAATTAGAGGCGTCAATTCATTTGGCAGCGGGACTCAACCCTTGTTTGTCGTAAATGGGAGTGATGTCGGTCAGAGCTATTCTAACGCTGCTGGCTTAGTTCAAAACATGAAAATAAAATCTGTAGAGGTACTCAAAGGTTCAGATGCCTCACTTTACGGCGTTAGAGGAGCTGGTGGAGTTGTTATTATTAAAGCTGAATAAGCTGTAATTTTTACTAGTTTTGGCGTCAGATTAAAACGTGCATGAGAACGATCAGAGTAGCCTTAGCATTATTAGTTTTCTCTCTCTTATATAGCTGTCAGATTGATACTAATTCACAGTTTGAGCTGTTGTCTTCTAGTCAAACGGGCATTACATTTAATAATGTCATTCAAGATCAAGATTCTTTAACTATTCTCAATTATGAGTACATCTATAATGGTGGTGGCGTCGGCTTAGCAGACTTTAATAATGATGAACGACTTGATGTTTTCTTTACTGGAAATATGGTGTCTAATGCATTATACCTAAACAAGGGCAATATGTCATTTGAAGATATTACTGAAGTCGCTGGTCTTAGTCAAGTAGATAAATGGTGTACAGGCGTTTCTATTGTCGACATTAACAGCGATGGATTGATGGATATCTATGTGTCAGCCAGCGGTCATGATGGTATCAAAAATAAATCAAACTTACTCTACGTCAATCAGGGAGTGAATCAATCTGGAATTCCAAGTTTTTCAGAAGAAGCGGCAACATATGGAATAGATGATGCTTCAAATAGTACTCACTCCGCTTTTTTTGACTATGATAATGATGGTGATCTGGATTTAATTGTGATCGCGAATGTTATGCCCGATGACCGATCACCTAGCCGTTATAGAAAAAAAGTGGTAGACGGCAGTTCTGATACAGATGATCATTTATATCGCAATGATTTCGATGCTGACTTGAATCACCCCCTATTCACAGAAGTTAGTGAAGAGGCTGGTATCTTAATTGAAGGATTTAGCCTGGGCTTGAATATCTGCGATTTGAATCAAGATGGTTGGAAAGATATCTATATCACTAATGATTACTTATCTAATGATTTGCTATACATCAACAATCAAGATGGCACATTTACCAATCAATTAGAATCCTATTTTAAGCACACGTCGTTTTCTGCGATGGGTAATGATGTCATCGATCTTGATAATGATGGCGATTCTGAAATCGTTGCTGTGGAAATGCTGCCTCCCAATAATTTTAGACGTAAAACGATGTTGCCTCCACTTAAGTATTCTGATCATTTAAACAATGAAAAATTTGGATTTCAATATCAATTTGTCAGGAATACCTTGCAACAAAATAACAGTGATGTCGGCCCGATAGGCGAACAGCCAATCTTTTCTGATGTCGCATTTATGGCGGGAGTCGCAGCTACTGATTGGAGTTGGACACCCTTGATTGCCGACTTTGATAATGATATGTTGAGAGATTTAATTATCACAAATGGTTTCCCAAAGGATGTGACTGATAGAGATTTTATTGATTATAGTAATGAGGTTAGGCGCTACGCTTCAGACAAACTTCTTTTAGAAAAAGTACCTTCTGTAAAGGTTTCGAACTATGCGTTTAAAAATAGTGGAGAGCTTAGATTTGAAGATGTTACACAGGAGTGGGGCATGTCCAAAACATCCTTTTCGAATGGTGCAGCGATTGGAGATCTTGATAATGATGGTGATCTCGACTATGTGGTCAATAACATTAATGATGAAGCTTTTATCTATCGGAATAACAACGCAGCTAATCACAATTGGCTAAGAATTAAACTAGAAGGGGCTGCAAAAAATCCGATGGGGCTTGGTGCACTTGTTAAGGTGTATAGTGATTCGGCTCAGATTCAGACCACTGATTTTACGACGTATCGGGGCTATTTATCCTCGCATGAACCAATTCTTCATTTTGGACTCAATGACTTAGAATCTGTCGACAGTGTCGTCGTCAAGTGGCCAGATGGACAGGTGGCCAAGCAGATAAACATAGAAGCGAACCAGAACGTCACCATTAAACATACAGATTCAAACAGGCGTGCTGGTTTGATGAATAGGTCGACTGAAGCATTCCTAGTTGAAGATGTAGGGGCTCAGATCAATCTGACATATGAGCAAGATGAAATAGATTTCACCGATTATAATGTGCAGCCACTATTGATCCATAAACTATCACAGTTTGGTCCAGCGTTGAGTATTGGAGATGTGAATAGTGATGGTCTAGAAGATTTATTTATATCAGGATCACGCTATGAAAAAGGAGTATTTTTTGTCCAACAAGATGGTGGTAGTTTTGAACAAGTACAATTGATTCAAGACGCTACGGAAGAAGATGAAAAAGCAGAAGAACTAAGTTCTTTGTTTTTTGATGCAGACGGAGATGGTGATCAAGATTTTTACGTCACGCATGGCGGGTATGAGTTAGCCATCACTGATCCGTCATATGCAGATAAGCTATACATGAATGAAGGTGGTCAATTCATACACAATCCAAAAGCGTTGCCATCGATTTTAGTCAGTAGTATCTGCGTTAGAGCAGCTGATTTTGATGGAGATTCGGACCTAGATTTATTTGTAGGAGGGAGAGTAAGTCCGTTTAATTATCCAGAGCCCGTATCGAGCTATGTCCTTCGAAATGACACCAAGGACGGTGTGATTAAGTTTACTGATGTGACAACGACAGTAGCGCCCTCCTTAGATAGTATAGGCATGGTGACTGATGCCTTATGGACAGATTTTAATCAGGATGGGCAAATTGATTTGTTGCTTAGTGGAGAATTTATGCCTTTGACTTTTATTAAAAATGTTGGTGGACGCTTTGAAGATGTGACATCGTCAAGTGGTGTGGCTTCTGAGATAGGGTGGTGGAATAGTATCACAGCAGGAGATTATGATCGTGATGGAGATATGGATTATGTTGTTGGTAATCATGGGAATAATATAGTCTCAGCTCTATCCAATAAACATCCATTAAGAGCATACTTCAAAGATTTTGATGAGAATGGCAATAAAGACTTACTGACAACATGCTACTTTCCAGACGAGAATGGCATCATGAAAGAGTTCTCCTATTATGGGAGTTCAGAGCTTGTCAAGCAATATAATGTCATCAGGAGTAAGTTTACATCTCACAGTGCTTTCGCTGCAGCAGAATTTTCAGATGTTATATCAGCTGAAGAGCAGAAAGATGCACTAATTCTTGAAGCCAATAATTTTAATAGTTCACTATTTGTAAATGATGGCCAAGGCCGATTTACTATTCAATCACTACCGGCGATTGTCCAAAAGGCTCCTGTCTTTGGTCTGCAGACTACAGATGTTAATGCAGATGGATTTCTAGATGTAATCGTGATTGGAAATGATCATAGTGTTGAAGTTTCTTTAGGTCGGCTAGATGCCCATGATGGCCTTATTGGTCTTGGAAATGGAGTAGGCTCTTTTGACTTTAAAACGAGCCATGCGACGGGTTTCTTTGTTCCAGGTGATGCTAAGGCATTAGTCAGTTTGACTGATACGAATGGAGAATCATTACTAATCGCATCGCAGAATAAGGGAGCTCTACAAGTCTACAGACAGAAACACAAAGTGGAAATTGTAGAGGTCCAGCCTGATGACTCTTATGTTTTAATTGAGTACCTGAATGGTGATGTCAGAAGAGAGGAATTATATTATGGAAATGGATTTATATCTCAATCGTCTAGGTCATTCAAGACTCATTCTAGCATGAAATCCATAACTATTTTTAATGTAAAGAATGAGCAACGTGTCATTCAACTTAAGTGACTAAAAGAGAGATTAGAATATATAAACACACCTTAAGCGCACATAGATAGATCGTCATTTAGTTTCGAATTGTTACAACTTTAGTCCTTTAATAGAGTTACTCGTTTACCCACAGGCTATTTTCACTAGGGGATAAGTAGTATTGATCAAGATGATTTGTATTCATCCATAGTATAGATTGCTGGCGTGTTTAGACTTTGATTTTGCTGTTACAATGCAATTATTGTTAATAGCACATCGATTTGACAATAACCTAAAACTCAATTCACAGTTGAACAGAATCTATTGTTTGCTCATTTTATTCTTAGGCATTGTTCTTTTGTGCAGTCAATGCCAATCAAGCACAATCACATCATTAAAGAAATTAGAGATCGTCAAAGGCCATTGCGGCTCTTGTCATCTGATGCCTCAGGCTAAATCTTTGTCTCAGGATATCTGGCAAAGCGATATTTTACCCAATATGTCATTATACTTTTTGTGGGATGGAAAATCAAAATATAACTATGCCAACCAAAATTTTATGAAGAAAAAGGCACGACGAGCAATGAACGATAAAACGTGGAGTCTCATCGAATCTTTTTATTTGGAAAATAGTGCACAAGAAATTGAAATCCGAACAGAAAAGAAGTTGGATGTACAAGCATTCTTCGAAGAGTTCACCTTTAAAGACATTTGTCAGACACCCACCATCACTTCATTGATGATTGATGATGAAAATCGAATTTATTGTGCTTGTGAAGATGCCTTAGTTAAGCTCAATAATTTAGAAGGTGTTGATACCATTTTATTATCAAAAAGCGTGATTAGCCAAATAAGACGAGTGAACAGTGAAGAATTATTACTTGTTAACGCAGGGATACTAGGCCCACACGATCTTCCAAAAGGTTCTATTAATTTAGTCAATGAAAACACTGGAAAAGAAACATCTCTAGTCAGTCAACTCTACCGCCCTGTCTATATAGCTGAAATTGGTGATCAGTATTATATTTCAGAATATGGTCACACTAAAGGAAGACTGAGCACATTTCAAAAAGCTTCAAATCGTAAAGAGACCGTTATTGAATTGCCAGGTGCATATAAGATACTTGAAATGGATGCAGATCTCGATGGCGTCTCAGAAATAATTGTACAGTTTAGTCAAGATGTTGAAGGAATATATAGGCTTGGTCGTCATGATGATGAAACCAATTATGAACGAATCCTGTCCTTTCCACCAGAATATGGACTCAGTGACATAGAGGCAGCAGATATGAATGGTGACGGTTATCCAGATTTAATAATGACAAATGGAGATAATGCAGATATTTCCTATATGAATAAAGCTTATCACGGAGTAAGAATATTCTTAAATGACAAAGCTGGAAACTTTTCGGAAGACTTTTTTTATCCTTTTTATGGAGCATCACAACTGAAGGTGTTGGATGTAGACGGAGATGGTGAATTAGACATGATCGTTTCTTCTTTTTTTCCGCATGACATTGATCAATCTATCATACTATTACACAAAACGTCTCCATTCTTAACATTCGACGACTATTCCTTCAAGAGCGGTAATAAGGGAAGATGGATGGTTATGGAGAAGGGTGATATTGACCAAGATGGAGATATTGACATAGTCTTGGGATCTTTTTTGAAAGGGCCTACAAATCTTAACAGTTCTACCGTTAAAAACTGGATACAAGAATCAGTCGACTTACTTGTACTTAAGAATAGGCAATCAATGAATCAACCGACGTTAGTTGAATAGGATGGAATGAGAAAATAGTGAATTAGAGAAATGCTCAGAGAAACAAAAAGGCCTTAAATAAAAATAGGCCTGCTCACTCTCCGGGAGGAGAGCCGCAAGCCAATTTAAAAGAACAACTTCCGCAATTAAGACGGAGCCAACTTTGAAAAGCCACACTTTTTTGAAAAAAAAATCAAAAAAATATTGAATTTTAATTGATGGAATCGTAATTACTTGATAATCAATTAAATATAATCGTGATTTATTTGAAAAAAAATTAAAAAAATATGTGACTAAGATGTGACTACTGTATGAGACTGATTCGTGGGAACTTTTTTTGATTCTATCAGCCTATTTTAACATTTGCTTGACTGAGTGAGTGATTAGTCTATCTAGTTTTCTCTAAGATTCTATAGGGAATCGCTAAATACATCAGATAAAATCATAGAATCCCTACAACTTAGTCACTCTTTGTTCACACAATATTTCTATATTAGACATCAAAGTCACACACATGAAACGCAGAAAACTAATTTCGAACATGGCAAAAGGAGTTGGCGCATTCTCTGTTGCCGCCTGCTCATCAAATAAAACTGGTTTGCTGACAGAAGAATTCACTTCCCAAAAGGAAAAACTAAAAGGAAATATTAACCACTCAGTCTGCAAATGGTGTTATCAAATGCCTTTAGAAGAGCTTGCGGAAGCTGCTCAAGAAATAGGCTTAAAGTCTATTGAACTACTAGATCCGCCAGATTGGGAGATTAACAAAAAGTATGGTTTGGAATGCGCGATTTCTAATGGTGCTAATTTGGGAATCCCTAATGGCTTTAATGATCCTAAGAATCATGATGAATTGTTACGTCAATACACAGAGCTGATCCCGAAGGCTGCAGATTTTGGTATTAGCCAAATCATTTGTTTTTCAGGTAATCGTGGAGATATGACAGATGAACAAGGCATGGAGAATTGTGCAGTTGGACTTGATCCCGTGGTTAAGTTAGCTGAACAACATGGCATACTTATCGTGATGGAGTTACTGAATAGCAAAGTCAACCATCCTGATTATATGTGTGATAAAACACCTTGGGGTGCAGCTCTTGTAGAGAAAGTTGGTTCTCCACAATTCAAACTTCTCTATGATATCTATCATATGCAAATTATGGAAGGAGATGTCATCCGAACAATCAATGACAATCATCAATATATTTCTCATTACCATACAGGCGGTGTGCCTGGTAGAAATGAAATCAATGATACACAAGAATTATATTATCCAGCTATTGTGAAGGCTATACAGGCTACAGGCTATACTGGATTTATATCGCAGGAATTTATTCCTAAAGGACCAAGTCCAATTGATTCTCTAAATGAAAGTGTGCACATTTGTGATGTGTAAGTTCTTAAATTTTATAATTGTTATCTAAACTCTAAACTGGATGTTTTTTAATTCGAAAGGAAGCGATGAAGTATCGTTTGATGCCATTGTTGTTGGTACAGGTATAAGTGGAGGCTGGGCTGCTAAAGAGCTCAGTGAGAAAGGTCTCAAAACACTTGTACTAGAAAGAGGTAGAGATGTTAAACACGTAGTGGATTATCCAACTGCAAATATGGATGTTTGGGAGTTTCCCAATAATGATCGCTTTACAAAAGAAGTCCTCGAAAGAGATTATCCAAAACAAAGTCGATCAGGATATACAATCAAACCATCGACTAAGCATTGGTGGCCTAAGGATCCTGAGCATCCTTACACAGAAAAAAAACCATTTGATTGGATGAGAGGCTATCATGTCGGTGGTCGATCCTTATTATGGGGAAGACAAAGTTACCGTCTAAGCCCAATGGATTTTGAAGCGAATGAAAAAGAAGGCATCGCCATCGATTGGCCGATCCGTTATAATGAGATCGCACCCTGGTATGATTATGTGGAAGAACATGCAGGCATTAGCGGAAGGGCAGAGGGATTGGCTAATTTACCAGATGGTAAGTTTTTGCCACCCATGGATTTCACCTGTCTCGAAGAACATGTAGCAAACAAGATCAAGGAAAATTTTAACGATCGCATCATGACGATCGGTCGTGTTGCTAACCTGACTCAGTCGCACAAAGGCAGAGGGAGCTGTCAATATAGAAATCGCTGCATTAGAGGCTGTCCTTATGGCGGTTATTTTAGTAGCCAAGCTTCAACACTGCCAGGTGCCTATGCTTCAGGTAATATGACATTGAAGCCAAACTCGATTGTGACGGAAGTCATCTATGATGAAGAAACTCAAAAGGCTAAAGGTGTAAGAGTGCTGGATAGTGAGACAAATGAATGGAAAGAATATTTTTCAAAAGTGGTCTTCTTATGCGCAAGTGCATTTGGCTCTACGTGGATTATGATGAATTCGAAGTCTGATCGGTTTCCGAATGGTTTTGGAAATGATAGTGACCAACTTGGTCGCAACGTCATGGATCATCACTTTAGATTAGGCGCCAATGGCAGTACTGATCTATTTGCGGATAAATATTTTAAAGGCCGTCGACCCAACGGTATTTATATTCCCCGCTTTGTGAACCTAAATGAGAAAACGAAGAAGAAGGATTATATCAGAGGTTGGGGATATCAAGGTGGTGGTCGAAGACAAGGCTGGTTTAAAGATGTCAAGGAATTAGATTTTGGGCCAGAGCTCAAAGCTCAATTGGCTCAGCCTGGAGCTTGGACAATGGGCATGACTGCATTTGGAGAGTGCCTGCCATATGAAGAAAACAGAATCACATTGAACGAAGAGGTGAAAGATATTCATGGACTCCCAACACTCACCATGGACGCAGAGTGGAAAGAAAATGAATACGCGATGCGAAAGGATATGACAATAGAAGCTGCAGAAATTTTAGAAGCAGCTGGACTTAAAAATGTAAAGACATATGATGCAGGTTGTAATCCTGGACTAGGTATTCATGAGATGGGAACTGCCAGAATGGGGCGCGATCCAA
Organism: uncultured Saprospiraceae bacterium; assembly: GCA_937959275.1. Taxonomy (GTDB): domain Bacteria; phylum Bacteroidota; class Bacteroidia; order Chitinophagales; family Saprospiraceae; genus CALFUK01. Next base: position 13,313 of record CALGLU010000017.1, on the reverse strand, counting down.
AGACTTCAGTTCTCAATCGTCATAACCAGGTACATGCTGCGAAGAATGTGTATGTCACCGACGGTGCTTGCATGACATCTTCAGGATGTCAAAATCCATCATTAACGTATATGGCCTTGACGGCAAGAGCTGCTGATCATGCAGTGAAAGCATTAAATAATAACGAGATTTAAAAAGAGACCACATGAATCGAAGAGATATATTAAAACAATCAGCCCTTTTTACAGGAGCTGCACTCTCAGCAGGGACAATCGCTGCTGTCGTATCAGGTTGCCAAACAGATGTAGCTACTACAGCCGTGAATAACACAGGTCTTTCAACTGATCTCTTGACTTTAGTTGGAGAAATTGCTGAGCGCATCATACCCAAAACAGATACACCAGGAGCAAAAAATGCTGATGTAGCAGGCTTTATAAATCGAAAGCTAGTAGATACATTTACTCAAGAAGAATCTACTGCATTCAAAGAAGGTCTTAGCTTATTTAGCAAAATAGCAAATGAAAAATTTAACACGGACTTTGCAGACTTAGATGGCACACAAATGGATCAAGTATTGACAAGTGTCGTTAGTGATTTCAAATCCATGGAGCCAGGCGGCAAACATATTTGGCCTGCGTTGAAAGGCATGGTTATCACTGGATTTTTCACTTCGGAAGTAGGCGCAAAAGAGGTGTTGAAATATGACCCAATTCCAGGCGAATGGCTAGGTTGCGTCGATTACAGCGAGGTAGGTGGTGCGTGGGCAATCTAAAATTAAACAAGCCAAAAATTTGAATGTATGGGATCCAAACGAAGACAATTTATAAGGAATGGAGGTGTAGCGTTAGCTGGAACGGTATTGATGCCACTAATCACGACTTCTTGTGCGCAGAAGAAAACGCTGACAGAAAATGTTGGTAATGAAATGATAAAATCCAAAGATATGGATGATATGTTTTTTAAGATTTCTCTGGCACAGTGGTCTTTCCACAAAGCCCTATTCGCTAAAGAGTTGGCGCATTTAGATTTTGCAGCCAAAACAAAGAGCTTAGGCATTGATGGCATTGAATATGTGAATCAGTTTTTTAAAGACAAGGCGGAAGACACAGCTTATTTAAACCAAATGAATGCCAGAGCTGCTGATCATGATGTAACTCAATTGTTAATCATGATTGATGGAGAAGGAGGACTCGGAGATCCTGATAAAAAAGAACGACAACTAGCAGTAGAGAATCATTACAAATGGGTCGATGCAGCCAAATATTTAGGTTGCCATTCGATTCGAGTGAATGCTTATGGTCAAGGATCTGCAGAAGATGTTGCATCAGCAGCTGTCGAAGGGCTAGCCGGTGTTGCAGAATATGGAGCTAAAGAAAATATCAATGTGATTGTTGAAAATCATGGGAGCTATTCATCAAATGGTAAATGGTTAAGTGATGTCATGAAACAGATTAACATGCCAAATTGTGGAACACTTCCTGATTTTGGAAATTTTTGCATCAAGAGAAAGGTAAACAGTTGGGACTGCGAAGAAGAATATGACCGCTATCAAGGGGTCTTAGAAATGATGCCCTTTGCTAAAGCTGTTAGCGCAAAAACAAACGACTTTGATGCTGCTGGCAATGAAATCAATACAGACTACATGAAAATGATGCAGATCGTTAAAGATCATGGCTACACTGGGTTTGTTGGCATTGAATATGAAGGCAGGGAATTAGGAGAAGAAGCAGGGATTGTTGCAACACGAGATTTACTTAGAACCGTCGGGAAGGCCTTAAGCTAACATGCTCATTGTCAATAAGTCTCACTGGCACTAAGTGGCTATTGTCTCATTGATTTCATAAATCCCCCATTTTAGTCTTCTAGTCAATTCGAATTCTGGTATGAGTTGAATGACATTAGTGGATAAGTTCTTGATAATGTAGCCAAATGGCTTCTGATCAATAATTTGAATCTTTTGTTTCATAACGTTTTATTTACACCCTTGAAGTCAAGTTATGTACTATTAAAACTATAAGTCAATTATTTATACGTTGAAAATTACAATATGTAACACAATTGCTAAGAGGTGTAAGGTGTTTGTAGTCTAAAATTATGAAAAGTGTATGATTTGAGACATTAAATTTTACGAGTCGTCGATCCTAGATGAAGTAAATTATCTAGCTTTTCAGGATTTGAAAGCTCATAAATCCCCCATTTTATTCTTCTGAGAAGCATAAATTCAGGGATAAGGTGGACGGTATTCGTGCTTTCGTATTGAATGGTACAACCAGCATTATTTTTCTCCAAGACTATGACTTTGCGCATCCGCTAAAAACTTGATTTATGGATTACTTAGTATTTATATAAAAATACACATAGTATAACTTGATTGCATTCGGGTATTCTATAGAAGTGGCTTAGGGTTTCCCCTCGGGAAGCTACAGTTCTGCGATCATTTCAGGGTTTATCATGACATACAGTCCCCATTTTATTCGATTGAGAAGAAGCGAAGTGGGAATCACCTGGTTCTGATTTGTTTGTAGTATTTTAATGATATAGCCTGATTTGACAGGTCGGATGACTTTGATCTTTTGGCTCATTCTTTCTAATGTTTTCAGCTTACAGTAACTATAACGATGGAGTTAAGCATTACATTTCCTTGTCTTAGAGTTATTCCATTTTTAATAAATGTTTAATGATATGATCAAATGCTATATTTGACTTTCATATGAATGCGATGTTAATTCAAAAACTTTGCTGGTCAATTATATTCAGCTCTTTGAGTCTAATTTTAATCGGTCAATATAGCATATCAGGGGAGGTCAAAGATGAAAACGGCTTAGCCTTGATAGGAGTTAATATCACAACATCTTTGGCTTCAGGCAGCATAACTGATGTAACCGGGGCATATGAGTTGACATTAAATCAAGGACAATATGAATTGACGTTTTCATACATAGGCTATATAAGTCAAGTCATCTCCATCAAGGTGGATAAGGATGTGCAGCTTGACGTTGTATTGACTCAAGATATTCTTCAAATGGAGGAAGTCTTGATCAGTGCTCCTTTTAATGAAAAATCTAAATTAGAGTCATCCATATCAATCACAACATTAGATCAGTATATGTCGGAATCTCTGGCACCGACTTCTGCATTAGAAACCTTAAAGCAGGTACCGGGTATTTATGTAAATGATGCAAATGGAGAAGTGGGTGTTGAGATTCAAGGTCGTGGCCTTGGCATATCTTATTTTTCTCTCCAGGAAGATGGTCTTGCCTCCTCCTTGTCTGAGATGGCATCTAATGAGCAATTTACGCGAGATATGTTTTTGAGGAATGATATTATGGTTCAGCGCGTCGAAGCGATAAGAGGAGGGAGTAGCGGTATATCAACTGCCAATTCTCCTGGTGGAATATTTAATTATATCAGTCGACAGGGTGGGAGTGAATTTGGACTGGAGTTTAGAAATAGATTTGGACTACATGCGAATGGGAGAGAGGCCTATAACAAATTGGAGTTGATGCTTGCCGGACCAGTACAAGGGACTGATTGGCATTATGCGATTGGAGGACATTATCGTTATGATGGTGGGAATCGGCCGAGCTTTTTTCCACACAGTCAAGGAGGCCAATTGAAAGCCAATGTGACTCGGGTGATCAATAATAAGTTATCAATAAAGCTCTATGCTAAATATTTAGATGACCGGGTTGGCTTGAATCGGCCGACCCTTGTTCAAAACTGGAACAACATCCGACCGGCAGGAGGTTTTGATTGGGCTGACAATGTGATCCTTCCTGATGCTACTTTTGAAATTGGAGATGGTCTAAACTCCACAAATGATGTGGCAAAACGTAAACAAATCGCAACCCGCGATCAACAAAAGGTGGATGAATTAACAGGTGGTATCAATCTGACCTATGTGCTCAATAAAAACTGGAAGTTAAACAGTAAAACCCGGTTGTCTAAAAAAGAATTGACAGTCAATCATCTCGCTGAGGAAGGTGGATTTTCAACAATCCAAGTCGATGGTTTATTTGCCCGATTGTTTTCTAATTTTAATTGGATAGTACCGACGAGTGAGTCAAATGAGGTCTATAGAAATATGGTGTTGGGAGAAATGGAATTTTATGATATCAACACCAATGAAGTATTAGCGACTGTAGATAATACGCCATTGTTAAGAGGGAATAGTCCGGCTGTGGTGAACAATAATTTGCCAGGCAATGGGGAAGTGTTTTGGGGCTTAGTCGATAACGATGAATTAGGCATCACAGAGATTGTCCAACAGCTGAGTCTGACTGGGAAATATGATAAACACTATGTCACTTTGGGAGGCTACTACCACAGGGCATATAATGATAGAGTACTGAATAGTGCGTCTAGCTTTTTAACAATCGAAGCTGTACCAAGATTATTGGGCACACGCGTACGCTTAGCGGACTTTTCTGACATCGCTGATTTTGTTCCCGAATTGCAGCCTTTGGTGCCTTTTGCAGGAGAGCAGGTACAATTTGCTAACTCGACAGGGCTCCACGGCTATAATTCACAAGTGAATGAATACAACCAGTTATCTGAAACCATTTATTCCCTATTCGCGAATGATGAATGGACGATAACAGATCAGCTGAATCTTGATGGTGGAGTTCGATATGAATGGCTTAAACATCATGGACAATCCGGTGTAACAGCTGAAAGCGACATCGAAGCCAACCCTGGTGGGACAGATGGAGATTTATTGACTGTCTATGACAATGGGTATAATTTTTTTAGTGGACGATATTTAGCCATTGATAAACGCTATTCCACCTTTTCGTTTTCTATTGGAGCAAATTATAAGCTATCAGATCGGACAGCTGTGTATGGCAGGTACAGTCGAAGCGAAAAATTAGTTGATGCCATTTACCAACAGGATATGTTTGTTGGCGCAGAGCCTCAGACATTTATTCCAAGGGAGATTAGTCAGGCAGAAGTCGGAGTAAAATATTCTTCGAATCGCTTGGGTTTGTTTGGACTGGTGTATCGGTCAGTCGAGCAAAATATATTTAATCAATTATTTGTGATTTGCATAAGCTGCGATGGTGGGTTTTATTTAACTGAGCCTTTGTTTAATTCAGTACAGCATATTGGTGCCGAACTGGAAGTCAATTTTTATCTCATGAGATGGTGGTCCATCCGTTCGATTTTGAATATTAGTGGCGGCACGAATCGAGAGTTTAACATTGTAAACACAGGAGATAGAGAAGGCCCAGAAGATGATATTATCGTAGATCTTTCTGGAAAACCAGTTGCGGGTTCTACTTCAAGTACATTTGATTTATCACCAATTGATATCACTAATCGATTTGCTTTATTTAATAACCGAGCAGAATTGATGATTAATTATAGACGATTCGCAGAACGATTTGCTAATAGCCAGCAAGCATTCACCTTACCATCATTTCATTTATTTAAGCTTGGTCTATCTTATAAATTAAACAATGCCTTTAGTGCTTCGGTCAACATCAATAATCTTTTTAATGAAATTGGAATTCTACGATTCAACGGCTATAATGCAGTTGCAGGGTTTCCTGAGAATGTAACACAAGAATTCATTGAGGAGAATCCGGATACCTGGTTTAAAGTCCAACGATCCTTACCTAGAGCCTACTATTTTACGATCAATTATAAGTTATAAAACCCGCATTGCTCAGGCATCTTGCCTGAGTGCAATCAATGTAGTTGGCCACAGACCAACAACGGCATTGCTTATTCATGTCAAAGGATTAGTGATTAATGCTAAAGGACAAATGGAACAATAGCCTTGCGCGACCGAGGGTAGTCTTCAAATGTAGTTTTATACCACTTATGATGATTTAAACTCCGCGGCAGCAAGTTGGCAATTGTCCATATTGCAAATGAGGCTGCAGGCAAAGACCAAGTCATCACCGCAAAGCCGATCCATTCAATAATCTCACCGAAATGGTTAGGACAACTGATATACTTGAACAAAAAGCCGTTTGGAATTTTATAGCCAGTTTCGCCCGGTGCTCTGAGCCCGATTAATATCGTATCTGACCTCCAATTGATGTACATGCCCGAAATAAACATCATACTGCCAATAATGAATCTAAAATCGTACAGCCACTCAAGCCCATAGCTATGCACGAATCCAAAGTAGTAGCCTATGTTAAAGCCATTGACTAGATTGAATAGTAAGGCAAAGCAGACGATGGATAGTGGAATTGATTTGCCTTGGGTTTGAATACGCATCGGATAGATAAAAACCCTATTTAAATAATGAAAAGTAAATCCAGTGACAAGGCTTGTCGAGATGATGGAAGTGGATTGAGGCCCAATAGAATATAGCAATGGCACAAGAATGAGTACAGGCAGTTCCATAATAAACCAGCCCCATTTGTTGCTCATAACAGGTCCCCAACCTTTTCGAATATGTCTACCGTATGGAGCGGCGTAGACTAGAGCTACTGGTAAAACAAGCAGTGCCATGAGCGTCCAAAGCATTAACCAATTGGTAAATAGTACCTGCATTTTAAAGAGTGAGTTGAATTTTTATTGGTTTTCAAGATGGAAATCATAATATCTCACTTCTTTTTGAAAAATTAAGAACATAGCATCAGTGAATCTTATATATTTGCTTTTTCCTATTGTTAATTTAATCCCTTCCTTGAATCATTCGCAAATTACCCAAATCCTAAAAGAGTCCTTCCCATTTTTAAAAGATGAAGATATTGAAGCATTTATTTCAATATGTGAACCGACCAAAGCTGCCAATAAAGAAGTACTTATCAAAGGGGGTGAAGTTTCACATTCCTTGTACTTTATATTAGATGGCCTTATTCGTGGTTATTTTACAAATGAAAAAGGACTTGAGAAGAATATTTTTCTTAGACCAGAGCGTACCATGTCAGGAGCTCCAAATTCCATTTTTAGAAATGAACCTGCACGGTATACATTCGAAGCTGTCGGTGAATGTCAATTACTGAAATTCAAAGTAAAAGATATGATGATGCTAGCAGAGAAAATTCCAGGAATCTCGCGGATCTATATTACAGGACTTCAAGAGACTATAGATAGTCTCATTTTTAGAGTTGAGTCTTTGATTGATAAAATGCCAGAAAAGCGATATGAGCAACTCATAGAGACGAATCCACAGTTTTTTCAAAAGGCATATAATAAGCACATAGCTAATTATTTGGGTATAACATCAGTCTCTTTGTCCCGTATTATCAAACGAAAGCTAGAAAATAGAAATTAACACGTGTAAAGTGTTGTTCGCCTTCATATGATTATCTTGGGATAGATTCAAACTGTCATTATGGAGAATATACTAGCAATCCCTAATATAGATGTTTATGCCGTCTTGGCAATTCTAGGTTTTTTTGGCGTCGTAGAATTAGTCTTAGGTCATTATCATGATACAAAAAGAACAAAAGATGACTGGATCTTAGAAAGCGTTGGCTTCTTTGTCGTTGTCGCCACGAAGTTATTACTAGTCGCGATCGTTATTTTTGGTGGTGATTATTTATTTCCTGCTACATCTAATATATTTCAAGGTTGGTCGCTATGGCTGTCCATTCCTTTTTATTTATTTATTGATGACATAGCCCAATACTGGTATCATCGCTCTGCACACGAATATGACTGGTTGTGGAAGCATCATCGCGTGCACCACCAAGCAGAAGATATGGGTATCCTTGTTGCGTATCGAAATAGTTGGGTGTATTATTTATTGATGCCTAACTTATGGTGGGGTGGAATCGCTACATATTTGGGATTAGCTCCTGCTGTTATTTTTGGATTAATCTTCAAGCAGATTATTGTCACAAGTACACATAGCACTTGGAAATGGGATGAGTTGTTATATAAAACAAAATCTTTGAAACCAATAGCTTGGATCATCGAACACATTCTTATAACACCAGCTTTTCACTTTGCACATCATGGTAAGTCTAAGGCAGATCACATCAGCGACCCGAATGGTAATTTTGGAAATACATTTTCATTGTGGGATCAACTATTTGGCACTGCCATGTTTACGAGACAATATCCGACTGATTTTGGCTTGCAAACCGACCCCTTAGATCCATGGTATTCTCAGTTGTTATATCCATTTGTAAAATCTCCTAAAGAAGGCAGTGAGATTGCTAAAGGATATGAAAAAGTCAAACATACTGGTACGGAGCCTTTAAAAACCACACTAGAAGCGGGAACCTATTTGTATTGCCAATGCGGCTTCAGTTCAACACAGCCCTTCTGTAATGGCTCTCACCATGGCTCAAAATTCAAACCTCTTGTAGTGGAAATAGAAAAAACAAGACCAGTATCTTTATGTACGTGCAAATTGACGAAGACACCACCGTATTGTGATAATTCACATTTGGGCCTATAAGCACGATATGTAAGGTCTCAAAGACCTGATATATCTTTTTAAATCTCAATACTAATTGCAATGAACTTGGCGTATTGATAATAAATTTGCCATCTCAGTACACGAATGGCACAAGGCACTAAAGTACCTTGGAATGATTATTCAGTTTATAAAATAAATTAAAGTACTGAAGAATTGCCTTTTAATACATTTTTTATACAGCTCAAAGCGACTTCTGACTCCCCACTCCCCACTTCCAACTCCAAACTCCCAACTTCCAACTCCCCACTTCCCTCTCCCCCTACGACAACAATGATATCAAAACCCCAGCCGCCACCGCAGACCCAATCACGCCACTAATATTACTTGACATAGCATACTGTAATATGTGATTCTTAGAATCATGCTTCAAGGCTATATCATTAGCAACCCGCGACGCCATCGGCACGGCACTCAAGCCAGTCGCCCCAATCAACGGATTGATTTTTTTCTTCGAAAAGATATTATGAACTTTCACCGCTAAAATGCCACCCAGGATAGAAATGCAAAACGCAATAAATCCACCCGCTACAATCAACAATGTTTCTTTATTCAAAAAGGTAGACGCCGTCATTGTTGCGCCGATCGCTAAGCCCAAAAAGATCGTAGATGTATTCATGATCGTCTCTGTCGCTGCTGAATACAAGCGATTCGTATCCGAACCAATTTCTTTAATCAAGTTGCCAAATAAAAGCATGCCAATCAGCGGGGCGGAAGAGGGAACAAGCAAAGTCACAATCAAACCCAATAAGATGGGGAACATGATTTTTGCAGTCCGTAAATCTTGAATGGTTCGTTTATTCGGAAACAGTTTATCCTGTTCTTTCATATTAATCAATAACTCCTTCTTAGTTATCGAAAATCGAACAACAAAAGGAATAATGATTGGCACCAAAGCCATATATGAATAAGCGGCAATCGCAATCGGCCCTAATAAATGAGGCGCTAATATAATCGACGTATAAATTGCAGTTGGCCCATCAGCACCTCCAATAATCCCTAAGGCACCAGCCTCCTTCAGTGTGAAGCCCATACACACGGCAGCTATCATCACAGAAAAAATACCCAACTGCGCAGCAGCTCCAAAAAAAGCTAATTTCAAATTTCGCAACATCGGCCCAAAGTCTGTCATCGCACCCACACCCATAAAAATTAATGGTGGCAACAAACCCGTCTTAATCAAGCTGTAATAAATTAAATTCATCAACCCGTACTCTTTTGCGATTTGCATGATCGTCATATTAGAGATTTCCGGAACGACTTCTGAGGGAATGACACTCATATGACTACCAGGAAAATTGGCAAGTAATATGCCAAATGCAATTGGAATCAAGAGTAAAGGCTCGTAACGTTTTTGAATACCCATATACATAAAACCCATCGCCACAAATACCATGAATATGCTCCCCGGTGAATGTATCATTTCACCAAAAGACGTCATGTCATATAGTTTCTCTAAAATCTCTCCCACCTATCTTAATTTTATAATTGGTTCATCTTCTTCGACATCGTCTCCGTGCCTATAGAGTATTTCGGTAACAATGCCTTCTTCATCAGAAGTAATCGCATTGATGACTTTCATTGATTCGATGTAGGCGATGACATCTCCTTTTTTAACACTGTCGCCTACCTTCAGAGCTTTTTCTGATGAACTCTTAGTCAAATAAAATCGACCTTCTAGAGGAGACAATATTTCTTTAAGGTCTGTATTGTTATTCGCTGGAGTCGTTGCCTTCGCATCTTCAGTTGTTGATACCTGCGCTCCATCCCATGCCACATCAACCTTATACAACTGGCCGCCAATATTCAACTCGACTTGCTGAGGTAGACTAGCTGCGACACCCATGCCTGCTTGGGTAGTGCCGCCTGTGTGCATCGCCTCTTCTTTTTTCTTAGCAAGCAACACTTCAAAATTTTCCTTCGCTTTCCCCGATCTAAAATCCTCGTATTGGGCGGGGTGCATGGCATATTCAAATAAATCTTCGTCGTCTTCTCCATAGGCCCAGCCTTTCTCATCCATCTTTTTGCGATACGCGTCTAACTCATCGGGATATAAATCTTGTGGATTGCCTTCATGAAATTCTCGTTGTTGTTCGGTTGCTAAGGCCATGATCTCTGAGCCTAACTCACCTGGCAGTTTACCACTCTTGCCGATGATCATGCCCCAAGTATTTTCGTCCAACATCGACCATCGCTCTTTACCTTTTTCCATTTGGAGGACATTCATCAAAGCCGCATTCTTCACATATTGACTGAATGGTGTAACGAGTGGGGGATAGCCTAATTTGGGCCATACATATTTAACTTCATCAAACAGCTTAATTAATAATTGGTCTTGAGTGACAGTTGGTTTGTCTCGTTTGCTTAGCCATTTATTCAGACTTGCGAGATTGTTTTCGAGATCTGACATTAAGCTCCCCATCATGCCTCCTGGCAGGCCAGGACCAATCAGCAAAGAATTCATATATCGATTCTGCGGATTGATAAAATAGCCTAAGAAGTCATCTACGAATTCTTGAGTCATCGCCCGTGTTTCCATGTAGGCCTCATTGTTAATGTCAGCGACACGAAAGCCAGCATCATCAAGCATTGCGTGGACAGTCAGCAAATCAGCATGGCCTGTTCCCCAAGACAAAGGCTCCATGCCTACATCAATGATGTCCGCACCATTTCTAGCAGATTCTAATGCTGAAACAATTGAAAATCCAGTAGTAGAGTGCCCGTGATATTGGATAATAATATCGGGATGTCTTTCGCGAATACCTTTTGTGATTTTTCCAATGGACACAGGGCGTCCAATGCCTGCCATATCCTTTATACATATTTCCTCTGCACCTAGCTCGATGTATTGGTCTGCTAGATTGATATAATAATCAACCGTGTGTACTGGAGAATGTGTCAAACTCAATGCACCTTGTGCGATCATCCCACCTTCCTTAGCATACTGAAAAGAGAGTGCTAGATTCTGCGGATTATTAAGCCCGTCAAATGATCTAGAGATATCCGTTCCCTGTATCTTTTTGAGTTTAAACATTAATTGTCGGACATCTTTTGGGACTGGACTCATACGTATCCCATTGAGACCTCGTTCCAGCATCTGCGTCTGGATACCTGCCTTATTAAATGGTTCGGTCCAATCTCTGACAGAACGATTTGGATTCTCACCGTAGAGTAAATTAATTTGCTCAAATCCACCACCATTCGTCTCCACCCGATAAAAACAGCCCATAGCAATAATAGGTTCAGCCACGCGGACCAATTGATCAACCCTCGGCATATATTTTCCAGAGGATTGCCACATGTCTCTATATACCAATGCTAGTTTAATCTCTTTTCTGACCATTGCTATAGTTTTTGGATATTTTGTATGGTTGCTTTTCCGTTAGACCATTTCGAAATCGCTTGTTCTATAAGCTCTTGCGGAATGCGCTCTTCTGATGTACTATGATGTTCTTTATTGAACACAAACTTTGATGCTTTCAAAAATCTGATTAGCAGATTACCTGTCAATACGACCAGCGAAAGAATTAAGAATACGGAGGACATCCCTACTAAAAGGATCATAAATGCCTCTCTGACTGGCTCACTCATTTGATTAGATAGTTAGGACGCCGAAATTAAGCATAATTACAATGTTTTAAGCAAATTTGCTGTTTTAAACATCTAAACGCTAAAGTGTACATAAATGATCATTGAAACATTGAAAAAATTGTTTGAGCGGGACCTGAAGAAGGTGAAAACTGAAATACTTGCCTATAAGCATGAAGAAAACCTGTGGATTATATCAAATGAGATTAAGAACTCAGGAGGTAATTTATCTCTTCATCTGATTGGCAACTTGAATGCGTTTATTGGTAATGGATTAGCCGACTCAGGTTATGTCCGAGATCGTGATTTTGAATTCGCAGGGAAAGGCGTCCCACGACAACAATTAGTCGATGATGTCGAAAGTACTATACAAATAGTGAATCAAGGATTAGACGCTCTTACTGATAGTCAGCTCAATGACAATTTTCCGATACTCATTTGGGATAGTGCAACCAAGATGGACTTTACGCTGATTCATCTTCATTCTCACTTAAATTATCATTTGGGCCAGCTTAATTATCATAGGCGGTTGTTGGATTAAAAGATGTTTTGGACGACTAAGGTCACAAGATTACCCGAACCCGATTGAATTCGTAAACTAGGTTTTATTTATGCGATAAATCAATTTAGCGTGCTGTGGCGATGGCTTGACAAATATGCAAGACTGAATGGTCCCGCTGCTTGTAGCGGGATTGAATTGACTTAATGTCAATTCAAAATGAAGGAACCGACCCTCTTTGGTCGGCTACCATAGAGCGGTTGTAAGCTTAGCTTTTCATCAAGGAAAAGTGACAATGAAATCATCTAAATCTCTTTTTCACTAATAGCGTATCGTTAGTATCTATGTAATAACTTTCTTTTTTAACTAAGATGAAGATTGCCCTCTAAGAACAACAAGGTTACCTATTGTTTTTAGCATGATTGAATGGTTCTGCGACAGCAGAAATGAATTGAATAAATATCAATTCATAATGAATGAACCGATTCGCTCCGCGATCGGCTAAATAGATTCAAGTTGCGTGCTATGTTTTTCGTCTGATCACAAATGCAGCTTTCATTGAAATATATAATTCTGTCGCGAGTTTTTTCAGTTTAGAGAAAAGAAGTGTTTGGAGCGTTAAGAAAACAATACAGCCTGCCTGGTAACCAACCGGTCTTGACTCAATGTCGTTTAGTTAAGGATATTATGACACCATAGGTGTCAAATATTGGTTGAACGGTACAAAGTGCCGTGCATTATTATATTAAATGAGGCTAATTTGGCGAGATTTTTTGTAAAAATCGTGACAAATTAATGTTTCAATAGACTACCTGTCGGTATTAAATTAATTCATATGCCACTAACTAAACGACATTG
>CALGLU010000016.1 GCA_937959275.1 uncultured Saprospiraceae bacterium | reverse complement strand
ACTAGTGCTCTGTCAAGCAATATATGAGGGGTAAAGATGTTTAAGCTTTATCCTAGCATCCTTGGTAGTAAACTGCCAATCTACTCCTTTTTGATTCTTATTTCTATAATTCATCCAAGAGGCTACATCTTCTTTTAATTGGTTTTCATCTTTTATTCTATTCTTCAACCCACACCTATTGAGTACACTTAATTCGCATTCGGCTATATTCAACCACGAACCATGTGCTGGTGTTCTGACAATTTCTATTTTCTTTATTATCTCTCGTGCTCGTTCTGCGGGTAGTATGTCGTATAACGTACTTAGTTTATGTGCACTTAAATTGTCTTCGACTATCGTAATCTTTTTAGCCGTGGCATATGTTTTGGTCACTATTTTCTCTATTACCTTTGCATAAGTCAGGCTTGTATGATTATCTTCAACATGCACTTCTCTGTAGCCTCTTAAGGGTTCTGCTATCATGTACATTGATTTTACACCTTCCCTCTTATACTCATAATCTTGATGTAAAACCCCTTTGCTATCTGTAAAACTTTTCTTTGTCTCACTTATTATTTGCTTGGGAGATTCATCCAAACATATTACAGGTTGATCTTTATCGTAGGGACGTTCATAAACATCTAATACTGCCTCCATGTTACAAACAAAGTCTGCTCCACCTTTAGGCATTAGCCACCCTTTAACCTGCCAGGGTTTAATTTCGTTTTTTTAAGTATCTGTCGGACTGTTTCGTGACTGATTGATTCTACATAATTTAACGATACCATTTTGTCAGCCAATAACCGCAAAGTCCATCCTGAATGTCCCGAAGGAACATCGCTACAACGCATGGCAAGTAATTGCGATTCTACACGACCATCAAAAATGCGATTATATTCAATTTCTCTTTTCTTACCATACAAGGCCATCTGTAATCCGTGTTCAACGAACCTTTTGCGCAAACGCTCTATTGCCGATATCGACAGTCCGTAACACAAATTAATTTCTTGATCTCCCCACTTTTTTTCTCCATTTTCATCCGCTGCTAATAGCACATAACTACGTTTTGTCCTTTGTGCTCCTTCTTGACATTTTTTTATTATTGATTCTAAAGTGAAACGTTCTTCATCGGTGAGTGTGACTCGATATAATTTTGCCATAATTACTTTTTTTATGAAATAATTAGGCTCTTATTTCATTCAACTAGCGGTCTCCAACTCAAGTTAAGAATTCTCACAAAAATTATATGGATTTTTATGATTTACTCGTCAGTTTATACTTGACAGAGCACTAGTGCTTTTGGCGTATTTTGCACATGCACGTCGTTACAGAACCGGCCTTGATAGCTAGGCTATCAGACCGAACCTGCGCCTAGTTCATGTACAAACTACACACAAATTCAACAAGTCAATATATACTTGACAGAGCACTAGTAAGAAAAATTCTTGTTAGATCTAAGCTACCTATACAGTCATTAATATCATTTTAAAATGACTCCATAAAGAACTAGGACTAAAGCAAATACCGATAGAGAGACAAAAGCTGCTTTTCCCACAGGCAGCATATATGAATCAGAAAAGGCCTTGATGTCCTCTTTAAATTCAAAATAGAGATGTTCTGCTATTTTAAATATTCCATAGAGTAGACCGAGGGCTACGACACATATTAAAATGCCTTTAGCATAGCCAGATTTGATAATATCTGGCAGCTGCATAATAGCCGAACTCAAAATCACGCCTAATACACTGATGCCAAGAATATGAAAGGTATAGCGGCCTACCATATAGAAACTCTCCGATAATAGGCGAATTATCCTTCCACTTTTATGTTTTGCTTTACGGTAGTTTATGCTTCGTTTTTGCTGAGCCTGATTACGTCTGACACGCAATCTAATTGATGGAGGAACCACAGCTGTAAAGGAGTATTCAGCTTCTTGTCTTTTTTTGAGCGTTTGCCATCTTTTGAGATCGTATTGCGTTCTGCTTTTTCGGTTACTCAGCACATCATATGCTTCTGTGATGGCGATGAATTTTGATGCCGCACCAGCATCGCTATTTTTGTCAGGATGAAATTTTGTGGCTAGCAAGCGATAATTTCGTTTGATATCTGACTTAGTTGCGTTTGCATCGATGCCTAAAAGAGCGTAATAGTCTTTCATATTTGATCTTATGACAAGAATTGCATTCTTGTGCATTATAGTGTCGCAAGATATAGAATGAGATCAAAATTCTATTTATTGAGCATTCATTTTCAGGAAATCACTGCCCTCCACATCCATCTATAAACGCATGAAAGATGGCACCAGATTCGACTTCAAATCCAGGGTCTAGGTTCGGTAAACATAATAAAAATAGTTCAGTCATATTAATCATAATGACCATTTTTCGACTTTAAAATATGGTGTCCTCAAGCAGATAGACTGGCATGATATTTAATGACTAATTGTTGTTATATGATAGTTGCTTTTCTTAAATGCAAGAACAATTAACCCAATGATGAAAATCAAATAACCAATAATAAAAATAATTCTGAATTGGGGAAAAACTAAATGTCCAATACCAACAATTGTTGAACCTATGACTGCGCTTGCTGCACCGATTACATTTTCTTTATAATAACCAGATGCTTGTACAGCTAGTCCAACAAAAAAGAAAGCAGGTCCAACAGTAATAAAAACAAGCCATATGGATGGTTCGCTCACTAAATGCTTAACCATTTGATTTCTCTCTTCGATGTTATCTCTAAAACTCCAAAGCACAAAATCAACAACACACATCCCAATACTAGTGACTATTCCAATTAAGGTTAAAACAGAACCAATTTTATGGTAAGCTCCAAAGGAAAATTTTAGAGAGTATGGAATAACAAGGACCAAGCCAAACAGAAGCATCCAATGTATGATATCAATTGGCTCTAATAGATTTACTTTTTCTGTGGGGAGAGAGAATAATAGTTGCGCTATAAATAGGGTTAGTAGACCGATGGCAAATAGATACTTCATATTTTATGTAATTAAGGCTGCTCACCAAATCACCTTATCCCACCCCTCCTGCAAGTCTCCCCGAAATTGATTCACCCAGCCCTCAGAAAAATCAGTTGCTGTCTTGTGTAAAGGCGGCGCTTCAAGTTCTAATTCAGAATGATCTATGCCTATGAAATCTAATACGCGGCGTATCGTCGATTCATAGTCCAACACAAAATCTTCATACACAATCGTTAAGGGCTTGATCTTATATTTCGCAAAATACTCTTGGATAGAACACTCGCGCAAGACTGTCTCTAGCAATAAATGATTTAATGCATTGGCATTATATTTATCAATTAAGTTATTCTCATTTGCGGTGTCCTCTGCTTTCTTTCTATGCCAGACACCATCATTAATTGCTTTCCACCAAGAGACTGATTGCCTTAGCTTATTGCGCCGTGTCATGAAGATATGTTTACAATTTGGAAATAGCTCTTCCCATATCAATTCATCTCCAAGGCTTGTCGTCTGTTTCAATTCTTTTAATTCGGACATTATTTTGGCATAATGACTCGTGTGCAAACTATGCTTTACAGCCATGACTCCATTTGGCGTGGAGCCTAGAGACCATAATTTATCTTTTAATGCATCAAAACTGTCTACCTGATAATGCGCTCTCATGGTTTCGTCCTCCGCAATATTAAACAACTCTTTAGGCTTTCCCGCCACACCAGTACGCTCCAAGGCCAAGCTCAACAAGGTGCTGCCGTTGCGCTGCGAAAACCATATTCTGTAAGATTGCGTTATCATGAAAATCAAAATGTGAATGAAAATCAAAATTAAAAACTGGACATTTTGTCAAAGTTAGCCTGCAGGCATGCAGGCTCTTCGTTCATTCTGTTTTGAATGAGACTTTCTGTTCCACCCCAACATTAAACATTCAACATTACCGCTAGGCCTAACTCTCGTCCTCATCTAAATCCTGCGCCTTGGGATCAGTCTGCTTTTTAATCACAGTAGATGTATCAATGCCTGACACCACCTCTGTATACATGCCATCAGAAATACCAACTTCAATCTGTAGTCTATCAAATTCTTGATCGCCCTGCTTAATTTCGACAAAGGATGTATCACCTGAATAAATGATATCTCGCTCTTGAACAGCCACCACTTGATCTTTTCGCTGCAAGATGACATCTGCATTGGCACTATAGCCTGCTCGTAAAAAGACATCATCAGGTGCATCTTTAATCGCAGCCTTAATTTCAAACTTGACTGTGCCCTCTTCTTCAACACCTTTAGGCGAGATGAATTCGAGAATGGCCGTAAATGTCGTATCGACTATCGCACCAACCGTCACTACAAGAGGCATCCCTTCTTTGAGCTTGCCCACATCTGACTCATCTACCTTACCTTCAAAAATCAAATTGCTCATATCCGCTATAGTCGCCACACTCGTTCCTTCATTAAATGTATTTCGCTCAATCACCGAACCACCTTCTTCGACTGGCATGTCCAACAGCATCCCATTCACAGTAGAGACAATAATATTAGATACTTGCTTCGAATTTTTAGTCACGCCTTCTCTCAACAATTGCAAATTATCAATCGCCGCTGCTAATTCCTGCGTCCGGATATCAACCTCTGTTTCAAACTGCCGTATCGAATTGGAAGATGAAATTTTTGCATTTTCATAAATCGATTCTTTTAATTCAAGGTCCAATTTAAATTGTCTGTATTCTTGTTCAGAAATGACACCTTCTTCTACTAGTTTTCGATTACGCTCTTCTTCTAGTTTTGATTGCTCAAAGCCAGACTTGGCTTGATCGATATCCAAATTTTTCGAACTCAAGCCACGTTGCCGTTCTAACTCCCGCTGTGATTCTCTTAATCGAATTCGATTTAATTCAACATTATTCTGCGCACTATTAATATTCACCTCACTTGGTATCAATTTAATTTTAGCCAGCTTTTGCCCCTTGGTAACAATCTCACCAGCCTCCACATACAAGACTTCCACAACACCTGATACCTGTGGCTTGATATTAATCTCTCGTCGTGGCTTAATCGATCCAGTTGCCACAGCTTTCTTAACGACATCTCTCATTTCAGGCTTCACAGATTCGAATTTAATCGGATCCGTTGTTTGCTGCTTGTAGAAATAAAAGACCAGCATTCCTGTCAGCAGAAATAAAAATATCCCCGTCCCATATAAGCATCCTTTATTTTTCATAGTTCGATTTTTCCTCGACTCACTGGCGTTCACTCGGAATGACAGTTGTCTTTTACTTAATTTAAATTCTTAATAACTACTATATACTCGTACAGCCTGTCTGCAGACAAGCTCTACTCATTTTTTTCAACTGGCACAAGGCACTAAAGTACCTTGGAATGATTCAAGAGCACGTCCCCTACTATCGACTATTGACTATCAACTATCGACTGCCAACCAAAGGGAGCTATTCATCTTTCAACGCCACCACAGGATTCACTTTCGCTGCCTGTCGCGCTGGCACAAAGCCCGCTATAAACCCCGCAATCACCAATACCGACATCGCAAACACACCTACCCATATATTGATTTCGGGATTATAAAAATTTTGCACATCCATATCATTCGCATACATCAGATAACTCAATCCGCCGATGATTAGAGAGCCTATGGCTAGACCCAGATAGCCTGACAGTGCCGTAATAAAAACTGACTCCGTTAATATCATACTCACTATAGATTGTGGTGTAGCACCAAGTGCTTTTCGAATGCCAATTTCCTTTGTTCGTTCTTTGACAATGATCAGCATAATATTACTCACACCAACAATGCCTGCAAATAATGTCCCGATGCCCACAAACCACATGAAGAGGCTAATCCCCAAAAAGAGACCTTGCATTTGCTCAAAATTTTTCTGCAAATTGAAGGAGCCGATTGCTTCAGGATCATCAGGATGAACATGATGTCGAGCCTTCAAAATATCTTCTACTTTATCTTCAATTTCGGCAACTTTAAATTCTGGCTTCACCATGCAAGCAAAATAATCGACATCTCCTTGAGTGCCAAAAGCTTGCGTCATTGTTGTGATTGGTATCACGACTGTTTCAGTATCTGATTGATTCCATGGTTTTAATGTTTCGGGACCAAATATGCCGATCACCTTAAAATCTACACCTCGAATCCGAAGGTGTTTTCCAATTGAAGATTCTTCCCCGAACAACACTTTGTCAACTTGATAACCAATCACAGCTACCTTCCGCCCATCTTTTAAATCTGCTTCATTGATGTATCTACCTTCGTGTACGACCAAGGCATCTACCTTTGGCATATCTGTTTCCTCACCCTTCACTTCAAAGGATTCCTGTATGTCTTTATAGGTAATTGGTTGAGGACCAATATGTGCTCGTGGCGCTAAATTGTCAATTTGTGGTAACTCCTCTCTTAATGCATCAAGATCTGCCTGCTTCAGTCTTATTCGTCGACCTGGCGCATAGCCATCATAGGGCTTTGTGGTTGTTTGACTCCAGACATACATCACATTTGTAGCTCGGCCTCCCAGATCACGCATCACGCCATTCTCCAAACCTTTGCCCATTCCCAATAAAAATACAAGCATAAATATCCCCCAAAACACACCAAGTGCCGTCAGGAATGTACGCAATTTATTCTTGCGAATCGTGGCAAATATTTCTTGCCACGTGTCTCTATCTAATACGCTCCATCCCATACTAATCGCTTTTCATGGCTTCTACTGGATTAATGCTCGCTGCTTTTAATGCTGGTATTAATCCAGCGACAGCGCCAGACAAAACCAGAATCAATGTCGCCGTAATCACAACGCCTAAGTCAACATGCGGCGTCCTAAAAAAATCTGATTTGATCCCGCTCATCGCTCCGACCACAAGCACGCCTAAAGCGACACCTACATAACCTGCCATCCCCGTTATAAAAATTGACTCTTGTAATATCATGGTGATAATCGAACCGGGTGTCGCACCTAGCGATTTACGAATCCCTATTTCTTTTGTTCGATCTTTGACAATGATGAGCATGATATTACTGACACCAATAACCCCTGCTATCATCGAAAAGATACCCACTAACCAAATAATGCTTTTAATAGCAAACATGAGGCTTGCAAATTCTTCATATTCCTTTGCTGTGTTGTTGACCCAGATGGCGCGGTTATCTTTTATACTGAAATTCTTGCGCTGGGCAAATGCTGCCATCACTTCATCCTCTATTTTTGACACTTCGAGGACTGTTAGACCTGTTGTGGTAAACATCAAGCGATGCATCCTATTCTGTCCTGTATATACTTTTTGTGCTGTACTAATCGGAATGTAAATATTTTTCATCACCCAATCATCAGTGTCATAAAACACGCCTATAATTGTATAGGCCACTTTATCAATTAAAATTTCTTCGCCAACTGGATCAACATCCTTGCCAAACATATCGTCCCTGACAATACGACCAACGATGCAAACTTTTTTATAGGTGTCAATGTCTTTGTCAGAAATAAATCTTCCTGTCAACATTGTCATATTTTCTATAATGCGAAAGGCAGGATGAATGGATTGAATATTATAGGATAGATTCTTATCCTTGTATCTTACTTTTTTATCACCCGACAAATGAAAGCGTCCAGTGATCTCATCGACACCATCAAAATGATCACGTAGAAATTCGTAATCTGTATTATCAAACTTAATACGCCGCCCTTTTTTAAAACCATTGTGAGCGATTGATGTCCGACCTCCACTTAAGAAGATACTATTCTTAGCCATATCAGAAAATTGGTACTCAATCGAATTGAATAATCCATTCCCTGCCCCTAATAAAAGGACGAGCATAAAAATCCCCCAACAAACCCCAAAGGATGTCAGTACAGTACGTAGCTTATGCCGACTAATCGAAGTGAATATCTCTTGCCACTTATCCAGATCAAACATGGGCTTCGTGTTTTGATTCGATTAAGCCATCTTTGATTCTGATACATCTGTCCGTTTGATCTGCAACTTCTTGTTCATGAGTAACTATAACAAAGGTGATCCCGTTTTCTGTATTAAACTTTTTGAAAATGGCCATCACTTCTTCGGAAGTGGTAGAGTCAAGAGCACCTGTCGGCTCATCTGCAAGGATGACCTTAGGGTTACTGATCAAAGCGCGAGCGATCGCGACTCGCTGCTGCTGACCACCAGACAATTGATTGGGATAATGCCCCGCCCAATCTTTGAGACCGACTTGATCTAAATATTCTACTGCCAAGGCTTGTCTCTCTTCTCGAGGCACCTTTTTATAATATAAGGGTAAAGCCACATTCTCTTTCGCTGTCTTAAATGGAAGTAAGTTGAACGATTGGAATACGAATCCAATGAAATCATTCCTATAATTGGCTTGTTTTGCTTGAGTTAAATCCTTTATGAGAGTTCCATTTAGTACGTATTCCCCTTGATCATAGTCATCCAATATGCCTAGTATATTAAGGAGTGTGGACTTACCTGAACCAGATGACCCCATAATGGATACAAATTCTCCAGGTTTGATGTGAAGGTCTATCCCTTTGAGGACATGCAGATTGGTGAAATCTGTCTTATATGATTTGTTGATGTTTTTCAGTCTTATCATGCTACGTAATACAGACGACAAATGAACGAAAAAGGTTGCATGAATAATAAGATTATCGATGAACGACCTGATTATATGGATGTGCGTGATATTCTCTATTTGTAATGTGTCACTTTAACATCAAGGTAACGCATATTATATTCTAAAATATAATCTGCTCTAAGCTTTGAAGTTCTTCTATTCGAAAGCTTCTTGTACGATTTGCTTGAGTGCCTTGATCTTGTTCTCATCTATAAGAATCTGTTTCTTATGACTTCTTGATACGTTTCCTAGTGATCCACTTTGCATCCTGAAGGTTTCTACGAAATGGATCATGGCAGCCAGCTGATTGAAATCCTCAGTTAAACCCAAAACAGAGAATACTTTGAGATATATTCCGATACTGGTATGGTCACCTCCGTTCCCAACATGCCATAAAGTCGATCACCTATGTTAGCTCTTTCTGCCTCTTGGTCGACCTCAATCTTCTTCTCCTTCTCGCGAGTTTTAAGTTCTCACCCAGAATAGCAAGTATCTTTTTAATAGGAAGATTAGCATAATTTGTCTGGTTTAACTCTTTTATATAATATTTAGTCGATTATATCTTTACAATAATTGTGTTGAATTCATAGAATACAGTTCCCTTTCTTCAAGGCTCCTCCAAGGAGGACCATTTTCAGTTTAGCAAGACATGCAGGCCTAAATTATTGAGCATATTCAAAGTCAGATTTGGATCAATTCACCATAAAAAAAACACCTAGTTTTAGGGATTGTAATTTAGCTAGCTTCACTGTATCTTAGATTCGATTAAATCTTTGTTAGACAGCGCTATTTGAAAACAACATGTCAGCCAAAGAACCAAACAAAAACTCAACTTCATGAAACTTCTATCTCTTTTTTATTCCAATGAAGCGAGTGACGAAATAAAGAAACTTGAAAAGCTATCTCTGGTTGTATTTGTCAGCCTTAGCTCCGTTATTGTAATAGCAAGTATTTTGTTGGCAGTGCTGATTGAGAGAGAGATGATCATTACACCCTGTGTCATGGCCGGAGTAATTGGCAGTGCAACTGCAGCTTTATTATCAGCGCTACAACGCAGAGCCTCTGGCTGGGAACTTGAAGATGGAAGTAAAGACCCTGCGAGCAGTGATGGTACAGTAGATGGAAGAGATGAGAGGTTTAGTCTGCGCATGGCGCCATATTTTCTATTTCGCCCCTTCCTAGGCATCATTGGAGGCCTAATCGTGTATTATGGAAGTGATTTTTTAATTACGCCTGAAGATATAAACAAAGGAATCAATTTTAAGACACTCATTTTCTTCTCTTTGCTGGCAGGACTATTTGCAAAAACAATGATAGAAATATTGAAAGGTATTTTTAAAGCCATATTCGGCAGAGGTTAACATTTAAATCATGAATCAATTATTAAAATCTTTACTTGTACTCCTAATTTTCATAACGTGCTCCTGTGCTTCTACTGCACTGTTTGATCAATATAGTTTTGACAAAACAATCAATGCAAAAGTTGAGTCTCTTAGTATAATGAAGAAAGCCGTTGACGAATACGACATTCATCAAGAAGTCGTAGAAGAGCATTTTGAAGAATTAGAGAAGATCTACGAATACGACAAACGTAGAACGAATAATATACTGACCACTAACATGTGGGAAATTCTCTTGAACGAAGACAACAATCTATTTGCTGGCTTTATAAAACGATGGAGAGAAAATGGGCCACAAAATAAAGTCTTCGTTGATGAAGCATCAAAACAAATCGAAGAAGCCTTTGATTTATTATTGGATTTTGAAGCAGCTAAAAACAAAGAAGAAATCAATAGTGTCGGGCTTTTAATTAATACATTCATCAATTCAATTTAACATGGATATAAAAGAATTATTAAAGGATCTAAAAAAAGGAATTATCGGACTTGTCAAAGAAAAATTTGATGTCGAAAACAAAGAGGTCAAAGGTGAGATCACCGAATTACTCAAACAATCAAAAGAAAAGCTCGAACGCTGGAGTGAACTTTTGCAGAAGAACCAACTGACCGTTGATGAGTTTCATTGGCTGGTTGGGAGTCAAAAAGAATTACTCAAACTTGAATCATTGCGCAAGTTGGGGATTTCACAAATTAAGCTAGGCCACTTTAAAAATCGGATCATTAAATTTATAGTAGAGACAACGGTTAAATTTATATTTTAGTAGACCGTGCGGACGTAAAAAGCCGCTGATAAGAGCCCTAAACTACACCAGTTCACAAGTCCAATTCTTCTCCTTTGGGCATGGTAGTTAGATTTCATAAAATGAACTGACACCATTTGACGCAAAAAAGACACATAACCTTAAACATCTAGTGGTTTGTCAATGTTGAAATGACTAGTTGAATTTGAGCATAGTTTGTGCATGGACTAGGCACAGGTTCGGTCTGATAGCCTTAGCTATCAAGGCCGGTTCTGTAACGACGTGCATGTGCTAAATACGCCAAATGCACTAGTCAATTTTATCTTGACAGACCACTAGTATAACTTGTTTCTTTATATTGCAAAGAAAATCTAAGACTTGAAATATTCTGAAGTTCTCATACTACTTTTTCTAAGTACTCTACTCATCTTAGGATGCGCGGACGACTTAGTGATAGATGAGGACTTTATGTCAACTGTTGATGCAGAGAATGCCACACTTGCAGATGACAAGGCGATCGAGGAGGTAAAAGAGTTACGGAGAAGGATTGTCGAAATCAGTAAAGTCGGCGTTGCCTTTGGACATCAAGATGCGACTGCATATGGGATGAATTGGAAACATGAAGGTTTTCCGAGCGATAGTGATGTGCTAAGAGTTGCGGGTGATTATCCAGCTGTCATTGGATTTGACTTGGGTCGCATAGAAATAGGAAGACGTAATAATATAAATGGAGTTAGATTTTCATTAATGCAGGAGCTCATAAAAGAAGCTCACGCTGCTGGAAGTATTATTACCTTAACATGGCATGCCAGAAACCCTATTACTGGTGGGTCATCGTGGAATACCTCTGGAGACATCAATCGTATTCTGCCTAATGGCGATAGACATGAGATATTCGATAGAGATTTGTCACTCGTTGCTGAGTTTATGAATAGCCTAATCGATTCAGACGGTCGACCCATTCCTATTCTTTTTCGTCCATGGCATGAGATGAATGGTGACTGGTTTTGGTGGGGTCGCGATCTTTTAACTGCAGAAGAGTTTCAACAATTATACAGAACGACAGTCGACATCTTGACGAATACCTACGACGTACATAATGTTCTGTATACCTATTCTCCTAATTGCGCCCTTACTGAAGAAGAGTATCTGCACTATTACCCTGGAGATTCTTGGGTAGATCTTCTTGGTGTAGATGTCTATGATTTCGAAGATAAATCCTACTTAGATGTTGCCAGGACGAGCCTTGAGACAATTGCTGTATTAGGGAATAGAAAAAATAAACCTTATGCCTTTACCGAAACTGGTCTTGAAAATATTACAGAACATGACTGGTGGACAAATAAGTTATATCCGATTATACAACATAGCGGAGCTGCTTACACCTTAATTTGGCGCAATGACAGAAGTGTACATTGGTTTGCCCCATTTGAAAATCATGGATCAGTTGATAACTTTTTGGAGTTTGTTGGAAAACCTGACATATTACTCAGATCAGATATACAGTAAAACGATCAGGAAGTGTCGACAGGATTCTCTCATAAGTGCCAACAGCTAACCGTCTGAAATAAGGAAATAATATCACCCCCTAAACACAGGATTTTCTCCAAACACCTCGACCATCACTCTCACAATAGCAGCAACATGGTAGTCAATAATTTTCCATCGCCCTTCACGAGACAATAAGATATCGCGTGTCTCTCTTTCATTGTTAAAAAAGAAATTCTCCGTTAAGATGGCAGGCATTCTAGTTCGTCTCAGGAGACCTAAATCACCCCTTAATTTAAAAGGAGTCCCACCCTCACCTCTACGCAGTCTTGCATTGGGAAAGGCTTGCTGAAATTCTTCCGCAAAAATAGTCGCTATCGAAGGACCTAGACTTGAATTTGGGTGAATTAAAAATTCGCAACCATCACCTGCACGCGGCCCTTCATTCGTATTTGAATGAACACTGACGAGTAAAGCATTTTGTTGATGGTGGCTATTCGCTCTAGAGATTCTAGTGCCAATCAATACATCTTCTAGCTCAGGACATATATGCACATAGGGAATTTGCATAAAACTTAATTCCTGAATCATCCCATTGATGATGGCTCTGTTTAACTCACCTTCAAATAGTTGTTTGCCATCAGGAAATTCTTCTGATCTGCGCTCTCTCGTCTGCGGACGGCCTTTTATCAGCCCGCCATGACCGTTATCCAATAGAACTAACATGCTAATTAATTTTATTATCTCCTTTCATTCCTCTAGAAGGTAAGACATTTATTTTATTCAGTTTTACGTTACGCTTCATATAGGTCAATCACCTCTTTTCTCATATAAGCATCAAAGCCATTCGCCATCAACCCGACAACATTATCAACAGCATGATGCACACCTGCAAAACTTCTAAACATCGCCCATGAGTATCCCATATCAAGTACCCGCTTGAGTTGATAGTCAGTCAAATTTGGAAATTCCTTAATCAAGGAAACCAACCCACCTGCTGCAGCACTCGCATGGCCAGCTGGAAAGCTAGGATGATTGGGACAGCCTTCTGGATAAGCCGTTAACAATTTACCATCAAGTTTATTAGTGGAGCTCCATACCTCTTCAGGCCTGGCTATCCCAAAAGCATACTTCATTTCAAAGGCTTTAATCAATGATCGCTTGACACCATCTGCAATCTGCTCCTCCACATCAGGTATCGTCTCCAAAAAATTAATATACTTATCAGTCCAATCTTTGACGTTTTGTCCTTGATCATAATCTGGATGTGTCAACCATTTGAGTGCCGCTCGCGGCATGTCAGTCGGACTATCCATATGAACAACATTCGCTAGACCTCTCGGATCCGATTCACTCAGGCCTTCGATCATTGCTATCTCACTAGGAAATTCATATTTACCAAATTCCGTTTTAAACGGATAATACTTTTCCATCAACCACGTAGGGAATATTCCTTTTTCTACCTCCAGTCTGACCTGTACGATTTCATTCGTCGATTCAACCAAATCAAAATCATCTGGCACCTTATAGCCGTGTGCGTTGCCCACTTTGGGGTTAACCAATCTACATTTTTGCAAATCAGAAAGCTGGTTTGTCGTCAACGGATAAGCTATCGCATTTGGCGTAGCTCCTTTTTTAAATTGTAAATTCATAGACTTGACCCAATGGGCATCTGTTAATTATTAAATATCAATAAAATTGCACAAGTGGTCTGTAAAGATAAACTTGACTAGTGCATTTGGCATATTTTGCACATGCACGTCGTTACTATCAAATTCATCTAGTCAATTTATACTTGACAAACCACTAGCTGATTCATGACAACTAGAGCTCCGCAACGCATGGAAGTACAATAGAAAAGTAGAGTAAGTAAATGTCTCTAACGTCTAGTCAAGTTAGATCAATAAATATTCAGATTCAAGTCAGCTTTTAAAAATACCCAAAAATAGGGATAGCTTAAATCTAAGGTATATAACGACAAAGTGATCAATACTTTACACCAAGGTGTCATTCTGCATCATAAAGCATTACCTTGCAGATGACTTACAACTATTCACCGCTATGAATACGAATGCAATCAAACTATTGATCGCAACTTCCTTATTAATCTGCTTAGCAACTCTTGATGTTAATGCTCAGTCTACAGAGGATTTACACATCATCTATTACAACGTACTTAACTTTCCCAACCCTTCGAATACTAATTCATTTGGCAACGACGCTTCGCGTCATATTTACTTTAGAGACATTATAGAATCGCAAGATGCAGACATTATAGTGCTGCAAGAATGTAAGGCTTTATTTGGCGCTGAGGATTTAGTCGCTGAACTTAATACAAATGGAACACTAGATAAGACTTATGCACACTCATCAAACTTTTACTCGTATAGTGGCTTAGGCAACATGATCATTTTTAATGCTGATAAAATGGACTTGCTTGACCATATAGAACTGCCTCGAACCAACTTTCAAGTTTCTCCAAATGGCGATTCGCACATTGCGCCTAGAGCCAACTCTAGATTCATAGTAGAACTCATATCCACAGAATGTCCGACAGAAACGATTCGACTTGAACTCCATACTGGCCACTTTAAAGGGAGCAATGGAAATGGAACAAGCACTACGCTTGCAGATAGAGACCGACGTCAATTATCAGCGCTTGATCTTATGGATTACATTGATACGATTCCAACGACAAGAAATATTATCATGGGAGGCGATTTTAATCTCTATGCAGATAATGAACCTGCTTATGTCACTATGACAAATTCATCATTCCAACATCAATTTGTGGATCCGCTTGGTGGCTGGATTAGAAACCAAACATCAGAAGCCAGTAAGTATACACAGTCAACTCGAACAAGCCAAAGTGAATTTGGAAATGGAGGTAGTTCGGGAGGATTGGACGATCGGTTTGATATGATCTTATTCAATCAAGCAATAGATCAAGGCAGCAATCAATTGACATACATTTCAGACAGCTATGCCACAGTTGGCCACCCTGATATCTTGAATTCAAATGCTACTGCTGGCGCAAGTCTTATCAAAGATCAATTGTATAAAATGTCTGACCATTACCCTGTCAAATTGAGCATTCGATTAGATTTTCCAAATTGCAACACGAGTTGTGATGGTATTGTCATTAACGAAATTCACTATGATAATATGAATGCAGATGTCAATGAATTTATAGAGGTCTCTGTTCCCTCAGCAGTGGCCCTCAACTTGTCTGAATACACTCTGACTTTGTATAATGGTGGAGATGGAATGGCCTATGGGAGCTTGGCCCTCGACCAATTTGCACTCGGCATGACAAATTCAGTTGCCTCTTATTATACTTGGAGTCCATCAAGTATTCAAAATGGCTCACCAGATGGTCTTGGTCTATCTAAAAATGGAGAGCACTGCGAGTTATTGAGTTACGAAGGTACTTTTATTGCAACGAATGGACCAGCAGCAGGTTTGCCATCCCTAGATTTTTCTGTTATGGAGACTGAGAATACACCCGTGGCACAATCTCTCCAATTGATCAATGATCAATGGATCGGACCAATCGGACAGACATTTGGCGACGTGAATAGCAATGGCAATACATGTCAGATTACAAACACCTCAATCGTAAATGCCCAATGCACAGGTACAGATTTTGTCTTTGATATCAATTTTACGATTATGAATGGCTCCTCACTTTTTGAAGTCATTGATATCACAAATGGACAGGTGGTATTAGGCTCAGGCACTGCTAGTCCAATCCCTATTTCTATTTCAAACAATACATCTACGACACTGTTTGATATTGTCGTTCGCAATGTTGCTATGCCTACTTGCTCCAGCGATACCATCCAGATAGTCCCTATAGATTGCACGCCCACCTGCGGAGAAATATTCATTAATGAAATTGCCTATGACAATGCAGGCGGTGACGTCAATGAGTTTATTGAAATTGCAGTCTCTAATTCTCTGCATACTGCTTTATCCAACTATACGATTTCATTGTATAATGGAAATGGAGGCACAGTGTATCAGTCAAAGACATTAAATAACTTTGTTCTAGGTCAGTCAGATGCCAACTATAGCTATTACACTTGGCATCCAAGTTCAATCCAAAATGGAGATCCAGACGGCGTCGCATTAAGCACTAGTCTTCTCCTTTGCGAGTTTATTAGTTATGAAGGCACGATGACAGCTTCTAGTGGTCCTGCTGTAGGCATAACAAGCATGGATATTGGTGTCTCAGAATCTAGCACAGAGCCGATTGGACGTTCACTGCAATTAGTGAATGGCAATTGGCTGAGCCAAATAGATGAAACAGCTGGTCTTCCAAATCTAGATCCAGATTGTGCAGCTCAGCATTCTTTGTCAGGCACTGAAGTTGGTATCGCCGACTATGAAACATCTGGAACGATCTTATCTACGCAATTGATTGGTACTGCTGCCAAGGTTGACTATGATGCAGCTGTTGACATTACATTAGACTTTCCATTTGAGGTGATGGCTGGAGCTATTTTCGAGGCATTTATCGATGGTTGTAATCAAGGCAATGGTGGTGTAAATTAGTATTTGAAATATTCATTTTTTCAGAATTGGCTTGAATAAAAATTTTGGCAACGATATACTTCTGTAACCCACCTAAATAAAATTCATTAACTCTTTTTCAAAATAGTTATCCACATTTAGCTTATCTCACCCCATATATATAAATACTTGTTATATAAGTGTTTACGACATGTCATGCACGTATTAAACAAAGTTATACTATGTAATAACTACTTAATTAACACAATGTGGATAATCACAGAAATATCAATTGTTAAAAAATATAGTAAAATGACTTATATTTGCGGTTCGTTCTTTTAAATGAGAACAGCCTTGAGGTTAGCAGACCGCAAGGCTGTATTTTGTCTTTCGTATTCGAGTGTTAGACGGTACAAAAGTAATATTTTACTTTGACCCCTCAAAGCTTTACGGCAATTTTTATCAAAAGACAAGTTTTAAAAGACGTTATTTTTTAACGCAAAGTTGTTGACCCTTTTGCTGGTAGCGGATGCTTTAGTTTAAGGTTTAATGGCTCTAAATTTTTCTTTTATGAGGGATAAAAACAAAGCCCCTAACATTCAGTTATTTAAATTCTCACACGAGAATCAAAAATTCACTATTAGATCAGTCTATTTCGAGGGAGAACACTGGTACGTTGCAAACGATGTTTGTTCTGTTTTGAAACTAACAAACCCTACAGAAACACTTAAACGTGTGCATGAAGATGACCTAAGTAAAACTGAGGTCATAGATTCAATAGGTAGGAAACAAAGGACTAATATCGTTACTGAAAGCGGCTTATATGCCTTGATCTTTCAAAGCAATAAGCCTATAGCTAAGAAATTTAAGAGATGGGTTACTAAAGAAGTTTTACCACAAATAAGAAAGACAGGTTCTTATGGAAGTTCAAACCATTTATTCGTTAAGCGATTTAACTTGAATTGGAGGAATGTCGACACTGGGTATTTTTCAGTTATATCTGAACTTTACCTAAGGTTGTACGGAAAATTTGAAATGTTAGGCTATTTAATTCCAGACAAGGCTTTCGATGGTAAAGAGATGCGACCAGATACGAGTGTAGGGAAGCTTTTCCCAAAATATCTTGAAGAATACTACCCAAGTCTCAATTTGGATTTCGAGCGTTACGATCACCATTTTCCATTAAGCAAATTGATTGTTAAAGCAAGGCAATATCCAAATATGTATTTACCTCTTTTTATTGGGTATCTAGAAAATCATTGGATACCGATGAGAGCGTATAATTACTTTGAGGAACGCGACCCCAAAGCTTTAGAATATTTGCCATTGCTCCTTTCAAGAAAAGCAAGTTAATCTGTAATACCCCAACTTCCAATGTAAAAAGATAGGTATATACTTGACATTTAATAAGTATATGCTTATCTTTATGCTATAATTACTCATTATGTGTAACAAAAAGCAAATACGGGATTTCGATAATTTGTTTGAATTAGTAGACTATTTCGACTCAGAGGCTAAATGTGCAGAACACCTAGCTAAATGGAGGTGGAACGGCGTTCCTACTTGCCCGTATTGTGCGTCTGAAAATGTGAATGAGTTAAAAGGGAAAACAAAACGATACAAGTGTTACGGATGCAGAAAGCAATTTGGAATTCGAGTAGGTACGATCTTTCATGATAGCAAATTGAGCCTTAGAAAATGGTTTATAGCAATCTTTCTTTTCACAGCGCACAAGAGAGGTATTAGCAGTCACCAGTTAAGCCGTGACTTGAAGATTACGCAAAAGACAGCTTGGTTTGTGTTACATAGAATCAGAGTTGTATTTGATGTTGACGCTCCTAACTTTTCTAAGCCTGTCGAGATTGACGAAACGTATGTTGGTGGAAAAGAAAAGAACAAGCACGCTAACAAGAAAACGAAAAACGCTCAAGGTAGATCAACAAAATCAAAGACTCCTGTTCTTGGAATCTTAGAAAGGAATGGTAAGGTATATGCATTGCCAGTAAAGAATACTAAGAGTGAAACTATTAAGCCCATTATCGAAGATGTAGTTGAAAAAGGAACAAAGGTATATACTGACGAATGGGGTGCTTACAACGCTTTAAATAAAGAATACGATAGAGAGATCGTTTGTCATAGTGCAGGCGAATACGTCAAAGGAAACGCACACACGAATGGAATAGAAAACTTCTGGTCACACTTCAAAAGAACAATTGTAGGTACTTATTTTCAAACATCAGATCACCATCTATATGCTTATGTAAATGAAGCAGCATTCAGATATAACAATCGTGACTTAACAGATGGTTCAAGATTTGACGTAACTTTAGCAAATGCCGAAAAAAGACTCACATACAAACAACTCATTAGCAGAAAATCTGCGTAAGCATTACCCTAACAATTTGAAGTTAGAAGATGGTTTTAATAAGCAACTAGATAAGGCAATAGAGAAACCAGAACTAACTATCAAAGACGTTAAGAATGCTCTTAAAATCAAAGACGCCGACATTGCGGAAATGTTCGATTTTAAGAATGTAATGTCTTATAGAAATTCTAGTGCTAAGGCAAGAATTGAAAAAGGAATTATCAAACTATATGTACTCATCAATGCTTAAACTCAAGACACTTACATTTCTTTTTATAATTCTTACTATAGCATATAGTATACTAATATTCAATTTCCCTTTAGATAAAGTAAATCTAACATTTGAAAATGTATTCAAAGTTTCTCTTTATTCTTTTTTAAGTGCTTTTATTATTGCCTTCGGCAAATATCTTTTTGATCGATTTAAAAACCCAAAGAAAAACAAAAGATAATGCGATTATTAAAATTGTGTATGCTATATCATTCATAATTTTGGGTTATACAAGTATATCGTTGCCAAAATTTTCATAAAACTCTTATCTTCTTTTTTTTATAAAATTGGCTCATTCAGAAAAGAAGAACGTCTATTCATAATTAGTCACAAAATGCTCTATATACTCAGGCAACTTTGTTCCTGAATAATAAGGTAAATTCATTAATAGATACGGCTTCTTTTTAATGGCTGTCTGATGGCGTTCTACTTTAAATTCTCCAGCATACATTCTGATTGCATAGGGATGATCCACTCGATCGACAAACTGATGAAGTGATTTAAGTTTCCCTTCTTTACCTGACTTGATTTCAATGGGAATAATTTTATCCTTGTACGGCATGATTAGATCTACCTTAGCTGATGATTGTGCTTTTTCTCTTACCCAAAAATTAGCTTGCTTGTATTGCGATGTATTTATAGACATGAGTTCTTGCGTCATTAAATGCGGTATTATTGCTCCCCTGTAAGCAGTATGTAAATCTTCAAGTGCCAGCATATCTGCTTGTATGTTTAATTCGTGGTTGACCAAACCTGTATCTAAAAATTGTAGGCGAGGTGATTTTTTTAAATCGGGACGAATCGGTGGGACTGTATCTGTAGCTGGATAAATCAATTGTATAATCCGTGCATCATTTAAGTTACGCATTGCCTCCCCTACTTCTCGCGATTTATAATTTGAATTGCCAAAATTTTGAAACTTGATTCGTTGATCTACATACAAATGTGCTGATTGAATAATGTGCTTAATCACGCGTGCATCAGTCTTATTCATTGCATATTTTTCTACATCGTTTTTGTAGGTCGCCCAAATACTTTCATAAATTCCCGTTAGGTCAGATAGACTTTCAGTCGATAAATGTGTTTTTACAATCTCAGGCATCCCGCCTATAATGGCGTACTCATGGAATAAGGTCTTCAATAAGGTATGCGCATACTGGGTAGTTGGTAATTTGTGGATTTCAGCTAAGGCTCCTTCATGTTCTTTTGCTTCGAGAAATTCGATAAAATTTAAAGGGTGAACATATAGATATTCAACACGACCTACTGGGAAGCTTTTTACCTTTTGCATAACATGCTCTAACAAGGAGCCAGCAGCAATGACATGTAGCTCTGGCACATCTTCATAAAAATAACGTAATAAAGCAATGGCTTCAGGTGACTCTTGTATTTCATCAATAAATAATAGTGTCTGTCCTTTTTGATTGGATGGAATACTATGTGTAGCAAATAAAGCTTCTACAATCGTATGCGCATCTGTAAAATCTATAAAGTATTGCAAATGTGCTGGACGCTCAAGATTTAAGACGATGTGATATGTGTATTGTTGTGCAAAACTCATCACCAGTGTGGTCTTGCCGACTTGGCGAGCACCTCTTAGCAACAAGGGCTTTCGGTTAGGCTTTGTCTTCCATCTCTCTAATTCCTTGGTTATGTGTCGTTTAAATCGCATTATTTACTACCATTTGTAACATTATAAGGGTAATTATACGAATATATTGTAACAAAATAAAGGTAAATAATCAAATAATCTGTAACAAAGTAAAGGTAAAATGAGATCGTTTACAGCTGACCCAAGATCTCCTGCGCATCCCCATAATGATTCGACCGTTGAGGAATCTCCAAGAATAAGGCCTTTGCTAAATCCACATCATCTGTCTTCAAGTATGACAATGCCAAATGAAATCGAGCGGTGTGCTGATACAAAGCATTGGATAAAAGGGTCTCTAAATCAGCTCTTCCACCTGCTACATCACCACTTGCTATTTTAGCAAACCCTTGATAAAAGACAGCTTTGCTATTCGTAGGGTTTTCGTCAAGAATCCGTTTAAAATAAGTGAGTGCATCGGTATAGTTTTTATCATTAAATAAAGTTTGAGCTTTTAATAAAGATTCATCTGTCTTCGACTCTCTGGTCGAAAATGACAAAGGGGCAACAGTCGCATAACTTGCATACAAACGTTCTGAACTTAACTGATTAGTCGTCATCGTTTGAGTAATAAAAATTCCCAATAAGACAACCGCAGCGATCGCAGCTGGTATCATGTACAACAACTTACGTCTTGAGGATTGAACGGTTGAAGGTTCTGCATCATCAATTTCTAACTCTGCAGTTTGCGATTCAAGTTGTCGAGGTTTGTATTGCTCCCCAATAGCACGAATGGCAGATTTAGCCTTCGTTTCTTTTTGTTGTCTGGCCGAAAATGACCTCATGTCTTCGATGAGTGCTACTTCTTCTGCGAACGATTTGTCTGAGTTGATTCGCTTTTGCATGTCGCTTAGTGCTGCACCACTCAATTCACCATCTAAATATTGATATATGATATCTTGCTTCATTACGATCTCATTGATTGCCAAATTGGATAATATTCATGCTTCATGATTCTCTTTTTCCAAGATTCAAAACAAGCAAACTTACGCCTATGAACAGCATTTGCATTTGTCATATCCAATTCTTCCGCAATCTCCTTCGCAGGCACTTTGCCTTCTACTAATGGGATCAGTTGTTGACAGAGCGGAGATAACTGATGTAGTGTCTCAGTCATCATCTTCTTTATCAAAATCTGATTCTCATGTTCAAAATGCTCTTCATAGTTAATATCACTATATCGCTCAAACTCTTCATTCCTTACTAGCTCTTCCTTCTTTTTTTCCCTTAATCTGGAAATCCACTTATTTCTAACAATTGAAAACAAGTACGCTTGAAAGGGAACTTCTGCCTTTAATTGACCTGCCAAAGACTTGGATACTAATACTTCCAGTGTATCCTGAAACATATCGAATCCATCTGCCTCACTGCCATGATTCTGACTTATCCATCGCGTTACCTTAGGCAGGTATGTCTTATATAGATAATGGAGCACGTCACTGTCACCATCCACCAATCCTTGTATATAGTTAGTATGGATATTCGAATTCACTCCTCAAAATCCAACTTTTTTTAGAAAATCTGCAATTAGCTAGTAAGGATTCTCTCATTCGTGCGATTTACTCGTATTGCATAAAGCAAATAAGCAGTTAACCAAACCGAAAATCCACTTAATCGGATGGTATCATGAGTCCGAATAAAGAAGTTCAGTTTAAAGCTGGAAATGCAGTCAATCCGATTGGCGGATTTGGAAACTAAACAAATTCAATCTTAGAAGTGAGCATTGAAGAGTGTATCAATGAAGTTGAACATTAATTAATCAATATAAGACAAGCTGCTGTTGTTTGGCAGCTCGGTTTTTAATAATTTAGAGAATCATGCTTTTAAAACAATCTTCTTTCATTCTGCTATTGGTCATTCTATTATTCTCTTACCGTAGTAGTGCACAATTAACTCCTCCTTGTCCCAATGTGGCATCCATTCATGATAATCCCATTGGGCCTAACGAATATAAAGCAGCTCATGCTATTTGGTCTACTGGAATAGTTGACCCTGCAACTCATGTCGAATTTGGCGCTAATGACTTTATAGAATTAAATGGAGGCTTTGAAGTCATGAATCAAGCAACTTTTTTGGCGTCACTAGACGGCTGCGATGCAGATTGTGTTGAGCAATTACCCATTTGTGAAGGTGAACCATGCCCGATGCCACCGTTCAAATTAGACTCGCAAGGCAGAAAATACGAACCTGGAAAAATTGTAATCAGCTTGCCTGATGAATTAGACATTGACATGATTCCCAATTTTGACTATCAAGAAGCAATTCTGATGTATCTGGATACGATGTCCATGACACCTCATGGCGCATCTTCGATCAAGCGATGCATGTGCGACGAAAATATTTTTATTTATGAGTCCTTTATTCCAATTGACGAAGAAGGGTCTATCGGACAGGCGACTGCAGGCTATCGGCCACGCGGAGAAGGCATCATTTATAGTTTGAATTATTATATGGAACCTGATTTTGCAGATAAGCAGGATGACACTCGAGATAATAATTTTGATATGGGTTTATTCCAGGAAGCCATCTCAGGTCGAACAGATAATATAGTCGCCTTTTTAGATTCGGGTGTGGATCCGACTTTATTACCTCCACAGGTTTTACTACAAAATGCTCCCTCGACCTGTTTTACGAATGACTTTGTGGGATGGAATTTTATAGATGACAATAATAATGTATTAGATGATAGAGGACATGGAACGACAGTTGTTCTTAATTATTTAAATGCCTTACAAGTATTAGGCATTAATTATCACGATCAAGTGATTTTACCTGTCAAGGTCCTCGATGGTTGTGGACGAGGCACAATGTACAGTGTCGTTTGTGGACTCTACTATGCCAGATCAAAAGGTGCAAAAATCATAAATAATAGTTGGGGTATGTACTTTAATGACGTCCAATTACAAGAGGCGATGATAGATATGAATAACTATGGGATTCCTGTCTCGTGTTCGGCAGGTAATAGTGCAAAAGACTTGGATGTTGAAGAGCATTTTCCCTCTGGCTATTCCCAGATTTATTCTAAAGTGAGGAGAGACTATTTTAGAATTGACACAACGGGACTACAACACGCATTCGAAGTGGGTGGCTTATGTCGCCCTGTCCAAGCTATGGCACCTGCGCCAAGTGTACCTTTATGGCCTGAAACAAATCATAGAGACTTTATGTTTACTGAAGCTGCCATCCGTGTCGAATCACTATTAAACTCGACACCAGGAATTCCAACAATTATTAATTGTGGCATTAGTGGTACCTCATATGCTGCACCACAATTTACTGCTGGATTACTTCACTTTTGTTTGTTAAATCCTGGAGTCTCTATCGACCAAGCAGCGATTTTTCCTTTTACGCAACAAATAAATCCATTGAATGATCATTATTCCTATATCTTAGATAAACTTTGAAGTGATTTAACTGTATACTACAAAATACCCCAGAATCACTTCTTTTAAATATTCGTATAAGAAGTAGCTATTTTGGGCAAATTCCGTTTATCGCAAAAAGGCATCAAACAATTACTATTCCTACTACCAATTCTATTTGGCTGTACATCTGAATCGCAAGCGCAAAGTCTTTTTGATAAAATTAATCTAGCTAAAAATTATTGGTCTGATGCTCCAGATGCTACTTGGACTTCAAACTATAGGCAACAACTAGATAATCTATATGACATCATTCCCGAAGTCACTGCGAGCGGGCACAATGACACGATTGGGTTTTTATATTATTATATAACCTATCGGCATTTTCAATTAAATGAAATGAAGCAGGTGAAAGAAAATGCAACGATTTGCCTTCATTATTTAGAAAAAAGCGATTATGATGATTATATCATTCCCTATTCGCATTTCTACAATGCTCAAGCCAATAAACTGCTAGGCTATCGTGAAGAAGCAATCAGCGACATTCAATCTATTTTCACTACGAATTTAAAAAGGAGAGGATTTGAAATTATAGGTGATGCACAACGACTCTTGGCATCCATATATAGAGATAAAGGCGATCATGAATCTGCGCTAAGCCAACTCAATTATTTCCTTAATTCAAATTTGGCAGATTCATTAGATGCTTATTCTAAAGCAACATTACTACAAGACCTTAGTCTAACATACTCGTCGTACCAAGACAGTCTATCAATTCAAAAAGCAGTTGACGCCATAGCAGAATCCAATCGCTTATTACCCTATATTTCAAATGAGTTTGCTGAACAGACAGATGTAAACATTAGCAATAGGATGCAAATGGGATACATCCACTATTCCAATCATCAATATGACGCGGCCATTCAAGTGTATGAAAACACATTGAATCTAATCGATAAAAAAACAGCAAACCTCAACTTTAGACGATACTACAATACGACTCTAGCTAACCTCATTGAATTATATGGAACAGTAGGTAAATCTGAACACATTGCAGCCTTGATCAGTCAGCAGCAACTGCATCTACCTGTGGAAATTGCCTTAGAACTACAAGATTCTTATGCTTTATTAAATGAAAATTTATCAACGTATTATAGACACAAGAAACAATACTCCGCAGCACAAGACTATCTAACAGCAGCCTTTAAAAGCATTCAAACTTCCGAAGACCAACCAGCACATCAGCTAAAATCGAATTCATATAAGCAACGACTTACAAAATTGCTACGTGCTAAAATTGAACTCAATAAAGATCTTCATCAAGAATATAAAGACAGTCAGTATTTAGACATCGCGCTACAAGACATGTATAGATTAGATAGCTTAATTGATTATGTTAATCAGGAGCTTTTATTTGAATCGTCCATATTGAACTGGCGACAAGAAGCCAAATCCTTTTATAATATTGGCATTGAAGTCGCCTTTACATTAAACGATGAAATAGCATTTTGGGCATTCTCTGAAAAGGCCAAAAGCCTAGCCTTACTAGATGGTATTTCTAATGATAAATTATTTTTAAGTCATGAATTAATTACGAAAAGTGTACAACAGTTAAGAGAATTACAATTAGAAGAATCTAATTTAAATCAAAAACTCCAATCGCCACCGACACTCACAGCTGCCGATTCATTACGAAAAGAAATCACAATAAATAAAAATAATCAAAACACAATTCTGATACAGCGGAATTCTCTATTACAAAAACAAATACCAAAAACGATTCCATTAGCTGAAACACAAGCAACGATTGACAAGGCCTCCTTAATCCAATATGTCGTCACTGAAAATAACACCTATGCTATACTCGTCAATCAAAATAAATCCTCTCTACACAAACTTGGTGCAAGCGCACTTATCAAACATAAAATCACAAATTTTCGTAAGCTATTAAATGACAAAGATGACAGTGATTCTAACTTCGAAAACATAAGCCTACTCTTACAAGAATTACACACTTTGCTCATAAAGCCATTCAAAGAACTCAACCAAGACTTAATTATTATACCAGAAGATTTCCTATTAATACTACCTTTTGAATCACTACTCAATGACAAGGGACGCTATTTAATAGAAGATTATACGATTCATTATCAATTATCTGCAACCCTTCGCAACCAGACGTACAAATCAGATCATGATGCTTCCAACCACACAACAATTGTTTCACCTGAATATTCTGGTATTTCGTTTTCCCCTCTAGCACATGCCCAAGAAGAGGCTCAGATTGTGCAATCCTTAACCGATGGCAAACAATACACAACCATTTCAAAAAATGAATTAATCACCCAATACACCACTAGCGAAGTATTCCATTTTTCAGGACACGCATTGGTCAATGAAGGGCTTCAAAATAATTCATTTTTAGCCCTATCAGACACTAGCCAATTATCCGAACGTGAAATCTATAATTATCCAAACCAGTTGAATCTGGTTGTACTCAGTGGATGTGATACAGGCGCTGGTAAAATACTAAAAGGCGAAGGCATATCTAATCTGACCCGCGCTTTTATTTATGCAGGCTCGAAAACCGTCTTACAAAGTTTATGGAGTATCGATGACCAATCAAGTCAACTATTAATTCAATATTTCTATCAAGAATTAAAAAAAGGAAAGACTAAAAGTCAGGCTCTAAGAGAGGCCAAATTAAATTATTTGACTACAGTTGATGACTTTCATAAACATCCTTATTATTGGAGTTCCTTCGTATTAGTGGGTGATGATACGGCTATAACATTTAGTTCATCAAATAATTTACACCCGTACCTTATCGGTATTTTAGGATTTATATTTTTATTTATTTTGGTTTATTATTTTAGACCGTAATGCGGGCTATTGTACATTTAAATATTGTAGAACCATCCGAGCATACTGAACTAAGGTTCTTTCACACATATATTGCATTTCAATCTAGGCCATCTCAAGCATATGATTATTTAGAGTATTTGCTTTCATTCTTAAAAAAAACTCAATTCAGTTTTGTCAAAAGCGATTTTGATTTTTGAAAATTCCAATCTCCATTTTTAATTTGCTCCAACTGTATTTTAGCTTTGCTTTGATCATTGTTTAAAATATAGGCTAAACTTAAAAACCAATTCACTTCCTCTCGATATTGGATTGTCTGCTTATCTAATTCCACAAATAGTGGAATTGCTGAGTCAATTTCACCATAATATAAATATGAAAGACCTAGATAAAATTGATCTTGAACGCTTAGTTTGACGATCACATTAAATTTATCAATTGCTCCCGCATATTTCTGTGAATCGAATAAGCTAATCGCTATTTGTCTGTTTTGCTCATCTTGCTCAGAAACACCTTTAGAAAGCCCGGGATGATGGACTGGAACTTCAGCAAGATATTCCTGAGCCAATGCTTGGATCGTTTGTTGTTGATTAAAAAAGTAATGGCCTGCGAAAATGAATGCCGCAAAACTGGCTGCAACCGTCAACAATTTCATCCAAGAGATTTTAAGGAGTTGATTCTTTTCAATCCGTGTAATCCCATGTTGATGATTCAGTACTTGCTCCCATTCTTTTCTTTGCTCAATATGAATAACTTGACGCAAGGCTTTTTTAACGACAAGCTCCCTTTCTTCTGGCGACACCGCCGCATCATATGATTGGTAAAAATTCTTCATTAATAGTACTTTTATTTCGTTTCGAATAGGCAGTTAGGAGTTTATTTAAACATCTGATTTTTTGCTTGCGTACAGAAAGAGGCGTTCGATCGTCATCCTTTGCAATCTCAGACAGCTTCATATTACCATAAAAATGAAGCTTAAATAACCGTTGACAAGCGTCACTTAATTCTTGCCAAGCTTGACTTAATTGGTGCAATTCATCGTGATTCAGTTGAACATCATCAGCCTTTAAATCGTCTTCTTCAACATCTCTCGCCACATAGTTTTTTCGGTTTCTCATATAGACTTGAGTTGCCATTTTTGTAAACAGATATCTAACATTACCGTATCTCACTTTCCCATCTATAATCCTTAATCTAAATTCCAACAAGGTATCCATTGTCGCATCATAGGCGTCATTGTAGTTTGCGCCATACTTTTGTTTAAGAAAAGCGATACAGTCTTTAAAGTGACTTAAGAATATACTTTCGAACAAGACATTGTTATCTAGCCTCATTTCTTCAATCATTTGATTGAATTGTTTCTCACTTAAGCCAAAGTTCTTATTCATTCTCTACACTAAAATTTGCGACATCTAAATCTAAGTCTCCAACACCAATACTCTTATAAGGATGAAATCTCCAATGTGTGCCTGTTTTGCCTAAATTTATTACAATATCAATATTTTTAAAAATAAAAATGCTAGATGTTAGGCACACTTTAGCATATTGCAATCTTATATACTTAGGTCCTAATATAGCTGCTATGAATCATGTAATGCTCCTTCTAATTTCATTCACAAGCTCCTGTGCAGTTGTCCTTTCGGCAGAAGCTACGTCCATCAATAACAATTTTACAGACCCGACTCCTTTGGTATACCATGAAAATCAGTATTTCATTGAAATACGAAACCAGACACCTAGGCCTCTTATGGATCAATTGCTATTAGACTTAAACTCTGTGGAAGTTTGGTTTGATGAGGACATTAACCTTGCTCTTTGGGAGGTGATTAGCTTTCCATTTACCAGTCCTACAGGAGAAATTATAACCGATATAAATGGCGTCATCGCTAGCTCTAAAAAAAAGACAGAGATCGAATCTGCTGGTTTCAATACCCAGAGTACCGTTAATAGTAAACTATCAGGAACAGAAAACAGCTGTTTTAATTTACAAGATTTTTATGATACACAAGGAGCTGAAAGCATTATGGTATCTATCCTTGACACGGGAATATCACCAACAATCTCTTCGAACTCAATCCCCGGTTTCAACTATAATATTCAGATCGAATCGGCCTATGATTACGTGAACAATGATCCCTTCCCAGATGATGAAAACGGTCATGGGACTCACATCGCTGGCTTGATTCATAGCATTACTCACCAATCAAATCCATCAAACCCATCGATCACCTTTGACATCAGAAAAACCCACGATAGTGAAGGAAAAGCCTTTATGTCTAATATCGTATTTGCCTTAATGGATGCTATTGATGAAGGAGCAGACATTATTAATATGAGCTTTAGTGCTCAAGATATTTACCATGATACTCTCTTCTTTCCGTTGAGAATCATCATTGAGGATGCACTACTAGATGACGGCCAACTCATTATTGCAGCAGCCGGCAACCAATCCAGTAATAATAACAACTACGCTGCTACAGCAATTCCTGCTTCTTTTCCATCGGAGAATGTCATTTCTGTATCATCAGTTTCCTGCATGAATACACTAAGCTTATTTAGTAATTACGGCTTCTCATCAGTAGATTTAGCAGTCTACGGAGAAAACATACCCGGCCCTGCTCTAGGATCAACTGGCCTAATTAGCTTATCAGGAACTAGTCAAGCCGCAGCCATTGTTACTGCAATCTCTGCTTTAAAAGCAACACATCAACCTGATTTTAATTTCAGACCAATTGTTTGTGCGTTATATAATTCCTCAGTACACTACGAG
Organism: uncultured Saprospiraceae bacterium; assembly: GCA_937959275.1. Lineage (GTDB taxonomy): Bacteria > Bacteroidota > Bacteroidia > Chitinophagales > Saprospiraceae > CALFUK01. The sequence goes on along the minus strand of CALGLU010000016.1, from coordinate 19,456 downwards.
AATATGACTGATAAAAATTTAGCTGATGGGATCCTACATATTGAATCTATGTTGCAGTATGGCCCGGACTGTAAAATTGATAACAATTGCGATCAAAGTTTTGTTGGTCCTAATAAGCTCGCTGGGGCTCTTCACGAAAATGCTATTTATGAGACTAATTTAGAGATTCACTCCACACAAGCTATTAAGACTCCGATAGATGTTACCTTCGACTCAAATGAATCCACTACTCTTTTACCTCGTTTTGAAGTTGCGAAAGGCACGGTATTGTCGGTATTAACTTCAGGATGCCTATAGCATTCTAACTGCAAAATCCTATTTTAGCTTAAAAGCTAGCTAACAATTGGACTCAGTTCTTAATAAATTCATCTGCATAATTTACCTGACATCTGTTTTTTCAGTTTGTACAATCTATACTCAATCATATGAAGACATCTTGGTCAAAGTAACAGACCGCATAACCAATGAAGATGCTCGCACCAACATAAATTATATAGACAGCCTAAGCTCATCTCAATCATTCAACAGACTATCATGTTATCAAAAAGGTAAATTGTTTCATTATCAAGGCGTATGCTACTACTTATTAAATGAAGAATTAAATGCCATCAATAGTTTTGAAAACAAAGCTCTCTATTATTGGAAGGACTGTCCACAAGTCTCATCTACAGAAAGAGCCAATACAATTTATAACATAGGCATTTCTCATCAATATACAGATCAACCATTCAAAGCGAAACAATACATCGATAAAGCTTTGCTCACGTTTGAAAAAGATACAAACTATAATGCCCTAAAACTGGCAAAAAAATATTATGGTGCTGCGGATTATTATAGTGAATTGCTAGATATCTTGCGAGCAGAAACCTATTTTAATAGTGCACTCAATATATACCAAAATGAAAATGAAAATCTAATTGATCAACTAGATATTCTAAATAAACTAATCATTCTTAATAATGAATTTAATCGCCACGGAATAGCAATCAAATATTTCAATCTCGCAATCAATCTACATAAACAACATTCAAACATGTTCAGCTATCCGGACATCGTGGATGTTTATCTCAATGGTGCTATTGCATATTTTCACCAAGGCGAATACGAAGAGGCTGAATCTAATTGCACACATGCTTTACAGATGCTTACACCTCAGGCAAACTCTCATCAGCATTCTGTCGTTTACCAAATCTTAGGCCAGATTGCCTTAGAAAAAGATCAATTCGATATAGCCGAGGAGTATTTAGCAAAAATGATAGCTATACGAACAGATTCAAGCATAACTAAAAATGATGTTTATCTGGCTAATGCTTTTGAAAGTGTCAGTAAACTATTCCATAGAAAAAAGGAATATGCTAAATCAATCAATTACATTGATCAAGCCATCTCGACATTGTGCACCAGCTCATTCATAGGATCAGACAACAACCCAATTATTAGTCATTCATTCTTTGCAAAAGAAATTGACTTAATTCGAATTCTATCTGAAAAAGCAACCATTGTATATGAACGTTTTAAAAAAGATCAAGATCCTCAACTGATACAATCAGCTCTTATGATCTGCAGCAAAATGGATTCATTAATTAATAGGAATGTTAACTCTACAGAATTTGAATACACAAAACTTCAATTATATAAACTCATCTCTAGTTATTACGAACAAGCCATTGGACATACTATTGAAGCGTACAATCTAACAAAAGATAAAACCTACCTAGAAAAAGCGTATTACTATTCTTCACGGTCTAAAGCTAACATCTTACAAAACCAGATACAAAATAAACAGGTCATCAAGGCAACAGTTACCCCTGTAATACTTAGACAAGACAGCACTTTTCAAACCAATTTACATCGCACCAAGAGCATGTTGAACCACTTACCAGAAAAAAAGGATTCTCTCTTACCCATCTATGCCAAAGCACAACTAGAGCTTGATCAATTCTTATCAGACTTAGAGCGGAAAAACCCAGAGTATTATAAGGAAAAATATAAATTTCATACCATCTTATCAGCCTCTGACATTCAACAACAGTTAGGTGAACAACAGCTATTAATAGAATATTTTCTTGCAAACTCTATCATTTATGTTTTTGGTATTTCCAAAACCAAATTTGACTATCACACAATTTCATTGACAAAGGCAATTGAGGACCAAATAAATTCATTTACATCTTCGTGTACTAGCCCTGATCTCACCATAGACCTTAAAACAAGTCATTCATTGTATCAGCATTTAATTGAACCACGTTTGAATGCCAATAAAAATCTGTCAGAAATCATTATCGTTCCTGATGGTATACTTCATCAATTTCCTTTTGAAGTTTTAACAGACAATAGAGTAGATTTTTTAATTGAAACATACTCTTTTCAATATTCCTACTCTTCTAATTTGAGCTTTAGTGACCAAAAGTCTACATATATGAGCTATGCTGGGTTCGGCACAAACTATTTACCAACACTCAGCGTACAATTAAAAAACCTCACTTTTTTAGATCAGACGAATACCCTAAGTCAATTTAATTTGTCAGAAGAGGAAATTACTGAAGTGAGTAAACTATTTAGTGGTGAAGTATATCTAGGAGAAAACGCATCTATAACTAACTTTAACAAACACCCTAAACAATCAGATATTTTACATTTATCTTTACATGGTCTCGTTGATTATACTGATCCATCTAAATCATGTATACTCTTCGACAATACCCAAGACGACTTCATATTATCTCCTTTTGAATTGTACAATCAAAACATTGAAACCAATCTAGTTGTCTTAAGTTCATGTAGTTCAGCAAGTGGACAGATCTATAAAGGAGAAGGTGTACAAGGAATGAGCAAAGCGTTTATCTTAGCTGGCTCAAAACGTGTGTTATCAAGTTTATGGAACGCTTCTGAACGATCTTCATTAGATGTTTTGACCACATTCTTTGAACATTTAAAACAAGGCAACTCACCTAGTCAATCCCTCAGACAATCTAAGCTGAACTATTTAGAGCAAGCTCTTCCGACGCTCCGTCATCCCTATTATTGGTCTAACTATATATTAATTGGTAAGGTCAGTCAATCATCATCTCTTTTCTTTAAATACACACTTTACTTAGCTACTCTAATTTTGATTGGAATCATATTCTACTATGTAAAATCAAACAAGGATACGCCTTAAGAGACATTTACATTTTGAATTTCTAAAAATAAATGTACTAAAATTTTAGGCACATTTTTATACTTATTCTCTTATACGAATACAGTATTCTTTCATTCAAAACAAATGTAAACATGAGGAGCTATTCTGATAAGAAATATCTATTTCTACTGATAATAGTCAGCTTTTTAGGCATAATTGAAGCGGTAATTTGCCAAGAGATGACAATGACATCAACAGAAATTAATGTTGACAATGAAATTTTAATCCAGGCTGATGAGGGTCCAAACTCACTTCCTGTAATTCAATTTGTAAACAGTGGCATATTCAGAGAGATCGGTCTTTTAGGAGGAGACAAGATGGGCATAGACGGAGATGTCGTCCCTTACAATCCGACGAGTGGTTTTGACCTAGGCAATAATGTAATTGGTGAAAACTGGGACCAAGTCGTCTGCAATCAATTGATTGAGCTTGTACCTGCCTTTGCACCCGATAACAGAACTCTTGTAAACATTCCTGAAGGTGATATTTTGCATCGAATTAGGCAAATTAAAATCAATCAATACGTCACTGAAACAACTAAAACTATAGATTTTAATAGTGACCATTTGTTAAGGCATTTTCCAGAAGTGTTTGTAAACCATGATATAGATCTTACAGAAAATCAATCTGAAAAACCATTAGAAAGGCTGCCTGCTCTCAGAATAAGTGCATTTACGCCTATCCTCATGAAGGCGATCCAGGAACAACAAAACCAGTTAGATACGCAGGCTCTATTAATAACTAAGCTAATAGAGGAAATAGACCACTTAAAACAAAATTCTCAGAATTAGAATCGTAAACATTTTAAACTAAAATTATGAAAACAATAAAATTTCTATGCATTTGCCTATTGATATGTACATTTTTCTCAAGCTGTTCAGATGATGATTTCGCAAGTGATCTTGATTCTAGTCAAGGTTATGAAAACAAATCTCTCACGAGAGGAGAGCTATTTCGTTTTAGCAAACATGTGCAGTCTACAACATCTTATTACGATGTTCCATTTGAATTTGAAAAAAGAAATTACTTTAGTCGCACAGTCAGAGACATAAAATCAGTCCCAGCTACAGTTGTCTATACCATGTCACAAACCTATCCTAACCATACAATTACCAGTTATGAGAAAAAAGTGATCTCGGCTAAAAATAAAAGGCAAATCTATATACTAAGGCTCAATGAAAATTTAGACTTTGTCGTGTTTGAAAATGGATACCCTTTAGTGTCATCAACCACAGAAATAAAGATGAGTCAGAATGAAAAACAAGCCAAAGATATGACTTGGCATCAGTATTTAGCTGTAGCGAATGAGCATACAAAAGAGTATATTGAAGAAATAACAAGCAGCATGAATAGAGGAGCTATCCTTGTTGACTTCAAATCGGGAACAACGTACGAATTTTCAAGAATTGGTTCTTCGAAATTCATAGGTAAAGACAAGCTTGATGATGATCATAGAAGCGATATTGACCCCAATAATCTGCCACAAATAATCTTGGATTATGTGTCTGCTAATTATCCCAATGAAACAATTACGAGTGCAGAAGTTGATGCATCAGGTTATGAAGTATTTCTAAGTAATGGTCTTAAATTAGAATTTGATATTAATGGAAACTTCATTGAAATATCTGGTGAGTCCGAAGGACTTGGTCAGGATATAAATGTCGCTAGCCTTCCACAAGTCGTATTAGACTATATTGCTATTAACTATCCTGATCAATCCATCGTAGAGGCAGAACAATATCCAAATCAATTCGAGGTGACCTTGAATAATGGATTGAAATTAGAATTTGATTTAAATGGAAACTTCTTGGAGATTTCAGGGGGCATGAATGACAATGACCAAGATGACGATGGTGTTAACATTAATCCGAACAGCCTTCCTCAAGCGATCCTAGATTATATTGCCACCAACTATCCAAACATAACCATCATTGAAGCAGAAGAATATCCAACTCAATTTGAGGTAACTCTCAGCAATGGATTAAAACTAGAATTTGACAGTACTGGCAATTTTATAGAAATCTCAGGCAACAATGATAATGATGGTGAAAATGATGGTAACGACATTCCCGCTTCTTCTTTGCCACAAGCTATTCTAGATTATATTACTATAAATTATCCTGGCTCTACAATTGTCGAGGCGGAAGAATATCCGAATCAGTACGAGGTGACATTAAATAATGGATTAAAATTAGAATTTGATCTCACTGGAAACTTCATTGAAGTATCTGGCGGAATAAATGATCATGATAATGATGGTGTCAATATAAATCCTAACTCATTGCCACAGGCCATTCATGATTATGTATCGAACAATTATCCAAGGACAACAATTATAAAAGCAGAAGAATATCCAAATGAATTTGAAATCACGCTGAGCAATGGATTGAAATTAGAATTTGACCTTAATGGAAATTTCTTAGAAATTTCTGGAAACAATGGCGACAATGACGGTGAAGGTCAACATATAAATCCGGCTACCCTACCTCAAGCTATTCTGGACTATATTGCTACAACTTACCCAGGCACCACAATTGTAGATGCAGAGCAATATCCAAATCAATTTGAAATAGAATTAAATAATGGTTTAGAATTAGAATTTGATCTAGATGGCAACTTTATAGAATTATCTGGTGGCTGTAATGACATTCCACAATCCCAATTGCCTCAAACAATTCAGGATTGGGTGAGCTCCAACTATCCAGGTGTAGGCTATGATGATATTGAAAGATGTCCTACAGAATATGAAATCAAATTAGACAATGATGTTGAAATTATCTTTGATTTAGAAGGTAATGTCATCGAGATAGACGATTAGGTTATAAATAATTAGTACAACGTAGAGGCTGCAATGATTTCATTGTGGCCTCTTTATTTTTAATGACATTAGAACTTTTCAGTCAAGCACGATAAAGGCGTTTATACTAAGACTTCAAGATTTTTTAGAATTCATTCATGAAGCTCGTTACATCTTCAACTTGGCCAACATCCTTAATGCATTATCATTCTTTGGATTCAACTCCAATGATCTTTCATAGTTTTTAATCGCCAGTTCCTTTTGCCCTTTCCCCATATACACTGCGCCTAAACTATCATAAACATTAAATGCCTCCGGATGTAAGGCAACATTCAATTTAAAAATTTCAAAAGCAGCATCTACATTTTTATCGCCCAAATATTGGTACCCAAGACTATTAATATATTGTTCTTGTGTTGGACGAAAATTTGGATCTTCTTTCTTTTTAGTTTGGTACATCGCAAGTGCCTTTTCAAACTGCCCTTCCAGCAAATATTCTATCGCTAATTTTTCTGCCGAATCTTGTCTTACATTTTTATATTCGAGATCCTCACCATCCGTTTCAGGTAAGAAAACAAGTGAAGGTTCATTGTTAGTTGGGTCGCTTAAAAACTGAATGACTGCTCTTCGCTCTCTTCTAACATAGGTATTCTCCGCAACTTTTATGAGCTCTTGTGGACGACTCGACATATAGTCTAAAAACACCTTTTCCCCTTCTGCGTATACAGTTATATTGTCATCAAAACTGTACGCATATTTTCCAGAAATGCGATCTATCTCAGTTGGTGTAAACGCCATTTTTTCATGAATCGGTGCGCTCTTATCCCATTGATACACTCTAGCAACCGCATTATTGATTTCATTTATAAAGTCTGGTTGATTCGCATTGAGCATCACCACTACACCATATCCTTTTTTGATATGTCCAGTCATGTCACTTGAAAAACCTTCATTCCAACCGCCATGACCAAATCGGCCGTCTCTTAAAAATATACCCAAACCAACAAAATCGCCCTCAACTGCTGTGACCATTTTATTGGCCATCATTGTCGATAAAACCTTTTCACTTTTGCCGCCTAATGTTTGTTGTAAATCAATGATGAATTTTGATAGTTCAGAAGCATTCGTCCATAAGCCTGCTGCTGCCATTTCTGGATAGGTATGTCGCTTGCCTTTAACCATTGACCCATCAGGAAGATAGCCTGTCGCAGCGAGCTTTAATTTTTCTGCAGGTAAGGGTTGTGCAAATGTACTTTGTGTCATACCGATTCGATCCAAAACATGTTCTTTTAAAATAGCTGGATACGTTTTGCCTGTCACATCTATCATCATTTGCTGCATCACACAGTAGCCGCCACCAGAATACCGCATCTCTCCGCCAGGTACTTTATCCACTTGAATGGTTGCTGAATTTGCAGGCTCTTCTCCATTTAATAATTGAACAAGAGTCGGCACTTCTAAATCTGTTGAGTAACCTAAAAACCCATGTACGGTTAATCCTGCTTTATGAATCACCAATCGCTCCAAGGAGACTTTTTCTTCTTTGGTAAACTCATTGTCAGGCACTTGCCAAGACTTAAGATATTGATTCACATTTTTATTCAAATCTAACTTACCTGCTTCGACCAACCGCAATGCCGCGTAGGCAGAAACAGGCTTACTGATTGACGCCGCCTGAAACAATGTCTTCTCGGTAACGGGAGCTGATTTTTCTTTGTCCACGTAACCATAGCTCTTGGTCCAAGCCACTTTGTAGTCATGGATCACGGCAATGCTCATACCTGGCACGCCATAATGCGCCATCCGTTCTTCAATGGTCCACGTCGGCTCCCCTTTGATTTGGTGATAGGTAGAAAGTCCATTTTCGACTTGTTTGATTTTATCCACATCTGATTGCGCGATTGCTTCATTAGGAATACTAAAAGCGCAAAGAGTGAATAGGAAGGAAAATAGTAAGAGCTTTTTCATAGTATTTAGGGTTGTGGTGATATCACCATATTCTATGCTTAAAGATGAGTAAAAAAGTGATTAGTTGCATTGATCGAGGTAGGCGAGAGAAATAATTAAGATTTAATAATCTAATTCTCGCAGAGTAGAATATTTAATACATGTAATTCAACAAAGTAAACGATGAAGAAATAGCAAAACAAAAATTTCATTTTACTTAAGTAGAGCAACAAATAAAAATTATAGCTACTGTCATAAAGAATAAAAAAACCTTAATACTTGATCCTATCACTTAATCTTAAATCTGGTTCTTGTCACTTGTTCTTAAATTTGGCTCTTTAAACTTGATCATAAATTTTGTTTTTTTAAAGCAAAGAAAGCTATCTTAACTTCTCACATAGGTAGAAACCATGAATAAGCTTTTATTAATCGTCTTTCTTACTTTTCTTACTCTCCCACTCCTATCCCAAAATAGAATCACAGGAAGTCCATATACCACCCGATCAGAAGTCATAGCACAAAATGGAATGGTCGCCAGCTCTCAACCTTTGGCAAGCCAAGTGACTCTTGACATTCTCAAAAAAGGAGGCAATGCTATAGATGCCGCCATTGCAGCTAATGCGATGCTTGGTCTTGTGGAGCCTGCAAGCTGTGGTATCGGTGGTGATTTATTTGCTATTATTTGGGATGCAAAAACACAGAAACTCTATGGTCTTAATGCCAGTGGGCGATCACCGAAATCACTTACGGCTGCCTACTTTCAAGAGCAAGGGAAAGACTACATTCCCTATACGGGACCACTATCAGTCTCTGTACCAGGCTGTGTTGATGGCTGGTACATGATGCATGATCGATTTGGCAAACTAAACATGAAGGATATTCTGGCTCCTTCGATTGAATATGGCAATACTGGATTTCCTGTGTCAGAAGTGATCGCAGTAGAAATGATGGTAAGTGCAGCTTCTAGAACAAACTATCCTGGCTTTAAAGAGACGTATATGCCTCATGGTAAAACACCAGCAAAAGGGGAAATATTTATCAATCAAGCACTCGCCAATACTTACTCAATAATTGCCACTGGAGGTCGTGATGCGTTTTACAAAGGTGACATAGCCAAGACAATTGGCAACTACATGAAAGAACATGATGGCTTCCTTACGACTGAAGACATGGCTGCTCACACCTCTAATTGGGTGGACCCCGTCAGCACGAATTATAGAGGTTATGATGTATGGGAACTACCTCCCAATGGTCAAGGCATCGCTGCACTGCAGATGCTCAACATGATGGAAGGCTATGACATCAGATCTATGGGCTTTGGCTCCGCGGACTATTTACATCTAATCACTGAAGCTAAAAAGTTGGCATTTGAAGATCGAGCTAAGTTTTATGCTGATATGGATTTTAATGCCATCCCCGTTGACCAGCTCATTTCAAAAGAATATGGAAATAGGCGGGCGACATTAATCAACCCTGACAGAGCAGCTAATGAATATCCGTCTGGAGAAATCGAACGAGGGAATACCACCTATCTGACTGTAGCAGATAAGGATGGTAATATGGTATCATTGATACAATCCATATATGCAGGATTCGGTTCAGGTATGTGTCCAACGGGCTTAGGTTTTGTCCTTCAAAATAGAGGACAGATGTTTAATGTGCAAGACCCCAATCACTTCAATTATTTAGAACCGGGGAAGCGCCCTTTTCACACTATCATTCCAGCTTTCATTACAAAAGATGGGAAACCTTTCGTAAGCTTTGGCTTGATGGGCGGCGCTATGCAGCCTCAAGGCCATACACAAATCGTGGTTAACCTTATTGACTTTGACATGAACCTTCAAGAAGCTGGAGATGCTCCACGAATGCGTCATGTGGGATCATCCCAACCTACTGGAAGAGTCATGAGCGATGGTGGTAGGCTTAATTTAGAAAATGGGTTTGACTATGATCAAATTCGAGCACTGGTTATCAAAGGGCATGATGTGCGTTTTGATGTAGGAAACTACGGTGGATATCAAGCCATCATGTGGGATGAAAAGAATCAAGTCTACTATGGAGCTTCGGAGTCGCGCAAGGATGGGCAGGCTGCCGGGTATTGATTTAATCATGACTACTTTTTGGTAAATCCTGCATGCAGCATGACCCCGGCAGTATAAAGTATAACAACGACAACAACCCAGCGAAGCACATCCAAGGGTAAAGACTTGACAATAAAAGCTGCAATACCAACAGCCACAATACCAGGTATGGCCATGGCAACGGCAGCTTTTCGATTATAGGCTTTTTCTCGAATAAAGCGCACCGAAGCTGGCGGCATCAAAAAAGCGCAAGACCCCATCATGATAGGAAAAGCCACTTGCGGCGACATGCCCAGCGCAAAAACCAAAGCCATACAAGGTGCATATAAACCAATACCCGCAGTCATCAAAGCACCCAAACCAAAATTGACGATGACGGCAATGGCCAGTTTCCCATTTCTGAGTCCGATGGCCTCTCCTCCACCCTCTATCCATTCCAAACTCGTCGCCACCATAAAAAACGCTGTGACCAAAAGAGCGAAGCCCATGACGATTCGAATCTTTTTTTCAGACATCTTTGCGACCACGCCCGCTCCTAATACTGCTCCAAGGGCAGCCGATATGAACATCAATACCAATGTTGTCGGCTCTACTTCAATAATGGTTATAAAGATCAATGCCTGAAATAAAACCGGAAGCGTATTCGCCACATTCATTGTTCCAGGAATATGTTTGTCGGTGGTTTGCTTAGTGAACTTAAGCAGGGCCGTTTGCGGTGCAAATGCACCGATACCAAGCACATCAAAAAAATTGGTCACGAAACCGATAATCGAAGTTTTTAGCCAACTGCTATCTTCCAATGAATCTCGATGGGCTAAGAAGTCTCTGGCTAAAACTATGGCAAACCAAATAGAAAGACCGATCAAGGCAAGCCAAAGTATTTTAATCATATCTATTGTGTTTGCGCGGCTGAAAGTTTGCCAGCGATAAGGCTTTACATGTATATCGTTTGAAGGAAATACATAGAGTCGTTGAGATCAATTTCAATTGTGCGATGTGGTTTGAATCTTTAAAATACTAAAAATTTGGATCATTCGGATCAAACCAAACTATCAACACAAATTACATTTCATTAAAGTCAAATTAATCATCCATGTCCCTTATATTCTTAAAGGATACCTGCGCAGTTGTCCCTTTGAGGAATTTAGAGTGCGCCCAAGCCCATTGGAATTTAATATTGTTTACGCAATTTGTGATATGCACAAACTCACTGTTTCCAGTCATTCTATTATTATTCCATACGAGAAATAGAAACCTCTTAGTATTCTTTCTACTTTAACAAAGTGAATTTGATTATTCGACACTATTTGATACTAAATATAGTATGTATTGGGCTGCTTGCCACACCGCTACTTGCTCAACAGGTCGAAGTCTGTAACAATACAATTGATGATGATGGAGATGGATTGGCTGACCAAAATGATCCTGATTGTTTCTGCCCAATCTTTAAACAAGTTTCCCTCATTCCCAACCCGTCTTTTGAAGATAAATCTTGCTGCCCCGCTAATCGCTCCCAAATAGAATGTGCTGATGTATGGATTCAAGCGTCTGCTACCACGACAGATTACATCCACACCTGCCGATTCTTAGGTGCGGATGATTTGCCTATGCCTTTACCGGTTCCTGATGGAGAAGGAGCGATAGGGTTTCGGGATGGTCGTTTTGACCAAGCTAGTGAAACAGAGACTAATTCTAATCCCAATTGGAAAGAATATGCGGGCGCTTGCTTGACTGGCCCATTGCGTGCTGGCGTTTCTTATAAATTTCAATTCCATATCGGATTTACCCTTCAACCTTTTTCACCGGATATTAACGTTAGCTTTTTTGGGACGACCAATTGTGATCATTTACCTTTTGGGAATGGTGACAATACATTTGGGTGCCCAACCAATAGTCCAGATTGGATAAACTTAGGTTCTGTAATTGCATCGGGTACGTTTACGTGGCTTCAAAAAGAAATTATTGTCACACCATCACAAGATATATATGCAATTGCCATTGGACCTGATTGCCCTAACCGAGCCGTGAGTTTTAGCCCCTATTACTTTTTTGATAATTTAATTTTAGCCGAACAGTCTGCTTTTGAATTTGACATTCAACGATCTGGTGAACTTTGCTCTAACAATCTAAGCTTAGAAATAGCCGATTATGATACCTTAAGTTACCAATGGTATAAAAATGGTATTGCCTTGCCAGAGGAGACAGATGCAGCTTTACTAAATCCACCAGGTGATGGAAATTATCATGTTGTTTTCGAAAGTAAAGAAGGGTGTGTCGCCACAAAAACGTTTGGCTATAAGATTCCAAAAGTAACGACTGTTATGGCTCAAACTATTTGCGAAGGAGATGTTTATCGATTTGGAAATCAACAACTCATACAAGCTGGTATGTATTGGGACACCTTAAAAACAGTCAATAATTGTGATAGCATTATTGAACTTGACCTTACTGTTGATACTAACAAAGGGGACAGTGTATCCATAAAAATTTTCCCTTCTGAATCTTATGACATTGGACAGGTTTCCTTTAATCAGCAAGGAATGTATCGAGAGACGATTATGTCCAGTATTGGTTGTGATAGCACCGTGAATCTAACCTTAGCTTATTATCATGTATATGCTCCCAATGTTTTTTCTCCCAATGGAGATGGTGTCAACGATTTTTTTTCAATCAGTGGAGGAGTAGATTTAATTCAAATTAAAAATTTAACCATTTTTGATCGTTGGGGGAATCAAGTGTTCACCAAACAAGAACTTATGCCACATAGTGAAGAAGACGGTTGGGACGGACGAATCGGTACTGAGAAAGCTGAATCTGGAGTCTATATGTATAGTGTCAATCTCGTAATGGATGACGGCAAGGAAAGGTCATTTTCAGGGGGTGTTACATTACGAAGATAGCCTGTAATTCTATTAATATACTTACTCGATTATAGGTTTACCACCAATGTCGTTTAGTTAAGGAAATATAAGCGCTGAAAGTGCGACATGATTGTAGCGCGGCCTGCCTGCCGGACAGGCAAGAAGTGCCGCGTAGAATGGTTAGAGAACGTCTTCATTTGGTGGGATTTTTGGTGAAAATCATGACAAATGAATTTCAATTGAATACCCCTAACACTAACTAAACGATATTGGGTTTACACCAACCAGCACGAATTTCAAAATTCATTTAAAAACTATACTGTCTCCAAAATCTTTATATCAGGCTTGGCAGTTAAAAAGGCTCCCATCTGTGCCCCGATCTCTTTAAAGTAGTCCGTCTTACCATGAGCATCCTTGGCCTCTTCATCCTTATATCTCTCAAAGAAAACATAGGTTGTATCATCTTGCTTATACAGATCATAGTATATAACACCTTCTTCGTTGCTATTGACTTTCTCTACAAGTTGATTGGCTACTGCTTCAAAAGCAGCACCAGCTCCTTCTTTAATTTTTAATGTTGCTAGAATTCCTACCATAGTCTAAATATATAGATTCAATTGTAATAAATTAGGAAACGAGTCATTGAAGTGATGTAAGGCTTTAAGTTAAAGTAGCCTATATGTGTTAGACAATCCATTATTGTTACTATTGTTTTGGATATACCTTACTGAGCGAATATACTCGACAAGATGAGCTTTTGACCGGTGACAACACCTTGATTCTTCACATAATTTTTCTGGGAATCCACATTTGAAGTGTCGTTCCAATCCCTAATGTAGAGTCTAGTTCGTGCGTGCCTCCCAGAAAATTAATTCTTGACTCCATACTTTTTAGTCCTAAACCCTTAGACGTAGACATTGAGCTCGGATCAAACCCTAGCCCATCATCTTCTAAATAAATAATTGAATGATGATCATCAGAAGAAAACTGTACGATGATTTGTGCAGCTTTTGCATGTTTTCTAGTGTTGCTTATAAACTCCTGTATGATCCGATAGATCATAATGTCCTGCGTCTCTGTCATCTGATGTGTACCTAGATTTATGACTTTAATATTTATGTCACTCGTATACTCCGCGATATCTCGGACTGCTTCTATCAAGCCGAGTTTGGTCAATGAGTCAGGCATCATATTATGCGCAATCTTTCTTACTTCTGTACAGGCATCATCAATCATACTACTTGTTCGTTGATAGACATCCATGGACTCTAACTCTCTAAGTTCTTTTTGGATAATATTGAATTTTACTTTTATTGTTGCTAATAATCCCCCAAGTCCGTCGTGAAGGTCTTGTGCGATTCGTTTGCGTTCAGATTCTTGGCCTTCGATCATTGAGGACATAGCTAGTATTTTATTTTCTTTTTCTAGATGTACAATATGTTGTTCTTGTAATTGATTTTCTTGATTAAATATTAATCGATTCTTTTTTGCTTGTTGCATTAACTGCCAAATTAATAAGGTAGCACTAACAAGCAATAATAAGGAACCTGCAATGATAGAATTCCTTTGCATCTTTTGGGATTGTATGGTGATACCTTGATTTTTTATTTGAGAATCCTTTTTATCTGTTTCGTATCTAATTTGAAGATTCTTCACATCAGCATTAAATTTTTCATTATTGATTGAGTCAGAGAGATTGTTATGTCGATCATAATATAAAAATGCGACTTTCCAATTGTTCTGTAATTTGTAAAAATTAGTCAATGCTAATAGTGATTCCTGAATACCAGATGTATTACCCAGATCCTCATAGAGTTGTAAGCCCTCTTCCAACAAAGCTTTTGATTGGATATATTTTTTTTGCTTGAGCAATATAAGTCCTGCATTTTTTTTGGCGCCTGCTAATACTCTATCATCACTAATTTCATTGGCATATCGAATTGCTTGATTATAGTACTGCATACCTAAATCCAAGGCTGACTTTTCTCGATACAAATCACCCATTGATAGATTCGCTTCTGCTAATCCCTTTTTAGATCCAACTTTAGTAAAATACTCTATTGAAGTATTAAAATAAAAGTATGCAGAGTCCAACTTATTCGTATCCAAATGCTTCATACCTATATTTCGAGCAGATACGCCAATAGCGTCTGAATCACTAATTTTCTTTGCTAAATGGTATACCTGATACTCATAGTCTAAAGATTTTTCGGTTTCATTTAATTTAGAATACAAACCAGCAATTCCGCTCAATGCTCTGAGATAACTCGAATGTTCGCCAATAGATTTTGATATTTCAAGAGCTTGCGTTTGATATGCAATGGCCTCTTCGTATAAATCTAAATCGGCACTAATAACTGCTAGTGAATTTAAATTTCTAGATAAATTAGAAGAATCAATATTGGGCAAGGTCCTCTTTATTTGATAGGCTGTGTCCAGATAATATTTCGCACTATCCAATTCATTCAGATAATATTTTAATACACCCATATTTCCTAAAATAGCCGATGTCTTCTCTGGTTCATTGATCTTTAGAGAATAGGCATAACCATTGTCAAGGGCCTGTTTAGCTAAATCGTATTGACTTAAATGGGTGTAAAAAGATGCTAATGACATGTAGCTTTGATAGAATCCTAAATCATTCTTTTCTCTTCTCGCAATACCTTGCATGGCATTAATGTGTCTCATTACTTGAGAAGAATCGGATCTGACGTAATAATAGGCAAGATCCTGATGTGCATTTATCTTTTCTTTCCAAGTCGTCGCTTGTTTCAGCTGTAGTTGCAAACTGTCTTCCTGTCCTTGACCATACAGTTGAGATATTGTAAAACACAAATAAAGACACAGACTCGCTATCCGCAAGACCCACACATTTTTATTAAGAAGCCATTTAGAAGTACCCATTAAGTAGTCGAATATCTGATTTTTTTAATTAACGGGATATAATTCCTAAGAACTATATCCCGTTTAACACAGTGATTAAGGATTAATGAGAGACTAATTATGTTTGATCATTTCGATTTCATTTCGAAGTTCAAAGATGAGTGTGTTGTATTTAAGTGGCTCATAATTTTAGATTAAAAATGGAATATTTAGTCGTTTTCTAATTTCAAAATTCTTTCTTCCTGCGTCTTTACGAGTTCACTTAGTTCTTGGATTGATTGGATTAAAACCGGAACCAATTCTGAATAAGACATACCATACAATCCCTCTTCATCTTCAGGGACATTGACGACTTCAGGGATAATTTCTAATACTTCTTGCGCAATCAGACCAAGTTTTTTATCGGTATCTCCTGACTTCCAATAGTAGCTAACTGGTCTGAGTTTTTTTACTGTTTCTAAGCCATACTCGATGGCATGTATCTCTTTCTTCTCTCTAATGTCAGAAGTATTAATGATGGGATTGGTCGCATAGACATCATCCCATCTTTCTGTAGAAGAGCCTAAATCAAAGGTATTATCCACCATCGGACGAAAATGCGCATCTACAGAAGCGACTGTGGGTGACAGCCTAAATTGAGTCCTGTAATTCGTTCCATTAGTAGCATCACCAATCGTAAATATACCTATATCGTCATTTAATATCTGCCAGTCTCGATTCGTGTTATTTACAGAACCATTTTGACGAACCAGCTCCAGACCTACAGCACCTTGAGATCTCTGGGCAAATCTTGCTACGAGATCATCTGTATCTTCTTGGACATCTAAGACTCGACCTGGGAAGCGCCCTATGCCCACTGTCGATTGGAAAAAGCTAAAGGTATTACTCCCACTCACTCCCATTCTAAAAATTTCGTCAAAAATGTTATTTTGATTCAATGCGGTTTCAAATGCTAAACCAGACAGTTTATTAACCATTCGCCAATCTCGATCATCAGCACTTGGACCATTACCAGGGCTATACATTTCTATACCTATTTGTCTAGATCCTACCGTATTTAGATTATCATGTGATAATCTCATGATTGTATTGCCTGCGCCTTCCCCTGCTATATGCACAGCTTGAGTTGGGTTACTTGTCCCAATTCCGACCCTACCTTGACTTGTAATTCTCATTCGTTCTTCATTATCAGTGTACATTGACATATCCGTATCCGATACGGTTCCGAGAATTGCTTGTTTTGTAATTGGATCGAAACCAAGTCTGAGTTCCCCTGGATTCGGATTAGATGTTGTCATTTTCAATGTGACATGACCATCATTATCGATATCATTAATTTCCGTCTCTATTTGTTGTGCTGAAGTCATACTCCATACACATACTGCATAAATGAATAGTATTAATTTTTTCATTGTATTTGATTTTGTTACTAGGTGTTTACTTACCTAAAGGTTTTTTAAAACTGTGATTCAATTTGTTTAGTTGAATTTTTGAAGATCATGATGAAAGTCTCGCGAGTTGGTTTATGATTTTTTATAATTCTCTTCAAAGATGCTGGATGTCTATACTTGTCACATCACAGTATTCTGTTAAATCAAAAAATCACAGAATTCTGTTACTCAATCGACCTCAGCAAAGATCTTCAACTGAGGATGTTTAGAAAAAACATCAGAGAATGAATTTTGCATACTAAAAACTACCGTTTGGATTTGGAACTAATGTCGTCGCTTAAGGTGTTTTTAGAGAAACCAATAAAATGACATTTTCCAAAACACTGACTGCATGCTTGTTGATATTTTTATCACTCAACGTATCCAGCCAAGACTTTGAAATCGAACAGTATGATATTGCCATCCAGTTGAAAGATGATGGCTCATTTGATGTGACTGAGAACATAGATGTTGATTTCTCAAAAAAGATGCGTGGTATCTTTCGAACGATCACAACGAATAGAGATGTAGGAAGTCAAACCCAGACAGTGAGTATTTCAAATATCAATACGGGAAACACAAACCGTAAGATCACGAAGAAGAGAAATGAGGTAGAAATCAGATTGGGAAGTGCTGATAAATATGTAAAGGGACTTCAATCATATTCCATTTCCTACACAGTGAAAAATGGAATTACGCCATATGATGGGCATGATGAATTCTACTGGTCGTTAATGGGTAATCAATGGAAGGAGAACATTAAAGATGTATCATTCACGATTGAGTTGCCTACAGATCTAGAACTTTCTCCACAGGATATTGCAGCGTTTACTGATAAACAATCTAGTGCTCAACATGCAAACATCCAATATAAGGACCGCATGATTAGAGGTTCTTCCAGAGGTGAATTGGGAAAAGGCCAAGGCTTGACAATCGCATTTAAAACGCCAAAAGGCTATTTTTCAGCATTGGATTACAATTCAATTTTGCAGAAAAAGTCCACATCATCAGCTTCCATTAATCGCCAGCAAAAGCCTGCAAAAGTATATCCTAGAGACTTTGGGTTTCCCTTGCCAGCTCTTTTAATCGGGGCCCTCTTGTACTTTTTTAATGCAAAGGGAAGAAATAATAAGACAGAAGCAATGGGAGCTACCTATTTCCCACCAGAAGATTTGAATCCGCCTGAAATTGGCGTCTTTCATGATTTCCAAGTGAACAAACGAGATCTAATTTCTTTGATTCCTTATTGGGGAGAACTTGGCTATCTCAAAGTGGCATCCATTACAAAAGATGATGGCAGTATTGACATGCGATTTGAAAAGCAAAGAGATTTGTCGATTGATCATCCACCATACGAAAAAGAATTTTTTAATGCCATTTTCAAAACGGGTGATACGGTGTATTTACACGAGCTTGAGAATGACATGTATCAATCCTTTTCTTCAGTTGGCAAGGCCTTAAAAACTGATGTGTTGGATATGAAGCTGTATGATCAGGACGCAATGCGAACATTCCATAGCGGTAAATTTATCGTTTTGGGTATCTTGTCTTTGATCGCTATGATCGCTGTCGCTCTAATTTTTCAAGCTTTTGCCTCTGCAGGATTCTTGGCGATACTGAGCATTGTTTGTTTCTACATCCATCTGTCCAAACCCAAGAAAAATGATAGAGGACTTCACTTACATGAGCATTTGAATGCACTAAAACGAACCTTAAAAAATCCAGATCCTAAGGAATTAAATCGCATACTGAAAAGAGATCCAAAGTATTTGGATAAAATATTTCCCTATGTCGTTGCACTAGGTCTTGATGATACCTGGTCTGCTCATGTCAGTCCCATTTTTAATACTGCACCGAGTTGGTATTATGGTGATGGCATGACGATGCGACCAGACTTCCATTCCTTCAATCAGGGATTTTCATCAAGTCGGATTGGGAAGACCATGACGAGTAGCCCAGTGGCTGATTCATCTTCGAGTGCCTTTGGCGGTTCTGGTGGTGGCGGATTTAGTGGGAGTTCTGGCGGGGGATTTGGCGGAGGTGGAGGCGGTGGCGGCTGGTAGTTATAAGTCATAGTAGAATACTCTCCTCTTGATTCAAAAGTACACTACCCGATAAATTAGAAACAAAACTATGACTAGTGCTCTGTCAAGTATATATTGACTTGTTGAATTTGAGTGTAGTTTGTGCATGAACTAGGCGCAGGTTCGGTCTGATAGCCTAGCTATCAAGGCCGGTTCTGTAACGACGTACATGTGCAAAATACGCCAAAAGCA
>CALGLU010000015.1 GCA_937959275.1 uncultured Saprospiraceae bacterium | reverse complement strand
AGTACTTTACAAACATTTGCCAATAATTCTAGTAGCTCTAAAGGTGCATCATTAAATATATATGACGATAGTTTTGGCGGTGGGGATCAAACTAGTATCAATGAGTGGTATCTTACACCTGGTTTTAATCTACCGATAAATAGTCATTATGTAGCGACTTTTGATATTGCACTCACCGAGTTTAATACAACTACTGCTGCTACTCTCGGCTCTGATGATCAAGTTCAATTATTGATCTCTAGTGATGGAGGCGCTACATGGCATACACTTAAGACATGGGATGCCACCACATCAATCTCTAATACCGGTGAACCAGTCGTCGTAGACCTATCAGCTTATGAGGGAAATATTCAACTTGGTTTTTGGGGAACGAACGGTCCAGTCGGAGATCCTGATGATACAGAATTTTTCTTTGATAACTTCACTGTTGAATGTATGGACTTATCGGGATGTCCACAAGACTATTCAGGTGCAAATCGTCTAACAGGGATTCAAACACTAGATGCAGTTTACCAATCAGCAGGAACAATCGAATCTGATCAAGTCATCAATGCCTCTGCACATGTAGACTATAATGCAACGACCGAGATTAGCTTATTAGAAAATTTTGAAGTGAAAGCAGGCGCCATCTTCCATGCCTTTATCGATGGTTGTGATAACTGATTGGTTCTGCTTATTAGCGAAATCAAATGTCGCAGACCGAACTTTGAAAGGAAGGAAGCTCTAAATCAATCATGAGCGGGTGGACAAAGACAAGTACAAGACGCTTTGAAAGAGATATCTCAATCTTTAAGAAAATATGTGTTTAATAAAAAAAAGCCCTATTCGCCAACTGGCGGCTGGGGCTTTTGTTGAATCGCAATGCTTAGCGTTTTTACACTTGATCGGATCCTACCCATAAAAACGTAATGCAGATCCTTTTTCCAAATCCCCGATAACAAAACCAAGCCCTACGGTAAATAAATCACCCCATTCGTCCTCATCTAGTTTGAAAAGCATCCCATGTACCCTAACTTAAAGCTATACGTAAAGACGTAACTTTTGATGTGACCTCTATCAAGACTCATCAGACCGTTTATTTTTTAACATTCACTCACCCGAATGGGGGATAGTACAAGTAAAAAAGAGGATTTACCTTTACCAACAAGAAAATAAAAACGCCCTCCTGCAAAGGCAAAAGGGAATGCAGTACATCTTAAAAAGTATTTATAGTAAAACATACAATCATGACACCAACACCATTACCATAAGAAGTCCTCGGATGTAGAAACAGCAGGCTTACCTCCGACAACTTCATTATCACTCAGTTAGTAAAAAACCAATTTTAATCATTTGATGCCTTAACTGGTATTTATAGTAACAATCGTACACTATGAAATACAATCTCTCTATGCGCGAATCTCAGGCCTTACACTTGATCGCCCAAGAAGTCCTGCCTACCAGACAGGCAGGCACCAGCTGCGAAATCGCTGAACACTTACACATCAGCCAATTACACAGTCGGCGACCACAGAAAGTCCTTATTGAAAAAATTACATGTCTGTAATGCAGCGGGTCTTATACGAAAAGCATTTGAGCTTGGGCTCATGACCATTCCAATAACCATCCCAATATCTATCGGGACACACACAGCTCAAGTGCGCTGAACCTCTTATATCCTTTATTCTTAAATTTTTTTTCTTTTAAAAACAGCTAATGCTAAAACACAAAATCATGAAACTAAAAATTAAAAAACATAAAGCAATTACGATAACTAAAACGATATCTCACTACAGTTCTAGCATTCTTCTTACGATGATCTGTATCATTTGTATAGTAAACAATGCGGTTGCACAACCAGATTATTTAAAATTTGGATATTGGGCAGAAGATGATCACTTAACAGTCTTTAATCCGAGTACGGGCGTGAATGAAGATATATATGTAACAGTGGATGGTAGAATTGAACATCGTCCGCACGGAGGAGGAGATATTTATACAGATCATGCAATGATTTTTCGCACTCAAAATGGTTTTTTTAAGTATGCGACATTCGCTAAGGGGTATTGGATGGTGAGGCCTTTTAACAACACGACTAAAAGACCAACGGCAGAGATTGAAACATATACTGCATTTATTGATAATGAGGGGTTTACAGATCTTCCACCTGTTTTTAATTGTGCTTTTGTTGGGACGGGTAGGAATGAGTGCTTTGGCACCAATGATGGTAACTTTTCCCTTCATGGATTGCCCAATCAAAATTACATAAATGTTAATGATGAAGGAGGTTTTGGAGCCTTCCACACTGGATCTCTATTTACTAACTCTGGTAATGAAACATTTCAATTTTTAAAAGATGAAGGACAATTAACATCATATACAAAAGAAGAAATGCAAGCTATCAATTGGGGGTCAGCAGATTTTCCTTATCACGTTCTTCCAGCCGAAACGAATAAGATCCAAATCAAAATAAAAGCGAATAGTATAGCTGCGAACTGGGATGAATTTGCAGATATAGAATTATTTGCATCAAAGAATCCTTTCACACAGAATTTTTTTTTAAGTTTTGATGACACCTTAACTACTAATAGCACCAAAATTTATTATGATGGTAGTTATGCATATCATGAATTCGACATATCAGATTTGCAAAAATTTAATACTCCTGTTTCTTTAGAGGGAGGTCCTATTTTCCTTGCTTTTAGATGGAGGATTTTTAATGGCAATCTTATAGATTGTTTAAAACCTGTGGTTTGGATTCCTGTTATGTTAGAACGGACAACACAAGATTTGACACCATTCGTAGATGCTGATGGTGTAACACAAAGTAGAGTAACAGGACCGGTAGAACTTCAAATGGTGCTTCATGACCCACCTGGTGATAATAGTTATGCTTCATATGCTGTGGGTACAGAAGTATGCACAACAACAGAATATAGTTCTGGCTCTGGTAGTGATTCAAACTATGACAATCGAATTCAAGTTGGATTTTCTGGTAGTGCTGGTGCAGGGGTATCTGCTAACATAGAAGTAAACGTAGGTTTTTCTTTTAACTTTTCTAGTGAAACAATGCAGACTTCCACGAATACAATGGAAAATTGTTTTAGAATTAATGAGACGGTTTCAACAGCTGGCAATCCTGCTTTTGGAGAAGGAGATAGATTTTTAGGTATAGCAAATACATATGAGATGTACTATGGAAAAAGAATATTTTGGAATGAAGGTGATATTAATACGGATGGTGCATTCGTGGATTCGACAGGTTTATATTTGGAAATAGTAGAACAAACGATATTTGATAAAAGTGAGAAACAAATCCGAGATGAAATTATACAAGCACAAGCCACTTTAGCAAATCTTCCTCCGAAAAATCCATCGAATAATGCCTTATCGTTTCAAAGAAATATTCTGATCCAATCCATAGAGATATTATATGATATGCTCACTGATAATCAAGCAGTCAGAGTGGACCCTGATATATTACCAGAAGGCCCAGCACCTGGAAATATAACATCGATCAGTGCTGGTCCGAAAACGGTAACATCGGAAACAGCAGAGACAGCTTCAAGGACCGAAACTTTTGAAGTGATTACTGCCAAACAATTTGGATTAGACCAAACAGTATTAATAGCTGGCAGTGGATATGAAGGCTCACAATCATGGGGTAGCACAAAAACAACTTCGAACTCATCAGGAAGGCAGAGTGGAAATACAATAACACATACCTATCATTTGGAAGATGTAAATGCATCAAGAGCGGATGGTATAGAATTAACAAATGTAACCGAGCACATTGATCCGAGATTTGGAAATAGTTTTTTTAGAGTAACGCCAGACTCTAGGACAAGCTGTCCATATGAAGGAGGTCAAAGAACCGAGCAGCCTAATCTCAAAAGTAAAATTTCGATTGCATATCCAAATGAATCTAATCATGTATATGTGACTGGAGCCCCAGCTGGAGAACCTCTTCAAATTCCTATAGATCTGTGCAATTTATTTTCTTTTAATGATCAATTAAAGACTGGAAATTTCATATTAAATTATGAAGACGGTACAGGAGGTGGAGCTCAAGTAGAAATCCAGCAAAATGTTGAACTTGAAGACGAAATGTATGATTTTGATTACGGTTCCTGTTATGGGGATGAAGGTAATCAGCAATTACAAGTTGTTAGAGTTACTCAAGCAGATCCAGGAGATGTGTGTTATGATGATGCCAATAATAATGCAATTCGATTGACACTAAATACAGTATGCAATGATGGCACATCAGATGTAATGGATGTGTTGAATATATCCGTTTGTTTCACAACTAATCCAAATACTGATCTAAATATGAATGCAGAATGTGAAGCATTGTCAAATATTGATCATGCTTTAAACTTTGATGGCATTGATGATCATGTTGAGGTTTACCATCAGGCTCAACCCTTTACCTTTAATGATTTTAGTTATGAGTTTTGGGCCAAACCTAACAAACAAGTCAATCTCAATGATGGAGAATCAAATAATGTAGGTAATCAGAGCAGCGCATCTACCATTGGTGGAACCCCATTCGCAATATTCCCTACAAATGGAGTAGATATGTTTGATTTGACTGATACGATAATTGGATCAGAAGGGCAAATTAAAGCGGGTATAGCCGTAGGGATCAATGGTGTGCAAGTCGTTGAACATTACGATGGTCCTTACGAAGGTGCTGATATTATTCATTCACCTGTGGTCCTTAGTCATGCCATGTCCATTAATGAATGGACACATATCGCAGTCGTGTACAAAAAGCGTCTACCGACACTTTATATAAATGGTGTATTTGCTAAAGTCGGTCTGAGAAGTGAGTTCAATGGTGTTCATCCAGGTCTTCAGCTAGGAGGTGGACTGATCAATGGGCAGCCAAACTTTTTTGGAGGTACGTTAGATGAATTGCGTGTGTATAGTTATGCCAGAACAGAAGCACAAATATTAGCTGATAAGAATAATAGATCAACTGGTTCTGAAGGAGAAACAATGCTAATCTTTAGATTCGATTCTCAGACTCCTGGAGCTGCAAATGCAGGTGCGTCATTAAATGACTTATCCGGTACACTAGACCCTGAAGATATTATCTTACAGAATTTCGATTATGGTGCCAATTCCTCAAACTGGGTAACAGGAAGAGTAGCAGAGTTTTGTAGTACCTATTGTCCGGAATCCTTGGATCCTGATTCAGACGCATTGACTGATTGTGAAGATCTTTGTCCAAATGATCGAGATACCGCTTTAGATTTTGACGCTGAGAGTCCTGATCCTGATTATATAGAAGTCGCACATGATCCAACACTAAATGTTATGAATCAATTTACATTTGAAGCATGGGTCAATCCAACTAGCGGTGGCTATAAAACGATTCTGTCAAAAGGTCATGGTAGCACTGCCCAAACAAATTATATTTTTGGGATCATGGCCGATGATGATACATTCTTTGGTGAACCAGGTAGATTGGGATTGTATTTATCTGATGGAACGAATGCAAATTGGTATCACAGTAACACAGCAATCCTGCAAAACACGTGGACTCACGTTGCAGTAACAGTTAATCGTGGTCAATCTGACTTATACGAAATAAAACTTTACATAAATGGAGTAGAAGATGCTGTAAGCCTACCATTTATATCAGCTGGTCTATACAGCGCAGATTCAAATCCACTATATATCGGCAGACAAGGATTCGGTTGTCAGTGTAATCCTTTCGATGGAAGGATGGATGAAGTCGCGATCTGGGACAAAGCTTTAACTGCAGCAGATGTGCTTGCGTCAATAGCTGCACCGTATACAGGTACAGAACCAGGACTGGTCGCTTACTACGATTTTAATGATAATGATGCCTGTGTGGCGAATGGCAATACAACCTTAGTTGATAAGGCCAATGGTCATAATGGGATTCTGACTAATTTTAGCTTAACAGCTGGCTGCGAGTCAAACTGGACTTCTGGACATAATATGGGTGCTTGTCCAGCTACCAGTTGTCCACCTGCCCTTGATTTGACTGGTACAGCTTCAGGCAATATAAACTATACATCTGGTAGCTATATTTCTTCTGATCAAGTGATTGTCTCGCCAGCACAAGTCGACTATGATGCGTCCACAGAGATCACCTTATTAGAAAACTTCGAAGTCAAAGCAGGCGCCATCTTCCATGCCTTTATTGATGGCTGTGGTACTGCATTACGACACGTACAAGAATTTGTAAAATAAACCTCTTAATATCCTTAAAGACATGTCAGGTTTAATAACCTGACATGTCTTTGTGTTTAACTTAACCCAAAGGCGTCCCCGCCTCTTGGTGTAAGTTTCATCCATTGACCCAAAGGCGTCCCCGCCTCTTGGACTTATGGCGTCCCCACCTCTTAACACTCAGCACTCACCCATTTGGGGGATAGTACGAGTGAAAAAGAGGTCATAGCTTTACAGTCAAAGAAACGAATAACTTCCTTCTGCAAAGGCACACAGGGAATACAAGTCATCTTAAAAAAAAAATTACAATAAAACATGAATCATAAAACCAACACGAAAAGCTTTTGAGCTAGCGCTTATGACGATCTCGATAGCTATCGGAACACGCAGCTCAGGCGAGATAGAGCTTCTTAGATCCAATAATTTACCAACAGATCCTAAAGTCTATCTGCCATTATGAAGAATCTTTGTTTAATTATAACACACCTATCATGAAAAAGTATATCCATTTACACAAACCAAACCTGCCTACCAGCAAGCAGGTTCAACGCATCTTTAGCTTTGTAAGCTGTCTCGTCTTGTTGATTGGTTTCAATACTAAACTAAGTGCTCAAGCGAAAATAGTCGAGATTGATCCTGTTTTAATTCATACTTGTCATGATCATAGCATTGAGACATGTAATCATAGTATTGAGACATGTAATCCAACAATACAAGTCGAAGCTAAGACTAAACCTGTAAAGATAAAATCAAATATTTTTCATCCGGATGGTTCTAAAAAATCGGTCAATGCTTGTACGAGTTCTACATTTGAAGTCACATATACAGGGTTTTCAGCACAAGCAGAAGTGGCTTTTCAATTTGCAGTGGACATTTGGGAAGCGACACTCCATTCTGATGTTCCGATCAAAATTGATGCATTTTGGGAACCTTTACTTGATGAGAACCAAAACCCTGACCCTACAAGATTAGGATCCGCAGGTCCCATAGTTCTTAATTTACTCTCAGCTCCCTTTGTTAACACAGCATATCCAGTTGCTCTGAGTAATAAAATTACTGGCGTGGATAATGCCACTAACGATGATGATATCAATGCAAGATTTAATAGCTTTTTTCCTGATTGGTATTTTGGTACTGATGCAAATCCTGCACCAAATCAGATTGATTTTGTCACGGTAGTACTGCATGAAATTGCACACGGACTAGGATATATTGGAGCAACTGCTGACAGTTCGATCTACATAAGTCAAAATAATGATATTCCGTTTGTATGGTCTCAATTTATTGAAACAGGAGATGGAACTCCGATTACAACATTTCCTCATAATTCAGCAGACCTATCGGCAGCTTTAGTGAGCGATGATCTGTTTTTTAATGGGCCTTTTACGGTATTGGCCAATAACAATATGCCTGCAAAAATATTTGCTCCAGACAGTTTACAATTAGGCTCTAGTTATCTTCATTTAGATACTCCTCCTAACAATATTTTAATGCAAAGTGGCTTTAGGAGGGGTGTTGCAATTCACACCATCACCGATTACGATATTGCTCCGCTGTATGATATGGGTTGGGCGCCTGGTCCTGGTACACCCGTGCCTGTCGACATCTGTAATGATGATAACTCAACGCTTAATTTAGCTGATTTCTTAACTTCAGAAGATCCATGTGGTACGTGGACATTAAATGCTAGTAGCGCACCAGTGACTAGCGGCTTTGATGCAGCCAATGGTACATTTACACCATTAGGAAATGCAGGAGGAAGCTATATTTTTGATTATACATTTCGATTGGGTATATCCTCTAGTGTGACTGTCAATGTGTTTGAAATATCAAGTGGGACTGTTGCTCCTCTTGTAACGGGATGTAACACCGACGGAAACACAATTTCACTCTTCCTGTCATTGATAGGAGAAGATCTAGGCGGCACTTGGTCACTAAACCCAGCAAGCCTAGTACCAGCATCTGGATTTAATGCTGCCAATGGCACATTCGTTCCTAGTGGAAATGCTGCTGGAGATTACTTATTTGATTATACAGTCAGTGATTCACGTTGTACTTCAGATGAAACTACGACCATACAAATCACCTTGGATGATTGTCAAATTTATGATTTAGCCCTGATCATGGAAGAAGTGTCTTCAGGTCCATATCTACCTGGTCATGATGTGACATACAAGATCTCTGTCTCGAATCAAGGGTCTATTGAGGCATCTAATATTGAATTAACAAATTACATTCCGACGGATATGACATTAAGTGTCATCGATAATAATGGCTGGATAGGTGGCTCGGCAGGTCCAGTGACAAATACAATTTCATCTATACCAGCTGCCCAAGATGTTTCCGTGGACATTATTTTGAGAATTGATCCTAATTTTTCTGGAACATCAATTGTGAGCTTTGCAGAAATTAGTGCTGATGATGGCGATGACCTTGATTCCTCTCCAGATGCTGTCAATGGTAATGATGCAGGTGGGGCCCCAAATACACCTTCCGATAATGCGCTTTTTGGTAATGGAACTGGATCTCCTGGAGATGGCGTTGCTGTCACAGATGAAGATGATCATGATCCGGCTCTCATTAGCGTCCAAGGCATTCCTGAAATTTCACTGACTAAAACGGGTACATTCAATGATGAGAATGGAGATGGTTGTGCTAACGTTGGAGAAACTATTAGTTATACATTTCAAGTTGAGAACACTGGCAACACAGTGATTACAAATGTCACTGTGGTAGACCCATTAGTTACAGTTACAGGTGGACCTATTTCATTGATGCTGCCTGCAGAAGTAGATGGGACTACCTTCTCTGGCACTTACATCCTTACTCAATCCGACCTAAATAATGAATCCGTTGAAAACACAGCAGCAGTAGATGGTACTGTACCTGGAGGAAATTTTATAAGTGATTTTGACACTGAAGACATTACGTTAAACGTAGGTTCAGATATAGACCAGGATGGTATCTTATCTTGCAATGATACCTGTCCTAATGATCGAGATGTGTCTTTAAACTTTGAAGATCGAGGCGGTTTTGCAGGAAATAACTCAGACTTTGTCGAAGTCCAACATGATCAATCATTCAATGTAACTGACGGTGATTTTGCATTCGAAGCCTGGGTCAATCCATCCAGTGGTGGTTATAAAACCATTGTCTCTAAAGGACATGGTGGTAATACTTCAACTCAATTTATTTTTGGAATCATGGCTGATAATGACCAAGTCTTCAACCAACCAGGCAAATTAGCTTTGTTTTTATCAGATGGCTCTTTGACTGAATGGGGATTTAGTAATACCAGTATTCCACAAAACACTTGGACTCATGTTGCCGTTTCAGTAAGCAACTCAGGAATGGGTGCTACGTTTTATATCAATGGCATGGATGATGGATTATGGCTCTACAGCTTCGTTGATCCCTTGTACAATGGAGATACGAATTCATTATTCATAGGACGCCAAGGATATGACTGCCAATGCAATCATTTTGATGGCAGAATAGATGAACTCGCTATCTGGGATGAGAAACTAACATTTTTAAATATTGCGGCTTCAATGGCAGCACCATATACAGGTAGAGAGCCTGGCTTAGTGGCATACTACGATTTTAATAATGCGGATGCTTGTGTGACCAATACAGGCAATACAGTATTAACTGATCTTGCTAATGGACATAATGGCAACTTGACAAATTTCAGTTTATTAACTGGTTGTGAGTCAAACTGGACTGCTGGTCACAATATGGGTAGCTGTCCTGTTACACCGCCTTGTGCACAAAATCTGGACCTGACCAACAATCAGACAGCGAATGCAATATATGAGTCAGGAGGCTATATCTCCTCTGATCAAACTATAACGTCTCCGGCTCAAGTGGATTATGATGCGGCGACAATGATTACGCTGCAACAAAATTTTGAGGTAAAACCAGGAGCTATATTTCATGCCTATATCAATGGATGTATAGCAGGAACGCCTCAGGATTATTTGGATGCAGGATTCAGCGTACTCTATTTGTTAAGTAATGGATACACTACGCAAGATCTCATAGGTCTCAATCATAATGGCGGCATCATCTTCTATATCAATCCCGGCAATGGGACAGGACTCGTAGCAGCTCCGACAGATCAATCGACTGCGCAATGGGGATGTCTTGGCACTAATGTACCTGGAGCAAATGGTACAGTTATAGGTACCGGTGCACAAAATACAATACAGATCATCAATGCTGGATGTAGTAGTGGGACCAATGCAGCAAATCTATGTACTGACTTGTCCTTGAATGGCTATAACGATTGGTTTCTGCCATCCATAGACGAAGTCATTCAATTATACTTGAATAGAGCAATCATTGGTGGTTTTTCCACTGGGCTGTATTGGAGTTCTTCAGAAGATGATATGCAGGGTGAAGATGAAAAAGCATTCGCTCTAAGTTTTGGCAATGGAACCTCATCGACAAGACGTAAAAATATTACTATATCTGTGCGTGCGATTCGAGCTTTTTAAAAGCTCCCTTTGGTCGCAAATGTTGAAAGTTGAATTTTAAATGTTGAGTCAGAAATCAAACAATACTTAAGACATATAAGCATGCAGATTTATTTCAAATTCTAAAATTCAATACTCATGAAATTTTGATTAATGGTTTGTCAATGATGAAATGACCACATCCCACCGTCCCCAAGGTGCAGCGCACCGCCCTGTCTATAGCTGCAGAGCAGCGCCCCAACCCCTAGGTGCAGCGCACCGTCTTGTCATTTAAAAGTCCAATTGAAATCGATATCAACATCGCCCTATATTATTCCCATTCCCATTCCCATTCCCATTGACATTGACATTGACATTCCCATTGACATTGACATGGTTATTGAAAAGATCGTGTCCTTCTTGTTCATCTTATAAATCCTGTTCAGACAAAAAAGCAACACATGAGACTTTCCTAGTGTCTCAAAAACTAAATAAATGGCTGTATGAAAGCAGTTATTTTTCGTCTACTCAAGGCACAGGTTCGCTTTGATAGCCTTAGCTATCAGGGCCGGTTCTGTAACGCAGAGAAGGCGGAAAATAACAATTTAATATGGCTGTATATCTAGTTCTTGAGGCACTACTATCGACTAACGCTTCCATCAATATTCAACAAATTCACCACACAGCTCTGCATATTTCCAACAGTCAATACAAAATCCTGATTGACTCTTGTGCCATCCGCATAAGCAGCGGGTGTCCACGCGGGCATGTCGCATATCGTTTGTAGGAGTAGGGCATCGACGCTTTCATCTT
Source organism: uncultured Saprospiraceae bacterium (assembly GCA_937959275.1). Lineage (GTDB taxonomy): Bacteria > Bacteroidota > Bacteroidia > Chitinophagales > Saprospiraceae > CALFUK01. The sequence continues at coordinate 49,276 of CALGLU010000015.1, read as the reverse complement.
CAGAGGTCCAAAAGTTTTCTGCATCAACAATTTCACCGTCTGTGTTCACGGTGAAGGTAACAGCTGCTAATTTGTAGCCCGTGAAGATGTCTTCTGCAATGTGATCGATGGCTTTGTCTTTGACGTATTGTTGTAGTTGTGCATGACCACCTTCAAATTCGGCAGGGTTGTCTGGATTGATTGTAAATGTAAAATCGAATTCTTGGATTTCATTATGTGATAAGGTGTTGTCTGGCATGTACCGAGCTTTGACAGTGATCGCTGAGCCAACATCAGCTCTATACATGATGTCTTTTTGTTCTTCAGTGAGTTGATCTGTGGGCGATGATGCTTTCGTTAATTCGCCATTGATGATAGTCAGTATTTCCACTGAGCTATACGTTTTAACCCATGATGCTTTATAGTATTTATTCAAGTCTAGCAGAGTGTTCGCAGCGAGTAAGGTGTCTTTTTCTATAGAGAGCGATGGATAGTTGATCTTGATGTCATATTGAAAATCTTCTGACAGATCGTCTTGTGCTATGCAAAATGTGGGTAGTGCAAAAATGGCCAAAATCAATACTAGTAGATTATGTCTCATAAGATTTGTTTACTCCATAAAGATATGATCAACCCAGAAGTATAACGCTTTAAACAGTGTAAATTAATGTAAAATACATGTAAAATGAATATAAATCCTTCATATAGATTAAGAAAGCAATAGTTTTGTAGTATGACGAGTAGATGTTTTGATGTATCATGGCTTGCGCTGTTATGTTTTCTTTCACTGTATTTACTTCCTTTGGCAGTATATGGTGTTGATGATGATGACTTAGCAGAAAAGCGTGTTGAGGTAGCGATGCGGATGATTGGTCACGAAGTATTGATGAGTGTGGGCGATTGTGATTCTCGTGTCCTCCCGATAAAAAGGGTGGATAACCGGTACCAGATCTCTTTTGAACAGGCGTTTGGTTTTGACCCCGAGAACTTGATTTCAATATTGGAATACGTGATGACAGAGACGCAAGTTGCACCTTCCTTATTAGTCGAGACTCAGCAATGCGAAACAAAAGAGGTCGTACATATATTTGAGATCGGTCGCCTTGACCCAGATGTTCTCGCGTGCAAAGGTAGAGTGTTGCCCACAGATTGTTATCAGTTATTTGTTACAATTATAGACTCAAATCATCCAAATGCTGCCTCCGATCTGCCAGTGATAACTGCAGATCATGACGCAAACTTTATTAGTGGCAAAGGTTTATTATTCGGAATCACCTTCGTTTTAGGTCTGGCATTTCTTGCTTATGTGTTGAAGAAAAGAGCAGTGACGGAAGATGATCCCAACTTAATCCAGATTGGTGAGTCTCAGTTTGACACCAAACACCTAGCCCTGTCTTTCGAAAACAAAACAGTCGACTTATCACATAAAGAAGCCGAGTTATTGTCGCTACTCCATACATCAGCCAATGAAACCATTGAGCGAGAGGTCATTCTAAAAAAGGTATGGGGCGATGAAGGCGATTATGTCGGTCGGACACTAGACGTTTTTATTTCAAAATTGCGGAAGAAGCTTGGTGCTGATGCAAGCATAAAAATTGTGAATATTCGTGGCGTAGGGTATAAGTTGGTGTATGATAATTAACGTACCCCAGACATTCAACGTACCAAAGACATTCTTGTCTGAGCCAACCCGTATCATAGAGATTGTCTGAGAATATTCAGCCTTGCCCATCAGTAGAAGCCGAGTTAGGTGTACGTACATATTTCAAAAAATCCGGCTGGACATAATTAAATTGCCAATCCTCCCAATGATTCACTAAACCTATTTTTACAGGATTGTTCAAAATATAATTTATTTGATTTGCCAACTCATCGCTGTCTCTTATCATTCTATCAAAACTTTCAATGTGCCAGAATGAATTCCCTGTCCTGCCTATAACTTTATTAATCTCTCTTGCTGAAAACCCTTTCATGGTTTTCATAATTCTTGCAAGACTTCTGTTTAGCTTGTAAATGATAAAGTGTACATGATTAGACATCACTGTTGAACATATGACGTGGTAGCGTTCGCCATCAAAATGAAAAAGTGAGTCTATCCAAATGTTTGCATTCTGTTCATCTTTTAACCAATGTGGGCCTGTAGATGTACCATCCAACAACGCATCAAATTTACCAAAATATAAATCACGGATTGTTCGCAGTTCTTCAATGATTTCTTTTTCAGAAAGTCCTTTAGATTTTAATTTCTTTTCTTCTACTTCTTTTATTTCTTGTAGTTCTTTTATTACTGCTCGGGGCAAACTTCCAGATAATCTCGTTGTTATACATAGAGTTGCATTTTCTGGTTGCCAGTGCGGTAAATTTCTTGAGTAATAGTCTTTTTCATTTGGTTGTAATCTGTTAGTCATTCTATTAAATTTAGTTGTATTAGACAAGGATGTCTGAGTTGCGTTCTTTTTATATGACTATAATACTAATTATAGTTGGGTTAGAGTGGGATAAATGCTTATAATTATCCTCAGACAGGAATGTCTGAGGGACGATATTTTTGTCAGACAGGAATATCTGAGGGACGTTTTTTATTCTCAGACAGGAATGTCTGAGGGTCGTTTTACTCAAAGCTCACCGACCGATGCAGCGCTGCCATCACTTCTTGTAGCTGCACAGAATCAGCCCCCCAAGGATTACTCAGCTCAACTTGCACTTGTTGTCCACTGACAGGATCTTGATAAAAGGCAAAGTGATATTGCCTGGCCGCACCAGCATCTTGTGTGATCACTGACTGCTCGATCCAGATACCCTTCTTTAACAATTCTTTATTTAGGATACCTCTTTGTTTGATGGTTTTTCCAGCAAGCTGTTTGGCAACAAAGTCTCCAAATTCAGTTGTTTTTATAGGCTGGGCTGATAACTGCATTATCATCTCAGACGATTCTTTAAAGGAGACTGTTAATGCATCGCCAGTCCAGGTCTGCGTCGCCGTAGCAGGCAACAAAAAAGAAAGGCTTTTTGAAGGATCCATGGTTTTTGTAAAACGCTTTGCTAGTGCTTCATTCTCTTTTTTAAATTCTGAGCCAAACATAAATAGACCACTCACTTCTCCCTCTGGATTGATTGAGAATTGAATCTGTCGAGCCAATGAAATATTTCTGAGAATGGCTCGAGACTCATTGGTAAATTCTAATTTGTACTGGCCTTTGAATTCTGTTTCTCGTTTTGTTATTAATTCCAAATCACCATTTTCGTTGTCATAGACTTCGATATTCATGTCTTTAAAGAAAGGGCTGGGCTTGCCAAATGAGGCATACTTGCCGATGTATTTATCCCATTTTTCTTTTGGCAGGTTGTAGTCGTTGTCGTTCGGGAGGCCTCGACGGAGGAGGCCAAAATCAGTTGTGTCCTCGGCATTTAAAATATGAATGACATTATTTACGGCATGCTCCATTCCGGGGTATTTAAATCGATCAAGGCGATTCACATCAGCGTTAAAGAGAAGCACGAAGGCTTGATTTTTTGCTCGATTGATACCCATGATAGAGGCCACATTACCGTTGTTACCTGTGTGGATTAAGATCTCTCGTTCTTCTATAGTCATTTCCATCCATCCCAGTGCATATTGAATATCAATGCCGTTGCCACCCAGCATCGTCCCCAAGCCTTGAAACGAGGTATTGGGTTTAAATATTTCTTCTACACTTTCACTCTGCACCACTTGTCGCCCCTTGTATCTTCCGCCATTCAATAGAGCAATCATATATTTTCCCAAATCTGCTGCGCTTGCATAAAATTCGGATCCGGCTGCGACGTAGTTTGCATCTGTGACTCCTTTAATAGCAGGGTGGCAGTGATCAAGTCCCATCTCATGACCATAGACAATATCCATCGTATTTGCTACTGGCTGACTAGCTGTGGATCGAGTCATGCCTAAGGGCTGGAGTACCTGTGTTGCTATATAATCGCTATAGGGTTGGCCTGTGACCTCTTGTATGATTTGACCAGCTAGCACATAGCCCTCGTCACTAAATTCGTGAGATTGACCAGGTTTTCGTTTGATGAAGGAGCCTTCGAGCGAACGTAAAAATAACTCGGATGATGACGAGTCATCGAGATTGGGAAGGGATTCGAATTGAGGAGGGATTCCAGTCGTATTGCTAAGGCACATCCGTAAGGTGATCTGATCACTGAAGTTTTTATTTGCAGTCTGAAACCAAGGCAAGTAGGTGATGATAGGTTCGTCTAAATCTATAGATCCTTTTTCTACGAGCTGCATGATTGCCATCGCGGTAAAGCCTCTTCCTAGTGATCCTATGGCTACTGTCGATTGAGGAGTCATCCGCTTTTGTTTGCCGTAAGTTTCTACACCATAGCCTTTGGCGAACAGCACATCTTTATCTTCAACAATTACAATTGAAAACCCTGGCACTGGTATCCTGTCCAAATAATTGTTTAAATACTGATCTACGTCTTTTAATGATCCCACTTGACTCCCAGCATTGGTAAGTAGTAGTAGATTGAACAGCAGAAGATAGAGTCTATTTCTCATGGCAATGATTTAATTATTCTCTGACTAATATTCGTGGACGTATCTTTAGTAATCTGCGGGATGCCACCCACACACTACCAACCGTAATTAATAAAATGAGAGGTATCACCAATAAGGTATAATTCAAATTAAAGACGTAAGGGAATTGACTCAATCCACTTGCAGTAGTCAACATATCCAATGAATTAGGGATGACGATCAAGGATATAGGTATGCCTACCAATAAAGCAAAGAAGGCAATAATTAAGGATTTTAAGATTAACGCTTGCTGCAGTTGTCTTGGGGTAAAACCGACTGCTTTAAAAATGCCTAGGTTGCGTTGTCCTTCTCGGATACTTAACACGGTGTCATTAAAAACGGTGACGAATAGAACGCCTAAAAACATCAAAGACACCAAAGTCATTACATCCTGAATACCTGAAATGATGGACTTAATTGGTCCCAATGTATTTCGGCTTTCAACGACTCGAAATGAGCTACCATAATTTTGAATGAGTTCATCTTTATACTCGGTAATACCTACACCTTTTTTTAGTTTTATTTCATAACCGTTTAATTGAAACAGAGGATTGATCTCTGTAATACCTTCGAGTCTAATATAAAAGCCTCGACTAAGATTATTCAAACTTTGATAGATGCCTGTGATCATATACGGAACCAGTTGCCCTTCTAAAAATAAATCTAAGGTGTCGCCAATCCCTTTGCCTAATTCTTTACTACTGGTTATACCCAGCGAGATTTCATCCTCAAAGACGGGATGCCTGCCTTCCAATACAAGTAAGCCAACTTTCTCTATTTCATCATCATAGATAATACCGACGATGGTCTCTGGAGCTTTACCTTCTTGAGCTGGAATGGTGGCGCCATAAAAACCTCTCTTTACTACGGACTTGACTCGGTCGTCATCATCATTCATTGCTTCCCTAAAATAGTCTTCTTGATTTTCTAAAAGACCTGTGTTTTGACGCACGGATAAATCTGAATCGTTAAAGCCCCATGCCGGTCGATTATCATCTAATTGTGAAAGAGAATTTCGCCCATTCGCGTAAAGCAGTTGCACAAAAACAACAAATAACAAACCAATAAACATAAAGATAGATCGCTTCTTATTTGACATTAAAAACCGTAGTCCTAAAAACAATACAATGTTTGACTTAGGTCTAAGTGTGAAGTATTTAAATGACGTGCCAGCGAATGATTTTTGTGGTGGTCCACCATTACGAATGGCTGTCACTGGCTGGATGTGACTGGCTTGTCTTGATGTCCTAAACGTGATCAATAAAATCCCAATCAAAAAGGCAATGAAGGTACCGATCGAAGGGAGTAATAAAGAGATGTCAAAGTTAACTGCGCCGATGGCTGTTATCAGTGATTTGAACACTAACTGCGTTAAGAAATAGCCACCAATTAATCCAAACGGGACCGCTACACAAGTGATGAGAAAAAATTGTATCAGATAGACTGAGATAATATTTCGATTGGTAAATCCCTGCGCCTTTAACATGCCAATCATTTTGTAGTCTGTCTTGATGGCACTATTGACAACTGAGGAGGTAATGATTAAGGTGACGATGATTCCAAAAATGGCAAAGACAAATAATAAGCCTCCAGTGATTTGGTAAACGATCTGAAATATTTGTTTGAAAAACGCATACAGAGTCCCAAAGCCCTGATACGTAACTGCTTCATTAAATCTGGCCCACACAGGATCGACCATGTCTTTGTCTTTTAATCTGACACCGAGCACGACACGGGATAAATCTTTCATCGGATACAGCAAAGACAGGCCTCCAGGACCTACCCACGCGGGGCTTGGATCAAATAAGCCATTGGCATAATGTGCATCGACGACAATGGCAGAAACGACTAATGGAAAGAGACCGTTTTTAGTCGGGACACTGATCGTATCTCCAATGGCCATCTCAAAGTTATTCAGCCAATGATTGGGAATCCAAATTTCGCCAGGACCCGGAAATGATTGTGCTTCGCCTTGTAGGATGTCTAGCTTGTCATTGCTCTTGTCATTACCAACATGTTCTCTCAATAATGCCGGCCGTTTAAATTCCTCTTCTTTATATATGAATCGCTTATTATTGTACTGTTGGATTCTGGGTGCTGAGACACTCTCTACTTCATCCTGTTTTTCAAACCACGATTTTATGTCTTGCGGATTGTGATCATTGACATTAAACTCCATCACGATGTGTGAAGCCTTGAGATTGGCAAACAGTTTTTCAAACGGTCGCTCCATACCTAATCCAATCCCGAGCATTGTCGAAAAGAGGAGAGCAGCCAAGGCAATACAAATCGCTACAAGGATGGTCTGTATTTTTCTTCGCTTAATATTAGCCCACGTTATGAGAAGGATTCCTTTCATTAGACCGTCAGTAGTGCTTTAATGTTGAGATGTATTTCAATAGATCTTACAGCCATATTACCAATCTTTTCCTGCTAACCATTTAAGTAATTGGATTTCTTTTTCCTCTGCGTTTATCTGAGGATCAAAATTTAATTCATCTTCAATATGACCATCTTTCAAGAAGATAATTCGATTGGCTCTGCAGGCTGACTTGACCTCGTGCGTAACCATCACAATGCTTTGCCCCGTCTCATTGAGCTCTGTCAGAATATCGAGTACGGCCTCAGAGGAGGAGCTATTGAGATTGCCTGTTGGCTCATCTGCCATGATGACTCTTGGGTTGTTAATGATTGCTCTTGCCATCGAGCAACGCTGCTGCTGCCCTCCAGACACTTCGGAAGGGAGGCGGTCCTTGAGGTCTAAAATATCCATTTTAGACATTAATTCTGTGGCACGCGCTTGTAAAGCTTCTCGATCGTTTTTGACGAGGTAGGCGGGGATGAGTACATTTTCTAAAAAGGTTAAGTTGGGGACAAGGTTGAAATCCTGAAACACAAAGCCAATGTATTCCCTTCTAATTAAGGTCATCATTTTTTCATCGAGACTATGTACTGGTTTGTCTTCTAACCATATTTCTCCACTGGACGGTACTTCTAAGCCGCTCAAGAGGTAAAGTAGGGTAGACTTGCCTGATCCAGAGCTGCCCATAATCACTGTGAAGTCACCTTTGTACAATGTTAAATTAATGCCATTGATCACGGGAACCTCAGTTTTTCCTGTTTGATAGTTTTTCCATAAATCTTTAGCTGATATTATTGGTTCTTGCATAGTATTTATTACACTGAGTTGAGGTGTCACACACTGAAAAATTTAATAGACCCACTATTGCGTAAGACAGTATTCTAGATGTAAGATATTAATGATCCGCCAATACCAATTGATCTTTTGTCTGTAGACTCATAATCACCGGAATCGTTAATTCGAATGTAGTCCCATCCTGGGTTGAGTTAATGATAGTCAACGTACCTCCTAGAGAAACAGATATTTTTTTGCAGATGGCCAATCCAATTCCCGAGCCTTCATATTCTGCTCGATTATGTAGGCGCTTGAACATTTCAAAAACTAAATCTTGGTATTTTGGTTCAATGCCAAAGCCATTGTCCCGAAATCTAATGATGTGATTGTTTTCATCTTTGTCATAATTTATTTCTACTGTTGGCTCTTCATTATCATTGTATTTAATACCATTCTCTATTAGGTTTTTAAAAACTAGTGACAATTGAGGCGGTAAAAAAATACTGGCAGCATCTCCATTTTTTTGATCTAAATTAAAAACGATTCTTGCTTTTTTTTCCTTTAAGGTCAGATGCAAATCACGTTCTACTTTTTGGACTAAATTTGATATCGAAACATATGCTGTTTCTTCGCTGTTTCCAATTTTTGAATAGGCCAAAATGTCTTCAATAAGATTATTCATTTGGTGCGTGCTGTTATTTATATACTGCAAGTATTCTGCAAGCTGACTGAACTCTCCATTATTTATTTTACGCAAAATTAAACTGGAAAACCCAGAAATATTGCGCAGCGGTTCTTTCAGGTCATGAGACGTGATATAGGCAAACTGTTCTAACTCTTTATTCGCTGTTATAAGTTTTTCATTGGACTTTCTCAGATTAGATGTGCGTTCCTTTACCTGCCTTTCTAATAAAACATTATATTCTTGTTCTTTTTTATTTTTACGCCAAAGGGACCGTAGACCTAAAACTAATGATAAAAACAGAATACTACCAATAACAAAAATAATTCTTTGTTGCTCGATGATCGTGTTATTTTTTTGTTGCTCTTTTTTCAGAAATAGATTTTCAGTCTCTCTCTTTTTACCAGCATACTTAAATTCTAATTCAGCAAACGATTTAATTTTTTCTTGATCTAAAAATGAATCCTGCTCCGTCTTAAATTCCTTGTAATGGTAGAATGCTTTTTTATAATCACCAAGCGCCTCATAACTTTTAGAAAGATTTTCGTTTGTGTGAAAAAGATTTTCTCTAGAATCCAGCTCCTGGGCTGCCTTTAATGACACTTTTCCATACATGAGTGATTGTTGATAATCTCCCTGATTGTAATACCATTCTGCTAAACTTAACCCTGCTTTTGGAATTTGTTCAATTATCTTAGATTCATTGGAAATCTCGTAAGCATCATAGTAGTATTTATAGGCAAGGTCATTTTCTCCTTTTTCCATGTAAATATCACCTAGATTTAATAATGAATGGATATCTATGGTATAAAGAGAATCCGCTAAACGCAAAGCCGTTTGGTAATGATTTATTGCTTTATCCAAAGCGCCACTTTCGTGTGCAATTACCCCAAGGTTTGAATGCGTGATGGAGACAGCTTCAAAATATTTTGTTTTTTTTGCCAGTATCAAATTTTCATAAAAAATATCTTCTGCTTTATCGTATTCACCAATTCTTAAATACAGATGCCCAATATTATTTAGACCTGTCATATAGGTAAATGAATCTTTTATTTCCTCCGCTAATTCTATTGACATATGATAATGCCTGACAGCTTCATCTAGTCTTCCTAAGGAATCATATACAATCCCTAGAAAAGTATAAATGCGCGCTATCATTGTTTTTTGATTATCAAGCTTTTGGGCCAGCTCCAAGCAACTTTTGAATGACTCGAGGGCTAGATTGCTTTTACCAATTCTCTCATATCCACTCCCTTTGTAGTAATATATCTCAACTAATAAGCTATCATTTTTTGTCGTACTTTTTTGGTACATGTCATGAGCTAGTTTGGCATATCTTAGTTGTACTTCTGCAGTATCGATATAGTATACTTTAGAAAGTTCATTTAGAATGTCTGCTTTATCTAAAGCACTAGTTGCAATGTCTAATTCTTGCAACAAAGAATCTTCTATACTACACCAAGCACAGGAAGCCATCAGTATATTTATAGTGAGAAGTAAAAGAAGCTTCTTCAGCATGTCCTTGTTGTGATTTTGATAAGCTAACCTAACTTATTAGAATTATTAACATAAAAATTAGCGTAAAATAATAGATTTTTATCACTAAGTCAAAAACTGGTCTTTTCTGACGGATCGGTCGCTTTACGGCGATTATATTCATGAGACACTAGTCATTTCAACGTTGACAAACCACTAATCACTTCAAATATGAGAAACCGCTAATGAGAAAGTCTCTTTTGAAGTTAATTCATTGATAAATCAGAACTAGTATAGTGATATTCAAAACTCATATACCCAATGAGCATTTCATCAAATGAAAAATCTCCCCAGTAGATAGTTTTTTCAGGCGCGGGGTTAAATGTATTCTGTTTGGAGTTATCAAATACGGCATCGATATATAATACAGTCCGCGCTGGCAGTTTTAATGGTTCTTCAAATAAATAACCACGTTGCCAGTTAAAACTATAATTCGGCACATTGAGCAGGACTTCTCTTTGACCATCAGGGTACAATGCTGTAAACTTCATGGCTTTACCTCTGAAGTGCATATGCGGGAATAAGGCGTATAGGGTAGCATCGTGCTCAAAGAGATGCTTGGCTTTATTTTCATATCTCTGCTCTCCTGGCGGTATCTGTAAATTTGTGTTAAACGCACCTACCATCAAGTATTCATTTGCAGGCTCTTGATCAGTATAATAAATGCCCACTGTGGATTTATCTGACTGTGCTTTTCCATTCGTCGTATAGTGCAATTGGAAATGGAGTTTAGAACCTTTTGGAATTGCTCGACCAGTGTCCTCTGGAAAAACCTCGGTTTCTCCTCCAGGTGCCCAAGCAGCTAATAGGCCATCCAGCCAAGGACTTTTTCTGTCAATTGGCTCAATAAAACCATCCGGATATATGACACTGACAAGGACATGGTGAAGCACTTCTCGATTACCTGGAAGGATCTGAAATCCAGTCGCCCAGATATCTTTGCCAATCGTGATATCATGCTCCTGATATCTATAATCCACAATCCCGGTAGCAGGAATATCTTCTTGATTTAGTTCGAAAATAAGATCCGGCTCGCCTTTGTCCCACATAGGAGCGACAGCCGTGTATGCTGCCAATGGATCAACATCACTATCTTTCTTTGCACCTGCATCGACCCAATGGACTAAGGTTTGTAATTCTTCTTTACTAAGAGATAAATCGTGTTTAAATTCGCCATACTCTGGATCAGCGTGATAGGGAGGCATCCGCCTTGTACGGAGTACTTCTCTCATCATCAAGGACCATCCAAACACTGTACTATAATTTTTCATTTGCCAGGGAGCAATGCCGCCTTCCACATGACATTTCATACACTTGTCAACTAAAATAGGGGCTACGTCATGTTCATATGAAATGTCAGCAAATGCAGATTCATCTTCATGTAATCGTTTGATGAGGCAACCTACACTTTTGACATAGGGTTCAGCAATGTCTTCACCAGCAAGATGTGCATTCAAAGCATCTGCTAAAAAGTGTTGATTTGCTTCGTCTTTTTGGCTTTCGTATCCCATGCGATCGTTGATTGGTCCTCGATAGATGATTGACCAATTGTATGGATTGAGAACGATAGCCTCAGCTGTTCGATGTAATTGCAGTGCTTCTGCGACTAATTGTGCATCATCATTGAGAATTGGAAAATCGATATCAAATTCCTCAGCCTCTGCCGCTATAGATGCTCGATCATCTTGTACATTCGAATTGAGCATCAAAAACTTGACCCCCTTATCTCTAAATTCTTTTCTGACCGTTTTTAAATCTGAAACAGCATTGCGCACGATCGGACATTTGTTGCCTTGGATATAAAGGACAACTGCCTTTGCATCTGAATTATAATAGAGGGTATGAAATTCACCATTTTGGTCATAGAGTCCGAAATTTGAAACCTTTGCATCCATATCTATAACTGGTTCTGGAGCCTCCTTACAAGAGAAACAGATAAACGTAAGTAATAGTAGTGAGCTAAATAGTTTTATCGATAAATTCATATGAACGCTAATTTTAAATGAAGTGATTTAGTAATACAAACGACTTCAATAATTGAAAGATAAGCAGAGCTATTGGCTAAGGGGGAATGAACCCTAGAAATATAGACAAACAGATGCATTTGACTGATGTACTGTCTAAATATAGAATCTACTCGGCAATAGAACGTCGTTTTGGCTTAAATCTGAGGCATTCGGACTTGTTTTTTGGTAAAAAAGATACAATTGTATAGATGATGAAGTGCTTCTACCTCGCATCGTGGTCAAGTATGTCGTTGGTCAGGCGACCAACTACGATAGCCCTTGTTGGTGTTGTTACTAAAATCTGGTTATAGTCGATCATTGAGATTAAGTGCTTCAACCTCTCATCGTCCGTGGAATTAGACACTTTGATGTATATGTAAAGATCAGGCTTAATATAAAATAGGAGACAAATCGACGCGCACCCGGGTCCAAAAATGTCTGATTTACAATCCTGTCTGTAGCAGGCAGGATTATAAATCAGATACATGTGAAGCTTATATCCCTGCCCCTAAATTCGTCAGATTATTGAGAGCACCTGATACAGTAGTTAAGATGTTGTCATTACCTTTTATACCATGTCTAGCTTTTAAATACTCTGGGTCATTATGTGAGATATGCACAGTTTGATTTTCATCTTCCCAAACCAGAATTTTTTGAGGTAAGTCTATACCAACAGTCTGGGCACTTTGCATAAGTGGTGTTCCTAGATTAGGATTTCCAAAAATGATTAATTTTGTCGGGCGTAATTCTAGGCCGACTCTTGCGGCATTGGCCTGATGGTCTAGCTCTCTGATCAAAATCAGATTTGGATTATTTGTGATAGCTGCAACGATGGCATTATAACTGTCATCGATGGATTGATTGCTAATTTTATCTACCAAGCCATCACCTGCAGATGGTAAATCAGCTAAGGGGCCTGCAGTCCTATCACTTACGCTTGATGCAAAATTATTTAAGGCATTTGTCATGATCCCTAATGTAGGAATGTCATCACTAAGGCCATGTCTTGCTTTGAGATATCGAATATCATTGTAGGCTATTCGGGTGACGTTGTCATCATCTGAATAGATTAAATATTTCTGTGGTAGATCAATGCCAGCCTGTTGATTAGCTTGCATGATCGGGGTACCCAATCTTGGATTGCCGAATAAAATGAGCTCTGTATCATTCAGTTCTTTACCAACTCGTTGCGCATTACTACTATGAGATATTTGCGCTGCTATCCCAATGGCATCAATTGATTCTAAGCTATTGATGATGGATGCTTTTACAGAGGCTACATCTGTATTTGCTTCCCTGACATTGAGCCCTGTATTGGCAAAAGATAAATCTAAGTTTAACATGTCGTTGATTTTATGAATGACTCCATTTGATGCGATGATATCTGTTCCTTTGAAAGCAAACCTTGATACTTCTCCCGTTTCATCTCGAAGACCATTGCCGTTTCTATAATAACTTAATGGTGCACCTTGAAGCGTAGATAATGCATCTCCGTCATTAATCGTTTCTTCAAGCAAACAATCATTGATGACATGATATGCAATTGTCTGAGAGACTACATCCGCACCCAGATTGTCGATTAATGTGCTTATGTTCTGAGATCTAGTCTGAATCAATAGATTTTGAAATGCTCTATCTGTCGGGGCCAGAACCGTAAAGTGTCCATCATTGTCTGATAAAAGGTTTCTAAGCTCTGGCAAGGCTGCAATAGCATCTGATAAAAGGTCAAGGTCTTTATCGTCAGCTATAACATCGGCGAGGTTTCCAGATGGGACTTCGAGTACACCATCTATCATAAATACTTTTAAATCGTATTGAGATTTTCTTTGTGAGAATATTGTTCTGACATTATGATTGTTGATCGATGTCCCATACCGACCCTCTCTAGATAGGACAGCTGAATTCCCATCTGACATATCTAGGCAACCAGTCTGAAATCGTTCGACATGATCGTCTGTCAAATGATAGCTTAGAATATTTCGTAGTGTTTCTTTATCTAGCTTGTCGCAAATGTTATCCGCAGTCAACCCTAATTCTCTGAATGCAGCATCTGTTGGTGCAAAGATTGTTTTTGTTCCAGAGAATAAAATGCTTTTGAAATCTGCGCATTTAAGTGCTGCGTTGATAACATCAAGTGAATTATTGCCGTGGCTTTTTTTATCAGTTTCGAAACCCTCTATTGCAATCAAATCAACAGCAAGAGTGATGTCAAGCTGTTCGTCAATTGACTGAATCGTACCTACTTCTTGATCTGCGCTCTCTTTTGAGCACTGAGTGGTTAGTAAGACAAGAAAAGATAAAAAGAGAATGCTTCTACAGGTATTAGAAAAAAGATTAGATGTTAAAGTTATCATGTCCAAATAGTTTAAAAGTGAAGTAAAATGAAGGGATTTAAATATACTAAGAATCTGTTTGATAAACAAAACCCACCCTTGGATAAGAAAACCCTATCATTCGTCCTTATTTTTTAAAAAGCTTGTTTTTTTAAATTAGATTTAGATTGATACTTTTACGAAATTGAATATAAATCCTGACGACTGCCAATAATTCAGCTTGCAGTATAAAGTACCATAAGCTATGTCAGGTAAATGTAAAACACCATTCTAATCCAACTAAAATGTATATTAAAATAGCATTTATTGAAGATGATCCTAGATTGCGATCAAATTTGCAGACTTACTTTGAAATGGTTCCAGAATTCAAAGTGGTGTTTACTTGTGGTTCGGTAGAATCTGGTCTGGAGACGATAAGCCAATATCAGGAATTAGACATTCTCGTTTTAGATATTGGACTGCCAGGTATGAATGGTATCGAAGGCATCCAACATTTCAAAGAATTAAAACCTGAGATTGATATTGCAATGCTTACGAGTTATGAGGAGGAAGAAAAAATATTAAAGGCCCTTTGCGCTGGAGCGTGCTCTTATATTTCTAAAAAAAGCAGATTACAAGATATAGCCGATGCATTACTAGTCGTACATCGAGGAGGATCATTTATGTCACCTTCCATTGCAAGAGAAATCGTACACTATTTTTCAAAAAACGAAGCAGTTAAAAAAGAGAAGTTATTAACGGAACGACAAACAGAAATCATGGACCTTATGATAAAAGGACTTACCTATGCTGCAATAGCAAAACAGTTACTCGTATCGACAGAAACAGTTAAGTCACATATCAAGAAAATCTATTCTACCCTTCACGTCAATAATAAGGCAGAAGCGATAGCTCGTTATATGAAGGATTAGAAAAATTAAATCAAAATCAAATTAAAAAGGAATCTCGACAAGATTCAAGTTTGGCTGAAAACTCAAAAGATTGCTGCATACCTTTTGAAGTATAAGTTATCAGCGTATCGAATGACCTAGAAAAGTGTTATTCTCATACAGACTACAACTAGTGCTCTGTCTAGATATAACTGACTAGTTGAATTTGACTGTAGTTTGTGCATGAACTAGGCGCAGGTTCGGTCTGATAGCCTAGCTATCAAGGCCGGTTCTGTAACGACGTGCATGTGCAAAATACGCCAAAAGCACTAGTCAGTTATATCTAGACAGAGCACTATTACTTTATACATTAAAATTCTATTTAGTAAATTTGAGGATAACTCTTCCTCAATGAAAGCCTTTGTCGTTTTATTAATGGTTAGTATTTTCTCGGTTATAGGACTTGGGCAAAAGCCAAATTTAGAACATGAAACTTTGGACAGTATACTTCACTGGCTGCAAGAACATGTAGAGACCGATACGACTTATGCCCATGGCATTGGGTTGGACGCAATATCTAAAGCCTACACATCTAAGGATCCTGAGAAGATCGCTCAAAGCCATTATGAATTAGCCTATTGGCATGACTATCATCAACGATATTCATCAGATAGCATGGTTTATCACTACGAGAAATCTCTTTATCACCGTCAGTTAACTCAAGATACCCTTGCTATAGCGAATAGTCACCTTGACCTTGGTAAAGCTTATATGAATAGTGGGCAATTAGAAAAAGCGAGGGTTCAGGCTTTTGCTGGAGTTCACCTATTAGAAAGGATAGCAGCTGATGAAGATATTGTATCTGGATATAATAGCTTGGCAAATCTTCACCTCTTGACTAATGAATGGGACGAATGTGTTAGGTATGCAAGGCTATCTTATGACTTAGCTAAAAGCAATGGGGATCATCTACATACCATCAATAGCTCAATTGCTTTAATGGATTGTCTGTTAGAAAATGAAGCCTATGAGGAATGTCATGATATTGGTAAACACAGTCTTGACTTAACTGCTAAATACTATGCAGATCAATTAGGGTATACTGTGCGATGTTTAGAAAGGATGTCCATCGCTTCGTCTGGATTGAAGTTGTGGGATCGAGGGTTAGCGGAAGCAACCGAGGCATGGGATATTGCTCGCCACGCTGTCGGTGCAGTCCAAGCTTCAGGGCATCGACAAAGTGTTGGGGATGTCCTTTATAAGCAGGAGAAGTATGCCGAAGCATTAGAGGTCTATAGTTTTATCATTCTGCATAAAGAAGATCGAGCAGAGCTTTGGCCTATGTATGATAAAATAGCAGTATGTCAGGAAAATTTGGGACAGTACGAAGTCGCACTTGATAACCGTAAAATAGCCTTTGAAAAAAAAGAACAAATACTAGAATATAAAATAGCTAAGCTTAAATCCGAATCCTTTATTAAATATGAAACTGAAAAAAAAGATCAAGAAATTGCCTCACAAAAAATTCAACTTAGCCAAACCAAAAAAATCCAATACCTGAGTTTTGGAGTTGCTGGATTATTAAGTTTGCTGCTAGCAAGTTTATTTTATGTCTTTAATAAGAATAGAACCTTTACACAATCACTCAAAGAGAAAAACAAGGAGAATGAATTACTCTTAAAGGAAATACATCATAGAGTAAAAAATAATCTAGAAACCGTGTCTTCTCTATTGACGCTGCAAGGAGCGC
This sequence comes from uncultured Saprospiraceae bacterium, assembly GCA_937959275.1. Classification (GTDB taxonomy): domain Bacteria; phylum Bacteroidota; class Bacteroidia; order Chitinophagales; family Saprospiraceae; genus CALFUK01. The sequence continues at coordinate 32,424 of CALGLU010000015.1, read as the reverse complement.
AGATAGAAGATGAGAAAGCACAAAATGCAATTCAAGCCAGTCAGAACAGGGTTTTGGCAATGGGGATCCTCCATCAAAAATTATATCAAAAAGAAAATTTAGGAGCCATCGAAATGAAGGATTATTTTATAAACCTCAGTCAAGGTGTTCTTGAAACATTTGAACAAGACAGAGAAGTTAAAATTGAATGTGAGATGGATCACCTCGAGTTAGATATAGATACAGCATTGCCCATAGGATTAATTGTCAATGAGCTTTTAACAAATGCTTTGAAATATGCTTTCCCGTCAGATTTTGAAGCTAGGATAAATATTTCACTAGAAGAGATCAATACTGATCAATTATTGTTAAAAATAAAGGATAATGGAGTAGGTGCAGATTTTGATAAAGCGCCTACTGGTACTGGATTTGGTACACAACTTGTCAATTTATTGACAAGGCAATTACGTGGAACTATCGATCGTTCGGTAGATAATGGTACTATTGTCTCATTAATCCTTAAGAGAAGCAAAGCAGTATAATATAAGATTGCCTATGGAACATAAAATCAAAGTACTAATCGTAGAAGATGAAATGATCATTGGTGCTAAGATTTCCCTTACAGTAGAAAAAATGGGCTATCAAGTGTCTGGGATCATACCTAGAGGAGAAGAAGCAGTTGTTAATGTGGAATCAAATCAACCAGATATCATCTTAATGGATATCAACTTGTCAGGCGCAATGGATGGTATCGAAACGGCCAAAAAGATTAAAGAAAAATATAATATCCCTATCATTTATTTAACAGCGAATGCAGACGATTCTCATTTTTATCGAGCAAAAGAAACTAAACCAGAAGCATTCATTTCTAAACCGTATCGAACAAAAGAATTAAGCCGAGTTATCGAATTGGCACTCTCACGGGCCAATACTGAAAGTGTAGCTTCTATTGCGTCTCAATTTCAACTCAAAGATCGAATATTTGTCAAAACAAAAGAACGCAGAGTCAAGCTTCTGATAGAGGATATTTCTTACATAGAGTCAGATAGGAATTATTGCAACATTCATTCTAAAGATAAAATTTATACGCTTGCCGTTACGCTAAAAGTTATTGAAAACAAATTACCTGCAAAGCATTTTATTCGTGTCCACCGCTCCTATATTGTGAATCAGAGCGCCATCGATGCGATTGCAGATGGTTATGTTGTTATCCAAAAACATGTCATCCCTGTGAGCAAAGTTTATAAGGAATTACTTGCGGAGAGGTTGAAGATTATATAGCAAACTGCTAGTAGATAGTAGCTAGTAGATAGTGGATAGTAGATAGTGGATAGTGGATAGTGGATAGTGGATAGTGGATAGTGGATAGTGGATAGTGGATAGTGGATAGTGGATAGTAGTTAAGTTGGGAGCTGGATTATTATTGAATTTTGGATGGGGAAAAGCTCAAATTTTTTTATTGACATTTCGCTCACAACGCCTTGGGTACTAATTATTTTTGCCTGTTTTACCAACCATCTCTATTATTTAAGAGTCTTATAGTTTGAATGCTGTTTATAAACTAATAAAGACTCTTTTTAAATGAAACACTACACTCTATTTATTTTACTAGTCTTGGGCTCTTTACTTATCATGTCATGTCATCCAGAAGATGATAAAACTATGACTTCAAGTCCTCTATTAAATTCAACAGCTGATGGCTTTCTTTCTAATTCTTCTGGTGTTGGTGATCCAGGTTTTGCTTCGAGTGAGAATTATGCTGAATATTCTGAAAACCCTTTTTTAGAAGTAGCTGACGAGCCAATATCTACATTTTCAGTAGATGCTGATGGCGCATCGTATGCGAATGTCAGGCGCTTTTTATTTCAGGATGAGGCCATACCGCCGAAGGGAGCAGTAAGAACAGAAGAACTCCTCAATTACTTCGAATTAGAATATCCTTCAAATCAATCCGTCCATCCGATAAGCCTCAATGGAGAAATTAGTTCTTGTCCATGGCAGCCTGGACATAAGCTGGTTCGAATAGGCATTAAAGGACAAAAAATTCCTGACTCTGAATTAAAATCTTCGAACTACGTGTTCTTGATGGATGTCTCTGGATCTATGTCGAGTCCTGACAAACTTGAACTATTAAAAAAAGGGTTTAATACTCTTGTTGATCATCTTGGATCTTCTGATAAAGTTGCCATTGTGACCTATGCGGGGTCATCTGAAGTTGTGTTAGAATCAACAAGCGCCAGACAAAGAAGTCGAATTAATCAGGCAGTAAATAGCCTTGGTGCGGGTGGTGGCACAGCTGGTGCAGAAGGTATCTTAACTGCTTATGAGATCGCGCAGGAAAATTTTATCCCAGGTGGAAATAATCGGATTATTATTGGAACAGATGGTGATTTTAATATTGGTGTTTCAGATCGTGATGAATTGGTTTCATTAATTGAAGATAAAAGAGACAATGGCATATTCATAACTGTGCTTGGTGTTGGCCGTGGCAATTTAAATGATGCAGCATTAGAACAAATTGCGAATAATGGAAATGGAACTTACGAATATATAGATTCAGAAGATCAATTAGAGAAGGTCTTTATTCATGACTTTCATAAATTTTATACAGTCGCTAAGGATGTTAAAATTCAAGTTGATTTTAATGCAACGAATGTAAAAGAATATCGATTGATCGGCTACGAAAATAGAGTATTAAACAATGAGGATTTTGAGGATGATACAAAAGATGCTGGTGAAATTGGATCTAATCAAAACATAACTGCATTGTATGAAATCATTCCTGCCCAAACATTTAGAAAAGCTGTGCCTTCAGTGACGATCGATTTTAGATATAAAGAACCAGATGCAGACAACAGCATACCCTTATCACTCGATATTTATGACGACGGCAATGACTTTGCAGAATCGACTGATTTTCAACAATTTGTTGCTAGTATTGCTTCTTTTTCAATGCAATTGACCGATTCCTCGCATAAAGGAAATGCTGACTATGATGATGTCTTGCAATGGTTGAAAAATAGTAACCTTAAGGATCCTCATGGATTTAAAGAGGAGTTCAATGATTTGGTTAAGAAAGCGAAATCTTTGTAGCTTTCAATTTCAATTTCAATTTCAATTTCAATATCAATATCAATATCAAATTAGATCCAGTGGCTTGAAATCAACAGGTCAACAGATCAGACAATCTCCGCGCCCAACATCGCATCAGGAATGCCAAAGCCATCAACCAAGCCTTCTACATCAGGCCGCAATTCCTGTATGAGTTTCGCCTTTACACGTCTGATCGCTTTTGTTTTATTGCCTTCTAAATAATCATTCTCTAAAAACCAACCTTTCTCCTCATCGATTATAGTCAAGGCATACAAATTGCAAACTTTAGTCATGACTGTTTTAACACCGGGATCTTCACATGTATCAATGACCTTGATAAAAGATTTCAATACTATATTGTCAATATAAGCATGCGCAGATGCCAACATATGCGTCTGACATTTTAGAAATGCTTGATACGGATCGATCCGCTTTTTTAAATAATCCTGCATCCGCTGGCTTAGCGAAATCAATAACTTTTGTTCGCGATATAAAAACGCGTCTTTATGAAAGTCTTGATCTAAAATATGCTCGGCACTCGTGTTGCGCGTTTGTACTGGATTTAATTCTGTTAGCTTATTGCTAAACCGCGTGTATAAATATTTAACAACAGCTCGATACCCTTCATCATGAAAGGACTGCTTGAATTCTGTCAACTGTCCTTTTGCTACCAACTGCATCAAAACTGTATTATCCCCTTCGAAGGTGGTGAAAATATCGGTATCTGCTTTGAGGTCAGCAAAGCGATTCTCCTTTAAATAGCCTTTACCTCCACAAGCCTCTCTGCACTCCTGGATCGTACGCGTCGTATGCCAGGTCGCTTTTGATTTGAGTCCAGCCGCAAGCGTTTCTATATGTCGCATGTCACCATCCTGATTGTCACTATATTTTTCAGCTAAGCGCCTCAAGGCAAAATAGTAGCCGTAGGTCTTCGCTAATAAGGGGATGAGTCGATGCTGATGTGTGGGATAGTCCATCACCAATGTTTCAGGTATCCCATCCTTCGCATTAAATTGTCTTCGTTTTAATGCATATTTAATGGCAATGGTTAAGGCAGATTTAGATGCACTGATACCTGCTAGACCAACACAGATTCTACCGACTACGAGTGCACCTAACATCGTAAAGAATCGCTTGGATGGATTTTTTAAGGGACTGGTATAGACGCCATTATCGATATCTCCAAATCGATTGAGTAAATTATCTTTTGGTACACGCACTTTATCAAACCACAGCCTTCCATTATCAACGCCATTCAAGCCCATTTTATAACCACAGTCCTTTACTGTAACTCCAGGCATCAATTCGCCTTGTTCGTCTCTGATCGGCACAAGGATAGCATGGACACCATGGTTCTCACCATCAACGATTAACTGCGCAAAGACTGCTGCCATGGTACTATGCATCGCATTACCGATATATTCTTTCCCGGAGTCATAATCTGGAGAGTGAATCACAATTTCTTTAGAATCATCATCATAGGTTGCTGTCGTCGTCAGCCCTTTTACATTCGACCCGTGACCTGTCTCTGTCATCGCAAAGCATCCTAGAAGCTCGGCCCGGTGCATTGGCTCTAAATATTTTCTATGATGCTTTTCTGTCCCTAGCATATAGACTGCACCACCAAATAATCCAAATTGGACACCAAATTTGATCGCCAAACTAATATCGCTATACCCAAGCATTTCAAAGACAACGATATGGTCACCTGACTTCTCGCCACCACCATATTTTTTTGGAAATGAATAGGCACTCACACCCTGCTTAGCCAATTCTTTGGTTTGCTCTAAGACGCGAAGCCTAAACTTGTCTTTGTCAGGCTCAGTCACGTAAGCAAAAATGGGATCTGATAATAACGTGCGCATCCGATCCTTAGTCTGACTATAGTCTCCATCTAAGAATGCCTTTAACTGATTGACATCAAAACTGAGATCAGTTGTTTGAGCTTCAGATCCTGGGCCGTTTATTTTTGATAATAAGATGTTAGAACTCACTTGTCCATCCACGCCAAGTGCATCGCCGATATCTTGCAAGGCAGCCTTCGTCTCTGCCGATCTGATGGCTTGACCCGCAACAGATTGAGATGAAGCAATTTCGAGACCTAATTCGACAAGGGATGTTTTTTTATCATCTGGTAAGGATTGGCTGTATTCTCTCATCACGCTGACCCACTGTTTAAAAGTGGCTTCGTCTGGTGGCGAACTAGGATCTGTCCATCTGATCAAATATTCTTTTTCAGCGGGACTTAAAAATGAAAACGATTCCAATTTTTGATGAATGACTTTCATTTCTGAGGGACTCAACACACTATCAGACCAGCCCACATAGAACAGCGGGAGGAGACTTAGAATTCCAGGAGTCATTTCTTGTGCAGCAACATCATTTGGCATGGTCAACGATTTGATTGATAATGATTTATATTAGCGAATAAATTCAGTGCGAATTTCAAAATAGTAATGCAAAAAATGGCAACTAAGTTGCATTAAAGACTTACAGTTTTCAAACTTAAACGAAAAAACGAATCATGGGATTATTAGAGAATAAAAATGCGCTTATAACAGGAGGTTCAAGAGGTATAGGGGAATCCATCGTTAGGGAGTATGTCGCTCAAGGTGCAAATGTCATATTTACCTACAGATCTTCAGCAGATCGAGCCAATGTGATTGTCGAAGAACTGAATGGCAATGGGCGTATTGTTAAAGCTGTACAATCTGATGCCAGCTCATATACAGACGCAGAAAGTCTGATGAAATTGGCTACAGAAACCTTTGAGACCATCGATGTTTTGATCAATAATGCAGGTGTGACGCAAGATAATCTGATGTTACGCATGAGTGAAGAACAATGGGATCAGGTGATTGAGATCAACCTTAAGTCTGTATTCAACCTGACTAAACATGCGCTGCGGCCCATGTTGAAAGCACGAAAAGGGTCTATCATTAATATATCATCAGTGGTAGGCGTTTTTGGGAATGCTGGGCAGGCCAACTATGCTGCTTCTAAGGCTGGGATTATCGGTTTTAGTAAATCCATTGCTAAAGAAGTCGGTTCGCGAGGGATTCGATGTAATGCATTAGCACCTGGATTTATCGCAACCGATATGACAGATGCCTTGGATGAAGCGACGATAAAAGCCTATACAGATAGTATTCCTTTGAAGAGATTGGGTGAAGGGAAAGATGTGTCTGATGCTTGTGTGTATCTAGGTTCAGATATGTCGACTTATGTGACAGGGCAGGTGCTGAGTGTTTGTGGGGGGATGAATGTTTGATGCTCCCTTTGGTCGCAGTGTTGGGTTTTGAATTTTCATTTAAGAAAAGGCAGACGTCATTGATGTCCTTACATCAGACTTGGATTAGGATATTGATTATTCCGAAAATTAAGCATGAGCCTTATTTTTTTTAATGCTGACTTTCTTATCTGATTTGGAAGACTTATTTCGAGCAGCTTTCATTCGTTTGATCTGCTTGCTAATTTCGAGACGATCTTTTTTTGTAAGCTTCTCTTCCTGAGATCCTAAGAAGTCTATTTCGATGTGATTGTTATGAGCCATATTACAATTTATACTTTTTAATTAATAGTTTAGCTGCTGTATCTGGGATAATCATTCGACCCTCTTTTATGTGCACTGGATTTGTAGCACTAACAGCTAAGACTCAACTCATTAGGCATTACGAAGCGTCGCTAGGTGCTCAAAATTTTCCTCCATCGACCTTTTACATGCAAGGGCGACCAAATTTCCGCCTACGCCTATATAACTGTCACTTTCTTTACTTCTGTTTTGTGGCGCGTTCTCAATAAGATGGATGTATACATGATCTGGCATTATTTCTAAACTAATTAAACCTTGAATCTTTTGATCTGTGTCATTTGCAATAAATAACTTGTATACTTCTCTGTTCTTTAGTGCATATTCGGCATTCCATTTAAACAACCAACCATGCTTTTTAAGCACCAATTTAAGATCTGACTTTGATAACAATAATGCCTCAGTATCATGTTGAATTCCAGTACCATAATGCTCTATGGAATTAGTTAGCTTGTCAATGATTATATCAAGGTGCTTAGACATGATGTTGTACTTGTAGTAAAGAATAATGCAATCTTTAGATTTATCCTTCTATTTATGATATGTTTGATTCACTTTCAAGTGACTCGAATGTAGTTTTAACCTTAATCCTACCGATTGAATCTGGCTTAAGTTCTTCCAATGCTTTTTTTAAGGCATTCTTTATCCAATCTATAACTTGTTTGCTAAATGGTTCAAATGGATTATCTATAACTGCTGCAAATTTATTTTTAAAATTGTTGCTGCTCAAATATAGCTGATATAAATTTTCTTTATCTTCTTCATCACCATTTTCTATCAACTTAATAAGCAAGTTTTCATCAAACTTCTTATCCCCGCTAAGAACCATTTTAAATTCTTCCTTTAAACCCATATTATTCATCTCCGTTTCTCTTGCGGAAAGAATCGTTTTAACAAGATTTTTTAGATTCTTATATTCCGGTTCTAGAAATTCCTGGTATTGGGCATTAATCCAATTTATGGTATAAAAGTCTCTAATGCATTCAGCTTTACTGTTTTTTAGATAATCTTCGAAGTAATTCGCTATCTTTTCGTGAGTTTCAAATTCTTGAATACTATAGCCATCGTTAACTAACTTTCTTAAGGTCTTAACCAAAGTCCTGCATTGAGTAAACGTGAATTTATTTTCTTTTAGATGATTAAGAATTTTGGATGTTAATTTTTTAAATTCATCATCTTCTAATGTTTGGTAAAAGACGAGATGGCCTAAGTCCTTGCCTTCTGGTTTATCAAGACGGTGAGCGTTTATCTGGGAATTGATGTTGTCAATAATTGATACTTCTTGAAAAATTCCATTGAAAATATATGCCCTAATAGCCTTGCTTTCAAAACTTATATCTGTTGGTGTCAGTAGTTGGTATTTAGATAATATCCATTTATCAATTATGTCTATTGTGTCTTTTTGTGTTTCATCTGCGTTGCTGAAAAATTCTGTTCGAGCAGAGCGTTTAGAGATTGAGCTATCTAAATCATTGGGATTATAGTATTTGTAGAAGAGTACATTATTAACCACAAAATTGATTAATCGATTAAATACTAAATCTATTTTCTGCGGATCGGTGATATTTATAATATCTGCAATGATTTCAATGATATGTTTTATAACTCTCAGATTATTAAAGCTGGTTGTTACTGTTGGTTTAGTATTAATTGTCTCTTTGAACTGGCCTATTAAGTCTGCAAGTGAAGAGATATTTTCTTGTTTTGATAGAATTTTTATGGTTCCTAGTGTATAAATATCAGGGTCTAAATTCTGAATAATATTTGTTATAACTGGCTTCAATTTGTTTTTGAAAGTATAAGTATATCTAACAGATTTTTCTTTAGCAGCTTTATATTGGGGCAAATCACCACTCAGCTTTCTATCCTCAGCAGAAAATCGTTTCTCCAGTTCATATTCATCACAAACAAGTATCGTTTTTATACGATGGTGTTCTACAAATTCAGTATTGATATCACCGAGCAGACCTATTAAGTCACAATCCTTATGAACCCTTTCGAGATCATCAATGATAATGATATCTTTTTCATCAAAACTAACAGCCTTAATTAATGCAGTTAGATCTTCTTTTTTAATGACATTTTTGACACCCTCAGTAGCTGTATTTACTAGGCCGCCTGACCCGGGGACTATTACATTTGCAATAAGACCTAAGGGTATATTGTCCAAAACTCTACCTGCCAATTTTCCTATAATTTTAACTTTAGAGCTTGTTTCAGGAATAATTTTTTGCCTTTTCAGCTCATCTATAATTTCATCAAAGTCCTTTACTCCATTGGCCGAGGCATAACGAATTTTCAATTCCTTTAGCTTTTCATCTTTATTGAGTTCTTCTCGTAATTTTTCTTTGAGAAAATAAGTCTTTCCACTACCCCATTTTCCATTAATCATACAGGCATGATCAGGATTTTCTTTGTGAAGATATCGACTAAGTTGAGTAAATATTAAATTTGCCACAGTAAAGTTTATGGATTTATAACAGATAGTTATAGATAATAGTTTCTAATATTATGACACTTGATTTAGAATTACAACTTTTATGGATAGGCAAAGAGTAAAAGGCTTATTAATTTAGTCCGTTTTGATGCAGAAGAAAATAAATGTAACTTAGTGTATTAATAAGCTAATACAGTTCCATGAAAATGCTAATCACCATATTGTATTTCTCTTCATTATTTAGCTTTCAAGCTCTATCAGCTCAACAAGCTCCCCTCCCAATCCAACCCTTACTCGATAGTCTAAAGCTCATCATAGCAGATGAAAAAATCCCAGGTGCGATGATAAGTATCGTGACAGGCGACTCTATTCTATACACTGGAGGTGTAGGTTTTGCTCAAGTAGAAGATAGTATCTCTGTCACAGATCAGCATTTATTTCGCCTTGGTTCTATATCCAAAACCATGACTTCTCTTGCAATAATGCGCTTAGTTGAGCAAGGTAAACTGAGTCTTAAGACAGCAATCATGGAGATTGATCCTGATTTGCCAATCAAAAACAGATGGCGGGATCGTTCGCCGATACTTGTCGAGCATCTATTGGAGCATACAGCAGGGTTTGATGATATGCACTTTAATGCGATTTATAATACGACTGATAATAAGCGACCTTCTTGCAGAGAGATGGTTGACTCACATCAAAAGTCATTGTATGCAAGATGGGAGCCTGGCACGTATATGTCCTATGCTAACCCTGGCTATGTTGTTGCCGGTCATGTGATCGAAAAAGTCTCTGGCAAGCCCTTTAACCAGTTTATCAAAGAAGAAGTCTTAGATCCAATTGGGATGGTATCGTCTGGGTTTTATTTTAAAGAGCCAACTGAGTTTCCAATGGCCAAAGGTTATGATAATGAGGGCGGAAAATTTAGAGCAATTGATTATCCTTCAATACAAGGTGGGCCTGCAGGGGAGTTGTGTGCCAATGCTGCAGACATGGCTGAATTTTTACAATTTATGTTGAATCGCAAAATGGCGAATGGTGATCGTCAATTGATTTCAGCTTCCTCATTTGATCGGATGGAGTCTTCAATGACGACTCTTGCGGCAAAGCAGGGATTGCCAGGTGGTTATGGATTGGCGATTTCGAATGGCTGGCGATGGGGTTACAAGACCTTGGGTCACAATGGAGGCATTGACGGCTTTGTATCAGATTACATCTATGTGCCTGATGCGAATTTTGCTGTCGCTGTATCCGTGAATACAGGAAGACGTACACGGAAAATTTTGAATGCGATCTTGAAGTTTTATGTAGACAAGCCGGAGGTGAAGCGCCAAGAGGCTTCTATTCCACCTTCTTTTAAAGAAGAATATGAAGGCTATTACACCTATCTAAATCCCAGAAATCAGCTGTTTGGTTTTATTGAAAAAATGGTGACCGGTGTCTCACTAACTGTCGAGTCAGACAGTATCCTTATCAAAGATTTATTAGGAAATGATATTGATACCTGGTATCATGCGGGCGACAAACAATTTTACACACAACAAGAGGGTGAGCCTTTTGCTATGCTTCTCGATCATAATGATACGCAGGCGATTTGGGTAGACGGAGGCTATGCAGAGAAGGAGTCTAAAGTGATACGGTGGATAAAAAATATACTCTTTGCATTGTCTTTGTTGTCTGTCATCGTGTATGTGATATATGGCTTTTTTGCTTTGCTAATTCAACTCTTATCCAAAGATAAACGTATAAGTAGTGAGCGAGTCATGCTGTGGATAGGCGCTATCAGTTTTGTCATCATGCTCGCGGGGTTTATTAGTTCGATGGAATCTATAAGCGACGTTGCAAAGCCACATGTTTTTAGTGTGTTGGCATTTATATCCTCATTAATATTCTTTGCCACCACAGCGATTGGCTTTGTGCTGAGTATGAGGAAATCTAGTAGTGGTGGAGCTATTTCAAAATGGTACCTTAGGTTGACAGCTGTCTTAATGCTCGGGTTAGCCATATTTTTACTGAGGCAGGGAATTATAGGAATTCGATTGTGGAGTTATTAGTGTAGACTGATAAAAATCATTACCTCTGAGGAGTCAATCTTTAACATTGATTCAAAAGTGTTAACTGCTTGCTTTCAAACGCTTTTTAATTTTAGTGTCATATTTCTTCATGAAATTCCACTTATCTACTTTGTATGGCTTTGCTAAAAGCTCTATTGGTACGTCAAGTTTTTCACTTAATAGCCAAATATGCTTTAATGTCAAAGGAGCTTTATAAGATAGTATTTTGCTAGTAGTAGATTTTGAGCCAAAATAAGGAATGAGATCGACTTGTTTCATATTCTTATAGTCCATTTTCATTTTTATGACTTGAATAGGGTCCGCTCCTTCAATTTTAAAATGCTCATTCTCATATTTACTTATTAATATACTTAACAAATCAAATTCATCGCTATTTTTTGAACCATTCGTGGCATCGAATATTGAATCTAGCCTATTTAAGGCATTGTTATATTGGGTTTCATTCTTTATTATTGTCCAATTCATTTTTTCCTATTTGTTGAATTTATGGTATGATTTAACTAATACGTACAAAGATTCCCTATTTCCTAAAATAAATAAACTCGACTTCCTCTCCTTCAATATTGACATAGACATTCATCTGACGTTCGGATATGTTCTTGAACGTCAATCCATCAAAGTAAACAGCATTCTTTTTAATGTCGACTAATGGAAATTCAACAGATTTATCTTTTTCTTCCCAGCCATTCATATCCTTGTCAAAGTGTTTGATGCGCAAATGCAAAGAGCCTTCTTTTTCAGAAATTGTCATTAATTCATAAAACGAAATCTCACCCTCGCTTATTAATTTAAACATACCCATCATACTGCCAGCTGATGGTGCTGTCCATACCTCCTCTGTCTGTCCGCCAAAGGCCACACCATGCCAACTCCCTTCAATCCAACTGAGTTCAGAAATGATTGCTGGAGGACTATCGGCATCGCCTAAAAATTTTAAATGTTGCCCACAAGATGATGTGGTGATCAAAAGGAAAGTGAATACTATGAAAGAATTAACATTCATATAGCTCATGGATAAATTGAATTGAGAAGCAAAATTAATAATCATTTTGAATTTGTAATTCATTTATTTTTTAATGATTAGTCCAACTCGAAGGAATTGACTGTACATCGAGAGCAATGGAGCGGCATTTGTTGTGTCTGGTAGAGCTTACATCACAAACAATCGTTTGTATAGAGCTCAAGATGGCATCCAAATTGGCAGTGTAGGTATAGCAAATCAGGCAGTACAACTTCTAGGTGTAGCGATCGAAAACAATCGAATCGATGTCATGAATGGAAGCGCTTTCAAAATCTATGAAGCCATTGAACATAAGGTCACTCTAAATGGCAATACTATTACACCGGAACATGATGCTGGAGTCGACATGAGTTGTTGGAATTTATTTTAAGTTGTGCGGTATATTTACATACTCAAATTGTCTTTACGTTTAAATTAGTCATATAATTAGTGATCTTTTTCGAAAAGAAAAATTATAGATTTATCTGATTTTACATTTATGCTTTTTATCAATATGCTAAAGTTGAATCGTCTATTATGAGTAAATGTAATAATCCATAGAAAGTGAATACGAATCAAATCTTACAAAATATCCAGAAGCACATTTCATTATCTGAGGAAGAAAAAAAATATTTTATTTCCGTGTTAGAAATGAGCTCTGTCAATAAAAGGCAAATCATCTTAAGACAGGGTCAGAGATGTCAGAAACTATATTTTGTCGAGTCAGGGAGTTTGAGAGCCTACAATATAAACGATGATGGCAAAGAGTCAACGATTATGTTTGCGATTCAAGATTGGTGGATTACGGATATGAATGCTTTCATTAATCAGAAGCCACCATTGTTGTCTATAGAAACGATTCAAGAAAGTAGTTTGGTATACATTGATTTTAAAACCTTGGAGGATTTGTATATAGAGATTCCAAAATTCGAAAGGTTTTTTAGAATCATTTTTCAAAATGCATATATCAGAGAACAACTCAAAGTGCTTGATAATATTTCGTCAACTACAGAACAACGATATCTTAAGTTTGTCGACAGATATCCTAAAATGCTTGAGAAGATTACACAAAAACAAATTGCGTCTTACCTAGGCGTGACTCCAGAATTTTTAAGCGCTATTAAGAAAAATAGAAGTTCTTAAACTATCTTAATTTTTAAACGATTATTATTTGTTTTCTTTACGGAAAAACAATTATGATGATGATTTTAATCGCTGGGCCTTACAGGAGTGGGACCAACAATGATCCGGACTTAATTAAGAAAAATATGGACAAGATGGAATCTGTGGCACTCCCCATCTTTCGAAAAGGCCACGTGCCAATGATCGGAGAATGGGTGGCCAATCCACTGATTGAGTTGGGCGGGTCTAAAGCAATTGGCGATGAGATATTCACTGAAATTCAATATCCAACCGCGCACCGATTACTAACAAAGTGTGATGCAATCTTAAGAATTGAAGGAGCTTCTAATGGTGCAGACCAGGATGTAAAAATAGCTAAGCAACTGGGCTTAAAGGTGTATTATGATTTGAATGAAATACCACAGGCAGAATAGAAAGTCCGAGGATCACAAGACGTTATTTAAATGCCATAAGGCACTGAAGTACCCTAGAATTCTTATGTCAAGGCTGTCGAAAAAACTATCCACTATCCACTGTCCACTGTCAACTCACCTCCTAATCGGCAACACAATCCGCGAAGGATATTTCGCCGAATGATGTATTTTATTATGAGCAACAACACCTTTCGACTCATCATAATTATTCCCACCCGTATTCAAATTTCTATCAAAGCGAGGAAAATTACTACTTGAAATCTCAATACGAATCTGATGCCCTTTCTCAAAATAATTACTTGTCGAAAGTGGTGTCATGTCTAATTGATACACTTGATCATCTTCCATAAAGACTTCTTTGTCATACCCCTCTCGATATCGAGCACGTTGGATCGTTTCGTCTAAATTGTACGCTCGCCCATCAGGATACACATCGATTAATTTGATGGTGAAATCAGTATCCTTGGCATCCGAAGACACATATAATGTACTTTCAATAAAGCCGCTCACCTCAACACCCTCTTCCAAAGGCTCTGTTGTGTAGACTAATATATCATGACGCATCTCCATCGCTTGCTGATCAAATGAGCCTCCCTTCACAGCATTACCTGTACAACATACATTGCCACCATAAGAAGGGACAGGATTGTGTGGGTCATAATAGAATCCGTCTGACAGATCTTCTTGGCTAGACTTGCTAGGGAGTAGCTGCCCATCACCATACAGGCTATTTGCTTTCCCTTGGCTGTGCAAGTAGAATGTTTCTTGCTGTACATCTGATGGCGGCCAAGTGTCTGCCGATTGCCACTCATTAGAGCCCATCGTATAGTACTGAACTTTTGGTGTGCTTTCCAGAATGCCATTCGCCTCACCTTTGAGCCAATGATCAAACCAGCCATAGGTCAAGTCGTCATAATTCAGCCTAGCATCGCCTACTGAACGCTCTCCTACGATCGTATTCTCAGTCGCTCGCTTATACCGACAATGCAATACTGGTGCTATGACTAAATACTGATGATCAGCCGTGGCATTAACATGATTATATAAAGCCAGATTCGGGCTAATCGATACATCATACCAAGAGGTAAACCAGAATGACGGAATATCAATTGTCATATCATCATGATATAAACCACCCTCAAACCAAGCCGGATCATTTGGTTTTCGTCTTACCATGTCATCGAATATTTCGACTGGTCCGTTAGCATTTTTAATGATGTCTTGAACCGGTAAATGTGCCAAACCTTCAGACCAATCAACGGATTGATGCTCTGGAGACATATCATAAAACCGTTGAAGCCGATTCAAGTCTTCTTGGCTGATGCCTTCGGGCAATCTTGGCCGCATCTCATCATGCTGTACACTGTATAACCAGGCGATGAAAAGCATCTGTGTCGCTCCACCTCTATACCAATTCCCTTGCTCCATGTATTTGCCCACTCTTCCCACGCCCGCACCATAAGCTTGTGGTATCATAGCAGCATGAGAAGGGTGGTCTAGCGCTGCCACAGCCATTTGCCACTCAGCAGTTGACGAACATCCTATCGTCCCAATTTTCCCATTGCTCCATGACTGGTCTTTCATCCAACTAAACGCATCATACCCGTCCGTCAACGGGACGCCTAGGATATCCCAGTCGCCTTCAGAGAAATATCTGCCTCTTTCGTTTTGGACAACGTAGGCATAACCTCTCTTTACGGCTTCATACGCGCTTTCATAGGGTCTAGTGCGACGTTCTCCATTCCCATAGGTATTAAAGTTATATGGTGTCCGACTGAATATGATCGGTACTGGCTCATCTGTTTTTGGCCTATAAATATCTGTGGCTAAGCGAACACCATCACGCATAGGCATCATCACTTTTTGCTCAACAATGGCAATCTCTTCGAGTTTTTGGATAATATCCGATTGCGCAACGCCTATGTGCATAGTACTAAGAGCACACAAGACGACAAGTAAAATTTTGAATTTCATCAATACCAATTTATGATGTAAGTAAATGTTTAAGATAGAAAAATCTTGACCAATAGTTTAATTCGGCAAGAAGGGTGAGCATGACAAATTGTACCAACAATATTATTGTTCGATAGGCTAGGCTCGCCATATAGTCATATAGTTTACCCCACCAGACCTTAATTGATGACTGTTATTCTGAGTTTACTTGTATTTCCCTAGTGAATCTTAGTGTCCTCATGGCTTGGAAGTTCAAAGAACTGATACTAATCCGCCAAGACAGCAAAGCGTAATAGTGCGTACTAAATACTATCTTTTTATTATCTTTAAGTATTGAAGGCCTTCCAAATTTTATTACCCATTTTTAGAAATTAATAATTGCGTACTGTTTAATACAGTAATAAAGCTACTTTGAATTATTTACTCAGCTACTAAAAAATTATGCTATTGAAAAACACTATCAACATTTCAACTACATTACTACTTCTATTAATGTCAGCAAGTCTATTTGCACAAGACTTGTGGCAGCCAATCGAATCAAGTAGAATTCCAAATCCAGGTGAACGGTATATTATACCTTCTGACTTTAAAACTTATGCCTTAGATGAACTTCGTGTAGAGCAAATTCTTAAAGAAGCCCCTGAGGAAGATGGGACAATAGAAACCTATCGCTCAAGCTCCTTTTTATTGCCTATGCCAGATGGGACAATGAGAAGATATGGCATTGTTAATTCGCCTGTCATGGCACCTGACTTAGCAAAGAAATATCCTGAAATACAAACATATTCTGGATATGACCTAGACAATCCGGCGAATACTGTCCGCTTTGATCTCACACCTCACGGATTTCATGCGATGGCGTTTACTCAAGAATTCGGTACAGTTTATATTGATCCCTATTCATTCCAGAAAAAAGGATATTATATGGTGTATCGAAAAATGGATTTCCAACCTATTGCAGGTAAAGAATTTGTTTGTGGTGTAGCAGGCAAGGCTGTCGATACAGGCAAGTTTAAACCACAGAGAAGAATGGGGACGGCCTATGGAGATTGCACCAAAAGAACATATCGATTTGCTGTTGGAGCAACTGGTGAATACACAACATTTCATGGAGGTACGGTTGCACTTGCATTAGCTGCACAAGTGACAACTATGAATCGAGTGAATGGTATTTATATGAGAGAGATGGCCATCTTTATGGAGATTGTCGCTAATAATGATGTGCTCATATTTACAGACGCGGCAACTGACCCCTATTCAAATAATAGTGCTGGAGCCTTGATTAATGAAATCCAAACTGAATGTGATAACGAGATAGGTGCTGCAAATTATGATATTGGTCATGTGTTTAGTACTGGAGGGGGTGGCCTTGCAGGACTTGGAGTTATCTGCCTTGGTGGTCAAAAAGCTAGAGGCGTTACAGGGACTGCTACTCCTGTCAATGACCCATTTGATATAGACTATGTAGCTCATGAAATTGGTCATCAATTTGGATGTAATCATACCTTTAATAACTCATGTGGTGGTAATATAAATCCTGGTACTGCTATGGAACCAGGTAGCGGATCTACTATCATGGCTTACGCAGGAATATGTGCCCCCAATGTTCAAAACAATAGTGATGATCATTTTCATGCGATTAGCCTGGAGGAGATGAGTAATACTATTTTGAGTACTTCTTGTGCGGTAACATCAACAATTGCTAATACTACGCCTACGATTAATAGTGTGACGACTTCTTACACTATACCTGGAGGTACTCCATTTATGTTAACAGCAGATGCTATAGATGCGGAAGGACATGTGATGACCTATTGCTGGGAGCAAATGGATAATCAGAGTTCTACTCAAGCACCTATTCCATCATCAACAGGTGGGCCTAATTTCAGGTCTAATTCGCCTGTCTTAAGTCCCACTCGATACTTTCCAAATCTTGCCGATTTGGCTGCGGGAATTAGCCCAACATGGGAAGTTTTAGCTGAGGTAAATAGAACCTATAATTTTCGTGTTTCTGTCAGAGATAATTTCATAGATGGCGGTTGTACAACATTTGAAAATGCAACAATAAGCGTGATTGGTGACACTGGGCTTTTTCTAGTCACTGATCCAACTGCAACAGGAATTGTGTGGCCTACTGGAGGGACAGAAACTGTCACATGGGATGTAGCCGGGACTACGGATGCGCCGTTTAATTGTGCCAATGTAGATATTTTATTATCTACTGATGGTGGTCTGACATATCCCACAACCTTAGCATCTGGGGTGACTAATAGTGGGTCTTTTAATGTGACTGTTCCCAACACGCCAAGCACGACATGTCGTGTGATGGTTGTCTGCTCAGATAATGTGTTTTTTAATATTTCCAATGAAGACTTTGAAATTCAAATCTCTGGACCTGATTTTTCAGTGACTACAGCTCAGAATGCAATTACTGTTTGTTCATCAGATGATGCAATTTATACAATTGATGTCACTGCATTTAATGGGTTTGCGGACGATATCACCCTGTCAGCCACTGGAGTACCCGCTGGAGCGACAGCTTCATTTTCGGCGAATCCAATAACAGGAGGTACAGGTGCTTCGGATCTGACAATCACATCTGCAGGAGTTACCCCCGGTACGTATACAATCACTGTAGAAGGAACCAATGGTACTGATACACGGATGGTTGATATTGACTTAACTGTCGAAGCAGGTAGTCCAGGTGACATCACTCTACTAGACCCTGCCGATGGATCAATAGATGTCAATACAGGCCTTACCTTGTCTTGGAGTCCTGCTACAAATGCTGCCTCCTACGACATTGAAGTAGCGACAGATCCTGCTTTTACAAATATTGTAGACAGCGCGAGTAGTATTTCAGGCACCTCATACACGATTTCAGGTCTTTCGATTTCAACGACATATTATTGGCGAGTTGTAGCAAGCAACGCTTGTGGCGTTAGTAACTTATCGGATGTCTGGTCATTCACAACTATAGATATTGTTGCGTGTTCAGATTTCACATCTGGTCCGTATGTAGATTTTAACCCAGTCCCATCGGCTTGTTTTAATAATTGTACACCTGTTAGTCAGACGTTTGAAGTGTGGCAAAATGAGTCTTACTCCCTGTTTAATCTCGCCGGTGGAGAAGAATATACTTTTGAATTTTGTAATGGCTATGATCCTGCTACTTGGGAGGCACTTATCACAATCGCAGAATTTGATGCTCTAACAGAAACGGTAGTTACTGGTTCTGAATTTGGGTCCGCATTGGGCTGTTCTCTGACATTTACTGTCCCAGCTACTGGAGATTACGTCATTATCATATCTGATCCAACGAATTGTGGTGGGCCTACTCTTGAAGTGGATAATGGTTTGCCTACATTGACATGTACAGGTTTAGCGGCCTGCTGTGGTGCAACATTTACGGATGCTGGAGGTGTAGATGCAGACTATTTGGATGGTCTTAGTTATGTATCTACCATTTGTCCTGATGGTCCCAATCAGATTATTGAGGTTAATTTTTCAGAATTCTCCGTTGAAGAGAATGCGCCAAATGACTGTTATGATTTTCTAACAATTTATGATGGAGATAATACGAGTGCTCCACAAATTGGAGGAGAGTACTGTGATGTGTCTGGGTCTCCTGGTATAGTAACTGCAACTGGTGCAACGGGTTGTTTGACATTCGAATTTTTCTCCGATGGATCAGTTGTACAAGCTGGATGGGTAGCGTCGGTGACTTGTATTAGTGATTGTCCGGTAGATTTGACATTAACTGCTGGCCAAACTACTGGGAGCATACTCATTGAAGCATCAAATAATATTACGTCATCAGAACTTATCTCTGGAAATGCACAAGTTGACTACAGCGCAGGAACTGATATTGATTTGGAATTTCCATTTGAAGTCACTCTTGGTGCAGAGCTTCATGCTTACATACTTGGTTGTGCCAGCAGTAATTAAAATAGAAAAGAATTAAAATTATAAATCTTGTGGAAGACAGGAATTGAAGCATGAGTTTCAGTTCCTGTCTTTTTTTATTGATACAAGACTGAGATAAAATGAAAAACTTGTCTCAGATTTGAATGTCTGAGATACGTATCGACGAATGGTCACATCAACATAAAAGCTTCTTTAACATCTGAGTAACTGACTTTTAACCAACAACTGAGTCAAAATAACAAGCATATAATAATTGATGTCAATCCATTGCCCGTTTTCAAATCATAAACTAACTGCAGTTTACATGAAACACATTTATATTCAAACTCTACTCTTACTCATTTCATTCAGCTCTATTCATGCAAAGCAAATTAATTTAGAGGATGCTAAGATATTGGCAACTGCAGCCTTTCAATTGTATTCGGCTAAAAACTCACCGGTAAAAATGATCAGCATTGAAGATCACTTTACTAAGCAGTTTAAAGGAACTGCTTCTTATTATGCCTTTAATTTTAAAAACGGAGGATATGTTGTCTTATCGGCAGATGATCGGTACAATGCTGTTTTGGCTTTTTCAAAAACAAGCAATATAGACTTTGATGACGAAGAGCTTACCATTGGGCTATGGGGCGAACTTTTAAGACATGAACGAAACATTGACTATGGTAGACAACAAAATTTAAGTTCTAATTTCAAGATTTCATCAGAGTGGCAAACACTAAAAAATATTAGTAAAGGTCAAGGCTTTAAAAAGAATCTATCCTTCAATCCAGTCGTTGAGCCACTCACAACTACCATATGGAATCAAAGTGGTTATTATAGTGAATCTTGTCCTGCAGATGCTGCTGGTACGGATGGCAATACATATTGTGGTTGTGTGCCAATCGCGGCATCTCAACTCATGCGATATTATGAAAACCCTGCTCCTGCAAATGGATATTTGTCATATACAGATCCGAGCTATGGACCTCAATCTTTTGATTTATGCGGTCAAGTATTTGATTGGACGAATATGCCTGATTCATTAACTGAGCACAACAGCACCCTTGCTGATTTTATTTATAATGTTGGCAAATCGTTTGAGACACATTATAGCACTTCTTATACAGGGACTTATGTTTCTAAGGTGCGAGATGCGTTAGTCTACTATTTTGGATTTGATCATCGTATGAAATCTTATTACGGCACAGATCAATCGAGTTATTCCACCATACTTCAAAATGAATTTGATGAGGGACGAATTGTATTTTTGTCTGGTTGGTCAGTTGATTCTTTATATAATGCTGTTAGTGGACATGCTTGGATTGCAGATGGTTATGGTTATGCTGATTCTGGAGCTGAATATATGCACTTCAACTGGGGATGGGGAGGAGCCAATAATGGTTGGTTTTTAGATACACCAGGTTTTTGGGTTCCACAAGAAACAAATCCTGAGCAATCTAATGTCTCCTTTTATTGGTATAGATATACGATTTATAATATATTCCCAGCTGGAGAAGATTGCCAATCACCTGATCCACAAGTGATAGAAATAGATCCTGCTGATACCTATGCCTGGATGTATTACCGAAGCCCAATTGATGAGGCAGTTCAATTCAGATATCGGGAGCTTGGCACGATGACTTGGACTTTTACAAGCGCCACATTAGAAGAGCATACATTGGCCAGCTCATTAAAAATGGGAACGACCTACCAATATCAAGTATCAAGAAACTGTTGTTTTGGGTGGTCTTCATTTTCAGAAAGTCAAGAGTTTATCACAAGCGGTGATGCGCCAGATCCTGAGCCTCCAAGCTGTGCTACAGAAGATGCCGATGAGTTAACCACCTCAGGTATCACACATTCGTTTGCCTATATCTATTCATCAAGACCTCATGGTCCAGTCTCAAACCAATTCAGATTTAGAGCAGAGGGGCAAAGTGACTGGGTGTATGGCAATGTAAACAATACGCACTATTATACCTTAACTAATTTGATAGAGCTTACCAACTATGAATTTCAAGTGAGGCATCTTTGCTCAGAAGACAATTGGTCTGAATATTCAGAATCTTATACATTCATGACGCTTGGCTATGCGCCTGATGATGATAATGATGGCATCACTAACGCTGAAGATAACTGCCCGAATGAAGCAAATCCGTTGCAGGAAGATGTTGATATGAATGGAGTTGGAGATGTATGTGAATGTATGATTGATATGATATTGTCTTCAGAACATACATCGAATATGGTAACATATGAAACTTCAAATACGATTACGTCTTCAGAATTAATAACAGGCATTGCTCAAATTGAATATAATGCAGGCTCTTCTGTACATCTCGTGTATCCATTTGAAGTGACACTTGGTGCAGAGCTTCATGCTTACATACTTGGTTGTGCCAGCAGTAATTGAAATTCAAAAGAATTAAAATTATAAATCTAGTGGAAAACAGGAATTGAAACTTGAGTTTCAGTTCCTGTCTTTTTTACGCAGGTTATTACTTCATCTTTCATTACAGAGAATAGCGCGCACCCACACCAATCCCATAATAAGGAATCGCAAATAAATCTTCATGAGAAAATAGCAAGCCATGTACCGTTACAACTGCAGCTATAGTTTGATTGACTGCATAGGATATATCCAAGCGCGGCTTAACAACGATCTCAAATGTCATATCTGCAGCTTCACTTTGACCAACCCATTTATCAGATTCGAATCTATACAATACTGTACGATCTCTTGCAAAGCCAATACCTAACTCTAGGCTTGATGCAATGGACAGACGATCGCCTAAAGCATAACGACCTCCATAGCCAAGATTGGTCGCTATCCATCGACTATTATATTGGTTGTAATAATAACCGATATGTGCAGTAATAAATTTTGATCGTTTGTCTTGGTATTTAAAATTGTATTGGAAGTCTGCGGAAACATATGGTCTGAATGAAACGTTATGAATCGTTTGTAATTCACCAACATCTAAATCAATAGGTAAGTCTTGATGTTGGATATTCAACTGAATCGAGAATTTATTTTGATTGATTTGCTGACTAAAAGTTTGAGTAGAGAATAGACTACAAAAGCAAAAGATAAGGGAAAGATGTTTCATGTTATTCATTTGTGATTTTGGAATAAAACAAAATACCCATCTCATCCTCTGAGGTGACACCAAAATTGATATCTCTATTACTCTCATTATTGTAGCTTATTTGTGTTTGGAGACCTTCGCCTGCTCTGACAAGTAGTGGAGGATCAAAAAATGTATTGGGCGGGTGTCGATAGTCTAATGATTGATAGAGTAATTCGCCATCATCGGCACCTCCAACTTTGTAGACATCAAATAAATAGCCGCGCTTATGCATATGAGCGAACATCTGTCTGATTTGTGTAGGACGATTAAATGTCTCTGTATAAGTAATCGTCGTATTTTGATTTTTTGGTAGAAATAGTACGTCTTCATTATCAATGTCATCATATTCCAAAACTTCTTTTACATCTTCTTTAGGGATTGTCCATAAGTTTAAATAGACCTCTCCAAAAATTATATCGTCAGTATAATTGAAGTAGTGCGAATTCATATCAATGGTCGAATTAGCAGGTATTTTGACGGCCATGCCTTCTGGAAATTGCAGATCATATTCTGGTTCCTGCACACCACAATACAAGGCACCTGAGCCCATTGTCAGTCCAAGGTTCGCGCGACCGTCAGGCAGGTTTTGATCCCTAAGTACACCAATGTCTGGATGGTAATCTGCAGATTCATTCTGGTAGCCATAAGCGATAAAATGATGGGTATTCGGTCTGCATATCACTTCATACCTAGACACATAAATATCCTCTGAATTCCCAATGGCCAGTCTTAAAAATACTTCTCTTTCGAAATTTGAAGGGACGGGAAATGCAGGGATGTGAAGTTGATAGCCTTGATCAGAAGGTGGAGCAGGTAGAGCTGCGAAGTCGGGAATATCTTCGACATTATATTCAATTGTCTTTTCGCAAGAACTAAAATACACGACCATAAATACCAATATGGCCAACTTAAGCACAGTGTTTTTCATGTTATTATTTTAAATCTGCAATTAGCATATGTCATCTATAAGTCGTTATTATCGATTCACCACCCTAATCATGGCATAATATTTAATTCAAATTTCTATCCTTGTATTCTAAACGATTTAACTCAATCCGCATTACATTTAGATCTTAATGAATTTAAAAAGGCTGAAATATTCCGTATTGGGTTTCATGATGACTCTCTCATGTTATGATATTTCTGCTCAAACGGATTGGATTGTGCAATTAACAGACAGCTTAATCAATGAAACAGATCTGTGTATTAATTGTCCGCAACTGACTCCCCAAATCACCTCTGGCATTTCTGGAGGAGAGACAGTTTACTTTTTACGATATGGTTGTGAAGTCGCAAGCTTTTTCACTCAAATGAGAGATGTTAACGGATCAATCATAGGGAATTGTGTTGTGCTTCCCAACGCCGATGCACAGTGTACAAATTCGGATGTGGATATACTGACGATATTTACATTTATCCGTAATGCTCAATTAATATGGTCTTGTGATGAGGGATTTATATGTGAGTTTGCTGAGGAGAATGGGATAAGAGATTCTTTGCGCATTTTAGTGAATGATGAACAATGTGCTGTAGGTAAAAAAGAGCTATACCTAGCCGGGAGTTATCAAAATTACCAATGGGAAGGACCTAATCAATCATCCATATCAACAGTACTTGAAATCGATGAACTAGGGCTGTATAGTGTCACAACGACAGATGCGCTAGGCTGCTCTAAGCAAGGAGAGATATTAATCTCAACACTGGATTCCTTAACTGTAAATTTATTTGCCCCAGCGACTGTTTGTGAAGGGGATAGCTTCTCTATTTTTACCAACCGGTTTGAAACTTATGAATGGTCAACGGGGTCAATTGATTCCACAATCAGCCTACAAGTACCAGGTGAATATAGTTTGACCGTATCGAGTGGATTAGGTTGTATCGGATCTAGTCGGATTACTGTTGATAATATACAAGGTTTAGATCCTAGACTAACGACAGACGAGACGACAATTGAAATAGGAGATACAGTGCAGCTCCTTCTCACTGGTGTAGACGCAGAAACAATTCAGTTGGTCGATTGGTCAATTAATACAAGTGAACGATGCAATGATTGTTTTATAACCACTGTGACCCCTTCAGAAACGACAAAATATGCTGTTGATATTATAGACAATTCTGGTTGTCGATCGACTGCAGCTTTAACGATCAATGTGAATGAGAAGGAGATTATAGTTTATGCCCCTAATGCTGTACAATTAAGTGGTCGAGTAGAGAATCAAAAGTTTGGAATTGTCGGAAAACCTTCAATTTTCATAGAGCAATTGGATGTCTTTGATCGATGGGGTAATGTCGTTTTTTCTAGGAGAAAACTTCAGATGGGGGATGAGTCTTCCTTTTGGAATGGTCGATTTAATAATTCAGTTGTAGAAGAGGGCGTGTATACCTATCGTACATTGCTGAGAAATCTTAATGGGAAGGAGTCAGTTTTCGTTGGGGATTTCGTTTTATTTCATTAAAGAAGTATTGGGAAATAATGCGACCAATTGATTTTTGCTTCTATAATTAAGACTAAGCACAGCGTCACAAAGTCCGCCCAGAAACACTAAGACATAGTTTTATCTGAAAGCTATCTAGCAAGTGCGATAAGTTATACACACCAATATCTCTTGCCTTCATAATTTAAAATTATCTTTCGGCTTATGATTGAGTTAGAGATACGAACTGTTGATGTGGTTCAATACCTCAAGCCACTACGTGAAGGTGGATCATTGCCTGCTATTGTCGAGGCGGATGATGGCTTTTTATATGTCATGAAATTTAGAGGTGCGGGCCAAGGGAAGAAAGCACTGATTGCCGAGTTGATTGGTGGAGAGCTGGCAAGGGCGATCGGCTTGAATGTGCCTGAATTAGTGTTTATGAATCTAGATGCCTCCTTCGGCAGGATGGAAGGTGATCAAGAAATTCAGGATTTATTAAAGTTTAGTGTTGGGCTTAATTTGGGCTTGCATTTTTTATCTGGATCCATCACCTATGATCCATTGGCGTCAACTGCAGATCCATTAAGCGCATCAAAAGTTGTCTTGTTGGATAGCATCATTAGTAATATTGATCGGACAGCTAAAAACACCAATCTCTTGAATTGGAATCGGGAATTGTGGTTGATCGATCATGGAGCGAGTTTATATTTTCATCATAATTGGAAAACTTGGGAATCGCATCTTGGACGCAGTTTTCCGAAAGTCAGCGAACATGTATTGTTAGAAAGAGCTAGTGAATTAGAAGCGGCAGCTAACGAAATACAAGACGTGATAGATAAAAGGCTTGTTGAACATATTGTAGCTCACATTCCTGAAGATTGGTTAGAGGAAGAGTCTGACGATTTTTCTGTAGCCGATAAACGGTCAATTTATGTTCAGTTGATCTATTCTAAAATAGAACAGATTCATGTGTTAGTTAAAGAAGCTACTGATGCCAGATAAAGTCCAATACGAATTTGCAATCATTAGAGTGATGCCTCTCGTCGAAAGAGGTGAAACCATTAATGTTGGCGTCATTGTATTTTCAAAAAAGCTAGGCTATCTAGGGATCAAGTATCATATAGATATCGTTAGATTGTCTGCTCTCGCTCCAGATCTTGATATTGAAGAGCTTGAGTCTTACTTGAGAGCCTGGAAAGCCATTGTAGATGCTTCAGAAGAGAGCGGTAAAATAGGAACCTTGGATACAGCTGAACGATTCAGATGGCTGACAGCTGCGAAAAGCACAATTTTGCACTGCTCAGAAGTTCATCCGGGTTTGAGTGTTAATCCAGAAGACGTACTAAAGAATTTATTCTCTAAATATGTGTTATAATTGTCTTAATGATAGGGGATTTAAGCTATTGATTTGTCTTGTTAAACATATGCGCGACTTGACTTTTTAAAAATAGTAGAGTCAAAATAACTGCATAGCACGAGTTAAATACATAGAAGCGGTTTAAGAATGTATGTTAAACTAGTAAATCACTTCAAAATAGCTCGTACCTTGAATCAAATAAGTCCAGGTTATATGAAACACATTTACACTCTTCTAATTCTCTCACTCATTTCTTTGTCTACTATACAAGCTAATCAGGTTCCTCTAGAGGATGCCAAGGATTTAGCAACTGCGGCCTTTCAGCTGTACGCAGGTCAAGACTCAAATAAGAAAGCGATCAACATTCAAGATCACTATACTAAACGGTATAAAAAGGCTGTGTCTTACTATGCGTTTAATTTTTCAAATGGCGGGTATATTATTTTATCTGCAGATGATCAATACAATGCTGTTTTAGCATTTTCAGATACTGGGTATATAGACTTTGCTGATGAGCAGGCCAATATTGGTATCTGGGGCGAGTTGACGAGACATGAATTAAGCATAGCATATGGACGAGAGAAGAATTTAAAATCGAACACAAAAATTGCCTCTGAATGGCAGACTTTAAAAAATATAACAAATGGCACAAGCATCAAAAAGAATCTAACCTTTGATCCAGTCGTCGGTCCTTTGACAACGACTAAATGGAATCAAAGTGGATTTTATAGTGAGTCTTGTCCTGCGGATACTGCTGGTGTGGACGGCAATACGTACTGCGGTTGCTTACCAATCGCTGCCGCACAATTGATGCGCTACTACGAAAACCCTGCTCCAGGGAATGGATCTGTGTCTTACAACGATCCTTTATACGGACCTCAATCAGTTGACTTGTGTGGACAAACATTTGACTGGGCGAATATGCCTGACACCTTATCTGACCACAACAGCACACTTGCTGATTTTATATACAATGTTGGCAAGTCCACAGAGACACATTATAGTACTTCGTACACAGGTACTTATGTCTCCAAGCTGAGAGATGCCTTGGTGTATTATTATGGTTTTGATAGCAGCATGAAGTCCTATTATGGTACTGATGCAAGCCGTTATTCCAGTGTGCTCAAAGAGGAATTTGATGAGGGGCGAGTTGTGTTTTTATCGGGCTGGACAATCGATTCTTTGTACTATGCTGATATCGGACACACTTGGGTTGCAGACGGTTATGGCTATTCTAATGTAGGAGCAGAATATATGCACTTCAATTGGGGCTGGGGTGGATCTAATAATGGTTGGTTTTTAGATACGCCAGGATTTTGGGTGCCTCATGAGACTAATCCAGAGCAAGCGAATGTGTCTTACTATTGGTACAGGTATACCTTATATAATATATTCCCAGCTGGAGAGGATTGTCAGTCTCCAGATCCGCTGGTGACAGAAATAGATCCTGCAGAGAATTATGCATGGATGTATTATCGGAGCCCTGTGGATGAAGAAGTCCGATTTAGATTTAGAGAAGCGGGGACCTTGGACTGGACGACAACAGCAAGCACGCTTGAAACACATACGTTTGCAGGTTCATTAAAAAAAGGGACGAACTATGAGTATCAGTTGTCAAGAAACTGTTGTGGTGATTGGTCTTCATTTTCGGATAGCCAAGAGTTCGTAACAGAAGGGGGAAGTCCTGACGGACCAGACCCAGAGCCGTCTAGTTGCACTGCAGAAGAAGGCGAGAACTTAAGCACATCAGGCATTACAGAATCATTTGCTTACATCTACACCTCTAGACCACATGGCTCAGTATCGAATCAGTTTCGGTTCAGATCAGATGGGCAGAGTGATTGGGTGTATGGAGACATCAATAGTACACATTATTATACATTGACGAATTTAATGGAGGGTACAAATTATGAATTTCAAGTGAGGCATTTATGCTCTGAGGATAATTGGTCAGAGTATTCAGAGTCTATGACATTCAAGACAGCTGGAGAGTCAGCTAATACAGGAGATGATGGTGATGGTTCAGATGGAGGTGATGATACTGGCGGTGAGTCAACAAGCTGTGCGGCAGAAGAGGCTGATCAATTGACGACCTCAAGTGTCTCAGAATCGTTTGCTTATATCTATACATCAAGACCACATGGTACAGTTTCAAATCAGTTTAGATTTAGAGTAGTGGGGCAGGGTGATTGGGTTGTCGGCGATGTGAATAGCCTGCACTATTATGCCTTAATGAATCTTAAGAAAGGAACCAGTTATGAATTTCAGGTCAGACATTTATGTTCTGAAAATGACTGGTCAGGGTATTCCGGGTCCATGACATTCAAGACAGCTGGAGAATCTGATACTACTGGAGATGATAGCAATAGTGGAAATGGAACTGATGAGGAACAGTCAGTGAATTGTGCAGCAGAGGAGGCTGCTAATTTAACGACTTCGAGCATTTCGACATCCTTTGCGTATATCTACACCTCGCGACCACATGGCTCAGTTTCAAATCAATTTAGATTTAAGGCAGTGGAGCAAAGCGACTGGGTGTATGGCGATGTGAATATGTTGCATTATTATACCTTGAGTAATCTTGAAGGAGGTACGACGTACGAATTTCAAGTCAGACATTTATGTTCTGAAGATAACTGGTCAGAGTATTCGGCGTCAATGACATTTATGACAGATGGAAGCAACTTTATCAGTTCTACTAATTTTATTGGTTCTGATGCTACAAGTATTGACCGATCAATCATTCCAGAACCAATTCCATTTTCTGAGCTTCGAATCAAATTGTATCCTAATCCTGTTGTTGATGATCTGCAAATAGATTTTGATGTTACAGACTTACTGCAAGACCAAGACAAAGGACACATAGATATTGTAGATCAGACAGGACGTGTGATCAATCATATCGCTATTGGATCCACAAGTACAATAACGTACAGTGTTAGTGATTTGGCATCAGGTATTTATTTTGTGCGGTTGGTGGACACCAAAGGTGAAGTGCAGATAGAACGATTTGTAAAAATGTAAAATTCGCAGCCACGCAATTCATGGCGTGGCTACAAAATATCACTAATCTTTTCTCCTCACCAAGCCAGGTGTCTTGATTGCTTGGCTATATTGTCGATCTGGATGTGAGCGTTGGTTGAATTTTGTGAGACCTGCTATTGTTTCTTCATGAAAGATTGAATCCAAAAAAACTTCAGCTTCGATGCGTAAGCCCTCATCAAGAGATTCTCCAAAACCGCGCACCGCAGCTTCTTTGTCAGTCTGGATTGCAGGTTGAGGAAGTCCACAAATAAATGCAGCTAGCTCCTTTGCCCTGGTTAACGACTGACCAGAAGGCACCACTTCATTTGCTAAACCGATTCGAAAGGCTTCCTGCGCATCAATGACTTTTCCAGTTAAGATTAATTCCATCGCTCGACCCATACCGACGATCCTTGGCAGTCGCTGCGTCCCGCCGTCTGCTAAACCTATATTCCAACGCCTACAAGTCACCCCAAACGTCGCATGCTCCTCAGCAATGCGCATATCTGCAAAGCAAGCCCACTCCAAACCTCCAGCATAAGCAACTCCATTGACAGCGGCGATAATCGGTTTATAGATATCTGTCCATCGACTCGGCCCTAGGATGCCGGGCATTTCCCCTTCACGATGCTTTTGCTTTTCTTCTTCTGTCACACTGATAAGCTGGCCACTCATGGCTGCCTTCAAATCACCACCACTGCAAAAAGCCCTATCACCTGATCCAGTAATGATTGCCACTTTTAAAGCAGGATTTGTTTTGAATTCCTGCCAAGCATCGACTAACTCCACATGAGTTTTTGGTCCAATGCAGTTCATCACTTCAGGACGATTGAATTTGATAATCGCAATCTCATTTTCTACAATAAACTCTATTTCTGAATAGCCCATATTTACATTTTGATTCACAAATTAATACAAAATAAGTTGACGGTCCAAGCTGGATATTTTATAGTGTGTCTAACATATTGCACTTTGTGAAAAAGCCCAAAGGGCTTAGATCAAATAGCCATGGACACCATACATGGTGAATTAATATCAAGAATAAGTTCTGAAAGGAAAACATCATTGAACCGCATTTATATTTTTCGGTTAAATTTTTTC
Source organism: uncultured Saprospiraceae bacterium (assembly GCA_937959275.1). GTDB lineage: Bacteria > Bacteroidota > Bacteroidia > Chitinophagales > Saprospiraceae > CALFUK01. Next base: position 1,803 of record CALGLU010000015.1, on the reverse strand, counting down.
ACTTTTATTGATGGCGTCCTTTCAGGACTAAACCGAAAATACTATGATCACAGGGACGATGTCCCTGCCTATTGAGTAAAGCCCTTTGGGCTAATTAGCTTACTGGCCAAAGAAAGTCATTGTCATAATTTGGTGCACTATCTGCAAAACCCAATCTATATTGTCTTGCTTTTGGATTCATTAAAAAACGAAAAAAAGACTTGGGTTAATGATCACCCAAGTCTTTTACACAGAGATTCTTTGTCTTTTTTGGTCAGTTACTGTAGCGCTTTGATGGCCAATTGTAACTTAGAGATTTCAGATTTTAAAGAGCTAATGACTTCTTGTTGTTCTTGGATTGCTTTAACAGTGACTGGAATCATTTCCATATAATTCATACTCTTCCATTGATTCTCTGTCGTGTCTTCAAAGACCAGTTCGGGGAATACCGATTCTACTTCTTGGGCAATAAATCCCATTCTTTTTTCATCTGGTAGATTCATTTCAGGATGCTCTTCTGATGAATACAAATAGGCAACTGGTCTCAGGGCTTTGATTTGATCGAGCGCATTGCTGAGATTCTGAATGTTGTGCTTGAGTCTAACATCTGAGGGGTACTTAATCATTCCAGTCAGACAGAGATCACCATAAAGTTTTAATTCATCATCAGCAGCTGACTTATTACCTTGACCATTTATAATCACACCGCCACCATAAGGATTGATCCGCAATGTTTCTTCATTAATAGGCCCAGCTTTTGCTTGGAGAGTGCATTCATCGATACTCATATGATCACCACCGAGGTTGCCGAGATTTGCAAAACCACTATTTGTGGGAGTGACATTTCCTAAGTCTGTGTCAATTGACATGGCTGTTGTCGACAAGGGGTTATTATAATCTTTTGCAAAGTATAATCTACTTAGTCTATAATTGTACCATAGCAAAGCTTCGTTTCTGTATATGTTGTCAGTACCTTTTTTACGAAAATTAAGACCGGCACCATCATTTGATCCAGCTGAAGTACTTTGATCTAACTCAAACCTCATGAAGGGAATATCGCGATGCTGGATTGTAGGAATGTTACCAGTCGAAGATGTATTGGTAATAATGTGAGGGTTGTCTGCAAAAGATGTTGCCCATTGTGCATTCACACCAATGGAAATAGATAAAAATAAAAATACAGTGAGTAATTTAAGTGAGTTCATATTGTTTGTTTATTGTTTACTAAAACATACTATCAACTCCTAGTCGAACAGATTTTTAAATCTTACCTCTTTGAGAAAAATAAATGAAAATAAAAAGTAAAAAGATCACAACCCTTTTGCTGATTGTGATTCTAAAACTGGTTAGGATCGAGTTTTGAGATTGAAGGACTTTGACCCAATGCCGTTTAGTTAGTGGCATATGAATTAATTTAATAACACATGTTAATCTATTGAAACATTAATTTGTCATGATTTTTACAAAAAATCCAGCCAAATTAGCCTCTTTTAATATAATAATGCACGGCACTTTGTGCCGTGCAACCAATATTTGACACCTATGGTGTCATGATATCCTTAACTAAATGGCATTGGGACTTTGACCTTTCACCGTTCTGTGCAATGAGTTAAAGCCTTGTTGCTCAATATGAATCTAAAATTCATTAGGGACAAACATTGAGATGAAGAGCTCCGACCCAATGTCGTTTAGTTAAGGAAATATAAGCGCTGAAAGTGCGACATTATTGTAGCGCGGTACGAAGTGCCGCGTGGAATGGTTAAAGAAAGTCTCCAATTGGCGGGATTTTTGGTAAAAATCATGACAATTGGATTTTCAAATGAT
>CALGLU010000014.1 GCA_937959275.1 uncultured Saprospiraceae bacterium | reverse complement strand
TTTGTCCTTGTGCTCGACGATGATCAGGAATTAATGAAAGAAAGGAGACTAAAGATTTCATATTTTTAGACAAACATATTAAAATTATACATAATATGTAAATAATAATCATATGTTAAATTTAGTACTGTGCAGCCCTGGCCTTTAGGGTTAGGGTGCGCGAAGGCAATTAATGTTTGATTGAAAAAAACTTCCAATTTCAATAGGCAAAATTCTAAACCATACAAAGTCTCTTAAAAATTATCACTATCTTTTTAAAGACTTAATATTCATCTATATGAACTTCCGCTTTCTTAGTGTCAATCTATTCATTATCAGTTTTTGTTTCTATTCCTGTTCTGTTATATCACAAGAACCAGAACAAGACTACGACATAGTGATCTATGGTGGAACTTCAGCGGCTGTGATTGCAGCTGTGCAAGCAAAAAAGCTTGGGAAGACGGTTGCTATTGTTTGCCCTGAAATACATTTAGGAGGTATGACTTCGGGAGGATTGGGTTGGACCGATGCTGGTAAGCAGCATGTGATTGGGGGGCTGAGTAAGGATTTTTATCACAGAATTTGGCAGTATTATCAACTAGACTCTAACTGGAAATGGGAGAGTAAATCTGACTTTGTTAGTAGTGAAAATAGTAAGAAAAGTAGAAAAATGGATAATGTGAGCCAGACCATGTGGACCTTTGAACCTCATATAGCCGAGGCAGTATATGAGGATTACATTCGCGAGTTTGAGATTCCTGTTTTTAGAGATCATTGGCTGGATCGCGAGGGAGGAATACAGATGAGTGAAGGTAAAATAGAACAGATCCAGATGCTCAATGGAGCAAGCTTTCGGGCGCGTGTATTTATTGATGCAACATATGAAGGAGATTTGATGGCGCTTGCGGGAGTGGATTATATTGTGGGAAGAGAAGGCAATGCGGTTTATAATGAAACGATTAACGGCATTCAGGCTGCTAAGACAATAAGTCATCAATTTCCTGACAGTATTGATCCTTATATCATCCCTGGAGATCCAGAGAGTGGTTTGTTACCACGGATAGGGTCAAACTCACCACCTATAGCTGATGGGAGTGGTGATGATCGTATTCAAGCCTATTGCTATCGCTTATGCTTGACACGCGAGACTGCAAATCGAATGCCTTTTCCTCGCCCCGCCGGATACGACAGCACTGAATATGAATTAATGTTGAGGGTGTTAGATAGTGGTTGGAGAGAAGTGTTTAGAAAGTTTGATCCTGTCCCTAACCACAAGACGGACACCAATAATCATGGTCCATTTAGTACAGACAATATTGGTCGTAATTATGACTATCCAGAAGCAAGCTATGCTGAGCGGCAGCAGATTTTGGATGAGCATAAAAATTATCAGATGGGCTGGTTTTATTTCATTGCCAATGATAATCGAGTCGCTCCAGATGTGCATTTAGAAATGGAGGATTGGGGTCTTGCCAAAGATGAATTTAAAGACAATCAAAACTGGTCGCACCAGATTTATGTGCGCGAAGCTAGACGTATGATCGGTCAAACTGTTGTCAACGAAAATCACCTCACTCGACGTACACCAACCTTGGCCTCTGTGGGTATGGGCTCCTACAATATGGATTCACATAATGTCCAGCGCTACGTGACTGCAGATGGCTTTGTGAAAAATGAAGGCGATATTCAAATCAATCCAGGAGGCCCTTATCCGATTGATTATGGAGCCATCACGCCAAAGCGTCAGGACTGCGAAAATCTGCTTGTACCTGTTTGCGTGTCGGCATCACATATTGCCTATGGGTCTATTCGGATGGAACCCGTGTTTATGATTTTGGGGCAATCAGCAGCAACCGCAGCATGTATGGCAATTGATGATCAAGTTGCGGTGCAAGACCTCAGCTATGAACGTCTAAAAGCAAAATTGTTAGCAGATGGGCAGGTGCTTGAAGTTGAGCGGGATTAGCGTGCGAAATCACCTATCCCAATGCTGTATTTCAATAATGTTACCGTCTGGATCTCTAGTATATATAAATGTTATTTTACCAACACCTTCAATCTGTCGAGAGGAGATTTCGCCACACGTACTTCCTCCATTTTGCTTTAAGCGGTGCACTATTGTTTCGACATCATCTACTTCAAATGCGAGGTGGCCGATTCCCGTAGAATTAGGATTGACTGGCGGTCTATGATCAATCTGCTCATAGCTATAAATTTCAAGTGTTGGTCCGCCGGCACCATAGCCTGGTAACAATAAATGAACACCATGTAATGTCGCATGCTTTACTCCAGTGCCCTTGTCAAGCCATTCGCCAGATTGATTGCGTACAGGTGGTACGAGCACACAGTTAAATGTTTTAATATAAAAGTCAGCTAGTCTTTGCCAATCTTGTGTAATGATATTCGTGTGGACATATTTCAATTGTCTATGAGTTTTGTTCAATGAATTAAAATGTGAGGGCTGCCAATAAGCCCTCCCAAATATCTTCGGGGATATTGTTCTCCTCTTTTAAGTCGCTTGCTTTTTTCATGTCGTTTTCGAACAAGGCGAGGGCCATCTGATGTTTAGGCTTTTCATTAATCAATGTTGAGATCACTGATGTTAATTGAGTTTGCCTACCCAGTTTCTTTAGAGCCAATAATCCGAATACATGATCAATATCTGAGCTTGTCATGTGATTGTCAGTATAGTCAACAATTTGCTCGAGAAGCTCATCTCTCTTTGCGACGTTTCCGGCATGCTCATAACTCATTGCCAAATAATAATCTTGCATGCGTTCATCTGGTCCATAAGGTTTGCCGACACCTATATTTTCGGGCCACTCTTTAGATTTCTTAAGGATTGATATAGCAGCACTGTAATCCTTTTTATCCAACAAGTCTCTGGCTACGCCTAAGTGCGCACGTTCATAAATTTTGCGACTTTCGCTTGCATGTTCGTATGGCAGTACTTGAATGGTCTCCATGATCGGAAGCACCTCCGCGAATCGTCCTGTGTGCAATAATGCTTTGGCATGAGCTAATTCAATATTGTAATTACCACTGTATTTTTTAACAGCCTCATTTGACAAGGCATAGGCTTCATCATGTTTTTCATTCTTCAGTTGAAATAAAATATTTTCTTCCCATACTTTCCAGTCTGTTTGATTTAGCTCTAATGCTTTTGAATAATCAGCAGCTCTGTCTTCAAAGCTTGATTCTTTTAATAATGCTCCTCTAAAGCGATAGAAAATATCTGAATCCGGTATGTCTCTTAATTCATTGAGAATGGACTTCCCTTTTTCGTCAAGTCCGACTGCCAAATAGTTTTGTGCTAAATAGTATTTTAATTTCCAAGAGTCATTTTGACTGACCGCCCATTCTAAAATTGGAATGGTTTGCCTACGATATGGGAAAATGAGATTTGGGCTTCCCGCTATGGCCTCTCTCAGCAATCGATCACTCTCTGTTTGCTTAGTCTCTTTTGTTAAGTAAGCAGTCCACAATGAATTTTTGACATTTTTATCATTCGATTCTAAGATCGTTAAAGCATCGGAGTCTAGACCAAGTTCATAATATCTAAGGGCCAAAGTAAGAATCGTTTCTTTTTCAAATTCATTTTGGATGTTCTGGATATGGATTGAATTCGATTCTGTTTCCAAGTCATTGAAAATAGTTTTTTCAGTGCTCACAAAATGATTTAAAGGATCTATTTTTAACAGAGTATTGGCATAACTCGCGAATGCTTCTTTATCGTTATTGATTCTCGATATGACTAACAATATTTCTCTGGCATTGACATTGTTTGAATTAAATATCAGAGATTTTTTAGCATACTGCTGAGCCTTGTCAAATATCTCCTGTTTTAAATAAATCTCTGACATCAGTGCAAACGAGATGGATCTATATTTGATGTCTCGTGCTGACCAACCTAATGATTCTAATGCATTCAAATAGTCTCCCATTGCCCTGTAGGTGATGCCTGCAATATAGTTTGCCCCAGCATTATACGTATCCATTTTAAGTACAGTATTCGAAAGTTCAAGAGCGCGTTCATAATTCGTCTTACGATATTCAAGTTCAGCCAAGGCAACATGTCCCGCACGGTGCGAAGGATCTAATTCAATCAGCTCAGATAAGGTTGAATCTGCTAGCGCATACTCACGAAATTCTACGGCTTCTAGTCCGTCTTGAAAAAGCTGTTCTGTTTCAGAAACGATTAAATTTGCGTCAGGGTAAAAGGGCCGTTTTATAAGTTTGTCATCTGGATCATTGGTGTAACTCAAATCTGTACCTACTAGTTTTACTTCGATCTTATCGCCAGGCTCAGCAGGAAGCTCTTTCAAGAAAATGGTCATTGGCTTTAAGTCCATTTTTTCTGAGAAAGCAAGTTCGCCATTGATGTTTACTTCCAATTCTTGATGTAATTGTTGCAAGGCATTAAGACCTATTGTAGCCAAGCCATTTTCAAATTCGACATTCAACACACCATGTGACGATGCATCCTCCATACCACCAATGTCTTTGTAGGGAAACCAAATCTCAGACCAGCTATCCATCATGTAAGGATCAAAGCCAACCTGACTGATTGGGTTTATAGCTCCTGGAAAATATTGGTCAAACATCCTGCCTGCTTGAAACTCTATATACTGTCCATCTGTATCTGTCAATAAGTCTTCCCAAATGCCACCGGCACGTGATAAATTCCACAGCCATAATTTCTGTCCAGGCATTTCTTCATAAGGTGCCCAAGTCCCAAAGCCGAATTGTTTATCATGATAGTAACCACCAAAAAAATCATTGTATTCGCCAACAACATGATAGGATTTTGACGGGCCAAAGGTGTTGTTCTTATACATAGCTAAATTCCTGCCTTCCTCGTCGATCGGCCATGGGTGGGCATCGCCATTATGCTCCACATATTTGTCTCCAGGAATAAAGAATTCAAAATCGTATGTCGCAGCTGCCGCAGCGGTCATCCAGTTGTAGTACGACTCTGGAAGGTGAGAGGCATTATACCAAGATGCGTTGGTCTCGAAATAGGCTTTGTCTTTTTCCAACCGGATCTCCACCGTCCACCTTGTGTTTGAGGGCAGATCGGTATTGCCCACCACACAGCTAACACTTCCATCTGAATTGGTCCGCGTTAGGTAGTCAACTGGAGTAGCAGTTGAGGGATGATGCCCAATGATGCCGAAGTTGAATTCGATGCCGCCAGATGTCCACGGGCCGCGCATAGCGATGTTCCTAAACTTTATGACTTCGTTTTTATACAGGAATTCTTCTCCCGTACTTTTTTCGATTGCTCCCCAGACCTTACCGCCGATTTCGGGCAGAACATAGACTTTTATATACTCGTTTTCAAGAGTGACGACTGTCCAGTTTTTATTGGTCGCTTCATGCTCGTAGGCTTCGAATTTGTAGTATGGAAATATTTTTGGATTTTCAGCCAAGATGGGAACAGGATTCGGTTTGCTAAATCCATAGGTAGGCAGCGAAAGGATTTCTTCGTGTATGCGCACATCTTGGGCAAATGCACTTTGAACAGTGCTCATTAAAGCGATGATAAGAAGGCAGAACAGTGGATGTGTGTATATCATGGCAGTAGGTTTATGAACTCAATGGGGCTTGGTCATAACAAGTTAGTTATAATTCATCGTTTGTGCGAGTTGGTGGAAGTTGTGTATGCATAAAAGTATTCTAATATTTTGGAGGGGACTGAGCGGCATCTTGCGTAATAGTATTTTTGCTCATTTGTTATCGGTTAAAATGAATGCACTGAATTCCATGAAAAACTATTAAATTGGACAAGGAAAGGTATAAATCAGTACGTTAAGAGACCAAATAAAAAAGGACTATAAGTTAGATTAGACAGTAAGCCTATCGACTATAAAGGATACTGTAAAATCTTTGAATATCATTAAATGACAGAAGAAATACGCAATACAATATTTAAATTAAAATCTACTGAAATTGCTGCCCAATACTTGGAAAGGTTGTACGAGGAACGAAAAAACTTACTCGATAGATGTGATGTTTTAAATGGAATTTTGGAAAATAAATTTCAGGATATAGAAACCCTCACAAGCAACACGTTAAAATCAATTTATTTAAGGCTTCTGAAAAACAGAGATGCAGTATTGGAAATTGAAAAACAAAGGTATTTAGAAATATCGATCGAATTTAAAGAAGTGAACAAATCGGTTGAACAAGTCAATTATGAAATTGGAATACTTGAACCAAAAATTAGTGCAATAGAAGTATTAAAAGCAGAACTAAAAGATCACATTTCAAATTATATCCCTAAAGCAAAAAATTCAACTCTAACTAAGTTTAGATCAATAATCCAAAAAAGCCAGTCTAATCTTGAGATCATAAAGGAAATTGAAGAAGCTATAGAGCAAGGTGTTATTGTCAATAATCATTCTAATAAAATATTAAAATATTTAAAAAAGGAAGCCCAAGAAGTCTACAACGAATTTCGTGATAAAACGAAAATAAAGGAATTCCAAGTTTTTCGAATTGACAGATATCAGGATTTGATTATTGCCTTGCGGCATTATTTAATTAAGTATGATGTTGAAGTTGCAGATGTGTATGAGATTATTTTAGATGATGCTACATATAATTCTCCTAAATTGACAACTGCAATTGTAGAATACAGGGAAAATTTAGTTTCTGATTTATTCAATAGTAAGACTTTGGGCAAAAGTTTTCAATTGGTACAACGAATAAAATCTCATGCAATGAGTATCACCAAGTCCTTACGAAGTGATCTAAGGAAATTGAAGAAAAAGCAAATTGTACTTGACAAAGAAGAGTCGGAAATGATGTTATACTTAAAAACATATGCTGTGTAACAATTCAGTCACTAAATTATAAAGTAATTCCTTGGCTTAAGTGCCAAATATTGAGCATTTAAAATAGAGTACTAATGAAAAAGATCACAACAGGAGCCTTGGATGGACATCTTGAAGAATTATAATGAACACAATTACCGAATTAAGATTTAAAATGCTAGTCAAGTTATCCGTGCTGGTCTTTGATTATTAGAAGAAGAATAAAAATACTGCGCTTTGAAAATTCATTCCAAGGGGAATAGATAGTGGTGTAGTAATTAACTTTGACCCAAAAAATCATCTCAAGAAATTAAAAGCTAGAACGATAAAAGGTCCCGACGTTTGACTAGGACATCAAAAAGTGATCTTTATAAATAAGCATACTATTTACACGATAAGATTTAGAATAAGTACAGACTATAAGCTAATTATTGATCACCTATGGAGCTAATCGTTCCAGTACCCAAGCCTCACCATTGCTTTTGCGATACCGCAATCGGTCATGCAGCCTGCTTGGCCGCCCTTGCCAAAATTCAATCATGTCTGCTGTGATCAGATAGCCACCCCAGTGCGGCGGTTTTGGTATTTGCTCTACGTCTTTAAATTGTGCTTCAAGTGCTGCTTGCTTGTCTTCTAGAACTGATCTATCTTTGATGACTTCACTTTGTGCTGAAACCCAGGCCCCGATTTGGCTCGTGCGAGGGCGTGATTGCGCATAGGCAGTTGATTGCTCTTCAGAGATTTGGGAGGCAACTCCTTCGATCCTAACTTGGCGTTGGATTTCTTTCCAGAGAAAATTAAGAGACACAGAGGGATTTGCAGCGAGCTCTTTTCCCTTAGCACTCTCATAATTCGTGTAGAATATAAAGCCGTCTTCACGAATCTCTTTTAACAAAACAACTCTTGAATGTACCTTGGCCTCGACACTGGTAGACAATGTCATTGCATTTGGTTCTAGGATGTTGGATTCTAGTGCATCGTCAAACCATTTGCGAAACTGTGCGATCGGGTCTGGCAGTACATCAGATTCATCTAATGTTTGTAAAGCATAATGTTGACGTAAATCTTGAATCTGTTTATCCATTGATGATTTGTCTAATAGGTTCCACCGTTTTATCTTCCAAAGGTATGTGCAATAATTCAGAAGTGGGTTGACTAATGATCTGACTGATGCTGATCGTGCGCACTCGATCACCCCAATTCATCAAAAAACCAATACTTCTGTCTTTTTCACCACCTGCCATATGAATATCTACAATCTTAGTCGGATTCAGTTCATCTGATTTTGAGATTTCTTCATAAAACCATTGCTTGCGTTGTGCTATGGCATCATCAGAATATAAGGTGCAGGATGACCACACATGAACTTCGGTTCTAGAGAGTTCTTTTATATGTTTAAGTACGCCATCCCAGCGGAATTCAAAGAGGTATTTTGGTTCGGCAATCACTGTTGTGAATGGTTCTATTGGGTTAAAATCATAGTCTTCTAAGAAATCAACTGCTGTATCAAAGCCAAAATAATCTTTCATCATCAAGCCTCTGCTTAATCGATATGGTAGCTGACGTTCATGTTTTGTAAAGGCTCCATTCAATAGACAAATAGAACGCATAGTAGAAGATCGAATAATCCATGATCCACCTAAGGTGTCAGCTGGGTAATAAATATATCGACCATTGACTTCCTCTTTTTGAATTTGATAAGCAGCTCTAGCTGGCGCTTCATCTCGATTAGAGGTAATGCAATAGTTACCGTCTGCTAAAGGTATATAACTGACTAAGCACATTAAAGGTCGCCTAATTGGGGTCTGATAATGATGTCTTCGACCACAGCAGAGTCGCTTAGCTGAATAGCATTCCAGATTGTCAAGGCGATATCTCTAGCTTGCATCAAGCGCTCTTTGGGCAAGTCAACCTCTCCCCATGCATTGGACCAAGTTGCTCCAGGTAGAATGGCAACAACACGAATGCCCTTGTCCTTCATCTCATCTCGCAACACCTTAGTGAAACCATGAAGGGCAAACTTACTAATGGAATAAGACGCTGAATTCGGATACGACATGATACTGGCAATTGAGCAAATATTGATGACTGTTCCTTTTTTTCTAGTCAACATCACCGGCAGGATATGCTTGGATAGATGGACAGCGCTGTACAAATTGGTGGCAATTTGATTTTCAAGCACCTCGTCTGCTTCTGTATGTATCTGACCACCGACATATAGTCCTGCATTATTGACGAGGATGTCGATGACAGGCCATTCTGATTTGACATAATCAGCAAAGGCAATGACTTGATCTTTTTGGCTCACATCAGTTGCCTTAATGAGGATCTGTCTGTCAGGAAATCGGCTCTCAAATTCTGCTTTTACGGCTTTTAAGTCTGTCTCGCTTCTAGAATTGATAGCGATATCAACACCGTTTTCCAAAAAGAGCTCACAAGTGGCGTATCCAATGCCTTTTGTGCCGCCAGTTATAATTGCTTTCATGTCCTAAATTTACACGATCCTGTGAAGTCTTCCTTTATCTAGGGATGATTCTTCAGATTTTTTGGCTTATAAACTGTACAAACTGCTGATGTTAAAATAAAATTGTCATGGTTTTAGGAGCTTAAGCCATTTATATAGACATTGCAGCACATTATGAATCCTGGATTTTTATATCATTTTGGAAAGTTCGTACAGTGGTTTCCACAGATCTTCAGCAAGCCTGAGAACGGGCGCATGTACTATAAGGAGGTCGTCCGGCAGATGTATGACATTGGAGTCGGATCACTAATGATCGTGTTTGTGATATCGATCTTTATTGGTGCGGTGACAGCGATCCAGTTTGCCTATCAATTGGGTAATAGCTTCATCCCTCCATATTACATTGGATATATCGTAAGAGATATGGCGATCATTGAGTTAGCGCCTACATTTACATGCTTGGTTTTAGCAGGTAAGGTGGGGTCGAACATGGCAGCAGAGATTGGAGGGATGCGACAAAAGGAGCACATTGATGCGATGGAGATTATGGGTGTTAACACGTCATCGTATTTAGTGATGCCTAAACTGATAGCTGCATTGATTATGATACCAGTCTTGGTTAGTATTTCAGCGTTGATTAGTAATTTTGGCGGTTATTTGGCTTCAGTAGCGACAGGCTATTATTCACATTCAGAATATGTTCAGGGTTTGAGATCATTTTTTGTGCCATGGAATGTGGTCATGATGTATGTGAAAGCGATCTCATTTGCCTTTATTCTCACATCAGTGTCTTGTTATCAAGGCTATTTTGTCAAGGGTGGAAGTATAGAATTAGGAGAGGCGAGCACTAGAGCTGTTGTGTATAGTGATATATTAATATTAATAGCAGATTATATCATCGCCTTAGTCTTGACAGTATAAGTTATGATTCGAGCAGAAAACATATTCAAATCATTTGGCGACAATCATGTCTTAAAAGGAATTGATTTTACGTTTGAGACGGGCAAGACGAATCTGATTATTGGGAAGAGTGGGGCAGGAAAGACTGTTTTGCTTAAAATATTGGTTGGCCTCATGAATCCGAGTGAAGGTCATGTGTGGTATCATGATCGGGACTTGACTCAGATGTCCAAAGAAGAGACGAGAGAATTGCGGATGGATGTTGGGATGCTGTTTCAAGGGAATGCTTTATTTGATTCGATGACGGTGGAGGAGAACATTCGTTTTCCGCTAGATATGTTTACCAATCGAAAATTAAAAGAGAAAGTCGAGCGCGTTAATTATTGCCTAGAAGAGGTGTCCTTAGGGGGAATCAATAAAAAGTTTCCATCAGAGATTAGTGGAGGGATGCAAAAGCGTGTTGGGATTGCGAGGGCGATTGTACTCGAACCAAAATATCTGTTTTGTGATGAGCCCAATTCGGGATTGGATCCAAAGACGGCGATTAAGATTGATGAGTTGATAAGTGAGATTACAAAACAGCATAATATAACCACGGTCATCAATACGCATGACATGAACTCGGTGATGGAGATTGGTGAGAAGATTTGTCTACTGGATGCAGGGAAGTTAGCGTGGGAAGGCGGGAAAGAGGAAGTGATGAATACAACCAATAAAACCTTGGAGGACTTTATTTTTGCTTCACCATTTTTGCAGCGATTGCGGGCGCGGGCTTTGGGGAGTGATTAGGGGTTGGTGGAATGGTGATTTGTGGATTGGTGATTGTGCGGGTAAAAGAAAACGGCTTTGATTTTAGGACAACTTTGGTAAGGGAATAGATAGTATCGTTTGATATCCATTTACATAGCTAAAGCTAAATTTGCCACCTACTTGTTCAGCTCGTTCTGTCATATTTTTCAGTCCTTGACCGGATTTATTAAACGGCTTTTCAGGTCCATTATCTTGTAGTGTCAAAAGCAATTCTTTGTTTTTTATACTGAGCTGAATATCGATTTTGCTGGCGTCAGAATGTTTAATTTCATTGTTGATCGACTCTTTAAAGATTAAGTATACAGTATGTTTTATTTCCGAACTCAATAAGGACAGCTTATCAGGAATCGAATTGATAAATGAAAAGACGATATCGCTATTGGAGCGAATGGTGGCAAGATAATCCTTCATTTTATATTCCAGACCGACAAAAGAATCATTGCGTGCATCCATAGCCCAAACCATATCTCGCATTTGGGTGACGGCTTCTGCTGATTTTTCAACTATATCTTTGGCAATTTCTTCCTGTTCTTTTCCTGTTTTAAGGGGCAAAATTTGAGATTGCATTGAGATGCCGACGAGAAGTGTCCCTACATCATCATGTAGGTCCTTAGATATTTTAGTTCTTAATTGTTCGATGTGCAATTGCTCTTTTAGTTTGATGGATTTCGTTCTCATGTAAACAAGATAGGCGACGAGTATGAATGTAGCGGCTAATAGGCTGAGTAAAATATTTCTATTGCGAATTTTATACGATGCTTCTTCCTGGGCTTTTTTAAGGGTCTCGTTTTCAATGAGTTTTGATTCAAGAATGAAATCTTTTCGTTTCCATTTAATGGCTTGGTTGGCAACTCGGTCAAACTTATTTCGATAGGTAGATAGGACCTTTTGATTAAGCTCCCGGATTTTATCAGTGTCATTTCTTTTCCCGTAAAGGGCTAGTAAATTAGAAACCAAATCGACATATTCATCTTCGTTGTAGGCTTCATTTTTTTCAATTGCTTTTTCAAAATAGTAAATCGCTTCTTGTTCGTTGTTTTGATTTGCATAGTGCTTGCCTAATTCGATATAGGTTCCACTTCTGGTGATGGAGCTATCTTGTTCTAACAGTGTGAGCGCATTTTTTAAATGAGTCTCATAAGCTTGAAGTGCACCTTTGGTTTTTTCAAGATTGGCATAATTGCTTTCGAGGAAATAAAGTCCCTTGGTGTAGTTGATGTTAGTCCAAATGTCTTGAGCAATAACAAAATTTTCTTCTGCATCTGTGTATTCTTTCTCTTCTAGATAGGTCCTTCCTAGATTCAAGAAGACATAGCCATTCATGATATCGCTCCCCGTTTTGGGTGTCAATTGTCTGGCTTTAAACAGGAAGTCCTTTGATTGTTGAGTTTGTCCTTGATTATGATAGACGAGAGCCTGATTGATAAGACCTTGTAGTTCTCCGATGGGGAACTCAATGTTTACACTCAACTCGACAGCGTGTTGAAAATGAATGAGAGCTTTTGGGTGATTGCCTTCGTGCAAATCGATTAATCCTCTGAATAATTGAGTCCGTACATAAATGGTGTTGTCTGTGCCAGAGAGTTGAAATAAGGAGTCTGCTTGTTCAAAAACATGCCTGGCTTTGATAAGGGCATCGTCATTATAATATAAGATGCCTGCCAATGTGAGAATCTTAGCAAGTCCATCACAGTCTTGAGCGAGAAGCTGATCATAGAGGTCTGGAGTCATCTCTCTCGTCCAATCGGTCTCTTCTAATTCATTCGTAAATATAGAGTCTATGGTCTCGTTTATTTTACCACAAGAGTATTGTGGACCAACAGTAGCCCAAGCTTGATGATGGCAAATACTGAGGAGTAAAAAAAACGGTATGACTATAGAATGAAAGCCTATACAACGAAGAGAGCATACTTTGGAAAGCTGGCTTGCCAAGTGTGTTGGATTTTGTTCGATAGCTAATATCTACATTTATTATCAATATTCTTTTAAAATTTTGGAGTGTCAATGCTAGATCTTGTCATTCACTAATAGGCTTGAATGGACAAGTTCACAGTAGATAGCTATGGCTGAGGGCCAGAAATCGTAGATCAAGCTCATCAAAATCAATGTCATTAGGGATATTACAAATCCAAATACCGTCTTAATAAGGTCTGTTTTACCCTAACGGACTTATATCATGAGGATGTTAATATCTATGTTTAGCTGGAATTGATTATCAAAAAGAGGGTGAGTAAAATGCGAAAAGCCCGAATTTGCTATCAAATTCAGGCTTTTTCGACTAAGGTCTCAAAATAAGAAAACTACATCTTTAATCGGTTTTCAGTAGTTTTTTAATGTAAAAGTATATATATGTTAAAAACAGATATGTACATTTGATGCACAATATATGATAGATTTTTATAATCTATTAATCTATAAGGGACAAACTTCTTTTAAATATGGATTATTTTGATATATTAAATTATATAATTTATATAGAACAGATTATCAATAAATTAAACATTTACAATTTAGCTATATGTGCAAAATAATTCTCTTTCATCTAATTGTGTCAGTCTATGATCTAATTATAGAAGAATGAATATATTTGCAGTCCAGCCCGGATGCTGGAATTGGTAGACAGGCATGGTTGAGGGCCATGTGTCCTTCGGGGCGTGAGGGTTCGACTCCCTCTTCGGGCACGCTGATAGTCAAAGAGTTATGGATTCATTTTCATGACTCTTTTTATTGTGTGCCATGCATACTACACACGTTTAGGGTTAAAGTCCCGAACGAGCCTATTTGACAGGAATCGTTAGCCGATCGCAAGGGTGTCCTTCGTGAGGAGGAATCTGAAGGAAGCGTCAAGCAAAATGTTGATAT
>CALGLU010000013.1 GCA_937959275.1 uncultured Saprospiraceae bacterium | reverse complement strand
AACCGACCTTTGAAGCAAACGAACCGATTCATCAGAATCGGAGTCGAACATTTTTCTTTACCTGAGGAAGTTTTTAATTCCATGTTGGTAAAGGTAAATCCTCTTTTTGATCTGTGGTATCCCCCATTCGGGTGAGTAAGTGTTAATTTTTTTTGTCGACAAGCAACTATATTTTTTTTGTCTAAATAAGGCCTTCTTTTTTTATCGTAGGGTAGGATTTTCTTATCGGGGATGGAGATGAGGATGAGGATGGGAGAATAATCAAAATACAAAGAGGCGAAGACGAGTTTGGCTCAATGGGGGAATCAGACTCTATGGTAATGTCAATGTCAATGGTAATCCCAATGTCAATGGTAATCCCAATGTCAAATCACAAAAATCATGAGAATCAAGGTTCAGACAATTGGGCATTGTGAGATGTAATATGCTGAAGGTGCGCTACTCTTTGTTTAGCAAAAATATAAAATGTAGCATATGGATTAACACCAGAATATATCTGTTTGTATATTAAGAATTAAAGATATGAGAGGTCTTAGCTTTGCCCGATTGCAAGGGAATGATCGAAGCTGTCTTGCTGGCATGTGCTGGGATATGTAAGAGTCCTAGCTCGAATGCTCTCCTGACGAGTCCAGCAGTATTTTTGGCAGACAATTTCACCATTAGGCTTTTGCGATGGGAGACTGCAGTGTGAGGGCTGATATACAGTTTGTCAGCGATTTCGTTGATTGTGTTTTCATGTGCGATAAGGTGGAGGACTTGTGTCTCGCGTGTTGAAATATGTGCTTTCATTGTTTAAGGTTTTACGATATCCGCCGTTACATATGGCAGTTGTTAATTAATAGGATAAAGGTATATTCTCCTTTTGAGCTGTGGTATCCCCCAAATGGGTGGTTTTTTGTTAAAAATATTGGGAATGGCAATGGCAATATCAATGACTATTGAAGCATCAAAATTCAAATTAACATCTAGAAGAATATGTATAATAGGACGGTAAGCTGCAGCTCCTAAATATCCCCTTTCAAATACTTAGCAATGGCCTCCGCTTTATTACTGACATGAATTGCCTTGTATAATTTTTTAATGTGGGACTTGACTGTTTCAACTGATATATCAAGGTTTTTACCAATCGATTTATACGTCAGTCCTTCTACCAGTTGCTTTAAAATATCCAATTGCCTTGAGCTTAACGCAATAGAATTAATCTTTGGGGAAGCATTAGCTGTACTCGCAAAATGTTTAAAAATCTCTCTTGCAATAATGGGAGACATATACGAGCCACCATTGCTTACAATACGTAAAGCTTCTGCAATTTCGGCAAGACTACTTTTCTTAGAAATATAGGCGACAGCACCTAAGCATAAAGCTTTTAATATGATATCTTCTTCTTCATAGGTGGTTAGCATCACGACATCGAGGCCCGGCTTCTGCTCAAGAATGAGTGGCAGCCCTTCCAGCCCTGATTTTCCAGGCAATCCAATATCCAACAGCAAAATATCTGTAATCGATTTTAGATTTTTTTTATTGAAGGCTAAATAGTCTTCAACAGAGCCAAAGGTGTTTTCGACAACAATATCATTGGTAAACGAGATGTATTTACTCACATTTTCGCGAATGGCAATATTGTCCTCTACGATACTGATTGAAATTTTACTTGACATATGCGTGTTTGAAGATTGTAATTGAAGAGCTTGAGTAGACATAGATATATGGTTTTAGATTTAGAAATTGTATCCGTAAATCTATCTTCAATAATCAATCTGTGCAATCACCCATATGGGTGAGTTTATGTTAAAATATATGCTATATCGAGCGATTAAGTCTCTAAAATAATATCAGCAGTTAATCTGTTGAATCGCCACATCAATAATGCAGCAGAAACAGTTAAACTAACGACTAGTCCTATCCAAATCCCCATCGGACCAAAATCCAGTACAAAGGCAAACACATAACAAAGAGGGATACCAACGACGAAATAGGCAAAAAATGTAATGATGGTAGGCACCTTTACATCCTGTAAGCCACGCAAAGCGCCTAATACTGTTACCTGTATCCCATCAGGTATTTGGAATATGGCTGCCATCACAATTAGCATCGCAGCAATCTCTATCACTGTCGAGTCACCAATATATAAGGTCGGTAGTATATTTCTAAACACTATAAATATCACTGCTGCAATCGCCATAAAGAAGATAATCTGAATCACTGCTGAATACCCAACCCGCCGCAATGCAACACCATCTTTCAAGCCGCGCTGATTGCCAACCCGTATCGTCGCTGACATGGCTAAACCGGTACAAATCAGAAAGGTAATCGCCGCTAGATTTATCGCAATTTGATGTGCAGCCTGTGCCTCCTTACTAATCAGTCCCATCATAATCGCAGCACCACTAAATGTCGCCATTTCAAAAAACATTTGTAATGACGTCGGTATACTCAAACTCAATAATCTAGCAAATATCGTCTTTGAGTACACCATAAAATTACATTCAAGAATTGGCTTCCATAATGCTTTCCAGCGATATAAGAGTAAGAGAATCACAATGACCATGACAATCCTGGAAATCAAAGTGCCATACGCTGCTCCAACCACACCTCTCGCTTCAAAGCCAAATTTCCCAAAGATCAAGACATAGTTCAATCCAATATTAATCACATTGCCTATGAGTATCGCAATCATCGCTGGATAGGTTTCTGACATCCCATCTGCATAGGTCCTAAAGGTCTGAAAAATCATAATGGGGATCATCGCCCAAGCTGATAATATTAAATATGGCTTGGCTAACTCCACGACTGATTCGTCCTGCCCCAACATGCTCAACACGGGAACCAACAACAACAAAACACAAACTGAAATAAACGCAAAGTTCAAATTGACAACAAAACTATGTTTGAAGAACTGTGAGATTCTCTTTTCTTGACCCGCTGCATGCGCCTCTGAAATTAATGGTGGTAAACCGAATGAGATCCCAAAACCAACAATAACAAACACAAAATAAATTGCATTGGATAATGATATCGCAGCTAATGGAGCTGCACCCAAAGACCCAACCATGATATTATCGGCCACATTAACCGTCAATTGCCCGACCTGCCCGATAATGATTGGAAATGCCAAGCTCAAGTTCTTGCGAAAGTCGTTTTTATAATGGTTATACCATTGCATGGGTGCGAAGATAAACCCATCACCGGATTATTTGTAATTGTTGGTCAGAGAAACACATAAGACTCATAAGACATATCGTGATTGTACAAGACACATAAGTATTCTGCCATTGCAGAGTTGGTCTCTGTACCAACAGCTGCAATTTATCAAACACTTTGGATCAGAATCAAACAATGGGTGAGATTCTTATTGGTGACAACACCAACAAGGGCTACCGGTGATGATCTATTGACCAACGACATAATTAAGCAATTTTTCAACTATCTTTCACCTATGTACGTACCAAAAACATTTGAAGCACCATCTATCGAACACGTGCGCTCATTCGTGGAGGACAATGGCTTTGCGACATTAGTGAGTGCAGCTTCTGGAGATATTATGGCGACTCATACGCCGCTGATGATAGAAACCATTCATGATGAAGAGTTTTTAACTGGTCATATTGCCAGAGGCAATCAGCAGCATCATGCATTTGGTAATGATCGACCACTGCTAGCCATATTTATGGAGCACCACAGCTATATTTCATCGAGTTGGTATGATCATATCAATGTGCCAACATGGAATTACATAGCCGTGCACATTAAGGGAACGACTACAATAATGGACGGTGAAGAACTCAAACAATCTTTAAAAAATCTGGTATCAAAATATGAACCCAAAGATGGCAGTGGGTTTAGCATTGATGACATGCCGAAAGAAATGCTTACCCGAGAGATGAGAGGGATCGTAGGATTCAGAATGCGTATAGATTCTATCGAAGCGTCATACAAACTAAGTCAAAACAGACATGACAAAGATTATCAGAATATCATATCCAAATTGACAGCACGTGGAGATGACTTTTCCTTAAAAATAGCAAGTGACATGGCAGAGCTAAGACAGCATGATTCATCTGAACTATAAATACCTATTTTAAAAACATCAAATTTTATATTCAATACGTTTGTACTTATATGTTTGTTTCTCGAGCACTCCTTATTTGTATCATACTCATGGCGGTAACAGCCATTCATGCACAGCTTCCAAGCTCTACGCGCATTAGTTTATTGACGGTCGCTCACGGAGAAGATGCCTATAATATTTTTGGTCACACAGCTATCCGTGTATACGACAATACGAGAGGCATGGATGAAGTCTATAATTATGGGACATTCGATTATTCAACGGATAATTTT
This sequence comes from uncultured Saprospiraceae bacterium, assembly GCA_937959275.1. Taxonomy (GTDB): domain Bacteria; phylum Bacteroidota; class Bacteroidia; order Chitinophagales; family Saprospiraceae; genus CALFUK01. The sequence goes on along the minus strand of CALGLU010000013.1, from coordinate 98,568 downwards.
CTACTCAAATTTTTACGTGGCAAATTAGAATACCAACTGGCGATACAAGCAAATGATCGGTTCCTAAACGTCTATCACCATGAAGGTCGAGCTATAAAAGAACAGGTACTTGATCTAGATGAAGTCAGTAAGAACAAAATTTATGACTTCCTAAAGACTAACTACCTACCAGAGAATCGCTTATATCTATATGACTTCTTTTTTGATAATTGTTCGACTCGAGTTCGGGATATTTTTGAAACCGAATTAGCTGGTTTTACGATTACCTCAGATTCAAATGCTAAAAAGCGAACGTATAGGCAGCTGCTTGATGAATATTTACAAGGTCTCGATTGGACTGACTTTGGCATCGATATAATCATTGGCTCTATCGCGGATGCTGACGCCGATCAACGGGCACAATCTTTTTTGCCAGACTATTTGCATGATTGGGCTGATCGAGTCAGCTATCAGAAAGACGGCCAACCGTCACCTCTTGTCAAAAGCGAAAACCAGGTATTAGCACTTGATTTAAAAACACATTCTTCTTTTTGGATCACACCGTTTCGCCTGTTTGGCTTTTTAGCCTTTATCGAATTGCTATTGTTTTTGTTTAAACAAAAAGCAAAGTCTTATGCATCTGTTATCAGATGGTATGATATTCTGGGCTATCTGGCCATTTCGGTCACCAGTATCGTTGTGGTTTTCATGTGGTTCTTGACAGATCACCAAGCCTGCGGAGACAATTATAATCTCTTATGGGCCAATCCACTCTTTATTATTGTTTGTATCGGACAGCTCATGAATAAAAGAAGTATTAAAGCGCTAGTCTTGACGAGTCTCTTTCTTGTAATCACACTCTTGCTATGGACGATCATACCTCAACAATACCATGTCGCCTTCATTCCTATCATTGTCCTATTTCTATTTAAAAACCTAAGACAAATAGCAGATTTAAGAGCCAAACTCCAATGGGTTTGAAAATTAATCAACAGAATTAGTAACTAAAGTCTCTTAAGGAAGTCTTAATTTCATACCAGTAAAACAAAATATCATGACTAAAGGAAGTGGAATTGCAATCGGATTAGCTATTGGAATCTCAATTGGCGGCCAAATAGGCCAAATTGCTGGCGGTACTGCTGTTGGCTTATTGATCGGATTAGCCATAGAATACAACCTCAACAATAAAGCAGAAGAAACTAAAGAACAGTAGAATTTCCTAGGTTTCCATTTAAAAACATTTACCTTTCCTTTCGTCTCCACGGATGATACACTTTGGCAGGAATATACATACATATCCCCTATTGTAAGCAAGCTTGCCACTATTGTAATTTTCATTTTAGTACGACCACAGAGAGTCTGCCTGAGATGGTCAAGGCTATTTTAGCAGAACTGTCGCTGAGGCAATCTTATATTGGTAATCAACAGATAGAGACGATTTACTTTGGTGGAGGTACACCTTCGATATTGTCTAGCCAAGCCATTGCAACTATCGTAGAGCTTATCTACAACATCTACAGTGTCTCAGACAATTGCGAGATCACTTTTGAGACAAATCCAGATGATATAACTATTGGGAAAGTGACAGACTGGCATAGTCTGGGCATTAATAGACTAAGCCTAGGTATACAGTCCTTTCATGATGATGATCTTCATTTTATGAATCGGGCACACTCAGGATCTCAGGCCAATGAGGCATTAGACATCATTTTGAATTCAGCTATTGAAAGAGTGACAGCAGATATTATTTTTGGGTATCAGGGATTAACCGATCAAAAATTAGAATATAACCTCAATCAACTCACTTCAAAAGCAGTCCATCATCTGTCTTGTTATGCACTCACGATTGAGCCCAAAACTGCACTGCATCACCAAGTCAAAACAGGGCTTGTCAATCCCCTCCCAGAGCAGACAGCGGTACAGCAGTTCAATCTCATAAAATCAATTTTACATGACTGCAATTACGACCATTATGAAATCTCAAATTATGCTAGGCAAGGTGAGTATGCAGTCCATAACACCAATTATTGGAAACACAAATCCTATCTAGGCATCGGCCCGTCAGCCCATTCTTTTAATGGTATAACGCGACAATGGAATAAAGCCCACAATAGCCAATACATCAAAGCACTCCAAGCTGGTAAGCCTATTTATGAAGAAGAAACTCTAAGTACAAGAGATCATTATAACGAATATATTATGACAGGCCTGCGTACTAAATGGGGTGTGAGTCTGGAGCATATAAAATCTCTTGGTGATCGATTTGCAACGCACTTTACAAAGGAGTCATTCGCTTATCTGGAGTCTGGTCAAGTTGTACAAGATGGAGACATTTGGATTATAAGTGAGGAGGCTCAGGTGGTATGTGATTCGATTTCTAGCCAGTTATTTTTTGTTTGAACAAGCTATGGGTTTGGAGGCTGCTGTTGCTATTTCGATTGTCTCTCAATTGATTTTTTTTATAGACCATATCGAAAAAAATATGCGGGAGACTATCCCAAAGGTAGTCTCCCGTCATATATTATGTCATGTGCTTTTTCTAATTTCTTCCTGCACGTACACCGCCATCAGTATCCCAAATTGCTCCAGTAACCCAGGATGCTTTATCCGAAAGTAAAAACAATATACTATTAGCTATATCCTCAGGAGTACCATTTCGACCAATTGGATGAAATCCATTGAATCCTTTCAATGCTTCTTCTGCTTCTTCTTCGCCTCCAAAAACACCGTGGTATACCGGAGTATTGACAACTGCCGGAGATACAGCATTGACTCTTATTTTGTGATCGGCTAATTCCATAGCCAGATGCTGAGTTAATGAATGTAAGCCAGCTTTTTGCATCGAATAAGCAGTTGATGGCGTTGCCTTAACGGCTTGTTTTGCCCACATAGATCCAATATTCACAATTGAACCACCACCACTTTTTTTCATTGCGTTTGCAGTTGCTTGGGTTAAGAAAAAGAAGCCTCTGTTTAGATCTAAATAGGAATCATAATCTTCTACAGTATGATCTAAAAAAGGTTTAGGTCCAAAGATCCCCGAGGCGTTAACTAAGAAATCTATATTTGAAAGATTATTAATTTCTTCAATTAACTTGTTTACATCTTCACTATTCGTAATATCCGCTTGATGCTTTATTAGCTTAGGTGCATCGGATACTTTATTCGGATTTCTACCAACAATGTGAACTATTGCACCATTATTAAGCAATTCTTGTGCTGTGGCTTTTCCTATTCCACTTGTTCCACCTATTACGATGGCTACTTTGTCTTTAAATTCTATCATTTTTTAATATTTAATTATAAAATATACAGACAAGTCTGTCTTTAAGTGAATAAATTTTTTTTAAATTATTTGAGCGCAGATACTTTTTGCTTCTCTTATTGGCCAATCCATTTGGTGCAAATGACTTTCGCCGACAGCACTTTCATATAGTAAATAAATCTGTCTAGCCTTTGATGCTTTATACTTTGACGTTTTTCCTTTATAGTTTACTGTAGTTAAATCAGAAATGAATTCAATGAATTGACCTTTTTGATTTTGAATTTCTTTTTTTATTTTTTTATCATTTTTTGGAAGTTCTGATACTGTTTTAATACACCAGCATCCATTAAATGTTTTATCATTAAAAAACTCTTCTAAAAAATCAAATATTGATAAAATCCTTAATTTTGTTTCAGGTCTGGAGTAGCAGTATTCTTTAATATTCTCCAAGAAATTGTAGTTCATATATTTTAAATACGATAAACAGAGTTCCTCCTTCGATTTAAAATGATTATACAATGTTGCTTTTGCTATTCCAGATTTTTGAATTATTTCATTAATTCCAGTTGAATTGTAACCATTTCGATAAAATAATTCAGCAGCTGTTTTTATTATATTTTCTCTGAGCTCTGATTTTTTCACAATTCAAAGATATATAAATTATTCAAAGTAGACAAGTCTGTCTATATTTTACTCGGACTACACATAACCTCAAATAATATTGGACGAATTAAGCCTCGGTTATATAATTCGTTGCTAAGCTTTATGCAAACAAGCCACTCTTTCAGCTAGTGATCCAGTTTCTTTGCATGTAAAAGCTTTGCCTCAAAGAACCTTCTGTAATAACTAAGGCTACAGAATCTAAGGCTCTAAGCAGCTGACTGGAAATTAAATCTCTCTTTTTAGGAAATGAATCAATAATGATATTCATGCCTTTTACAAAAGATCCGTTGCTCGGTACCATGGCTTTAAACTTTCAAATCTGAATTTGTGTCTTATACCAGTTGGTCTTTTAAGGTTCCAACTTAACCATAATCCCTAGATTCGCAAAACTCCACCACCTCACTCCCCCACTTCAAACTTCCTCCTTATACCTTCCCCATTCCTCATTGCTCCTCCTTCCTTCCTTCCTTCCTTCCTTCCTTCCTTCCTTCCCCCTCGAATTAATACCACCTTTATGCAGAAAATACCCACAAAAATTCCTAATTATGGAATCCGTAAACATCGGACCATTTGATCGAGTGATATGAAGAAATATAAAAACATATACGTAGCCGCAACAAGTCAACATATTGGCAAGACGACAACGACCTTAGGCTTAGTCAAAACATTTATGAATCAAGGCATAGATGTCGGCTATTGTAAACCAGTCGGACAGCAATATGTCAATTTCATGAATCATAAAGTAGATAAGGACACTGTCTTGTTTGCAGATTTAATCGGTTTTGATGTCGATCCGACCTTACACAGCCCTGTGATATTCACAAAGGGAACGACTGAAGAGATTATTGATAACCCAGATGCTTTTGCCTTAGATCCAATTATACTTCATGCCAAGAACCAACTCAATAGGATTCATGAATTAACCATTTTTGAAGGAACGGGCCATCCCGGAGTTGGTACCATCGCCAATCTATCCAATGCTCGAGTTGCCAAATTAGTCGATGCTGGAGTCATCATGGTGGTCGAAGGTGGTATTGGCAGTACCATCGATATGCTAAACATGACGACATCTCTTTTTCGTGAAGAAGGCGTACCTATATTAGGCGTGATTGTAAATAAGGTGATAGATGAAAAAGCTGAAAAGGTCAGCAGATATCTCAATATGTGGTTAAAACGGCAAAACCTCAATTTACTAGGTATACTACCCTATGACAAGACGCTTGCATATCCACTAGTCAAAACCATATGTGCCGCAATCAAGGGCGATTGTATCATGCATCCTGACAATATGTATAATCGGGTGGCAGATGTGATGGGCGGATCTTTAGTCAATATGACAGAACTCAAGTCATTCCAGAATATTCTTTTGTTGACAGGAACACGTTTAATTAATCGGGCCATAAAAAAAATCATTTCGTTTTCTTCTCTTGTTGATCACGAGAGTACTCCTCTGGCTGGTATCATTATAACAGGTGTAGGCGATCTATCAGAAGAGTCGATTAACTATGTCAATAAACATAAAATCCCAGTCATACAAACGCCGTTAGAAACCTATGGTGTCGGACTCAAAATCAGTCGACTCGAAGTTAAAATTAATCGCCGTACACCGTGGAAGGTATTAAAAGCCATTGATCTTGTGAATCGAAATGTTGATATCGCAGGATTGAAGGATCAAATAGCCTTGGGGTGAATAGTGGGTAGTTGAGAGTGGATAGTTGACAGTGGACAGTGGATAGTGGATAGTGGATAGTGGATAGTGGATAGTGGATAGTGGTTGAGATATTTTGATTTTGATTTTGATTTTGATTTGTCTTGATTTTGATTTTGATTTAATTTTGTCTTGATCTTGATTTTGATTTAAGAAATTACATGTTGTATCTTTGGGTAAAAATAAATATGCAAAGTATGAATCGTAATCTATATGTTTTTATGATCTGTCTGACAATGTTGTCTGTTTCTTGTCAGCAAAAAGCGCCAGTTGCTCAGATGAACGAGGAAAATTTGGCCTTCTTTGGCGAGCAAATTAGTTCTGATGGCGCGATTGCCTATGAAGATTTATATGAAAAGTTGAAAACAGTAGACGAAATTAAAAATGTAAAGGTAAAAGCTCGAGTCACTGGTGTATGCCAAGCAAAGGGTTGCTGGATGAACCTTACATCAAGCTCTGCTGACGACTCGAATGCATTGTTTGTAAAATTTAAAGATTACGGATTTTTTATGCCTAAAGACATTGCAGGACGAGATGTTATTGTAGAGGGCCGCGCGTATAAGGAAATCACTCCGGTTGATGAATTAAGACATTATGCTGAAGATGAAGGCTTACCACAAGAAGAAATCCTTGCTATTAATGAGCCTAAAGAAGAACTCAAGTTTATGGCTCATGGTGTCATTTTATTGGACTGAGTTGGTGATTCGTTGATTGGTGATTAGTTTTTTTTGTGATTAGTGGACTTAATATAAGCACAATTTCAAGTCACCAATAATCAACTGTTCCAATTAACAATTAGGCGGATATTCAATTTATAACCAACTGATTAAGGAGTTAATCAGTCACCTATTATCCAAGCACCAGTCACCCAATTTACCAGTCACCAATCAACTAATCACTAATCACCAAATCACCAATATGCCTTTTGAATTAATCATTTTTGATTGCGATGGAGTACTCGTGGATAGTGAGCATATCTCTAGCCGTGTGATGTCTGAGATTTTCAATGAGTTAGGGCTGCAATTATCGCCTCAAGAGGTATTCGAAAATCTGAAGGGAGGTTCGATGAAAAACACCATTCAATTTGTAAAAGATCATTTAGGTGAGGACTTTGATTTCGACCTAGAAGGAGCCTATCGCCAACGCTCATTTGAAGCCTATAAAACTGAGATGGTAGCAATTGAAGGCGTGCAAACACTATTGCAGCGTCTAACTATACCATCTTGTGTTGGATCGAATGGGCCCCAGCATAAAATTAAATTGAATCTGGATATTACAGGTTTACGAAAACACTTTGCTGATGAACGTATCTTTTCCGCTTACGACATACAAGTTTGGAAGCCAAAACCGGATTTGTACTTACACATTGCTAAACGATTTAATACACGTCCAGAGCATTGTATTGTCGTAGAAGATAGTGTGAGTGGTGCTACGGCGGCTCAAGCAGCAGGTATGCGCTGCTACGGATTTGCTAGGGACACCTCTCCTCAAGCTTTACTCGATGTGGGTGCCATACCCATACAGGATATGACAAGTATCATGGAAGCAGAACCAGCGCTATTTGTCTCCTAATATTATCTTTTGTACATTCTTCTATTTCTAAGGGTATACACTATAGTTTCATCAGTTTGTTTTCCTAATTTTGCCATCATAGTGATCTTCAACAGCTTCTAAGTAATCGTTATTGAAGGCTCTTATTTAACTAACGCCCCATTTTTATATTCTATCCGAAATAGAAGTAGCAGATGAATAATCTGTAGTAAGTATTTATAACCTATTGATTCTGAAGAAAATGAGAATATTTCTATTAGGATCAGCTTTACTTTTAGTTGTAGGACTGGCATCCGCAACAACGATAGCCCCATTCCAAAATCTTGGTCACTTGACAGCTACAGCTGACGCTATTTATCTAGTAAAAACGACAGATATACGCACAGAGATTAACGGCGACATGACCAATTATTATCAGCAATTTCAGGTACTTCAAACTGTGAAAGGAGATCAATTGTCAACGGTTCCTGTCAAATATCACAGTATTAGTCAAAGTGGACGTTATAAGAGTATCGCTGGTGAAGTAAGGTTTGAAAAAGACAAGACATACCTACTGTTTTTACGTCGCAATGGTTTTGGCGAATGGATGACAGCTTGCGTATCTTACTATATTTTTGAAGAAATGATTGTTGATAAACAAGAACTATTAGTCCCAATTTATCAAACCGGGTTACTCAATATGACCAACTCGGAAATAGAGACTGAACCCCTCAACAACTACGACAAAAATAAATTGATTCAAGAATTAACGGCTGTGGCCCAGCACAAAAAAACTTGGGATGCTAATGCTGCTATCGCTCCATTTAAGTACCAAAGATCCCAGTCCAAAACACATAAAGCAATTCCTACTCATTGTAATTTGTTTCCAGTAAATCCTTCACCTCGTTGGGAAAACATGGAAACTGATCCAGTAAAAGTCTATTATCAAGCATCTGGTTCAGGATGCACAAGTATAGCGGCCAAGATGAATACTGTCATGTCCTATATGTCAGCAAATTATTTGGGCCTTAATCTTGATCTTGTAGGTTCCTTTAATAATTACTCACCCAATTGCTCTGGCAATGGTGCTCAGAATGGGAATTTTACGGGGTATCTCGACAGCAATCTTAATGGCAGACGGAGTATCGCTGTGATTTTTAATGATCCGTGTAATCAAATCGCGAATTTGAGTGGTTGTAGCGGTATTTGGGCATTAGGCGGTATGTACTTTTATACCAGCCTTCAACACCAGTATAATGGTGCTTCTTATTCTGAAGCAGCATATGGCTATGTGATTCTTAATAATGGAGCAGGTAGCTGCAGTTGTGGCATTACTGTGAATGGGAATAGTCAAACCAACTTCACCTTATTGATCACGCATGAATTGACCCATTCAATCGGCTTCCAGCATATGAATTCTTCTGTTACTCAAGCAAACATGAGTGGATATAGCTGCTGTAGTAATGCTGAGGTAAATGCCTTAGATAAGCAATGTGTGGATTATTTATACAATCCCCCAGCCGTACCTACATGTAATGATCAAGCAGCAGAAAATTATCCTAGCAACAACAGCTGTACGTATTGCAGCAATAATATCCAAGATGGAGATGAAACGGGTATTGATTGTGGAGGCTCAGGGCCAGGTTGCTCGCCTTGCCAAGGTGACCTCACGATGTTAGATTGCGGTACTATGATAGTCAGTCCTACATCATTGAGTGTTTCAGGTATTCAAGTAAGAAATAGTGGACAAGGAATAATCGGCAACTCTTATGTCGGCTATTACTTATCTACTAATAACTCTATCACAACGAGCGATTATTTTCTGGGAGAAGATTTTGTACCCATATTAAATGCAGGTCAGACAAGTACTGAAGCGTTTTCAGTATCAACAAATAACTTAGACCTCCCAGTAGGTTTATATTATTTTGGAATGATTGCGGATTATAGATCCACAAGAGCTGAGTCAAATGAAGCTAACAACCGATGTTCTTTTTCAAGTCCAAGAATCACTGTGACGTCTTGCTCGGATGGGATTCAAAATGGAGATGAGACTAGCATTGATTGTGGAGGTTCGTATTGTGACAGTTGTGATCCAGACTTAGTAATGGAATCCTGTGGAACATTGACCATCAGTTCGAGTACAATTTCACTGTCAAACGTTATTGTTAAAAATGTAGGTTCAGGGCCCTCACCCAGCACACGCGTGGGATACTACTTATCACTAAATCGAACGATTACAGCAGATGAGGATATTTTTATTGGTTCTGATTTTGTCACCTCATTGAATGCTGGCCAACAGAGTACCGAGGCTTTTAGTTATTCCATTAGCAATCTAAACATTCCATTTGGCAGGTATTATGTCGGGATGATCGCTGACTATCAAGAAGTATCTGCAGAATCCACTGAGACTAATAATACGTGCTCAAAAGCCAGTCCAAGGTTAACGATTTCTTCTTGTGGAGATGGCATCATGAATGGTGATGAAACAGAGGTTGACTGTGGTGGTTCACTTTGTCCTCTCTGTGATTGTGATGCAAGTTTTACTTATTCTTCTAATATAAATTCAGATGTTAGTCGCCATGCAAAGATATTGATAAATACCTCTGGGAGTGTTAGGGTAAGTAAAAACGCTGATGTGAATTTTATTGCTAGAAAATATGTGCTACTTAATCCTGGCTTTGAAATCCAGAAAGGATCCCAGACCCTCCTTGACACACAAGAGTGTAAAGATTAGAGAGCACTTAGTTGTATTGGATTCAATTATTGGAAAGAGGTAGATTGTTTGCTTTAAAGATTTCAGTTACTTGGTGGTAGGAGAAATAAAAAAGGTCTTTTGACATTTCAAAAGACCCTTTTAATTAATTAACACCTTTAACTGCATAACAAATGTAATAGCTTAACCTCAGTGTAAGAAGCATCTAGAACCTACAAGCTACCTTCTAAAGCCCTACATATTATCCACATATAATTAATAGTTGTTATATCAAACAGGAAATCAAAGAATTATTTCTAAAATTCAATAGTCGCAGCATTGCAAATCGCTTAAAATCACAAAAAAATGCCCTCTCGAAAACGAGAAGGCATTAAAACTCAAAGCTCTACAGAACTGATTCTTTAACAAAGGGCAATCATTATTCCAGTAAGATCATTTTTCTGGTTGATGTAAATTCCTTTGTATATAATTGATAATACAGTATGCCTGCTGTATTCAGTTCATTCTTATTGATTCTAATTTCATTTTGACCTTGCTTAAAGACCTGTGTTGTTGTAAACACCTCTTTCCCAGAGACATCTAGAATTCTAAAGCTAGCTTCCATTTCTGTTGGGAGTACAAACTTCACATAAGTCGTTTCTGTAAATGGGTTCGGCTGATTTTGACTTAGCTCATAAGTCTGAAAATGTTGATTCTCGAAAACGAGTTCTAGTTGATCAACTTGCAACTCATCTCCAACGTATGCTTCTGCTGCCAGCGCATTGCCAATACTGATCATTTCACTTAATAAGCCGTCAGTCTTTGCTTGCAATTTGATTGAGAGTAAATTACCGTCCTCACGATTAACATCTCTTGTTTTATCTGCACTCAGCACCACACTTTCATTCGATCTATAATTGAAATTATCATCTGACAAGACAAGTCTGTCAGAGCTAATATCATACAAGTCTAAACCTGTCAATTGTAGGTTGGCTTGGAGTCCATGGATGTCTTGAAGATCTTCAGTCTCTATATCGACAGTGAAATATTCTCCTTCTTCTACATACCGATCAGTAAGTGTTAGTTCTCTAACTTCACTAGACCTCTGCTCGATAGATGTCACATTGTTCGCTTGCACATTACCATTCACATCTCCAATCTTGATTCCAATAAAGTTTTGGTCAATAGAATTAGAAAATAATGAACTAACTAATAGTTCTTCTGTAAACGGCCAAGGATTATTTTGATCCAAAAAGTCCTTCGCATCGACAAATCTCCAACTATCATTTAAAGGTAATTCTTCGATCAAGCCGAGTATTAATTGTCTGAATTGGACAATATCACTAGCAGATACATTTTGATCATTATTCGCATCAGCAGCAATCACTTTATAGCCATCATCAAAGGATTTCAATCCTAATATATGCTGTTGGATTAGGACTAAATCCAATGTACTCACACCATTCAGATAATCATCATCTTTAAATGCTGAGATGACATAGTTGTATTCCATCGGATTGTCCTCAAATGCATACAAGCCTGATTGACTCGTGTAATTTTTTGGATAATTACTCAATGTGCTATTTATCGAAATATTGACATCGTGTATCATCCCACCATTCTGTGTCGTGATAACACCTGAAATTCTAGCTGTCTGGCCAGCAACCGGATTACCGTCATTGCCACCATTGTTAGAACCACCAGATGTATTTCCACCATTATCTGTTCCGCCATTGTCTCCACCATTATCTGTTCCACCATTATCTGTGCCGCCATCAGTGCCACCGTTGTCTGCACCATGATTATTTGTATTGTCTCCACTACAAATTGATTCATTGTCATCAACCCTCAGGTCAACTGTGCAATAATCTCTGTTGTCATTAGTATCCCATACATAGACTCTAAGCTCTAAGACAGTCACACCGTTGTTAAGGTCAGAGCAAGAATAAGACAAAGCAGAACTTCTTTGATCTGGATTATACGTTTCGTCTTCATCAGGATGCGTATCTGAAAATGTAAATCTTAAATATCGACTCTCATCACAATTATCATAAGCACCTAAATCAAAATCAGAAGCCCATATCGTCACCTCACCATTACCTTGCATGACAGCTGTTGAAACTCCTGCAATACAATATGGTGTCGGTTCTCTATTGTCATTCACTGTATATGTATCTTCTTCATAAGCGGTATTTTGACAACCATCTGATACAACGTATTTCACCTTATAAGTACCTGCAGAGATATCTGGAACCGTCCACGATAAATCTGATCCTGATGCCATATGCTGCGCTACGGTTGCCCCTTCATTATCCTCAATAGATACATCCCAGCTCAACTCAGAGATACATCCTGTATCGACTGCATGTTTTGTTATAGTCATACCGCCAGTACAGGCTGACCCAACTAATTCAGCATCAACGTCTACTCCATCATCAATAATTGGTAATTGATCATCAACAATTTTGACGACTTGCTCCCAAGTATAATAACCATCCCATACAATGGCTGCTGAATCTCGTTTTTCAGCATTCTTGACTCTTGAATACCTAAAATATGTACCATACTCATTCGCTGCAATACACCCTTCATCAGCACAATCGTCTTTGACAGCTTCGTATCTTTCATTGTAATGGTTGCTACCTGGATTGTATTCATTCGGATCATAGTTACACCAGTCAATGATCGTCCATTTATAAATGATCTTAGAGCATCCTCCAGAGTTAGGTACTTTCAGCGTATCTACATCTACATTATACCCAATGAGACCACAGGTCACATCTTGCCATTCAGGCGTACATAATTCAATATCGTCTGCGCAATTTAATGGAGAAGGTAATTGGATTTCATGTGGCTTCTCTGTGCAAAACCCATAAGAATCTTTCTCAACATGGATACCAGATACCCAGTCACCAGTATAATGACTTGGCCATTTTATACTCGTAGGATCAAAGGTGTGAGCGGTTAAATAGATGCTTTGGCTACACATGTGCTGATCATCTTCATCGATTTCACCATTGTAATTCATATCATAATACCAGGCTCGCTCTACCCTACCTCTGCCGCAAGATGCATCACCATAATCCGTATCACGATACATCATCGCGTGCTCATCACATGAAGAGCCTAATGCTGGCTTACCCATTTTATCCATATCATAAATATCATCTTCGCAATCAACATAGCGCTCTGGTGCGCAGTGCTTCAGATGTGGAGCTTGTGACGATACATTCACAGAGATCATACAATCATTATAATTACCGACATAATCATATGGTGAGATCGGTCCATCACCTGGATCCTGATCAAACACTCTAAGGACGACAACTACTGATTCGTCACCGCAGCAAAATTTAACATGATCATCAAAATAAACTAACCACGTTGAATCTTTCGCGACTCCAAATTTATCCGTTTCACCAGGTACAATCGCATCTGGTCCTTCACAAGCAATTGGCAAACCATAAGTCAGCGAATTAGCCGCCTCCAGTTCATCCATGCGAATCACTTTTATGTACACTTCATTACAACCAGCATCATGAGAGCCATTATTAAACGAGGCTGCAGGCACTTTGGCGACTGCTCCACCTTCGGCATATTCATCTGCTATTAAAGTCACTGCTAATTGCTCTGGGCAAACTGCCACAGGAGGAACATCATCGACGACTTCTAATAATGTCTTTTTCGTCAATGACTTATTGCCACATTCATCATATACTGTATAATGCACCCAGTACATACCGACAGACATGCCCTGAGCAAATCCCATAGGGTAAGCCTGATAATCATCAATAATTTGAGCAGGTACTTCCATGTCACCTTCCCAGATCCTTTGCGCATCTTCTTTATATCCAGTTTCGATATGTTCCAATTGCATGTGGACTTCCATTGACTTATCATGAGCCAAATCGATTTCTACATTACAATTATCTGATACATGAATTGGTGGCATGAACACAGAGGCCTTACACTGCCACGGATCAACACTGACCGTAATTTTATCTTTGTATAATTCAACCTCAGGTGCTTCAGTATCTCGGACTTCAAAGACCTGAGTACAATTTTTAGTTTCTTCAGAACACCAATCAATAACGCTCCAGGTTCTGACAACTTTGTGTGAGCCTTTACTGCCATATCCACAAATAGGTACTTCTACATCATCTTTGGCAACAACAATATTACATTGGTGTGAGCCAGGAGGTAATGGAATAATAATTGGCACCTCTACTTTTCTTTCTACTCGAACGATCGTTTCTCTAATCTCTTTAGTGACGATTGGGATAAGCACCCATTCTCCACCCAGGTACACTTTGTCTATAATGGTATCAATCGGAATCTCTTCATGGATGATAGAATCCACTTTAACTATGCCTATTTTTCGTTTGTTCGTTAAAATGTGTGGATACGAATTAACAATAGCTGCCGAATCTGAATCAATAGCTTTGAAATACTCATATAAAGAATCTGGCTCATTGCTCACATCACAGGCAACGACAAATCCAGAAGTAGGACATGACACCTCAGCAAGATCAAGGCTGTTAAATTTAAATTTTTGTTGAAATATTAATTGCTCAGTTTTGACACCATGATCCATACTACTCACATACCAATTTCGAACGCAAACATTATTTTCTAAGCCTGCTGTACAATCGCCTGAGAATGTTAATTTATATGATCCCTCTGCATTTGGATGAGAAGCTCTTACTAATAAGTTATCACCTGGATCGACTGATGCAGGAAATGATGTCAATTGTGAACTTGTTACAATGTTATTCCCTATCACTGTGTATACATAGACTTCTAAATCTGCAAACACCCAATCATACGTCCCGTCAATTCGACTCACTAAATATTTTAATTCACTACCGATATCAACCATCAAATTGCAATCAGCCACATCAGGTGCAACATGTAGATCTGCACGCCACTCTGTAATCGGTGCCCCATTAAACATATTTAAAGCTGATCCATCAGGAGCAAAATGTTGATCTTCTATCAAAAGCAAATCATCTTGTAAATCATCTGTGATCTTACCTGACAACATAGATGTATATGTACTCTGTGTTTCATCTGCACAATTTGGTAATTGAGAAAATGCATCCTTGAAATACATGTTGTAGTTAAAGGTTTGACAAGCTTCACTCAATTCTGGGTTCAAGCCCCAATTGTCAGTATATTCATCACTATTTAAGACATCAAAAATTTCAGAACAATTAAAAGTCCATATCTCGGCAGGATCATTGATAACCCGTGGAGGTAGCTTGCTTTCAATCGTTACTGTACCCCAACAACTGTTACGGCAATCATTTTCGATCTTATATAAATGCGAACCAAATAATTTATCGCTATTCCATCCTTCGGCTACAGAGCCTTGACTAGGCAAGGGTAAAGCAGCTATTTCGAGAGAAGAAATCGATATGGTAAAATTCTCATTTGGATCGAGAATTTGATCAACGATGTCACCTTCCAAAAAGAACGAAGGGTCTAATAAGAAATCGCATTCTTGATCTAAAGAAATTTGGATTTCATCATTACAGGCGATAGCAGGGCAAGTTGCAACCTGGCTATGAGATGCAGTTGGCATAAGCAACATCCCAAAAGATACCATAGTGACTATCGTACCAATTCGTTGTGTAAAAAATGCTTTTGACATAAAGCTTGAGTTTAATTTTATAATTGCTAATTCGATTACCGAGTGACTTTACAATTCAGTGAGGGGAGAATGAATTATAAAGAGTTTTAATAAGTACCGTATTGCAAATGCTATGCTGATTGACCAAAACGCCTTGGGTAATTTAAATATCGAAGAGATACTCATACAATAAAATCGTAATATGTTTTTTCCAACCTGATAAACATCAATGATTTACATATCTGATTTATTTGATATGATGAAAATAAATATGTGTTACAAATCACGTCAAAAGTGAGATGGAAATATCAACCAATGCTTCATTCGTAAGTTGTTGTAAAATAAAATTTGCTATCCAACTATGCATAAATCCAAACAGTCTAAGTGATTTACCTAGATGTATTACGTGTTTAGCATTATATAGATAAGGTCAATTCTAATTATCTTTATAGAGATAAAATACAAAGCTAAGTGCCATATTTGGCGCTTAGAAAAAATAAACCAAAGTGTTATGAAAGTAGATACAATACTTGTAGGACTCCACATAGATCATGATGTCCAGTATCTGATTGACTTGAGTCTGGAATTATCATTTATGACGAAATCTGATATTACATTTCTTCATGTATTCCGTCCAGATATTAAAACCCAAGAAGAAGTCAATAATCAGGTCTTGGTAAGCCACTTTAACCAATTGAAGAAACTAGTAGAGTCGTCACCTAAACATGAAAATCATAATACTAAAATAGATTATATAGTAGAGACAGGCTTTGCTACTGAAAAACTGCTGACTATTGCTGAAGAGCTAAAACCTGACATTTTAATATTAGGCATCTTGCCGTCACAGTCTACCTTATCAACTCATTTTGCGAGCATAGCCAGACCTATACTAAATCATTGGCATGGCAGAGTGCTCCTCGTACCTAATTCTTTCAATCTAGAGTCCTTCAATGATATTGTATTTACAATTGATTTCCAATTTCAAGAATTAGGTTTCTTGATGGATATTCTCGTTTTGGCTGAGCTTTTATTTGCACATGTAACATGCCTTCACATTATTAACGATGACGAGGACATGTATGAAGTAGAGATGAATATGCAAATCATGAAGAAATTATTTCATAGAGAAATAAAGCATGAATTATTGAGTTTTAACACGATGGCAGGTAAAACGTCATCATCAATAGAGGCATACGTAAATCAAGGGCAGGTAGATATGGTTTGTATGGTAAGCAATGAGAGATCACTATTTGGCTCAATGATTAGTCCTTCAAATACATATAGATTATCTAACTCAATTCAGGTTCCAATATTTATTTCAAAAAGTAATACTTCAGCTGATATAATAGTACAAAAGGTTTAAGAAATGATGTAAATGAAATTATTCAATAATTTTATTTCTGACATCACTTATATAGCATCTAAACGATAATTATTTAGTCAATTATAATATAGAATCATGTATCATTCTAAAATATTAATTCACTTAATTTGGCGTTGCGATAATGACATACATATGCTAAATCATAAACAAGATAAAGTGAGAGGGTATTTACTATCTCTGGCAAACAAAAATAAAATCAATTTACAGTCCTTAGCTGTATTGTCAAATCACATACATTGTATTGTAGAATTAAACTCAGTACAAAGCGTCAGCGATATCATTCAGACATTAAAGGGAGCAAGTTCTTTATGGATTAATAATAACCTTGGTTTAACTTACAAATTTAAGTGGGAAGACGGTTACTATGCTTTCAGTTTTGGGTATTCGCAATATACAGAATTTGAAAAATACATTAAAAACCAAAAGGACTTACATGAAGAAATATCTTTTAAAACAGAGCTGTCTCATTTGGCTAACAAATATCAATTAAACTTGACATAAGCATTTAATCTCGAAAATAATAGAGGCAAATCAGATGTAATAGAAAATCAGTAACTATGAAAGAAGTATTGTTAATCTCAAATTTGGACCTTCAATCTCCTGATGTCCTAAGGTATGTAGCAGAATTTTGTATGCACTATCAATGCAAATTACACATCATACACTTTGATGAAAGTGTGGATCCTGTATTATTATCTTCTAGTCAAACCTACTATAATTTAGATCAACAAATAACTAATTTAGAATTAAGAAATGACTTGATAAATAAAATAAAAAGTGAAACTTTCAAGTATATTGATTCAAGCTGGGTGAACCTAACAATAAAAGGTGACAACGAAACTTGGTTCCTCGATAAATTTGTCACTGAAAACAACTTGGACCTCATATTCATCGGACAAAATATCTTTATAAAACACCAAGATAGAATTGGCGATATTATAAAAGACACTATTACTGGACACACCATGACACCTATACTTGTCCTACCTACTTTACAGGTATTTAAGTCAATTGAATCAATCAATTATTTATTAAAAACACTTGATGATAAAAACTTAAATAACCTAACTACTTTAAGCAAATTATATCCTTTAGCTAATATTAAGCTCACGCATATTATTGAAAATCAAACTGATGAATTAGACAAAATCCATTCTCAGAAGTGGATGACTTATTTGAATAAATATGTCAACGAAAAAATTACTCTAGAATCAGAATCAATAGGCTATAACCAGTATATTCAACAAGAAAACTATGCAATTATTAGGCTCTCAGATTTACTTGTATTTTCTACTTATAATCGAAATTTTTGGGGCCGGATCATTGATCCAAGTAGCACATTACGGCAATTAAGCACCTTACAAATTCCATCACTTATATTTAAGCACATTAAGGCTAAAACGTAAACTAATATGAAAAGAATAATTATTGATTACTTTGATCTACCTTCAAAAGTTTTAGAGCTTTTAAAACTAAAAAATCCGAATGGATTTAAAGATAATCTAGTCACTCAACTTGACGATGATAAAAAGCAAGTTGTGGGAATCGTTCTCAAAACTAGACACAAAAACTATTTCATAAAAATGAGTTCTACAGAGGCACAATATATTATTAAAGAAGATTCTGATTATAATGGACTGGGCAATTTAAAGGATCATATTAGAGATAACTACCAAAATAATTATGACTTAGAATATGATGATGATGATGATGATGATGATGATGATGGAATAAATAATTTTTAAGCTAATCAAGACTATTCAACGTCTGAATATAAATACTAATTATACTAAAAGGAAAGTGGTTTGGGAATTTTATTGCTGAATAATTTTGGTCGTTATCAAGGCGAAAAACGCAGTGAATGCATGTATTCACGAGTATTTTCAACGCTGAGAACGGGCAAAAGAACCAGCAAGAATGTCCCAAAATGAATTCATTTTGGTATAAATCGCATAATGGATTTAAACATTATCCTATCTATTGACAAAATCGACTGTTAGAAAAAGTTTAGCAATCGTATTACTTTATTAGATATTATATATTACATAACATTAAATCTGTCTTGATTGAGTTATATTATTAAAAGGTCTAAATAAAATAGAATCAGTTATGCTTAAAAGTTGCATGGATGATATTAAATATTTGACTCCAATTTTACAATTGATACCAGAAAGATCATTTAGAAATCCGACTAGTTATCTATTGTATGGTGAGCATAGCTCCTATACACAAACCATAGATTTAGTCATTAAATATTTACAGCATGAAGGCTAATGCAACCGACGCATACGCATTTTTAGTTTCGGTGGTAAAGAATGCTCCATTCGGCATATTGACGTATAATCTAATGGGTGACATTTCTATTTGCAACCATCTAGTGACATCACATCTACAATTAAACAAAAGTCCAGGATCTATTGTTGATAAACCAATTCAACAAATTATAAAACATATTCCAGAGTTATATGTATTGATCAAAAAATCGATTGATCCATCTAGACAAGAATTCACACTTGTCGAATTACCATTTAATGATGGCTCTGTGATCTCAATAAAAGGCAGAAACTTAACTGATGGGATGATATTAACGACACAAGATATCTCACCTCTAAAGCAACTGCAACGTGATAACGTAACTGCCGTGCTCAAAGGTCAAGAGAAGGAGAGAAATAGACTTGCTAAAGAAATCCACGATGGAGTGGGACCATTGATGTCAACCATAAAGTTGAACTTAGATAGTATCAGAAATGATTTAGATCCTGACTTACCAGAGTCAATTGCATTAAAGTTTAAGTCAATACAGGCATTAATTAATGATGTAGCAGAAGATATTAGGAGTATTTCTCATGCGTTGATGCCTAGCTCATTAAAGGATTTTGGACTTCGATTAGCTTTAGAAAATCTGATACAAAAGATAAATCAAACAAATGGAATTCAAATATCACTGTATTATACTGGTAATGATGAGAGACTGAATATCCATACTGAAATAGCCCTTTATAGAATAACACAAGAATTAATTAATAATGCACTGAAATATTCTGAGGCAAATGGTATTACTATCCAATTGATAAAATATGACAAGAAGATAATGTTGACTGTAGAAGATGATGGACGGGGTTGTAGTCAACCAGATGTTGAGTCGATGATGGCGAAGGGTATTGGCTTACAAAACATTGCGACAAGGGCAGAAGCTCTACGTGGATATTTCACAATTGATACAAATACAAATAATGGCTTTACAGGTACAATTGAGATACCTGTTTTTTAATAATAAAATCTGTACAATAATATATAAATATGATAAAGGTAATTGTTGTTGATGATCACAAGGTGTTCAGTGATGGGATAATTTCTATCTTGAACGAAGTAGAAGATATTACAATCAACCACTCTGCATCAAACGCTAAAGAACTTATTAAGCTATTAGAGATACATCCAATTGACGTTATCCTAATGGATATTACTTTAGGTAAGGAATCTGGTTTAGACCTTACAACCACCGTTAAGCGCCTGTACCCAAACATCAAGGTGTTGATTCTATCCATGCATTCAGATCGAGCGTATATATTAAAGGCAATCGAATCTGGTGCTTCAGGTTATTTATTGAAGGAAATTGGTGGAAATGAAATGGTCAAAGCAATTAGAGAAGTCTATAATGGAGGCACTTATTATAGCCAAAAGATTTCAAATATTCTGATCAATCACCTGACTGACACTAAACTTACAGTAAACAACTATTTTAATAACCAGCTGACTCCACGTGAAAAAGAAGTCATCATATTGATATGCAAAGAATATACAAATCAAGAAATCGCGAAAGAACTATTCATTAGTATCAGAACTGTGGATACACATAGGAGAAACTTACTCGAAAAGCTAAAGGTTAAGAATACAGTTGGTCTAGTAAAATATGCCATTAAAGTTGGTCTGGTCGATCCTGATATTGAATGATCCATAACACCACATTGTTTTTAATGAACGCGATGTCTCATAAAGCCCTAAAAATGAGTCAATAATCCCTAAACTTGACTGAATTCGATAATCCCTGAACGTGACTGAATTCTAAATTATACGCTTTTATACCTACTTGTAATTCATGGCAATTACGTATGTTTATCACTTAGTAAGATTTTGAATTATGGTAAGTCAGTTGATGTGTAGAGTTTATATCTTAATTTTAGTGTTGTCCGTTCTCGTGGGTTCTGCGTTACAGCTTGACGCTCAGAGTGTTGTCTGTTATAACAATGGTAGTCCTGGTGACAGAACATCAACTGATCTTGGATTTTTAACGCATTTTGGAGAAGGCTGTAACAGTGCACATGTATCAGCATTACAATCTGATTCTCAAGGTCTTCGGAATTTTGGATTCAGCAGTCGATTAATTAAGAACACGACACTTGCTGAAGATTTTGTATTGACAAAGGAGGAATATTTAACTTCGGTCGATTTTTATGCGTTTAACGATGAGCCAGGAATAGAACCCCTCATACAGGAGGTTAAAATTAGAATTTGGGATGGAATACCTGGAGGTGCAGCTTCAACAATCATTTTTGGAGACCTTAATGAAAATAGGCTGTTGGGTTCTGAGTTTTCAGGTTATTACAGGACAAATGAACGAACAATTCCTTCTTGTATTAGACCTATCATGAAGATTACAGCTGCATTAGATATCAGACTTGAAGCAGGGACCTACTGGATAGAGTGGCAATTTCAAGTACCAAATTTTGTGAATCATTACCGGACTGTACCTATTACAATAAAAGGTGTTGCTATGACTGGCAATTCTATACAATCTATTGATGGGGGGATTACTTTTGAGCCTGTCGTTGATTTAGGTAAGGGTGATACACAAGGACTACCTTTTGTTATTTCTTGTTCACAACCACCAGCTTCTGCAATTCCTACCATGGGTGAATGGGGGTTGATTATTTTAGCCCTCTTTTTATTGATAATTGGGGTGTGTACGATTAAAGAGCCTATTCATCGCAAAACTACTTGTAGCGCGATATAATATAGATCATAAAAATTTATTGAGCTCGGCACCATTTGCAACTGGCAAAACTAGTTGGCGTATTTTGCACATGCACGCCGTTATAGAACCAGCCTTGATAGCTGGGCTGTTAGACCGAACCTGCACCTAGTTCATGCACAAACTACTCTCAAATTCAACTCGTCAATATATACTTGACAGACCACTAGGACGGAGATGATAATGAGGTCCATTTGACCTATATCCTAAAGGACAAAATTTATTACAAATTACGGCCATCGAACAATCCTTGAGTAGTCATTCTCATTAGTCAGAGTATGACAATCGATAAAATCACATTTGATAAAATACCAATAATAATAACGGCTACAGAACATCTGACTAAGAATTGTCTACGTCTTATACTTATCCCAATATCATATATGTCATTAATCATCGCAGTATATATTGTCTCACTAGATTGCAATAACGTATTGAATTTAGATTGAAAATCGTCTCTTGTTTTGACTGAAGAAGCCCCCGCATAAATGATAGAATCGTTCTTCTTATATCGATGAGGTAGGATTGAGAGCAATGCAAATATCATAGATAAAAAACCAGAATAGATCGTCACTTGCGCGATTAGGCCAACTGCACTCTTTTGAGAACCATCAACTAAATAAATTGATCCCAAAACCACAGAGATTAAGATAGAATTAATCGTCAAAATGATACTAGCCTTACGATCAATAGCTTCGATTAAGGTATAATGGTTCTTTGAGGTTGTCCTAAATAGTGTCTGGATGGCAGCTTTATCTTTTTTTATACTTTTCATTTCATTAAATTGAATCGTCACAAATAGTTTAGTTTCTTATCCTTTCGCGATAGTTTATATAAACTGTAAGCTGATAATAATGCAATATTTAAAGAATATACCGTAATCTTTTGAAACGGGATAACAATCATATGTTGAAAACAAGCCGAGCCTATTGCATAACGCACCTAATCTTGCTGTCTTCACAGTAAATCAGATGATCAATATATTAATCTTAAGAATTTAACAATCATAATTGGAGTGCCGCTATCTTGGGTCGTGCATTATACACTCAAATCGAAGAGTTGAATTTCTTGATTAGTTTCACTGCCAATATTTTCAGATTTTATCAGAATACACTTATCACTTTACGATTAGCCTCATCGCTCTGACAATACCATTAGCCCAACTTGGCTCATGATAACACGACGAATTAACCCCAACTCTCTCACAATAGCCAGAGGTAAACTAAAATAAAGTACGTAATTTACTCAGTTAAAATACTCGTTTTTACGGAGACATTTGAATGATTCATATGATGATATTTGTGTTGTTATTACTTGACTTCAAAAATCTAATCTACAAATGATAGAAAGCTTAAGGGGTCGTGTAATTTTTTAACACTTAAATCTAAAATTGAAAAATCATGCAAACAAAGAAAAATAAGGCAGCAGCAATTAGAAAAACTGCAGAAGAACTTAAGGCAAAGAAAAAGCAAGTACGAATGAGTAAAACAGATTCAACTCTGACAAAAAAGTCAAGCAATAAAGGTAAATCCATTATTCCTCAAGCAAAAAAGAAGGGTAAATAATGTAATAAATCGAAGCTGCTAGTTTAACAATTTTTTATTGCGAATTTAGAAAGGAAGTTGACCATTTGGATCCTATAAATGATTTATTGAATCTTGTTCAAAAAGGATTTGACTGAGTGACCACCTTGAATGGTTTGATGGACAGATCGGGAATCGCCTAGATAATATTCCTATAAGATCACCGACTGGATTTGTATAAGACCTGTATCGGGCCATATCTGATAAGACCAGTATCAGGAAAAACAGAAACTATTTATACTTATCCCTAAATACTCGAGGAGATTCCTCCATAATATCTTTGAACTTTCGATTAAAGTAAGATAGATTGTTGTATCCGCATTGATAACAGATTTCTCTAATCGTGAATTCGGATTCTATTAATAATTTTGAGGCATGGTTAATCCTAAATTCATTTATAATTTGGGTAAATTTCTTTTTTGTGTGCTTTTTAATAAACTTATAAAAAGCAGATTCTGTCAAACTAATTAGGTCAGCTACATTTTTTATACTAATATCCTTTTTGTAATTCAATTCAATATATTCAAATACGGCTTTCATTCGAGTGAGCTGATTGATGTTCAGTGACATCGAATATTCTCTAGAACAGATCTGTCTGCGTTCCTCCCCTTCTGATAAGATATGGAGCAATTTCAGTAAATCAATTATTTTTTGAGAGCCATCATGTTTTAATATTTTATGAATAACTTTTACTGCTTTATTTGATGTTTTGCCATAAAATTGAAGTCCTCTATTCGATTGATTCAGCAATGAATTAATGTTTCTCAGCTCTGGCTTATTAAAGAAGCCTTGCCCTAAAAATTCGCGATTTAATTGAATGACGACTTGTTCGCAAGGCTGCTTCGTTGTAAAACCATGTGGTAGCAATGAACCAAACATGACTAAGTCTCCCACGGCATAGTCAGAAATCTTGTTGCCAACATATCGATTACCGGTACTAGTTTTCGTGTAGCAAATTTCTATTTCTGGATGATAATGCCATGCCTGTGTCAATAATGGACGATTTCTTCTAATGACTGTTTTTGCCGTAAAAGACTCCTGATTTGCTTCGTGTATTTTTTCTAATTCAGGTTTCATCTATATAAATATGGCAAGTTAATTATCATTAATAATAAAAAGTATAGAATAGCATCATAAGTCTACAGAATAATTCCATCAATTTAAGAGGACTGCTGTTAATATTGTATAAGTATTTCAAACAGTCTAAGTCAACTAATTAAATAACAAGTCACAGTTATTAAGTCTAAGAATATTAATATAAACAAAGTATTATTATGAAAAAACTATCTATCACAAACTTAAAGATACTAATGAGCAGCCTCTTCATGTTCATTACTATTCTTTCTTTTAGTCAATCTACTGTTACTGGCCAGATTTTAGATGCCAATAATGAGGCTGTCATTGGGGCAAATGTCAGTGTACTCAATACAACAATCGGTACTATTACCGACATGGATGGGAAGTATACTATTAGTATACCATCGGATGGTGGAGTCATTATTTATTCATACATCGGATATTCAACTCAACAAACTATTGTTGCTCCTAACTCAGGAAATATGGTTGTTGATATTGCGATGGCAGAAGACGCTTTGGCTCTGGATGAGGTCGTTATGACTGCTACATTTACGGGAAGAACACAGAAGGAATCTCCAATGTCTCTTTCAGTCATTGATAATCGCCAACTCGCAAGACTGGCAAGCAGCTCACAAGCAGATGTCTTAAGAACTGTCCCCGGCATTACAGCAGAAGGTGGTGGAGGAGAAGTCGCTACCAATCTATTCGTACGTGGTTTTCCCTCTGGTGGTCAATATGCATTTACTCCATTACAAATTGATGGTATTCCTATCTTAACAACGTTTGGACTTAACTCATCAGCACATGATGTTTATTTCAGAAATGATATCGGCATTAGAAGTCTTGAATTTGTCAGGGGTGGATCTTCTACTCTATTTGGTGCTGGTAGCGTTGCAGGTATCGTGAATTACAATAGTATCAGAGGATCAGCTACTCCACAAAATAAGGTCCAATTAGAATGGGCAGAAGGCGGTAGACTAAGAGCAGACTTTTTAACAGCAGGACCTCTTGCCGAAAACTTATTTTATGCATTCTCAGGATTTTACCGCTATGACGAAGGGCCACTAGAGACTGGTCTACCAACAAAAGGCTATCAATTTCGAGGCAATATTAAAAAGTTATTCAATGATGGCAATAGCTCATTTGTTGTATCTGGTCAGAAGATTGATGACAATGTTCAATTTTATTTACCCTACCCCTTGGATAACTCTAACGATGCTCGTGAAAGACCGATTGGAAATGATGGAGAGACGATTTACACCATGCTATCAGGCCAGTTAAAAGATTATGCATTTGATACACCAAATGGCAGATTTAAATCACCAATAGGAAATGGAGTCACGACAGATGGTAGCTTTATAATGGCAGAACTCAAGCATGCCTTTGGTAATGATTGGGCCTTATCAGCAAAAACAAAAGCTGCTTCTTATGATCATTTCTTCAATTTATTCTTAGACGGAGATGGTTCTCACAATACGCCAGAAACACAATCTGGCTATCTGACTGACAGAAACTTACCAGCATCTGCTACATTTAGTTATATCGATAATGGTACAAATCTCGGATCCAATGATTTACTTTTCGAGAATAGAATTCTGGATAGGGATAGAGGCATGGAAGAATTGGTGGGTGAGTTTAACTTGACCAAACAAATGGACAATCATAATATTACTGTGGGAACATTTATGTCACATACAAGAGCAGACGACAACAATTGGATCCACAATGTACTTGGTGATTTCAGCAATTCTCCTCGAGCAGTTGGTGTCTCTTATGTCAATGATGCAGGGGAAACGGTTAACTATTCGACAGGAGGATTTATAGCCGGGCGACAGACATCCAATCAATATTTAGAAAGCACCAAAGTTGCCTTTTATGCAGCGGATGAGATTAAAGGAGAAAACTATAATATTGACGTTGGTTTACGATGGGAACGAGCTGCTGGTCTAATAAGTAAGGAAACGGGCGTAGGCTCCAATACATTTAATAAAGGAACTGTATCAGCATCAGATATCGCGGTTGCGATTGCTGGTCTTTATAAAATATCACCGACGACTAACGTTTATGCAAATTTTTCAAGAGGCTACTTCTTCCCTCAACTCAGGTCTGTCTCATTTCCTCTTCGGGGCTTCCCTCAAACTTATGAAACTGAATCAGTCATTCAAACAGAAGTAGGTGTCAAATATGGAGGTTCAAAATTAGCTGGTACAGCAGCCATCTTTTTAAATTCTTTGGCTGATAGAAGAAATGTTGACTTCATCAACGACCCGAATAATCCTGCCAATATTATTGAAGAGGTTTCATTACAAAGTACAAGAACATTTGGACTTGAAGCTAGTTTAAATTACAGTGTGAGTACAGCGTTTAGTATCATGGGGAATTTGACATATCAAAATCACCAATTCACAAAAGTGGAAAGTAACCCAGAGCAGGAAGGTAATAAAATTGCAAGAATACCAAATATCATGGGTATGGTGGGATTAAACTATGAACGTTCTGGTTTTGATATCAATTTCTCTTCTAACTTTTTAGGTAATAAATTTGCTAACAATAGCAACACAGTTGAATTGGATGGTTTTAATATCGCGAGACTTGATGCAGGCTATACATTTAGCTTGGGCAGCGGTAATGAATCCATGAGAATAGGGCTGGCTGTATTTAATCTATTCGATACTGCTGGCATAACAGAAGGTTCGCCAAGACAGGGCAATAGTCAAGTCGCAGGAGGAAATTTTTTCGTAGGACGTCCCATTCTACCTAGAAGGGTATTCTTACGATTGGCATTTGATTTTTAATATCAGAGATAGAAGTTTTTTCATGTAATTCGAATGGAGGATATCAATTATCCTTCATTCTTTTCTTTAAATTACCAAATGGAATTGATAGAAAAGGCAAAAGAAATAATAGAAACGAATTGGCGGGGGAATTTCACCGTGCCGACGAATAAATTATATCCCTTTCAATGGAATTGGGATTCTGGATTTGTATCCATGGGCGTCGCCAATTATGACATTGAAAAAACAATAGCTGAAATAAAATCCATGTTTTCTGGACAGTGGGAAAATGGTATGCTACCTCATATACTGTTTCATAGTGAGCGAGAGAAAACATATTTTCCAAACTTTGATTTTTGGCAAAGTACTGTCAATCAAGGCGCTCCTGCAAAACCAAAATCGTCAGGTATCACTCAGCCTCCCGTTTACGGCTTTGTCCTAGAAGACATCTTTAACAAACATCAAAGCAATCAGAGTCTTATCGATTTTGTAAAAGCTATTTTTCCAAAGCTGGTTGCTTATCATCGATTTTTATACACATTTAGGGATCCTAACCAAGAAGGTCTGTTTTACATTTTTCATCCTTGGGAATCAGGCAGAGATAATTCACCCTTATGGGATGAATCTTTGAACAGAATTAAGATTGACAAAAACACCTTAACCAAATATAAGCGTATCGACACTACACTTGCGGATGCGAGTGAACGTCCAACACAAGATCAGTATGACCGATATGTCTATTTGCTCGAACTGGGAAAACGATATGCATACGATGGTGTGGAAATAGCTGAACAATCACCTTTTCTGATTCAGGATTGTATGATGAATGCGATCCTTATCAAATCAAATGAAAGTCTAATAAACATTGGTCGTGCTCTCCAACTAGACGTGAGTGAGATAGTCGAGTGGCAAGAAAAAAGTAAGGCCAATTTTTCAGACAAATTTTGGAATGAAGAACTCGGTGTATTTGCGTCCTATGATATGAGATCTGGTGAGCAGTTAAAACATAAAGAAATAGGAGGTTTCATTCCTCTTTTTGCAGGCATTGCTACTGACAATCAAGCCAAGCGTATTGCTGATTATTTACAATCTGTGAGCGACAAAGGCTATTTTTTATGTCCAAGTTTTGATATTGATAGTCCTCTATTTGATTCTAAGCGCTATTGGCGAGGACCAGTCTGGCCGCATATGAATTGGATGATACGTGAAGGCTTACAAAAATATGGCTATCATAATCTTGCAGAGACTGTTAAATCAGATTCATTATACTTGGTCAAAAAACTTGGCTTCTATGAATACTTTGAGTCCCAAAAATCGAGGGTTCCAAACATATCTAAAGGCTATGGAGGCGCTAACTTTTCATGGACAGCATCAACTATAATTAGTTTTTTAAGTGAACCATCATGAATGTATTAGATTACTTATTCATCCTAATATACATTTTGTCATTTCTATACTTGGGAAGATTATTCAAAGGATCCTCATCGGGTAAAGAATACTTTTTAGGCGGTAACAGCTTTGGCTGGTTTCCTTTATCCTTAAGCACAGCCGCCACACAGCTTTCTGCAATCAGCTTCATATCTGCACCCGCATTCGTAGGGCTTAAGCAAGGAGGCGGTATGATGTGGTTGACGTATGAGTTTGCTGTTCCGGTCGCTATGCTATTCTTAATGGTATATTTAATTCCCCCGATGTTTAATATGGGCATCATCAGCGTTTATGAATACTTGGAAAAGAGATATAGTACATCTACAAGAATATTATTAAGTATTGTCTTTCAAATCTCAAGAAGCTTCGCGACCAGTGTTATGATTTATACGGTCGCGCTTATTTTGACAGCTGTGATGGATATACCCATGTGGATCACGATTATCCTTATAGGCGCGGTTACGCTTGTTTATTCTTATCAAGGCGGTATGAAAGCTGTCGTGTATGGAGATGTTATCCAAATGATCATCTTGTTCATTGGAATAATCATTTGTTTTATTGCTGGACTTTACTACATCGGTGGATGGTCTGAGTTTGTTTCACTCGTTGATCCTGATAGATTAACTGTAATTGATTTTGGTAAACATGGATTGACGGATGGAGAGCAGTTTGGATTTTGGCCCATGCTGATTGGAGGCTTCTTTTTATACGCATCATATTATGGTACAGATCAAAGTCAGGTACAGCGTCTGTTTTCAGCTAAGGATCTCCCTACAGTTCAAAAAGCATTGTTGTGTAATGGACTAATGCGATTTCCCATTACGCTAACCTATTGTTTGATGGGATTAATCATTGGGACTCTCGTCGTAACCACGCCATCATTCAGAGAGATGATACCTGCAGACAAACCTGATCTCATGATGCCAATTTTTATCAGAGAGTACTTACCACATGGTGTGATTGGTATCTTAATGGTTGCCATTTTCTCTGCTGCCATGTCTTCATTAAGTTCTACAATTAACTCTTTAAGTGCAGCAACAGTTGAAGATATATTTAATAGAAAAAGACAATTGAGTCAAGAAACCTATCTTAAGTATTCAAAATATGCGGCACTCTTTTGGGGCCTTGTCTGCATCATTCTTGCCTTTTTTACCGGTGATATAGCCGCCACAGTCATTGAAGCCATTAATAAAATTGGCTCCGTTTTTTATGGGCCAATATTTGCGACATTTATTGCCGCAATCGGGATAAAACGCACGCATTACATTGGTGCAAATGCTGGTCTATTAGCCGGCGTATTAATGAATGTGTATTTATGGTTGTTTTGCCCACAAGTGTTTTGGTTTTGGTGGAATGCGATTGGAGCTGTTGTGACCTTAGCAGTTTCCTATTTTGTAAGTATCGTGATTAAAGTCAATCAACAAGATACTGGAGACATTGGCTTTGCTCATAATATAGACAAAGAAAAAGGAATCATTCTAGCCACTTTTGCATTAATAATTATCATTTTCAGTTATTATCTACCTAGTTTCTTTTAAGTTGAACAAGGTCAATAAAGTTGTTGTTTCTGATATTGGAGGTTCTCATATTTGTTCTAGTGTAGTCACAATTGGTCATCTTAGCCCTACAACCAAAATCTTCAACACAGAATATGACGCCTATTCAAGTCAATTTGATATAGAGAAACATTGGACTCGACACTTTAATCAATTTTCGCATAGTGCGTCGCATTACGCATTTGCCATTCCAGGTCCTTTTGATT
Organism: uncultured Saprospiraceae bacterium; assembly: GCA_937959275.1. Lineage (GTDB taxonomy): Bacteria > Bacteroidota > Bacteroidia > Chitinophagales > Saprospiraceae > CALFUK01. The sequence continues at coordinate 68,059 of CALGLU010000013.1, read as the reverse complement.
ACCATAATGGAATATTTTTAGCAAAAAAGGGTTCTAAATTAGGGTCATTACAATATAATCGACTGGAAGAAATCTTGACACAATCTTTAGGCAAAGACAAGCAGTATAAATATGCAAACGATGCACATTGTTTTGCTTTAGGAGAAGCTAGGCAACGTCCAGAATTATTACAAAAAGTTGTATTATACATGACATTAGGTACTGGTTTAGGAACTTGTCTGATTGATCGTGGCTGCTTAGTCAGCACTGATCCTCAAGGGCAATATCCTGTCGAATTATATGCCATAAAATTCAAATCAGGAACTGCTGATGACTATTTTTCGACAAGATGGTTTTTGAATTATGTTGCTGAGAATTATGGCATTCACTTGTCGGGTGTTTATGAAATCATTGAACAGTTATCTTTGACAAAACTAGAAGATGTATTTTTACAGTTTAGTCATAATTTATCTCAATTTTTACTGTCAGTCATCGATTTGCATACTATTCAAACCATTGTCATTGGCGGGAGCATCAGTAAGGCCAATACTCTATTTCGACAGTCATTGCGCCAATCATTGTCAAACACACAGGTTAATATCTATTTTTCACCTGACACAAATCGATCAATTCTTAACGGGGCAGCTACGCTCTTTCAAGACAAAAGATGAATGTTTTAATTACATGCGACAAATATAAATCTTCACTGAGTGCGCATGTGGTATGCCAATCAATCGCTCAAGGCTTACTACAATCTAATGCAGACTTACATGTGCAAACTCATCCAATGGCCGATGGAGGAGATGGGACTATTGCTGTTCTCTTTGAACATCTAGACTTGAAAACCATCAGTGTAAAGACTTTTGACCCCTATCACAGAAAGATTGAAGCAAACTATGCATCCGATGGATTGACAGCCTATATAGAATTAGCGTCCGCATCAGGAATCGCTAGACTCAATCCAGATGAATACAATCCTATGGTGACGACAACCATTGGGACTGGCAACTTAATTAGGGATGCTATTGATCAAGGCCACCAACACATTGTATTAGCGTTGGGCGGCAGCTGTACGACGGACGCTGGTCTCGGCATTGCCCATGCCGTAGGCTTTCAATATTACAATTCCAACGGAGAGTCTATGATTCCAATGGGTGCGAACTTGAGCCAAATTGATAGGATCATAGTTCCAGAAAAACCATTGCCTACTTCGTTTAAAATATTATGTGATGTTGACAATCCATTGTATGGGCCAACAGGTGCAGCTCATATATTCGGTCCACAGAAGGGTGCAACGGAAGAGGATGTTATTGTCTTGGATACCGGTTTGCGACACATCGCTGCTTTGATCAAAAAAGTAAATGGGATAGACATACAGTCATTTAAAGGAGGTGGTGCTGCAGGAGGGATCGCAGCTGGCTTGTGTGGGCTATTAGACGCTGAGATTATGTCTGGCTTTCGCTATATAAGTGAGGCTTCTGGTCTTGAGGAGAAGATAGCTTGGGCAGATCTTGTGATTACGGGCGAAGGACGATTAGACGGGCAATCTTTTGGAGGCAAAGTTGTGGGACAATTAATATCCATGTGTAAGGCTAGCCAAACACCTATTATTGCTATTGTGGGTAAAAATGGACTAGAAAAGAATGATCTATTTGGCAAAGAGTTTTTAGACATTTTGAGTATTAGCGATAGGGCTAAAAATTTAGAGGATGCTATGAGCCATGCTTCAGGATATTTAATTAAGATTGGATCTGAAATTAATTTAGACATGCTTTTAGATGAAAGATCTCAATATTGAAATATTGATTATAGATTTATTTTATCACAACAGTTCCTTCTTTTCGAACTGACAGGCTGTGTCTCAATTGGTATGGTCGGGCTGTGAGTCGAGGCTCTTCACATATCATTTTGCCAGAATCAGCACCTGTCTGCCGAACAGGATGTTTATAATGACGCGTAGCATTGCATCCAAATGAGTGTATTTTATAGACACTTTAATAATTATTAAAACAAACAAATCAAGTATTCATACCTTACACAATTATAAAACACAATTCTAAACGACAATGAAATTTATTATTGGTCTACTTCTAATTTTTATCAACGTTAGCTGTTTGGATAATTCAATAGACAATAAAGAAAACATGATTAAAAGCTATGTGGAAGCTTACAACCAATTTGACACTAAAAAAATGATCCAACATCTTGATGACAATATCATATTCCAAAATATATCTAACGGACAACTAAATGCTACGACAACCGGTATAAATGAATTTAAAAAGCAAGCGGAAGAAACTAAATTATATTTTGCTGAACGAAAGCAAACAATCACATCTTGGGATTATAGTGGCGACAAAGTCATTGTTCAAATTGACTATTTTGGTATTTTAAAAAATGATTTGAGTCTCGATTTAAAGTCAGGAGATACAATTAAGATGGTTGGAACTTCTGAATTTATATTTAAGAATGATAAAATTATTCAGCTCATTGATAAAAGCTAGAGCAGGATATCTATAGATCAATTGCGTTGTCTGCGTTGGACATGTCTTTTTACTTTTTGTGAAGAATCTGCGGGCTTACCAAAATGCTGAACCCAAAACCGATCAAACTTAGCAACGCCCATTTCAGTCACTTTGGGATTCATCAACATTTCGCAATGGCTTGGACTCTTAATCCAATCTTGCAAAACTTCTTCAAATGTCTTCTGACCTTCGCCTAAGTTCTCTCCTATCACAAGCCACTTGTAACCGATTGCCTCGACACGAGTCCCTACGTCTTTTCCATCTTTAGAGTGATGTCCAAAAAAATTGTACTTCTTCATATCTCGTGCATGGAGTAATGCAGAATATTCTAACTGATCATTCCATACTAAAGCTTGTGTAGCTTGCATCTTTAACTGCCCACATTTGCAACCAGTTTGCCGGACTTCATTGACCTTTTTAAGAATCATTTCATCTCTTTGCGCAAACACAAATTGTGATAGAAGTAAAAGAAAAAGTAGTAAATAGGACTTCGAAAGCATGATTCTAAAACGAGCACAATTGTAATTTCTTATCTATCAAACTGTTAACAAACTCTGAAAGTCTACCATTTATGTCCTCGGGTAAACCCTAAAATCGCATAAATGGATTCTAACTATCTAAATTTTTCACTAAAATTTTTCTAATGAAATATCTAATAACAGCTTTCCTCTTCGTATTTATATTTTCATTTTCTTATGGCCAATCAGAAAAGTTAGTCATCGAAAGTGCCGTAGTCGTTTCGGATAATGATGCTACCAATCCAGTCCCTGGAACGATTAAATACATAGCACTCATCCAATACCTGGATCCGGCTGCCTCAGGAGGTGGATTCTCGATTAATGTTGCCGGTACCTAGTTAAAAGAGACTGGTAACATAACAGATGGTACTGGTCCATGGGAATACCCTAATAGTGATGCGACAAATTCCACAAACTTTACTGGTGTTCCTACATATACTGGCGCTTTTAATGCTCAAAGTACCAGCTTTTGGACGCAAGATCCGAATGCCACGGGTGTCTCACCAAATAATGGAATTGGCGCATATGCCAGAACAATTTATCATGACCAGCAAAATATGCGTCAGTCAAATGCTGATTCAAATGCATTTGCTTTTCCGATAAGATGCATAAAAGATTGATAGACTAATCTTACTGAATTACAGAAAGGCTTCTTGACATATAAATCAGGGAGCCCACTTTGTATTCTTTGAAATCCTTTTGACAATTATTTTAATCCATTTGTAGGATCCATGTCAGATAAGTGGCATAACTAGGCTTTAAAAAACATATCTCTATTATAAGCTTCTATGACCCTTCATTTGACAGATGCCTTTTTTTACACGCCAAAGCCAATAGTGTACTAATTTTTGATTTCGTTCATTAGCATCTTGTTATCTTTCTCCCCCGCTTACTTTTACTTGATATTCTTTAATAAATTCCTTTACTTGCTTTATAGCATCTTGACAATCAATCCCATTCCAACGAATTTCTAGAATCTCTTGTTTGATAGGTTTTAGCAAAGCTCTTTGGCAATACGATAGAACTATCTTATTCTTATCAATTCGACATGAAGCCCATTCAAAAATATAATCAGAGTAAATCTTTGTATTCTTAAGCTCAATTGAAACGAGTCTTTCAACTCTTCTATACAAATCTTCCCAAGAGTTATCATTTTTCTTTTCTGATATATATTTCATGTATTCAATTTTATTAAATTCAAATTTTGTGGAGTCATCTACATTCCAAATAATTTTATTCCCGTTTATTTCTACATCAACAAAGATATCATGGCATCCTTCAAATCCACAATCACATCTACCAATGAGGAGTTTCCCCTTCTTAAATAATTTTTTTTGATCGAAAAACTGAGGGGGATCAATTCCCAAGTAATTATCTAAATAGTCTACTCCATCAACAACAATTCTAACTTGGTGATCATCTGTATCTTTGCTAGGTTTGATCTTTAACGTGAGCGTATTCATTTTTTATATTCTATCCTAATTCGTATTAATAATATTTCAATTATGTATATAATTTCATCCGTGTTATTCATATGACGACTAGAAGGCAATAAGATGAGTCACTCCTTTGAATGACTCATCTGTCCTAATTGGTATCACAAAAATTTTAATTCATTTATTTAATGACAGTGTTCATTTATAATTTTTAAATATGACCAATGCCAATTCAATTATTTCCTGAGGTTTTTAAATGTAGCTCAATAGTGTATTGCGAATTGACGTTTTATGGCCGAATTAGTTATTCTTGTAGTCGAACTACCTTTTCAGCGGGACGAACAATATTAAAATAATCATAAAATATTCTGAAGTCGTGGAAAGAGAGACTATACTTTTTAAATTAAATTAAAGTGCATAGAATAGTTTTCCAGCAGGCGTTTCAAAGTGCTAGTGAATCCTCAGAAATATATTAAAGAGTGGTTTTAAATAATCTTCAAATGCTTAAAAAGTTCCTTTTTAAAAGTACTTCCAACCGGTAATGTTTGTTCAAGCAAAACGAGTGAATTTTCCGATTCTGAATAGCTGTTGATGAAGGACAAATTGACTAAATATCCTCGATGAATCTGTACGAAGTGATGAGGATCAAGTAGCTTTTTAAAACCAAGCAAGGAGTTTCTAAAAGTCAGTTTCTTACCATCTTTTGTCAATAAGCTGCAATAGTTTTTTGTATCAGAAAACACATAGACGATAGATGCCGTCGACACCTTGACTAATTTTTCTCTATGCTTGATATATAAACTACTGCTGAAAGAATTTATGGTGGCAGCGCTTGCATTTTGCTTTTGCGCCAACATCAATGCAGCATGTAGAGCCCCATCATCAATTGGCTTTGTAAGATAGGCAACAGGTTCTACATCAGTTGCTGATTCAATCATGTGTTGAGATCTATCACTAGTTGTAAAAATAACAGGTAATTGAAACATTGACTTTATCATACGAGATAAGGTGATCCCAGCCTCTTTTCCATGTAAATGTATATCTATTAAAATGACATCAGGATTGACTTTTTCGATTCGTTGGATGGCATCTAAAGACTCATCTGAATGGCCTACGCAGTTATATCCTAAGTTTTCTAATGAAATTATCACATCTTCTAAATGTAGAATATCATCTTCAACCACATAGACGTTCATTATTTTATTCTCTTTTTAAGGTTCCTTGAATTTAAGCTGCATAAGAAGGGAATTTTAAAGAAAATGTAGTCCCTTTATTCAATTCTGATTGTACGGAAATTTGTCCACTTAATTTATCAATAAACTGATGTACTAAATGTAGTCCTAAGCCTGTACCTTTCTCTCCCTTTGTACCTAATTTTTGTACTTTATTTCCTAATTTAAATAATTTCTCAATTTGTTTTTCATCAATGCCTGTTCCCGAATCAATAACTTGTAATTCTAATAATTCTGGTGTTTTTTTCCAATCAATTTTTACAATCCCATCTTCCGTATACTTAAGTGCATTTCCAATCAAATTTCTCAAAATTATGTGAAAGGCGTTCTTATCAATTAATATAGTATCATTTAAGTTACCTAACAATTGGATTTCAGTAGATTTATAATGGGCAATTTCCTGAAAAGTAGAAACTATTGATTCTAGTTCTTCCTTTACTCTCATCTCTTCTACCTTAGTTTCATAGCCCTCCATTTGATCAATCGACCACTTTAATAGGTTGTCAAACATATCGGACAATTGGTTCGCGTTATTTTCAAGTTCATTTGATATTTGTTTAACTCTATCCGAGTTACCTTTATCAATATGATACCCAAGTATCTTTCCTGTACGTTGAAACGGTACAATCAGTCCTCTTACATCATGTGCGATAATTGAAAACAGACGATTTTTAATTTTATTAGATTCCGATAATTTTTCATGTGCTTTTTTAAGCGATTTTTTCTGTTTGTTCAATACAAACGAGCCGTATAGCCCAAGTATAAATAAAGCTCCAAGACACAAAGCACTTAAAAGATATTTTCGTTGAAGTGACTTGGCTTCAACAGTTTCCTGTTTATGTTTTCGGTTTGCTTCGTTTAGCTGTAGTATATCTATTTCTTTTTGTTTGGTATCAAACTGTCTTTCAAAATAAGTTGTTTGCTTTCGCACTTCCTTATTATTTATAGAATCATTTAGAGTATGAAAAGCCTTGTAGTGCTTCAAAGCTTTTTGTGGTTGTCCTAATTTTTCATAATACTCGCTCAGTATTTTTTGTGTACTTGACTTTAATTCAGGTTGATCAAATTGATTCGTTAGTTCAATCAATTCATCCAGTATGATCTTTGCATCAGCCAATTGATATTTTTTAATATAAAACTTTGCTAACTGTTGTGTAGGAGAGTGGCGCGACTTCGAAGTTAACTGCTTAGCTAAGTCATAAGACTTTTTATAAAAAAATAAAGCCTGATCATCGTTTTCTAAAAGCTCTTCCATCATCATTCCACGAACTAAATACGTCTTTGCTATTTCATGTTGATTTACTGATTGTTTGATCAATTCTAAAGCATAATTTGAAGCTTCAAGGGCTTTTTCTTTTTCCCCCATTACCTTATAGAGGTTTGCTTGCTTTAATGCTACCATAAGTGCTAGTTCGAGATAATTGTCTTTTTGGGCTAAAGACAATGATTTTTCAAATGCCTTTTTTGAAGCCTCATATTGTTCGGTCTCAAAATATGTATAACCTAAAGTATAGTACATAGGGCTTAAGTTGCCGTTAGGTAAGTTTTGGCTGACTTCTATAGCAGATATAATTTGTGAAATAGCTTTATGATAATCTCCTAAATTAATATAATACACCCCTTTATTATGATGTTGTAGGGCGGTTTCTTTAGCATCATTTTTCACATGGACCAATGCAGAGTCTGCATATAAAATAGCTGAATAATAATCAAAGCTTTCGTTATAAAAAAGGGACATATCCCTATAATAGGAACCCCAACTTGCTTGAGCATGACCCTGATCAAGTATAGTTTTAACCTCAGCAAATGTTGCCTTAGCTTCATCTTTAAAACCAAACCGTGACTGACATTTTGCTCTGCCATTTAGTCCCGTAACCAATTGTTCCCAAGCCTGTAATGAGTCAGCTAAATCAATTCCTTTATTGTAGTAGTAAAATGATGAATCTTGATTATTTTTCATTAAGTAAAAATTACCTAATGTATTAAGAAGTTCCGCTTGACATGCTCCGCTTATAATTGGCAAATATTCTCTGGTCCTATTTTCAATAACGACAACATTGTTTGAAGAATCAATAATTTCCCTCCATTCAATGCATTCCTGGCTTACATCTTCTAAATCAAATGAGCAAAATGAGATAAAACTGATCAATAGACAGACTGATCTAAAAAATACACGAGCCTCTTTAAGTGTCAATTTGTGCGATTTTATATCTAAAGTTAACTTTTATAATTTTTTTCCGTCTACGGGTAAACCCTAAGCTAATCCGATGTGCATGCCAACTCAATATGGACTTAACTTGTTCTTTGTTAATTACCTGCTTCCATCTTTTTAACACAAGTAATTATATATGCCTACAGACAGCTAATCTTCTTTTTCTGATTTATTATTTGTACTTTTAGTGTGTTCCTAATTTGGTGTCACGCTAACATTTAAACATTTACAATGCTTAATTTTAGTGTACACAAAACATCTTTACTTTTTTTTATTACTATTTTATTATGTGCATGTCAAAAAGAAAATCCTGAACAAGGAGATTTAAACACACAGGAATTTGTACAAAACCCTGGAGATGGTGGAGGATTTTTTGAAGAAACAGCTGACTTGTCAAATCCAAAAGAATCATGTATTTCTGAAGCTGAAGCTAAAAGATTAGATGATGCTGTGGAAAAAAATATTCATGACCTCAAACAAAGTGGTGTTATCAGCGAGGCTATTTCACGAGCTCCAGTCAAATTTAGTTGGCCTTTACGCAAAGCAAATGGATTAAGGGATCCGGGATATTATACCATCACTAACTATGTGGACCATAATCCTAATGGTCCTGACCGCTTAACTGACTATAGATGCGGCAAGCGAACTTATGATACGCCAAGCTATAATCACAGTGGAACTGATATTGCTCTTTTTCCATTTCAATGGGATAAAATGGACCGAAATCATGTTCATGTGATCGCAGGCGCACCCGGACATATTGTCTATAAGCAAAGTAATCGATATGATAAAAATTGTACTTGGAATGGCCAAGGTGCCAATGGCATAATAATCCGTCATTCAGATGGATCAAGGTCTACATATTGGCATTTAAAAAAGAATTCTACTACGTCTAAAGGAGTCGGATCTTATGTAAAAAGAGGAGAATTTTTAGGTATAGTAGGCAGTTCTGGGATTTCTACAAACCCACATTTGCATTTTGAAATCAAGAATAGTAGTGGTAAGATTATTGATCCTTATGGAGGAAATTGTAATCGATCAAATGGCAGCACTTCCTATTGGGCCAATCAAAAACCTTATGTCGATACTGGATTAAACGCCTTGAAAACCCATTCAGCGAAACCAATATTTAGAGACTGTCCTCAAAAAGCCATTAGAAATGAACAAAACGTCTTTAATAAAGGAGCCTTAGTATATTTAGTAGGTTATTTTAGACATCAGGTAAGAGGTAGAAACAGTTATTGGAAGGTAATTCAACCCAATGGAACTGTATTTTGGTCTTGGACCTATCGACCAGGCACCGAAGGCCAACCAAATTTTTCCAATGCCTGGTGGCGAAGCCAAAATATTCGCTTACCGAGTAATGCCCGTGCTGGTACGTGGAGATTTCAAATTAATCATATGGGCAAAACAAGCACTCATAGATTTACTGTCAGGTAATGATAGGTGAGAATGTATTTTAATTAATTCAACGCTTTATATGCACAGCCCAGTCGCGTGATCGATCAATCGGTTCTATTACTAAGCCATTTTCACCTGACTGGGTTGTTGTTGGATCTGAAAACCCTCCCATCTTTTGCATTAAACCAGTTTTACTCATATGTACCCTCCCATACCTTTAGCACATGTTGAGTTTCATCTCCCATTTAGTCCCATAACCAATTGTTCCCAAGCCTGTAATGAGTCAGCTAAATCAATTCTTTTATTGTAGTAGTGAAATGATGAATCCTGATTATTTTTCATTAAGTAAAAATTACCTAATGTATTAAGAAGTTCCACTTGACATGCTCCGCTTATAATTGGTAAATATTCCCTGGTTTTATTTTCAATAACGACAACATTGTTTGAGGAATCAATAATTTCCCTCCACTCAATACATTCCTGGCTTACATTTTCTAAATCAAATGAGCAAAATGAGAATTTTCTTCCTTTTACTCAGCACACATTTTCTCTTTGCTCAATCCGAAAAGCTTGAAATTGAAGGAGCTATTATCATTTCAGATAATGACAGCCCAACACCAGCCCCTGGGACAATCAAATTTGATGGCACTAATTTTCTTGGCTTCAATGGAACTGTCTGGAAATCTCTAAGTTGTTGTTGTTGTTGTTGTTGTGATGATTTATCTACAGATTGTGATGGTAATGTATATGATACCATTCACATAAATTTTTGTGTTGATCCAAGATATCTTGATAGTGGAGTTCAGAGCACGTTAGACGCATTTTTATGGACCCAAGATCCTAACGGCGTGTTTGCAAATGGCAGCATTCGAGCAATTGCAAGACAGATGAAATACAACGAAGCGAATCTGAGAAAGAATAGTTCAGACGCAACATTATCTCAATATGCAATTAGATGTATTAAAGATTAATATTTAAAAGAATCTCATTGACGAAAGGTCGACTACTTTTCAGTAAGTTGTCGACTTTCAATGTTCTTTAGTCATTCGAAGATTATTCCATAAAGAATTAAATAGCTAACTAGAATGCTTATTTATTTCAATCGCTTGATATGGACAGCCCAATCCATTGATCGATCTGTTGGCACGAGTTCTAATCCTTTTTCTCCAACAGCGATTGAGGACACCTCAGAGAAGGCTCCTTTTTTTGCAGCATACCAGACAATCTCATAACGACCTGATTCAACTTTTAATATATGATCTGACTTATCTCCCATTTTCATATAAACCACATAGTCATCTTCACCCGCCAAAACATAATCAGTCGTAGACTCAGTCAGCTTTTCTTGTGAAGTCATTGTCCAAAAAGGTATCTCCTGCTCCAAGAAAAAATCTAATAGATACTTACTCTGTGTCCACATATTATCCCGACTCCTAAAATCCTGAAGGCTCAAATCCGAATGCTCATGCTTATACCCAAAGTACCATTCGACTCCCCAAGCTCCAGCCATAACCGCTCCCCACAAAGCATTTTGTCTGGCATTATCATGATCGGGGTTTATATTATCAGGAACAACAGAAAATTGTGCATCTCCTGGTTCATCAACTGCGATTGCCCAATTCAATTTATGTTGATCGGATAAGGTTCTCCACTTCCTGACAGCATCATACACATGGGAAAAATCAGGTTTATGTGTCTGGACTGAGAGTCCTGTATACTTTGAATCAGGTCCCATGATATCATAAAACGGTTGGCCGTTATGAATCACGACATGATGACGATACGGATCATGATCATAGAAATATTGGGCACAGGCTAATCGCTGTGTTGTGGTTTGATAGGGTGTCGGGTGCTTCTTCATCCACTTACCATTCTCTTCTCCTATATTCCAATTTAAAGCTAAGTGATGGCCGAATCTTGCAATCAATTCTCTATAATAGAGTTTGCGCTGAACGCCTAATTCTCCATTATCGAGCAATCCTTGATTCTCCACTTCGGAGGTTTTAAAATGAAGGAATAATCCTAGGTGATCAGCATGTTCAAAGATGACCTCCCATTGATCCAGCTTGGATACATCCATCCGATCATAGATATCATAGGAGATATAAGGAAAGACATTCTTATCATCACCAGCAATATTCATTGGTAAAAAGGAGAAGGCATTCATCCCTTTGCTAGCCAGATAATTTATGGCTCCGATTAAGCCTTTACCTTTTCCATTTTGCCAAGTAGGGTCACCAGCATTCCAGTCTTTGATATGAGGCTCCCAGGATTTTACGAGATTATCTTTATGCCCATCTGTTTTAAAGTCTCCATCAAAATCTTGATACGCTAATAAATTTTCTGGTGCATCGGCTCCAACTTTTATAAAGTACTCTCCAGAACCAGCAAATTTTAGATACGGCTCTTCAACATATTGAAGTCTTCCTTTTGCACGTAAATCTCTTCCCGACTTATTCGATGATTGAATATTAATTGTACCGGTCATGCCATCCATATAGCCAGCGCTCTCATCATTAGAATCAGCTATAGATACCGCTATGTCCTTGCCTGTTTTGAAGGACACGGTATAGGACCACTCTCCCACTTCATCGGGAGCAAAATGAACTTTCCATTGATTACCTTCAGTTCCTGAACTCTCCCCTGCCTTACCATCCGCAGAAAAATAACCAGGTACTAAGTAGGACTTATCTCCTTTCGCAAATAAGACATTTAATCTATATTGCAGAAAAGGATTCACTGCGTTTGTTTCACTAGTTTGAGGTCCGTCAAACGAGAGTGTGACTTTATGCCATTGCCTGAGTTCTCCTGTTATATTTGGGGTGCTCGTAGCTGGGCTGTTGAGTATTGCAGCATCATCAAGAGATGCTATAGCTTGACTTTTACAAGATGTCAGTTGAACTAAGAGACCAAGAATGAACAACAGCTGCATGTGTCGTCTTTTAAATATTGCTTCCATTATATCTAAGATATGAAATTGTAATTAGATCGTTTTAATTTCTTTATGTACCTTTTGATTTAAATTAATTGATATGACCAAGGAAGAACAAATCGATAAGATCATTAATAATCATGTTTTATATTCTATGGGACTTGGGATTATTCCTATTCCTTTAGTCGATATTGCTGCGATAACTGCTACACAACTCGACATGCTGAGCCAAATTGGTAATGTGCACGGTAAGAATTTTTCTGATATTTCAGGCAAATCATTTATTGCCTCTACAGCTGGTGCAACAGTTGCAAGGATAGGTGCATCGTTTTTAAAGGCCATACCTGGTATTGGAAGTATTATTGGTGGTGTATCGATGTCAATTATGTCAGGTGCTTCAACATATGCTTTGGGCCAGGTCTCTCATCGATTTTTTAGAGATGGCTTGGATATAGAAGACATAGATGCAGATCTTGCCAAGTCGATTTATAAAGAAGAATTTGAAAAAGGTAAGCAAGTCGCTGCTGACTTAAAAGCAAAGAAAGATGAAGGTGCTGATAGTCCCTCAACAGAAACTGCTGCCGCAACTGAAACCGCGGCAACTGAAACCTCATCTAGCAAAGGTGACATTTATGATGAGTTATTGAAACTCGGCGAACTCAAAGAAAAAGGGCTTTTAAGTCAGGAAGAATTTGATAAAATGAAAAAGGCCATCGTAGATAAATTTTAATCTTGGCAAACTCATTTATTAATCCACTCTTTACGATACAGTTAAGTGATTTAGAAACATTGCTTAATAAGAATATCCCTCAAGTCTTTTATGATGATTCTGTTGGGTCAGGTACTGACATAAAAGCAACCAAAGAAGGGACCATTAAGCTCAACTTAGAATTTAATCGGATTCAATACCAAGTGCCCATCCGGCTGCAAGTCAAAAAGGATGTGGGCATAACAAACGCTTCGACAAACTGTAAACTGCTCATGCAGTTTAAAACAGTCTTTGTCATTGCATCAGATTGGTCAATCCGCACAAAAACAGAACTTGTCAAATATGGCTGGCTTGAAAAACCACAGCTTGACCTAGGGATTGTTGCAGTTCCCATTACAACAATTTTGGAGGGAGTCATTGCTTCAAAACAAGACTTGATTTGTAGTGCTATCGATGAGCAGGTTACTAAACTAAATGCTGCCCAGTATGTCCAATCATTCTTGTCGAATCTACCAAATCCGGTCATCACTTCCCTAGTAGGCCCTATCTATTGGTCAAGCACAGCTGTAGAATCCAGCCTTCATCCACTAGAAGTTAAAGACAATCAAGTCCAACTTACCGTAGGACTGAAATCAGATCTTACGTTAGGATTTGGTAAGGCCGTCGAATCATCCATCCTTGAAGTTCGGGCTCCAGAATTCACTAAAAATAAACGAGTACCCAGTCAATTAAAACTAAAAACGAAGACTGCCTTAGCCACTATACAAGATTTATTTAATCAACAATTCTCAGGGCAGACATTCGATGTAGAGCAATACAAACTTACGCCAAGTGAGATTAAGATTTCTTGCGACGGTAAGCGAATGACATTACAATCCAAACTAGCAGGTAGCTTCCAAGGACAAGTCACATTGCATGGCGTTCCATTTTTTAATCCAGAGGATAAAACATTGTATTGTCGAGATGTCGATGTAGAATTGGAGGGTGCGGGATTTAAAAGCAAAAGTATTGTTGTGCTTGCTTCTAAACTCATCATGCAAAAAGTAAAAGAGAATTTAAAGATTCCACTAGACCCCTTGGTTAGTGAAATCAATAAAGATATCAGTCACTTTAAGCTAGATTCAAGCCTCACATTGAAGGCCTATATTATAGAGTACAAACTAGCCAATTTGCAAATGTCGACCGACAGTATTGATGTCGATGTTGACTTAGAAGGCTTGGTCTCGGTTATGTTTTAAAGCTAATTACTCATCGCACAGCGCAATATGAGCATGAAATACCGCCGCAGCTTCCACTTCAAAGCCTTCCATAAGCTGGACATTCAGCCCAGCATGATATTCAATCACCTTTCCTGATCGAACCGCGCCATTTGTCTGAATTGTGAAATTAGCAGCTGCATCTGATTGAATGTCAGTCATGGACAGTTCGACAATATCGTTGACACAATTTTCACATGCATCTGGGATACCATTTCCATTCACATCAACTGTATCATCAGCGCCTGGACATTGATCATTTTCATCACACACCCCATCATTATCGGCATCAGGGATAATGGCATTAAGACAATCACATGTGCTCGCAGCAAAATTATTATCAGCAGCAGGCGTCCATAGTTGGCTACACTGTCGTTGCCAATTAGCTGGATCATCATTATCTACATTAGGATCTATCAAGGCTAAACTATAATCGTGGTCACCACCATCTGCACTCACATCCCACGGTGCATCATCGTCATACGTAACAGCATCTAAAAGAATACCATCTGGATTGACAAGCCACAATGTTTCACTGCCGTTATCCAATTTACCGTCATATTTATCAAAAGGAGCGAAGCCGTATCTATCCTGGAAGGACGACTTATCATCTGCCAGTACTAAATAATCGCCAGATTGTAAAATCGTACCTGGAGCAAACACGTAGTCCACGCCGCGGGCAAAAAAGCTACCCGATAAATTAATTGGGACAGACCCAATGTTTTTGAGTTCAACAAATTCGAATTTTGTGCCACCGATCGTATCTCCAGAAATAGCATCAATACTATCAAATGGATTATAATGAATCTCATTAATGACGACACCAGAATAACCATGTTCTCCCAAATCAACAAAAATGTTTTCCTCGCCAGGTGTTGTCAATACAGATTGTATCCCCCAGTTTGCTGGATCATTATTATCAAGAGAAGCATCCTTCAGGGCCACACTATAATAACCCTTATCTGCCGTACCAGGCCAATCTCCTTTGTCATTATAGGTCAACGAGTCCACTATGTCTAATTGTGTTTCTACAAATAATCGCTCTCCACTATTATCCAATTCTCCAATGTACACACCGTCAGGAGCGAATCCATATTTGGTATGAAACCATAAGCTATCATCGGCAAGCACCACGAAATCACCTGGCATCACAATTTGAGATTCTGTAAATCTAAAATCTAATCCTTTTGTAAATTCAATATTGTATAAATCAATAGGAGCAGTTCCGCTATTTTTAAATTCAATGAATTCAAAATTATGGCCATCAATTGTATCCATTTGATTCGTGATAGGGTGTAAAAGAATCTCATCGACTGGATTATAATGAATCTCATTGATCGCCATTTCTTTGCCTGGCACAAAATTATAATGCGCTGTTATATCTCCACTCTTACCTGGATTCAATATTGTTTGTTCTGTCGTGAAATCTGAAAGAATGATTCCTGTCGTTGATTCCCAGTGAGAAAATTCATAGTGGAAACTTTCTATGGCTTCTAATTGTACAGGTAAGTTTGTATAATAATCCCCTGTCAAAGGTAAGTCTGGCAGCACGATTGTATTCGTTTTTATACTAGCAAGTATATTGGGAGGATTTGTATTAAATGTAATACCAGCTCTTCTACCTAGATCAAGACATAAATTTAATTCAGCGTCGATCACATCACAACGGTCATTCAAAAAGTCTCTGATATCCTGGACATTTGATTGCCAAGTTGCTTCATTACCTGCCCATCTGGCAAACTGCCTTGCCATTTCAGGTGCTTTTTCATTCACCATGGCATCCAGTAATGGAATAGAAAAATCACAACTCCAATAGGTATTCAACATATCATTATAGCGATTGGCTACCAGATTTCTAAAGTCGGAATTTTGGTCAAATATTTTTTCAAAAGAACTGAGTAAGTATTCTGGATCATCAATTGGCGAGTTGTCCAGCACATCACATGGTGAGGCACTTGGACTTTCATCAGGCACATTACTATAATTGATATAATGTCCAAATGAGGCATCCATATCCCACAATATAAATCGCCACTTTTGAGCACCTCCATCTGGATTCCTTCCTCTCCACCAAGCTGAGTTATAATTATTCCAATCTTTTGAAACAATATAATTATTAAACAACACATAGTCTGTCCAGCTTAGTAGATTGACACGATCATCAACGTGCTTAAAATGAGCAGCATTACCCATGTCGTTTGTATTTATATAACCGATAACTGCATCCCAATCAGCTGGACTTCCATATCGAATCGTCCTGCCACCCCAATAACTGATATAATCTAAGTCCTCTTCATCCTGATTAAAATAAGCTCTGGTAAATGACTTATGAACTACCTTTTCACGAATTTCATAGACTCCCCAATATTTACCATTCAAATACACTACACAGGGTCGATAACTCCTGTGGTCCATCTCCAAACCAGATTCAAATCCCCATTCCTGCACAAAGGCATCTCTGACATGTGCTCCACCATTTTCATAAGGATAATTATCATCTCCCGCTGCTCTAATAATAAATCGATCAAACTCCTGTCGATCCTTTTTCTCAAAGAATTTATGATTCATACTTCCTCCATATCCAACTTCATCCCGTGCAAAAATATCAAAACCTCGATGTGGATATTGCCAACTGTCTTGTCCATGCTTGTTCAAATTACCAGCTACCTCTGTGATCAATTGACCTGTCTCATCAAAAATCTCCATGTGCGCCATTGGATATAAATCAATATCTCCATTGACTAAATCAAGGATATTCTTTTTACCTGTGACTGACAAGGTATACATCGTGTGGTTTTCATTTATTAAATAGGTATTCGTTTCTATAAAGCCTGGCAATAATATACCAGCATCATCGAATAATCTAACTTTTAAACTTGTCGTATTTGCAATTGTAATTGGACTTGTGTAGGCGGTACTTGTTGCAGTTGGGTCTAACACCTGCCCTGTAGTATTTGTCCCTGTATTTAATTCGTATCGAGCAGTAAAACCTGTAGGTACAGTTAGGCTAACACTGATTTGAGATGGATACGCCCCAGACTCCATATCGATGTCTGGATAAGGTGCATAATCTGAAGCTATCAGGTTAGTCGCACTAGGACTTGGTGTCGCAAATACTGCCCAGTCATCAGACCCATCAAATGCTCTGCCACGGCTATGACCGATTTGAGTAAATGCTTCAATACTATATTCATCAACAATCGTCCCTGATGCATCTGTCAATAAAACCTCCTCTGTCAACTCACTTTGATCCAGTTTAAAATTAGTATTCACATTGGAGTCATCCAGACCATTCGCATAAAACACACGATACCCATTTGCAGGAATAGTACCACTCGGAATTTGCCATTTTTTCTTTGACCCTTTAGAGTCACTTAGATACCACCCCGCCAGATCAATCACAGCACCAGTCCCATTAAACACTTCAATCCAATCACTAATCTTAAAACCATGATCGAATATTTCACTTCCATTAAAGCCTGAAACAAAAACCTCATTGATCACAATCTGTCCTGCACCTCTACACTGATTGGCACCCTCTTGTCTATCATTTGAAGTACTCTCATTTCCATCATCACACGGACTGCCTAGTCGTGAATTATCAAACCCTGGATAAAAATCCGCTGGATCACAAATACCATCAAAATCAGAATCTTCATAGTCATCTCCGCACGATATACACATAGCATATCTAGAACCATCAACTAACACATCTCCCTGTCCTGACTCTGTTATATAAACGATTGCTGCTTTCGATACGGAATAGTCGAAACAAAACTCTTGTGGCCGTCGTGTTGTATCAAAGGCTACATTTTTAAAGGAATGAGACTCTTCTCCAACTGTAAAATTGACAATACCACCTGGCTTATTGAAGCCTACAGTAATACAAATTTCACCTGTATAATCAACTGCTGGATGTATGGGAATCCGTAAGGCCAAATAGTCCTTTTCGCTTATCTTACCAGAAAACCGTCCATCTGGTTCTCCAGCGGCAAAAGATGGCACCGCACTGACTCCTGAATGAGAATAGTAGCTCCCAACTCCAGTAACGAGCTCACCTGTGCATTGACTTAAAGCTGATTGGGTGTGTAGACATGACGCTAATATGAAAAAGAAAATTATTCCTTTCTTAGTAGAGTTAAGGGTAGTAGAGTAAATATTCATCTCTAAAATTACGGAACATTAGTAATTATGTACAATTTGGCAAGGTATTATTACACTATTTCACATTTTTTTGTATTCCAAATGACTGTTATTACTGAATTGTGCCACTGTTTTCGAAGGGTTGTTTTCTTCGATCAAATGAGATGATTTAAAAAAGTTTTTGATATTCTCAATAATAACTATAGCTTTGATATACGATTATGAAACAGTATTCTTTTAGCAACTATTTTTACTTCTATTACTTTAGCCAAGAGTAATAGGGATCTTGTTGTCTTAAAAGATAAATATAACAAAGGAGTCCTTATTGAAAAATAAGGGCTCCTTTTGCTTTTAAATAGTTTTTTATGTGCATTGACAAGAAAATCATTGTTCAGGGTTATCCAGGGTGTTTCCACGAGGAAGCAGCTCAAAAGTACTTTCAATCAGACGATACATCCATTGTGCCATCTGACTCATTTGATATGTTAGCCGATATATTAGAACAGAATGAGGAGGACCATATAGCTATCATGGCGATCGAAAACTCTATCGCTGGAAGTATATTGCAAAACTATAGAATACTCCGAGAGCGAGAGTTCAGAGTCGTTGGTGAAGTTTTTCTACGTATAAAGCACAATCTAATGGCTTTGCCAGGAACCAAGATCGAGGACCTCAAACAAGTGAGTTCGCATCCAATGGCCATTAACCAGTGTCTACATTTCTTTAGCAATCACCCGCATATCAAGCTTGTCAAAAGTGAGGATACAGCACTCTCTGCTAAATATGTAGCGGACAAACAAAAAGAAACTAGAGGTGCGATCGCCAGTCAAGTGGCTGCCAAGATTTACGGCTTAGAGATACTGGCTGAAAGCATAGAAACGTCAAAAATAAATTATACTAGATTCTTTATTTTACATGGGAAGAATCAACAAATACCAACAGGTGTATTTGATAAAGCCTCGATATATCTCAGGGTTTTAGATCAGCCTGGCTGTCTATTAAAAGTGCTGAACAAAATCTCTGAACACGATGTCAATATTAGCAAGTTACAGTCCTACCCCGTCGTAGGTAAAGTAAGTGAATACTATTTCTATCTCGATTTAGAATTTACGGATATCGGTCAATATGAGGCGATTATGGAATACCTACCGTCTGTTACCCTAGAATTAAAAGAATTAGGAACCTACAAAAAAGCAAGTGTTTATGATCATCAAACCATCGCATAGGATCGGTCTAGTTAAGACCTACTACTTTGCCACAAAACTGGCACAAATTGCTGCCATGCAGCAGATGGGTAAAGACGTGATTAATCTGGGCATAGGCAGTCCTGACTTGAGTCCACCAGATGACATTCTGCAAGCGCTCAAAGACGGTACTAAAGATGCTGTTGCAAATAAGTATCAAAGTTATAAAGGTATTCCTGCATTGCGCCAAGCGTTCGCATCCTGGTATCAAAGATGGTTTGCTGTTGATCTCGACTTTAGCTCAGAAGTATTACCATTGATTGGTTCGAAGGAAGGGATCATGCATATTTCGATGAGTTTTCTAAATGAAGGCGATGAGGTCTTAGTGCCAAATCCTGGCTACCCTGCGTATCGCATGGCGAGCAAATTAGCCGGAGCTACTGTCAGAAACTTTGACCTGACTGCTGCTAATCATTGGAAACCTGATCTACAAGCATTAGCAAAACAGGATTTGAGCAAGGTTAAAATCATGTGGGTTAACTATCCGAATATGCCGACTGGCCAACACGCAGATGCAGCTCTTTTTGAAGAGCTTGTCGCCTTTGGCAAAGCACATGAAATTTTAATTTGTCATGATAATCCATATGGATTTATTCTGAATGACAATCCGATTAGTATCATGCAAGTACCAGGAGCTAAAGATGTTGCCATTGAATTAAATTCATTGAGTAAATGCTTTAATATGGCTGGATGGCGAGTCGGTGTCATGGTTGGCAAGTCAGCATACATAGATGCTGTGATGAAATTCAAATCCAATATGGATTCAGGCATGTACAAACCAATACAACTAGCTGCTGTAAAAGCACTAAGTCTAGAGCAGGAGTGGTTTGATCACTTAAATGCTATATATGAAAAACGACGAGAGAAAGCCTGGCAGCTGATGGACTTATTAGGCTGCGCATGTGACAAAGAATCTGCTGGCTTATTTGTGTGGGGATCAGTACCTGAGCATGTGATGAATGTTGAGCATTGGATAGAAGACATTCTACAAGAATCTCTGGTCTTTATTACTCCTGGGTTTATTTTTGGTAGTAACGGAGATCGATATATACGTATAGCGCTCTGTAGTTCGGTAGAGATATTAGACTCTGCGATACAACGAGTTAGCAGCTATTTACAAACCAAAAAATCGACTGTTTTACTATGAAGCTAGCTGTCATTGGACTAGGATTAATAGGTGGGTCAATCGCCAAGGAATGTAGACAGCTAGGCTATACTGTTATCGGGGTGGATGATAATGTACAGCATCAAGAAAAAGCAATTGATTTTGGGCTAGTGGATACAGTGATGGCTTTGGATGAAGCGGTTGGAGAGGCAGATGTATTTGCTGTTTGTATTCCCGTGGATGCCATTGAAGCGGTCAGTCTGTATTTATTGAATACTATAAAATGGAACCAGACAGTCTTTGATGTTGGGTCGACTAAAGCTGAGATATGTAAGGCCTTAGGTGATCATGAGAAGAGAGAGCGATATGTAGCAGCGCATCCCTTGGCAGGTACTGAATTTTCAGGACCAGGTGCAGCCATTATAAATTTATTTAGAGACAAAAAAAATATTATCTGCGAAGAACATAAAGTAGCAGAAGATGCCTTGGAATCTGTGTTGAAGATTTTTAATGATTTAGGCATGCAGTCTTTATTTATGGATGCGGATTCTCATGATAAGCATATGGCTTATGTGTCACACTTGTCACATGTCAGTGCGTTTACATTGGCATTAACCGTATTAGATATTGAGCAAGATCAAAAACAAATATTCAATCTTGCAAGTACAGGTTTTGAATCAACAGTTCGGTTGGCGAAAAGTAATCCAGAAACCTGGTCATCGATTTTTAATAAAAACTCAATTCATCTATCTGATGCGTTAAGTAAATACATTACACACCTCACGCATTTTAAAGAGGTCATAGATAAAGGTGATACAGTATCATCAAAAGAGTTGATGCAAAAGGCAAATGAAATCAAACGAGTACTCAACGGACTAAAATTAAACGTTGTCAAATTAAGTTAGAAAACATATAAACTGAAATACAAACACAATGGAAACACAATCATCATCAAAAACGAACTGGTTTCGCAAAACAGATACACCAGTTGTCATAGCTGGACCATGTAGTGTCGAGACTGAAGAGCAATTAGTAGAGACCTGTAAAGGGATCGCTGCCACTGGAAAAGTAGACATGCTTCGTGGAGGCATCTGGAAACCCCGAACATCTGCAGGCAACTTCGAAGGTGTAGGCGTCGCTGGACTCCCTTGGATGAAGAGGGTCAAAGAGGAGACAGGATTACCAATAACAGTCGAGGCTGCACGAGCAGGTCATGCTGAGATGTGTCTGGCCTTTGGCGTAGACGTGATCTGGATTGGCGCGAGGACATCTGTTAACCCGTTTTCTGTCCAAGAGATTGCAGAGGCATTAAGAGGTGTGGACGTCCCTGTATTAGTTAAAAATCCAATCAATCCAGATTTGAAGCTATGGTTAGGAGCAGTCGATCGTTTTGAAAAAGTCGGCATTAAGAACGTTGGTGTGATCCATAGAGGATTCTCCAATACTGGTGAGAAGGTCTATAGGAATCGACCACAATGGCAAATCGCTTTAGACTTCATGAAAGAGCGTCCAGAAGTGCCGATGATCTGTGATCCGAGTCATATTTGTGGTCGAAGAGATCTATTGGCTGATGTCTCTCAGAAAGCAGTTGACTTAAGTTATGATGGTCTTATGATCGAGACTCACAGAGATCCTGACAATGCCTGGACAGATGCTAAGCAGCAAATCACTCCAGAAGTACTTGGTAAATTGATCACAGATTTGAAGCTTAGATTGATGAGCGAAGGTGATGTAGCAGCTCAAGATAGCTTAAACTTCCTTCGTCAGGATATCAACGAAATAGACAATGACATCTTAAACTTATTGGTATCTAGAATGTCTGTCGCTCGAAAGATTGGTGACTACAAGAAGAAGAATGACATCACCATCTACCAAGCTAAGCGCTGGGAAGAACTAACCAAAGCAGCAAAAGAAAAAGGAGCTGCCGAAGGTCTAAGTGAAGAGTTCATAGATAAATTCTTACGAGCGATTCATGATGAGAGTATCAACCAGCAGGAGCAAGTGATGAAAGGGTAAGCTCCCTTTGGTCGCGGTGTTGAGTTTTGGGTGTTGAGTTTTAGGTGTTGGGTGTTGAATGTGGGAGCAAAGCGGGACATTCCGTGGTGGATGAAGTGAAAGGCTTGGTTGAGTTTTGAGCCTGGCAGCTGAGAAGGGCTGAGAAGGTAGGTCTGAGAGATAAGCAAAAAAACGCTTATGTTTCGCTAAATCTAAAAAGAGATGTAAAAAGAAAGACCTCCAATTCAAATTGGAGGTCTTTCTTTATTTTTAAGACTAACTATTCGTTAGGCCAAGTGTTCACAGAGTCATTGATTCTTTAATCTTTCTTAGTGGCTTTGAATGGAAAATCCATACCGTCCACAGAAGCTGTTGCTACAATTGCGCCCTCTTCAAAGATGCCATCAAACTGTACTTTATAACCTTGAAAGATGATGTGGAAATTAACTTCATCTTCTACAATTTCTAACTCTTTAAGTGGCATACTTCCTCCATCAGATTGTATTTCACCGTTGTACTCTCCATCTACCAGTGTCAACACAATATCTCCTTTATACGTCATCCCGTCAGGTGAGGCTATTGAATAATTGTATGTACCCGTGTGATCTGCAACTGCTGCAAGCACTAAAAAGCTAGATAAAAATAGTATTAATTTCATATTGTAATTTTTTGAATTAGGAAGATAAATATCTTACTGCAAAAAAAATGTTAAGAATGGTATAAATTAAAAAATTGGAGTCTAAAATGTCTTATAACCTTCGTGCATTAAAGGTATCTCCTTTACTAATATCTCCAGTCTCCAATCCATACCTAAACCATCTCATCCGCTGCTCAGATGTACCATGAGTGAATGTTTCCGGTCGAATATATCCTTGCGTCTGGCGCTGGATGTTATCATCACCAATCGCTTCAGCTGCTCGCATAGCTTCTTCAAAATCATCATCCTCAATTAGATCAGTATTCTTATAGGTATGGTGTGCCCATACGCCTGCAAGAAAATCTGCTTGCAACTCAAGTCTAACTGATAAATCGTTATAGGCAGCTTGGCTGACCCGATTCTTTTGATTATGAACATAGGTCGTATAGCCCAATTGATTTTGTACATGATGCCCTACCTCGTGGGCGACGACGTAAGCAAAAGCAAAATCACCGGGCGCACCAAAATTTTTCTTTAATTGATCATAAAAATCAACATCCAAATAGATCTTATTATCTCCTGGACAATAGAATGGACCTGTTGCAGAGCCAGCCATACCACATGCTGATGCGATGCTTTGCTCAAATAGGACAAGCCGAGCAGGCACATAGCGTTTGCCTAGCTGAGTCGGGAATATAGATCCCCATACATCTTCTGTTTCTTTTAAAACGACACCTGCAATATCTGCAAGAGCCTCTTCTTGTTCTGTACCGACATATGTCGACTGACCATCAGTCCGCTGCTGGGGTTGTTGTTGCGGAACTGGCTGACGCTGAGCCTGTTGTAGAAAACCAGACGGATCTCCTCCCAGCAAAAATATTAATCCTGCCAACAATAAAACCCCTATACCTAAACCACCTCCTACTCCAACTGATCTACCTCGGCTTGACTGTTCTCCCCGTCTATCCTCGACATTTTTACTTTGTTCTTTTCCTTGCCATCGCATATTTATATGTGTTATTTACACTAATGTAATTTAAATATCAAATATATGGTTCCATAGGGAATGTAAAATCTGTGTTATCCTTCCTCTATCAAATGTTTTCCACCATTTACTGGAAAAACATCGCAATTTTGATGTAGAAATTTAAAAGATGGCTTTTTGTAGTCGACAACCAATCGATGTCTCGCTCCTTGCAAAGAGAAATCTCCATTTTCATAACCAGCATCTCCTTGGTACATGCAGTGTACTGTGAACTGATCCATTCCTATAATTGGATTTACAAAAGCTGGTTCTGATCTTTTCCATTCTGCAATGACATCTTGATAATTGCGACAATCGATAATCCTTTGTAAAGTGATATATGTTGGTGGCAGTAAAATAATTTCTTTGCTCTTTAAAGCATGCAGAGCATTTTGAGGACTCATCCATTTATGCTCAAGTATTTCAGAGTCGTCAACTCTAACTTCAGAATCATGGTAGTCTACTTTTGTATGAAAAAAGTAAGTTGCAAATCTTTTGTTTTCATTGACAGGAGTCGTCCAATGAATACAAAACTGTAGCGCATCTTCATTAATCGTTAATTGCGCCTCTTCCATAGTTTCTCTTGTACCAGCGATTCGTGCAGCTTGCAATTCTGGCCTATTGTGAAGTTCATGATTCTCAATCTTCCCTCCAGGATACACCCAAAATCCAGATGCAAATTCCAGTTGTTTATTTCGTCGCAATAATAAAACTTCAATACCCCTACCATTTGGCACTTCTCTTATGATTTGGATTGTTGAAGCAAGTTTTATTTGTGTCATGCAATACTAACGATGAGAATACATATTAGTTTTGAAGGCATAGCTACAATTGAATAAATACCGACTTATCGTATCTAGAATATAAACAGCAAGCAAAATGTCGTTTTGAATCCAACTTAAGTTTTTAATGTCCCGACTAAATAAATATTCAATTTCGATTCAGCCTTTTTCATTGAAAATTAATATAATTAAGCATCATGAAAAGATGTTGGCAATAATTAGTTCAACAACTTTCAACTACCCTCCACTAACTATTATTAATCTACCCCAATGAAGTTACTTAATCAATACATCGTTTTAGCGTTTATTGTTGTTTCTTTTCAACAGATCAATGCCCAAGTTCCTGATTACAGCCCATTGGATTTTGGTCCTGTTTGTAATCAGCTTACAATTGAAATGGCGATAAATTCTGCAGTTATTAATTGTGGAGGGGTTACGTTTCCAGATGCTATGATTTGTACAATGTCTAAAGTAAATGTTAGACATGGTATAAAGTATATGAGAGGAGGAACAATAAAGTTAATCAAAGATGCAACTGATGGACCTTTTGGTTTTAACCTTTTGGGCATAGCCCATAACAACCCGTCAAATGTAAAAGACCTAACTATAGAAGATATTGTTTTTGACCAAAACTATGTCAATAGTCGGACCATATATGGTATTAACACATCTCGTCTTTTGGTACAAAACTGTACATTTAATAATGGTGGAGAAAGGAACAGAGGAATCGCATTATTTGCTGAGTCAACAGGCCAAGAAGATATGCAAGATAATGTGATCATCAATAATTCATTTTATGGTATCCAATCTCATGGAGAAGCTATTTTCATACATAGCAGAATTTTGGATACATTGCCTCCGAGCGGACGTGGTTCTTATTGGCAACAATTCAAAGCTATACCTCCTGCAAATTTTCGTGCTTACAATACGATCATCGCTAATAATTATATTGATGGATCATATTATGGTATCGGTGTTACAAAAGCCATCAATACATTCATAGAAAATAATACAATTACAAATTGTACGAGAAATATTTCACTACAAAAGGAAACAAATTGTAGTATTGTCAGAAACAATAATTTATCTAATTCTATCTCTTCATCTATTCACTTAGGGCAAGGTTCTTCGCACAATTTAATTGAAAATAATATCATAACAACCAATGAGTCTATCGGCGAAGGCTTATTACAAGCTTATGTAGCTGCAAGTCATAATGTGTTTAGAGATAATATATTAAATGTCAGTTTGACCGCAGAAGGTTTAGCACCGAGATGGATGATTTATAACGCCATTCATTCAAATAATAATATTTTTGACAGGAATACTCTTAATGGCCCTGCTCGATTCGCATACATTGGTGTAGAAACTGCTTGGTATAGTAATATAACAGATAAGGCTCATCGAGGCAATTATGCAGGGTGGAAAACTAACCTTTATGCTGACGAAGGATTATCTGGCTTGCAGATCACGAATAATATCATTAATCCTGCAAATGATACCTCAAGAATTTTAATTACTGAAGTAACAGATTCCTCCTTGGGATCCTACTATTTAACCAATTCAATTATCAATAATAATATCATCTTAAATGAAACCAATTATTGCATAGAAACGATTCTTGATAGTTTAAATACAACGTCGCACGATTTTAATCTTGACCATAATGTCGATGCATGTACAATAAACGAAGGCACTGTATGGACACAAAATGATGGAGTTGATATCGTCTCCGAAAATGGTGCAACTCTGGTCGATGCATCCCCCTTTATTCAAGTCCCTGAAAACATACAAACACCACAGCCCATTTCAAAAATAATTTATGCGGACAATGATAATGATGCCATCACGTTTAGTATTTCTTCAGCGAGTCCAGACTTCAATCATTTTTCTGTAGATCATACTGGCTTGTTACAATTTACGCCAGCAACAGTTCCAGATTATGAACTACCCGGTAGTCGAGACGCAGATAATATATACACCGTCATAGTCGAAGTCAATGACAACAGTAGCTCCCCAAAAAATTATAGAGACTTGCAAATTTTTCATATCGAAGTGACAGATGTTATTGATGAAACATTGACCAGTGATGATTGTATTCCAATCAGAATGATTAATTACAGTATGCCCAATGGATTATATAGCGCACATGATGCCATTATATCAAACGGTAAAGTCTTTGGAGAAAATGTTGTTTTTGAAGCAGGTAATCATATCTTACTAGACAAGGGTTTTGAAGCACATCCAAACTCAATCATTAGTAATTCGCTTTTTCTTGCTGACATTTGGGACTGTAGAGAGCTATTAGTCAATGGAGATTTTGAGGATAATACCGTAGCTCCTTGGAATCTGGGATTATACCAAGGTGGAACAGCATCTGCGAGTTTAGATCCAATTTTTCCATATGAAGGCCTTAACGCGGCACGTATAAATGTGACTAATGGTCCGGGCACACATTGGAATATACAATTCGAACAATCTGGTTTTTCAACTATTGCTGGCCAGACATATATCGTTGAATTTGCTGCTCGTTCTAACACGACCA
Source organism: uncultured Saprospiraceae bacterium (assembly GCA_937959275.1). Lineage (GTDB taxonomy): Bacteria > Bacteroidota > Bacteroidia > Chitinophagales > Saprospiraceae > CALFUK01. Next base: position 40,384 of record CALGLU010000013.1, on the reverse strand, counting down.
CAATTGACACCATACCAATCCATGTGTTTAGACATGTTAGTCCAAATACAAGTTCTCTCTGGAAAAACATCTTTTTGGATAACGAATGGCAAACATTCTCATTCCCATTTACTCCTGATGTAACGAATGACGGCCAAGTTAGAGTAGCTGCCTTGCTAGGTAAATATGCTATAAGATCATATTGGTTTGATAATTTCTCTATAAAACCGCAGCAATAAAATAAGCTTCAATACAATTCCCAAAATATATACATTTCAATTCCATAACAGACTTGTTATAGTATGACTAATAATAAGGTGATTTGATTCTTCAGGAGCTGCGAAGCAAAAAAAACTTGGACAATTTGACTATTTGCCCAAGTATTTAATTCGTTTTAAAGAAAGTAATTATTTACGAAATATCTACTGATCGATAAGCAGCGATCAATTTCTTTTCGCCTTCTAATCCGTCATGAAAATTACCATGCTCCATACCCAGGATACCTTCAAAACCTTGGTCATGAACAAACTGAAAGACATTTTTATAATTGATCTCTCCAGTCGTTGGCTCCTTTCTTCCAGGGTTGTCACCGATTTGGATATAACCAATTTCACCCCAGGAGTTTTCCATATTAGGGATCAAGTTACCTTCTTGTATTTGTTGGTGATAGATATCAAAGAGTATTTTACAAGATGGACTATTCACTGCTTTGCAAATTGAAAATGCCTGCGCTGACTTGGTCAAGAATAAACCAGGATGATTTCTAAAATTTAATGGCTCCAATACCATAGTAATACCATGTGGTTCTAAGATGGCTGAGGCTTGCTTTAATGACTCAACAACATGGGCCGTCTGATAGCCCATATCCTGACGCATATCAACATGACCAGGCACGACTGTCATCCATTTAGCATTGACTCGCTTAGCAACATCAACCGAAGTGGTAATGTCATTTAAAAATTCTGCCCGCGATTCGTCATCACCTTTTGCCAGAGTGGGTTCTTTCCAATAAATTTTATGGGCAACAAAAACTCCCATCTCTAATCCACGGTTCGCCATGACACTGGCCATCTTTTCTTGAAGTGCCACATCTCGCCCTTTCATCCCGTTATCTTCATATGCCTTAAATCCCTGATCAGCCATAAAATTAAGTTGATCAATTGGATCCTCACCAGCATGATGTTTAAACATGCCCAAATGAGGCGCAAACTTCAAATTAAACGCTGGAGGAGCCATATTCAATGACTGTGAGGCTACCGCAGAATCACTAATCGCGGCCTTTGTCGATGCACATCCAAAGCTAACACCTGCAGCCGTCAATGCACTCGCACCCATAAACGATCTTCTGTTCATCATCTCTTATACAACTTTTGATTGACCTGGTACAGCAATAGGATATCGACCATTTTCGTCTGGCATAATTGGAGGATTTGCATCCCAAGCATAGCGGCTTGGTGATAAATCAATACTTGAATTCATGGCATCATCCCATTCAATAATTTTACCTGAATACGTCGCCATTCTACCTAAAATAGAAGTCATGGTCGCATTGGCTCCATTTTCAGCATCTGCATATTTATATTCTCCATTTGCAATGGCAGCAAATAATAAATTATGCTCCTCTTGATATGGATTGACATCATTCTCATCATCATGCTTCATAATAGTATAGCCACTTCTCGTCTTGAGCACCCCTGGTTTCGGAGCGGAGCCGTTAGTCCCATGAAATGCTTCACTTACTCGACTTGCACAACCCTCGATATGTCTGCATTGGCTATACATGCGTGAGCCGTCTGCATATTCATATTCGACATAGTGATGATCAAAAATCTCACCATGATCAAGTCCATCCCTCACTTCACGTCCTCCCATTCCCATAGCCCTGACAGGCACTGCTTGCTTAGCCCAGTTGCCTACATCTAAATTGTGAATATGTTGTTCTGTGATATGATCACCACACAACCAGTTAAAATAATACCAGTTACGCATTTGATATTCCATTTCTGTTTGTGCTGGCTGACGTTCTCTAACCCAGACGCCTGCGCCATTCCAATACACTCTAGAAGCGACAATATCTCCTATCACTCCATTATGAATTCGATCCATCCACTCCGTATATATCTTTTGGTAGTGTCTTTGCAGACCGACGACAACATTTAATTTTTTCTGCTTGGCTATTTTCGCTGCTGCCAATATCCGTCTAACGCCAGGACCATCTACTGCAAGAGGTTTTTCCATAAAGACGTGCTTGTTGGCATTTACCGCTGCTTCAAAATGTATCGGTCTAAATCCTGGGGGAGTTGCTATAAGCACAACATCGCAAAGATCAATCACCTTTTTATAACCATCGAATCCATCAAACATATGCTCTTCAGGCACATCGATCATGGAGCTCATATCAACCGCTTTCTCTGAAGACCAATCTTTAAAATCAGGGTCAGAAATTCTGTCATAACACTTTTTTAGATTGTCTTTAAACGCATCAGCCATGGCGACTAATTTTACGTTTTGGCCAGAGCGTAGTGCTTGTGTTACAGCTCCTGTCCCTCTACCTCCACAACCAATCAAACCGATTTTTATAGCATCGTCTCCATCGACATAGACTTTTGCTTTTATGTCTTCTTCAGATAGCATAATGCCAGCACCTGCTGCAAGAGCTGATTTTTTGACGAATGATCGCCTGTTTATAGACTCCATAGTATTAGATATTTAATGTGAACTATTTATTTGTGAACTATTAAGATACTCAAAATTGAGACTTTCCAGTGCTTGTCATTGGCTTTTTGTGTTGGGATTGAGTTATTTTTAGTATAAATCGTGAGGAACGGAGACCTTCGATTTAAGTACAACAAGACTGGCTATTAAATCGAGAGGTACGGAGACCTTCGATTCAGGTATGATAAAACCCACTTATGAGCCACTGAGGCAAAGGTCTCCGTACCTCTTGCTACACGAACAACACACTTCAAGACATAAAAAAACCAGATACACATGACGCATATCTGGCTTTAGTTTTTATTGATTGTGCTTTGTTAAGCTCGTACTACCTTTTTCTTTTCCTCAGTTTGCAATGTAGCTACCTTAGCACTTGCTTTAGACTTGCTACACTGTGCTTTTGATTTTGTACACTGGTAAGACTTTTGAGTTGCACCTTCCCTAGATTGCAAAGCAGAAGTCACTTTAGTTTGTTGTTCAGCAGTTAAGCTAACTGGTATGATATCAACTTCTTCCTCGCTTTGTGCAGCTAGATATGCTGAGACCATTGGGCACTTTTTCGCACATTCTGCAATAGTCATATTATTTGCTTTTGCACAAGCAGCCATCTTAGCTTTAGAACATGATTTTGTTTGAGCTGAAACTGTTCCGATCGAAATAAAACAAATGGCAAAAATGATAATTGATAATACTCTCATAGTGTTTTTTTGTTGAATTTGACCTTAATATACAGGTTTACAGTAAAAATCACAACTAATCCGTACCGATGATTCTGAATTTTCCAAGACTAGTTGACCTATATGACTTTTCACGCTATAGAATACGTCGTATGGCGGTTAATTTGCAATAAAAGAGCGGACGGAATACCTAACAAATTCCATCCGCTTACGAACTACTAACAATATTAACAGCCCTGCATTATGGGACTAGTACTGCATCAATAACATGTACTACTCCATTGCTTGTTTTTAAATCCGTCACACTGATATTGATACCGTTGACGGTCACTCCATCAGCTGTTGCAGCAAAGTTTAAATTTTGGCCCTGCAACGTTGATATGGCTAATCCATCAGTAATATTACTTGTATCTGCAACACCGGCAACGACATGGAATAATAATACATTTGTCAGAGCACCTGTTGGATCGGCTAATAAGGACTCAACCACTTCTGTTGGGAGGGCTGCGAATGCTTCATCAGTAGGAGCAAATACAGTAAACGGCCCTGCACCTGACAACGCATCACCTAACCCAGCAGTACCGACTAAACTTGCCAATGTCGTATGCACTGGACTGTTAGCGATCACATCAAGAACTGTCGTAGCAGCTGGAGGTACAATTACAGCATCGATCACATGGACAACACCGTTGCTTGTAAATATATCCGCGACACTCACCTTGGCTCCATTAATAAAAGCACCATCGTCTGTTATAGATACAGTGAGATTTCTACCCGCTAAATTTGAAAACTGCAGGCCATCCGATAAATGGTCTGACTCAATAACACCACCAACTGCGTGATATAATAATACACTTGCTAATGCGCCTGTCGGATCTGCTAACAAAGCCTCTGTCACCTCTGCTGGCAATGCAGCTATAGCATCATCTGTCGGTGCAAATAATGAAAACGGTCCAGCACTACTCAAGTCATCATCAAGTTGTGCAGCACTAATTAAGGTATTTAAGGTAGTGTGTACTGGACTGGTAGATACGACATCCATGATCGTCCCATCGACTCTCGTCTTTACAGGAGCAGGTAGCATCACTGCATCAATAACATGCACAACACCATTACTCGTTTTAATATCGACGACACTCACATTGGCATCATTAATAAAAATACCTGAATCATTAATTTTAAATTCTAGGTTTTGACCAATTAGATTACTTATCCGTGTCCCATCAGAAATATTATCAGCTGTGGCAACTCCAAAAACAACGTGATGCAATAATATATTGGCTAGATCTCCGGTCGGATCTGCAAGTAAGGCGTTGATTGTTTCTTCGCCGATAGCAGCAAAAGCCGCGTCTGTTGGCGCAAATACAGTAAAGGGACCATCACCTGATAAGTCATCAGCTAGCTCTGCTGCAATCACAGCAGCCTCAAGCGTATTATGATCTGGGCTATTAACAATAACATCTACGACTGACTGACCAATCGTCATAAACGGTAAACAAAAACATACAAGTGCTGCTAGGAAAGATGACTTTCTCATTCTAAAAAGATTTTATGTGATTAATAAAAATGGAGGACAACTACTCACTATAGATCGATCGTTCTCTATTTGATAAGTGTCTCCATTCTCTTATATTCAGAAAGAAAGTAAGGGTTGCCTAGATCTAGAATTAAATGCAGAAATAATTTTAATTGGAATAGTCTAAACTGACATAATGCACTCAGTGATATTATAAAGACACTTTTGATCTAGGCGAATAGGTAGAATTTGAGGCAATGCACGGGTGTATTTTTAAGCAATACTTTATTTATTTGATAATAGGGTCTATGTCGTCAATAGACCCTATTATTCAACAATTCTAATCTTTAGCCCCTTGTTAATTTGCCACTATACGTATTGGCACAAAGAACTGTTTCTTGAGTATCTAAATATTGTTCAATTAAGCGATCAAAAGATATACACTTGGCTTCTTGGTCTACAATCATATCTACATTCCAAGCAACAAATCCATCAAAACGAGAGCCATTGAAAGGAGTTGTCCCATCGCAGTTTGGAAAGCTAGTTACATCAACGCGTGAATTAACACTAATCTTACCTTCAGATACAGAACCAACGAATTTGACTTTTGGACAACAAGGAAAAGAGAGTGTGACTTTATCCGGTCCAGAATCATTTGCTACGATTCTAATAGCAAATGCAGGATCGTCATAAAGATCATTGTTATCAGAATCAAGCAAGCCCATATATTGTCCCGTATATTCGTCTCTTAAATAGCGACAACTACCATCATCTATGACTGCTTCCAAATTAAAGTTTGAGGAAAGAGGGTCTGTACAGCCAGGAGTATCTTCAGCACAGGAGGAAACTATTAAAGTGTAAGCGAACACTAGGATTATTAAAAATATTCTCATTTTCTTATTTTATAAGTTAGGATATTTTAAAAATTTAATCAGGACACCCATCCACACCCGTATCCACAACAACACCTCTATTCGCATTCCGTATAGTCGTATTCTGAGCACAGTCTTTAATGGTTTGGCCGGTGCCAAGAATGACAGTATTGTTCTTCGCTGTCGGAGTAAAAAAGCCAAAGAAGTTGGTGTCACCCATCGCTTCTATATCATAGGCTCCATTTCTACTTGACGCATTACGACTCAAGAAATTACCATTGCTGCCATCAGTGATAGAATAGCCCGTATACAGATTATCATTGGATCTATTGCCCATTGACACCCAGTTGGTCGCTGGCTTATCAGATCCAATAATATCGCCGTTTTTCAGAGGGATATATTGTGGAATATTACATAATATAGAACCTATAAAATTGCCCTTACTGGTATTACTAAAGTAGCGACCATCTTCATCACAGAGCCACGAACCAAAAATGGTATTGCTCAGTGTATTACCTACAACGGATGCTTTGCTCCCATTCACAATCATGATACCGTACACCTCTTCAGCGAGGTTGCTGGCAATCCATCTAGGGTGCCCTACAATACGATTATGATAAATGCGCGTCTGATCAGACTGCTCCACCATAATCCCAAACTCATGATCGGTGATATTGGAATGATAGACGATAGCCTTATCAGAATTTTGGATAAACACACCTGTGCCACCGATGTCACCTTTAGGCTTGATATCGATATTGATAACAGATGATTTATCTGCATGATACATATGGATAGCGGCCTGGACATATCCCTTTGTTGTCGTGGCTTCTGTGTCAACAATCAACTCCGTGGTACCCAGCCCCATTAATCTGACACGCTTATCATGGATATGGATCGTACCGGCGTTATAATGTGTACCAGCGTTGAGAATAACTCGACCGCCATCCGCCACAGCCTGTATAGCCTCCTGGATTTTATCAACAGATCCAGCAGGAATGTAGATGGTGTTGTGGCTTTTGAGTTGTTTTCCTGCTGTTAATAATTCTGATGAGAGAGATTCCATTTCAAGCAGTTCTTCTGAGGTGAAATGGGTTTTGTCTTCATCTGTCAATAAATCAGCTACTGAAGTGACATCTAAGTCAACAGCGAGGTTTTGTGTCTCGCTATACTCATCAGAGCAAGCGAAGAATAATGTACAGAGTGAGAATAATAGAATTTGTTTGTGCAGTTTCATAATGTGTATGTTTTTAGTTTTAGTTTATCAACCATAATCAATGTGCGCCACCTCCACTTCGATGTGAACCACCACCACTAAAAGTATGACCTCCGCCATTGCTAAATAAGTCTGTCCAAAATTTCCAAATAGATTCTAAAAATGTCATGATACTATGTTTAGATTAAATAAGAGTAATATTAAGTGATCAATCGACACAAAAGAACTACCCTAAGGGTATCACTTATAAGATTCTGGAAATAAATAAGGACTGCAGAGCGGGTTTTAATGATGTAAAGGTCATGCCAAAGGCGGCATTTATTTTCTGTAAAATATCTTTCTGGTATTTTCTGATCGAATGTTCACTTAGCCTGAGTTGATTGACTAATTGTAGTACAGTGAGTTCACTGTCCTCTTTATAAGCCTTGATGATTTGTTTGTGACTATAATTAAAATTGAGCACTTGAAACTTAGAGAGTACTTCCGAAATATGATCATGAATTATTTCATTAAATGGATGTCGATTACTTGGGTCAATATACACTTGGGATAAAGGCATCACATTTGGTCGATAGCCATCAGCAATGATTGTATAAATATTTAAGTGTGAAATTAACTGGCAGTTTTCATCAAATCCCATAGGAATAGATTGCTGCAACAAGTGAAAGTATTTACCATTATAATTCCTCATATGAACTTCAATCTGATAACTCACAGATTTCTTGTAGGATTGGAGTATTTTGCCGTTCTTATTGGCTTCCTCATATACGGACAGTGCATTAGATAGAAATACTGGCAACTCTTCAGGGCGAATCCATGATAATACTTCTTTTACGCTTAGCGCAGTATCTCGATGACTAACATCTGGATATCCCAAATACTTAAACAGTCTCATAGACCAGCTAATCTTACTGATTTTGTTGTCTACCAGAATGTAGAATACATTTGGAGGCAACATCTTTTCATTCTGTTCAAGAAAAGAAACCATTTCTTGACATTCTACTGGATTTGCAAGGCAGCCGAGAGCCGCACTCATCGTCAATTGCATCTCATCAAATTGATTTAAAACTTCCTGCTGTTTGGAAATCATATATAAATATTTGTGGCAATTAATATCCCAATTACATTATGAAATCTGTGTTATAAAAGTCCAGAATAAGAGTAAAATCGTACAAACAGACTGATAATCAATATTTTATACGTAGGTCCTTAGGTGTTTTTCCAAATTGCGCTTTAAACACTTTGGAAAAGTAAGCCGGTGTGGAGTATCCAAATTCGTAGGCTAATTCTTTTATTGACTTGCTTGTCGTCAACAATTCTTCTTTAGCTAAAGATAGTTTGATAAAATTCACAAATTGGATTGGTGTCTCATTGGTCTCTTGTTTGATTTTCTCAATTAAGCTGGTTCGACCTAGACCAAAATGCGCCATGAGGTCTTCAATCTTGATGGCATCTTCTTTATGCGTTTGAATATATTTAATCAAGTCAGCACTGAACCCACTCGTCGATAATGATTTTCTGGTAAGAATATCTTCTCCAACTAGACGTAACTCCCTATTTTGTTCTGCGATAAGATTGGCGTCATTAGCCTTTTGTTTCAGATATATTGCTATGGCAAATGAAAAGAAGATTATCTCTACAACAACACCAACTCTTGCGTGAAGCATATAGTAAGAAAAGCCCCAAGGCGTTTTTAAGACTTTAAAAAAATATCCGGCATGAGACTGACTAAAATAAAATACATGTGCTAAAAATGTAGAAAATATAGGAACCAAAATAAATAGTGTTCCAAAACAAATAATATAGGTGATTTTAGATTTATTATATTTTAAAAGTAAATAGATTGATACAATTATTAACAGAAACATTAGTATCCTGTAAACATTATAAATGAAATAACTTAGTTCTACATCATATAGAATTTGTATCACTATCGTTACAGCTAAAAATAAAAAAGATGTTAATACAACTACATTTATTATGGCATCTAGGACCTTATTAGTTCTATAAGTTTCTAGTAAATGTTTTAAAAAAAGCAGATAGAATGGAAATATTAGATACGTTAAATTAATACCTAAAATTTTATCGAATCGCAGTAAATCAATAAAAAATCTATTCTTTGAATAAAAGAATAAAAAGGTGACAATATAGAGAAAATAATATCCTAAATATTTTTCCTTAAATATTAAAAAAAATATTAGTGCTAATAAACTCATGAAAAATAACAAAGAAATAGTACTCTTTACTGTTAGATCATATTTGCCAATCTTAAATTTGCGATAAGATTTTAAAAATCCCTCTAAGCCCAATTCTAACTTAGTGGCTTTTTTAGTATCCCATAGATTCCAGTGTTTTATATAAACATTGTTCTGTTTTAAAGACTCTAGAATTAACTCAATACATCCATTTTTTGATTCATGATTCCTTGGAGCACCTTGTCCGACTTCAATAACTCTTTCATTAACGTGGTAGGTTTTTCTCTCATGCCAATCATCGCACAGATATACTTTTAATTCATTAGAATCTCGATTAATTAAAGAAAACCTAAACCAAAAATTTTCCCTTGAATTCAGTATCGGTACTTCTGTCGTAAGACTAAATTCCTGACCTTCAACTTCAGCTTTCGTTAAACGTGTCGTTGCATCTACAAAATAACTTAGCGTATCTGTCAGTGATAAAACGTCAACAGTAGAATCAATGACATATGTTGGAATCTGCCCTGAATTAGGAGAAGCCTCTGATACAATACTCATAAACACACTGATACAAGTGAGTATGTAGATGTTTGTCCTTAAAGTCATGTCTTAGTAATTCCTTTCTAAAATAGGGGTTTTTAAGGAAAGAAACGAATATACTATAGGGGCAACACATAAAAAAGTGATTACTACAACATATATTGTTACACAATTTGTGCAGCAAAAAACTAAAATCTTCAATGTATTTTGTCAATCTGAATTATCAGCTAAACTCTCAGACACCAAGAATCATCCACGTATAGTTATTACTAAAAGTGGAGACTGAGTTTGTCTTCAGATTATTTTGCAGACAATCTGGTTAAATCCAAGAATTTTGCTTATCAATTAATATGAAATAGAATAGATAAGAAGCATAGAAATTCACATTTGCAGACTGGAAATACTCCTATAAAATTAAAGTAGATTATATTTAAATTTTTCAATATAGATAGATTGGTCTTTATCAATTTGTTCTAGTAATGCATCATACTTTATTATATCTTCTGGAGTCAATCTAATTCTTGTTGGCGTTGGTAAGTCCTTTTTCTTTATACCATTCTCGTTGATGCGGTACTCGTAAATTAATACGGTTCTTCTGTTTAATAGTTCGGCCATATACGGCTTATTCAATCCTGAAACATCAATATTACTCAACTTAGGATCAAAAGGGCTTGTTGCCCTGGATGCACCGTTATCAGGATTGCAATCAGGATAACATGCCGCAAGAATGGTAATCGAGTCATTAGTAATGACGTCACATTCATTTATATAATCATTGTGGACTTCTAATAATCTGGCTTTAATTTTACTAGAATTAATTTCGATGGATTCAGTTCTATCACAAGTTAAATTATAGAGAATTTGTCTTGGAGGGTTAACGTTTTTATCCAAATTCATTTTCCAAAGATCACTACAAATCAAGGCGACTCTGTCGAAGGTTTCTGTCGCAATACATCTAAAAGTCTCAACATAATTTGTGAGGGTAGACTTAATACTTATCCCTTGATTGTTCTGATGATCATATCCTGTAATAATATCTTTAATTGTTGGAAAAACATCTACTATATGCGTCAATTGATTTGTGATGCCTGGCTGAATTTCATTAGGCCAATACACAATAAGTGGTGTATGAATACCTCCCTCTCTAACCCCTCTTTTACTCCCATTTAGAGGACAATTATCAAACATAGCAGACATCGAATATTGTTCGCCTCCATTGTCACTTGCTAAAATGATCATTGTATTGTGAAGTTCTCGTTTTCTTTTCAGTGATAGAATCAGTTTGCCTATTTGATTGTCAATAGACTCAACCATTGCGGACCGGATTGCAATTCGAGTTAGCGCATCAGGACTTATATTTGCATTTAATTGATTGGGTTCTGATGCCGATTCTACAGTCTTGCATTGAATAATGCCTAATTCTCTAAATCTAGTTTCTGCTTGCGTACAAACATCTGCCATAGATGATAATCTGCTGTATTTTAATCTATATTTTAAAAGTGTTCTATCTAAAGGAGGATGATAGGGACTATGAACAGCATTAGGACTAAAATAAAGGTAAAATGGATTATTGGTTGATAAGGTATCAATAAAATTAGCAGCTTCATCTCCTAACCAATCTGTGGCATAAAACCCAGATGGTCTGTTGATTAACACATCGTCTTGTCTCCATCTATTCACCCCAGAGTCATAGTATCCTGTCAATCCTGTCAGCAAGCCAACATAATGTTCAAATCCTCTGTCTAGTGGTTGGAATCCATTTGCATAAGGCGTTTGTAATTCAAAAGATTGAGGCGGATGATTGTTTATTCCAACATGCCATTTTCCCGAAAGGAATGTGTTATAGCCTTGTGAGAGTAACCATTCTTGTATCATTTGATATTCCAAATTGACATGGCCTAATTGACCTGGATGTGATGTTACAACCTTTGCTAGATTTGTCATGCCTACGCATTGTGCATAAAACCCAGTCATCAATGCGGCTCTACTTGGAGAGCAAATGGAATGTGTATAGGCGTTCGTGTGGACTTGTCCATTGGCTGCAAGAAAATCCATATTGGGCGTATCAATTAATCCACCATAATATCCAATATCAATCATCTCGGCATCATCTAAAAAGACAATGATTATATTTGGTTTAGTTGGCGGTGTAGATGCTATTTTAAAATAAGCATAACTAGACTGGGGACACACAGCCAACACAAGACTAAATAATACATTACGGTATAATCGCTTCATGATATTCACTTTCTGATTCACAAATAATGCCTCCTATTTTTATACGCGTCTGACATCCAGAATAATTCGATATGTTGCCAACAAATGAGCAACCATTACAAAAATCACCAACAGCTCCATTTAATAGCCCTGCATTCCCAAGTGTAGATGTATAGTTCATTTCTCCTAAATGACCAGTTATTGTTTCTTGAATGCTTCCTGAGCATGAGACCTCTATTGTATACGATTCACCATTAGATACCTTTTGATTTGTAGGTAGCTTTATATATTGCTGAATAAGAGATTCTCCATTCCAAGCATGGCAAGACACGGGAACAACCTCTATTAACAATTCGGTAGCAAGATCGGACGTTAAATTTTTACACGAATCATCACCAGTCGCACTAACTAAAAAAAGCTCATCAACCCAATATTCAGAAATAATTTCAAATCTATATTGAAATGTATCACATTCTTGAGGTGACAGGAATGGTATACTTTCAAATAGAGGGATACTATCAATCATTGCAATTCCCGATGGGAAAGCAAAAGTAATCGTTGTCGTCAATAGGTTCCCAGGTTTGCTAACTGGCTTATTACAAATTTCTACATTAACATAAAGTGTATCGCCGATTGATGCTTGAGTCCGTAAATTACCTTCAACATCTGTAAAGTAAATATCAGTCGCTACTTTGCCTTTGGGCTTGCAGTCAGGACATGTAAACAGGAGTAGTAAAAGAAAGACTATCATTTAATACGTTTCTGATTTTAAAATATTCCAATTTAAAATAATCTGAGTATCTGCAAATGGTGCATTGACACCAGTACATGAGGGTGCTTGATATTCTAATATGGTTGCATCAATTGTTCTTGGACTTGATGAACAATCTGTATTTAGATTTGACGACAATGCATACGTACCAACTCTTGACGATAGTGCAGCTCCAGAACTAATTTCACTCTCCGTTAAATAGATGTTGGGATCATTTAATGCTAGAGCTGTATAATCAAATAATTCGTCATAATATTGTAATTGATTCACAGTACCTGCATTGGCTCCTGTCCCCATAGCTAAACCCCAAATGGGATCAGCACCTGGTAGTGTTCTGCCATCAATTACACTGGCATCGGTCATTTGTAATTCCCGAATATAGGCTACCTGATTCACACCTGAATATTGTATACCAAAATAGGATAACCCAGAAGCAGAAAAGTTTCTAATTGCACATTCTGGTATTTGCAAAATTGAACCTAAGGTGTCAAGGAATGGATTTACTATTGGATTATTCGCTTGAAATGGTTCAGTATAGTTTTGGTAAAACCGAGGATCATCTGGAGGAGAATTAGAAATTAGATCTACTGGAAAAGCTTGATTATCTCCACCAGTCGTAAGTATTCTTTCAATTAACGTACAATTATCAGTATTAGTAGATTGAGTAGGACATGTAGACGTACCGCCACCAACAGTAAAACAAATTTCCCATACTCCATAGGCTCCTTCTCCAGTCATATTTGCGTCAATAGCTACCCTTCGTTTATCCAGATCAAAAGGTGTATTGTGTGCTATTGGACCAGTCAAGTCATCTGTTGCATCTGTAGCACCAACTCCATCACTCACATAATCCGTTGTTCCCAAAGTGCCTGTCCAAGAATCAACCAAGGTGTTTGTACAGATATTGGTTAACGTCGCGCTGTAGTATTCATTACTTGTAATAGTGGTTCCATCTTCTTTGACAAATTCAGGTGTTAACTCCGTCATGCCTGTAATGGTAAATTCATCATCTACTCCATCACCGTCTGTATCAGTTCCAATAATCGTCAGTGATCCTCCAGTTACTCTTGCGATCGGATCTATGAAAGGATCTTCTATAATAACAAAATCATTATCTGAAGCAGAAGTACTTTTTGTACCATTTCCATTATCAGCTGAAGCTGTTACAATATTATGTGTCAAGCCTTCACCTGATAACACTTCAAGCTCAAAAATAATAGATTCACATTGTCCAGGATCTAATGGACCACCCCAAGTCAACTCATGATTAGTCGCATTCCATGATCCTTCACTGGGGTTAACTGTTAGTAAATTAAATTCCGGCCCAATCACGTCGGTGACTACAATATCCGTTAAGGCCTGACCTCCAGAATTACAGTATGGTATAATAGCGGTTATCGTATCTCCAAGCAAAACATCAGTTTGGCTGAATTTTTTTTCTACTGTAATTTCTCCAAGGTTACAATCGAGTAAAGGTTTGCATCCCAAGGTATCTACCCATTCAACTCCATTACAATCAACCGAAGTTTTAATAAAAAAAACTTGACACAGGTCCGACTCGACTTCCGAATACACACAATCAGTTGGGCATGGTTCTACAGGCAATATATACTCAAGCCCATCTATTAAAACAACAATACTATCTCCAGCTGCATTATAAAAAAAGTCGTCTGGTAAATTAGGTGATCCATTACCAGAACAATCTAAAACATTGACACTCCCATCCAGATTCAAATCTTCTGTCGCCAAATCTCCAATACCATTCTCATTCAAATCCCAGCAACTAATACCATTTTGTCCATCTAATCCGCTTTGACCATCTACTCCATCTTGTCCATCTAATCCGTTTTGTCCATCCATTCCATTTACTCCTTCAGCTCCGTCTTCTCCAGGTGTACCCGCACAATCTAACACATCCACATTCCCATCCAGATTCAAATCTTCTATAGGCAAATCGCCAATACCATTCGCATTTAAATCCCAACAACTGATGCCATCAGTACCATCTTGTCCAGCTTGACCATTTTCTCCATCAACGCCATCTTGTCCTGGTGTGCCAACACAATCTAAAACATCAACACTCCCATCCTGATTCAAGTCTTCATCTGGTAAATCAGCTATTCCGTTGGCATTTAAGTCCCAACAGTTGATACCATCTGCTCCAGCGCAATCTAAAACGTCCACATTCCCATCCAGATTCAAGTCCTCAGCGGGTAAATCTCCTACTCCATTGGCATTCAGATCCCAGCAGTTAATGCCATCCATTTGAGCATATGAAACGGCTATGAACAAACTCAAAAGCAATGTTGAAAATATAATTCTCATGACTATATAGTTACTTTATTCAATAAGATTATTATATAAGGCTTCGATTAAAAACATCTTGTTTTGATCCTTTTTTTTAGCATTTTAATCGTATGCTACTAAAATAAATATATTCAAAAAACTCCCTAAAATATGGAGTTGAATATTGTTTGTTTGGAGGGTTTTTAGTTGTAGAGATGATTACAATCTTGAATCACTGCACATGATTATTAGGATACAACCTATTAAAGCTGTGCGAACATAATAAATTTTAATACTATGAGGAAATTAACTGGAAATTTTAAATATGAGGAATGTAGTCGTCAATAGTTAATCCAGCAATAGTAATACTGCAATAAAGCTCACTCATAATGTATATCTTGACAGAGCACTTAGTCCATGTTTCTTTACTGATCTGTAAGCCCAGCTAACACCTCAGCCGCAAACGCCCCCATATCCCAAGCTGACCGATCAAGCGTTTGTCCAAGCCTAACAATCACTACATGTTCTGAAGGGATAATCAGTACGGTCTGGCCTTCAAATCCTGAGGCATAATAGGCATCATCAGGGACACCAGGCCATTTTCTGGGAACGTCGATATTTTCAGGAGGCTCTTCTACTGCATTTAACCAAAAATGTGCCCCGTAAAAATTATATGGATCAACAGTCTTTGTAGCCGTCTTAGAATATGTGACCCAACCTTCTGGCAAAATGCGCTCTCCATTCCAAACGCCATCTTGCAAATACAATATCCCCAATTTCGCCCAGTCACGTGCAGATGCATACATAAGTGAGGAGCCGACATATGTACCATTAGCATCTGTTTCCATCACAGCAGTGCTCATCCCAAGTTTATTAAATAGGTAGGTATAAGGGAAATTTATATACTCTTGGTAATCTGCAAATTGATTTCTAATGATGTGAGAAATAATATTAGTCGTTCCACTGGAATAGGACCACTTTGTATCGATTGGTTCGCTGAGTTGTTGTGAATAGGCAACTTTACCAGCATCAGCTTTGGTCCATAACATTTGATTGACAGTAGAATTTCTATCGTACAATTCTTCAAAAAACAAACCTGAACTCATGCGTAATAAGTGATCAATTGTGATTGCATGTCGAGGGTCGTCTTGTTGGATTGACCAATCAGAAATAGGCGCAGGCTGATAAATATCCAATTTCCCGTCTTTCACTAATATACCTACCAGAGCATTTGTGACACTCTTAGTCATTGACCATCCCATTTGAGGTGTTTGATCAGTGTATCCATTGGCATATTGCTCACCAAGAATGAGACTGTCCTTAAACACCACGATTGCCCTAGTGTTGACTACTTTGTCTGTCTTTTCTTTAAACGCTCTGTCAATGATTTTTTCTAAACCAGGATTAACATCCAAGCTAGATTTTAATGTTTCTGTATCATTTTTTTCGAAAGTAGGGACAGCTAATTCCTTAATTTCCTCCTCATTTCGTTCTGACAGAAGCGTACAACCCATATTTGGTCTATACATGGCAGTGCGAGAAACACCTAAAAATGAAGTTTTCGTCTGCTGTTTTGCTTGATCAATACTTGTTGTCATAAAATCAGCAGGACCTAACTCATCCTTGAGGATGTCATTGTAAGGTCTTCCTTGAATAAAATGACAGGAACAAGCTGTTTTAGCACTAAATCCAGTGTAAATTAATAGCATTGGTTTTAGATAAAAGCTAAAAATAATTGTAGCCATTAAGATTAACAAACCTGTAAAGATGTACCGCTTCTTCATGCAGGCACAAATGTACTTGACAAAAAGGGTCTTTCAAAACAAAATAGCCTAAGCATCTTAGACTCCTGATTGCCAATAAATTACAAATAGTTATTTGATTGGCATCTTCTATGTGAGACCTAATATAAAAGTGAATTGATAAGTGATTTGACATAAAACAATAAAAAAAGCAGCTTGATTATGGAAACCGAGCTGCTCTCTATTAACTAACATGTTTGTGCGGATGCAAGGAACAAAGCACATTTACTCGCGCCTTACATTATAGTAAAGGTACTATATAATCGAGAGCTATTCTATCCCTAAAAATAGGGATTTTTCTATCCCTATTTTTAGGGATAATATTCAAAAATTGGCCATAACTACCAAGGCATGATGAATTAACATATATAATTTTTTTAAATATTTTAATCAATAGCATTGTTTAATGAATACGGATAGCTATCTTCGTAGAATATAGTTTTATCATATGTTTCGTGCCAAGCGTATTTTAGTAACTTCTGCATTGCCGTATGCCAATGGACCTCTTCATATAGGTCATTTAGCAGGTGCATATATTTCTGCAGATATATTTGTGAGGTTCATGCGACTGTGTGGGAAAGACGTTCTCTATGTCGGAGGGTCAGATGAGCACGGTGCAGCGATTACGATCAAAGCTCTTAAGGAAAAAAGAACGCCCAAAGATATTGTAGATCAATACCATGCTGACTTTCAGGAGGCGTTTTCTAAAATGAGAATATCCTTTGATATTTATCATAGAACATCAGAACAAATTCATCACGAAACAAGCCAAGAGTTTTTTCGGGAGTTATATAAAAAGGGCGAATTTCAAGAATTAGAAACGGAACAATACTATGATACAGAAGCCAAGCAATTTTTGGCGGATCGGTATATCAAAGGTACCTGCCCTAAATGCTCCAATGAAGATGCATATGGTGATCAATGTGAAAACTGCGGCTCATCATTAAGTCCTACAGAATTAATAAACCCAAAGTCCACAATATCAGGTAGTCTTCCTACTCTTCGCAAAACGAAACATTGGTATTTATCATTAGACAAATATGAAGAGTGGTTAAAGGACTATATTGAAAATGGACAACTCGATGGTAAAGAACACCACGATCCTGCAGAATGGAAAAATCATGTCATCGGTCAATGCAAATCTTGGTTGGATGGAGGTCTCCAACCGAGATCAATGACTAGAGATTTAGATTGGGGGGTCGATGTACCAAAAGAAATACCTGGGTCAGAAGGTAAGAAACTATATGTCTGGATGGATGCTCCAATTGGCTATATCTCGGCAACTAAACAATGGGCAATCGATAACAATAAAGATTGGGAGCCCTATTGGAAAGATGAGGAAACTGCACTTATCCATTTTATTGGAAAAGATAATATTGTCTTTCACTGTCTTACATTTCCTGCTATTCTCAAGGCTCATGGAAACTACATTTTACCGCAAAACGTACCAGCAAATCAATTTTTAAATTTAGAAGGACGTAAAATTTCAACGTCGAAGAATTGGGCAGTTTGGGTAAACGATTATTTAAAAGATTTAGAAGGAAAAGAGGACGAACTACGTTATCACATGATTAAAATAATGCCAGAGCAAAGGGATTCTGAGTTTACCTGGAAAGGGTTTCAAGAATCTGTCAACAACGAGCTTGTCAATAATTTGGCAAATTTCACTAATCGAGTCATCGTACTTACCAATAAGTATTACGACGGAATCGTACCTGAATATGATGAAAACCAAGGGATCTCAAGTTGTCATGACATGGATGAGTTGTCATTCCATGATAGTGAGTTAATCTCTTTATTTGATGGACTTTCAGAAATGGGTGATTGTGTAAGAAAATTTGATTTTCGTGGTGCCTTAACTGCATTTATGTCCGTCTCTTCACAAGGCAATCAACTCTTACAATTCAATGAACCTTGGAAGCACGTTGAAGATGATCCTGAATTAGTAAAAGTTGTGATTAATATTGGACTTCAATATGTGGCAGCCATTAGCATTGCCTGCCGTCCATTCCTACCCAATGCCTCAGATAGTTTGAGAGTCATGCTCAACTTAGATCCGATAAAAGAAACAGGTGAATGGAATGAGATGATGAATCAATTGGCAGAAGGTGAAACACCTTTACTTCTTGCTGGCCATAAAATACAACAGGCTAAACACTTATTCGATCGAATTGATGACGAAACCATTCAAGGCCAAATCGATAAATTAATGGCGACAAGCCAAACGGATACAGAAACAAAATCCCCAGTCAAGTCAACCGTCCAGTTTGATGATTTCACAAAACTAGATATCCGTACAGCTACCATCACTGCTGCCGAAGCGCATCCCAATGCCGATAAATTATTGAAGTTGACTGTCGATCTAGGTTTCGAAACCAGAACTGTTGTTTCAGGCATTGCTGAGCATTATGCACCCTTAGATATTATTGGTAAAAAAGTATCCTTACTTGCCAATCTTGCACCTCGTAAGATTAGAGGTATTGAATCTAACGGCATGATCCTAATGGCGGAGGATGATGAGGGTAAGTTAGCCTTTATTAGTCCTGAAAATGGAATGATGAATGGAGCTTCAGTGAGATAATGTTGATTGCTTAATGTTTAATTTTGAATCAAGGAAGCCCTTCCAACTTCAACCTTCAACCCTTCCAGCTTCAACCTTCCATCTTCAACCCTTCCAGCTTCAACCCTTCCATCTTCAACCTTCAACCCTTCCATCTTCAACCTTCAACCCTTCCAGCTTCAACCTTCCAACTTCAACCCTTCCAGCTTCAACCCTTCTCCAACCCTCCCGCTTCACTCCTCAATCCTAAGCCAACTCAAATCCAATCCGCATCATATCCATATACGATTGTTCTCGCTCTTGCGAACTGGCACTAGCGCCTGTTCTGATATTGTCACTGACTGTCAATATGGCTAGCGCTTTGGCCTTTAGCCGCTTAGCCAATGTAAATAAAATTTGAGATTCCATTTCGACGCCAAGGATACCGTGTTGCTCCCATTTATCCCAGCGCTGAGGATCATCATCATAAAATGTATTGGTAGAAAAAATAGAACCTTGTTTTGTATCAATACCCAATCGCTGAGCAGCAGAATAGGCTTTTAGTAACAAGTCAAAATCAGCCGTCGCAGCATAATGCAAGCCACCAAAGTACGACCGATTCGCACCCGAATCGCCTGACGCACTCATTGCCAAGATCACCTGCCCAACTTCCAATTCAGTTTTAATGGCACCACAAGTCCCTACTCGAATCAGCTGCTTCACCCCATACGTTTCAATGAGCTCATTGACATATATCGCTGTACTCCCCATCCCCATTCCAGATCCCATGATAGACACTTTCTTACCATTGTAAAATCCAGTAAAGCCTAGCATGCCTCTCACCTGATTAAAGCACACCGCGTCCTGCAATAAATTTTCCGCAACGTGTTTTGCCCGCATCGGATCACCTGGTAATAAAATCGTGTCGGCGATCTCTCCTACTTTTGCTGATATATGTATACTTCCCATTTTAAAAAATTAAAACCAAAATCAAAATTTGAATCAAAATTAGGCTCCATAAGGAATCCAAATATTCTTAATCTGACTGGCCTGTCGTAAAAATTCCTGACCCTGGCCATGTGTCTGTTTTATCCAATCCCGATGCTTTCCATAATCCACCCAAGTCCGCTTCATGTTATCAGCAGATAAACGCTCTACTCCTGTGCTACCCTTTTTAGAACCGAAATACCAAATACCATCGATGTCATCGTGCTTTGCCAAGACTTCGGTCAACTCTTCTTTGTTGCCAGTAACGATATTGATCACGCCTCCAGGCACATCTGATGTATCCAGAATTTGGAAGAAATCTGTTGCTGATAATGGAGCTGTCTCTGACGGTATCACAATCACTTTATTCCCCATCGCAATCGCAGGTAACACCGTGGATATAAAACCTAATAGTGGAAACTCATCAGGACATACTATCGCCATAACACCAATGGCTTCTGGCATAGCTAAGGTCACATTTCTATGCGTGGTATGATGTACCCGCCCATCATACTTATCAGCATAAGCGGCATAATAATATATGCGCTCGATTGCTGTGTCCACTTCCTTGGTCGCATCCTCGTAAGACCGACCTTTCATCTGCATTAAGCGTTTAGCAAATTCTTCTTTTCGTACAAATAAATTCTCTGCAATAAAATATAAGACCTGCGCTTTTGCATGTCCAGTTTTGGCTGACCATCCCTTAGTCGCATGTGCTGCCTCGACGGCATTTCGAATATCCTTTCGATTGCCGATTGACACTTCTCCAATAGCTTCGCCATTCGCATCTGTGATCGTCAAACTATATCCACCATCTGGGCGTTTTTGTTTGCCACCGATATACATTTTAGTTGTCCGATCGATACCAATTTCTGTTGGGTTCGATTGAGACTTGTTGCTACTTTTCTTATCAAACGATGTTGATCTAAATTCTTTGTGCACTTTTGGCTTCATGTACTCATACAATCCTTCGAGTCCACCTTCCCTACCATAACCAGATTCTCTATAACCTCCAAATCCAGATGCTGCATCAAAGACGTTGGTACAATTAATCCAAACTGTCCCGGCTTTAATTTGCGGGGCGATATCTAAGGCCAAGTTTATGTTTTCTGTCCAGAGGCTACTTGCCAAACCATACACGGTATTGTTTGCTAGTTTCACAGCTTCTTGATGAGATCTAAATGTCATCGCTGCCAACACAGGTCCAAATATTTCTACTTGAGCAATCTTAGACGATGGACTCACATTGGTAAATAAGGTAGGCGGATAAAAATAGCCCTCCGTCGGACACGCCCAAGAAGGTTGCCACATCTCATTACCTGCTGCAACGCCTTGTTGGACCAGATCATTAATGACCTTTAACTGCACAGGTGCTACTATGGCACCTATATCGATACACTTATCCAAAGAATTACCGACACGCAGTGTTTCCATCCGTGCTTTAATCTTGGTATATAATTTATCTGCTATACTTTCTTGTACGAGTAGCCTTGATCCAGCGCAACACACTTGGCCTTGATTAAACCAAATAGCATTCACAACACCCTCCACGACACTATCCAAATCTGCATCTTCAAAAACTATAAATGGAGATTTACCACCTAACTCTAAGGACAGTTTTTTTCCTGTGCCTGCTATCGCACGCTTAATTATCTTGCCGACTTCCGTCGAACCCGTAAAGGCTATTTTATTTACTTGTTTGTGATTGACTAATGCAGCTCCGGTTTCACCAGCACCAGTAATGACGTTAATTACTCCAGCAGGCAATCCGATTTGTTGGCAGATTTCTGCGAATAATAAAGCCGTTAACGAAGTAAACTCTGCAGGTTTTAAGACGACGGTATTCCCCATCGCCAATGCAGGTGCTATTTTCCAAGACAACATCAAGAGTGGAAAATTCCAAGGGATAATCTGGCCGATAACACCAACTTCTTCATAGTCACTTAACTCTGTGTCTCGCAGTTGTGCCCAGCCAGCATGATGATAAAAATGTCTTGCGACTAGAGGTATATCTATGTCTCTTGTTTCACGAATTGGCTTGCCGTTATCCAGAGATTCTAGGACGGCAAATAACCTTGCGTGTTTTTGTATTTGACGAGCTAAGGCATACAAATATCTAGATCGTTGATGTCCACCAATCGCAATCCATTTAGGCAATGCGGCTTTAGCAGATTTTACGGCGTCATCAACATCTTTGGTATTTGCCTCTGCAAGTTTGGCAAGTTTCTTTTTAGTCGATGGATTTATGCTATCAAAGTATGTCTTCGAAGCAGGTGCGTTCCATTTTCCATTAATAAATAACTGGAATTTTCGATTGTGAGACTCCAGGAAGTCAATTGCTGCCGTATCACTTTCTGGAGCGGGACCATATTCCATAGAATCGTATATTTCTTTAATACTCATGTGATGTCTACTTTTTAAGCCATGGGATGTCTGTAGGAAGCAGAATATCTTCCTGTGACATAATGTTCAAGCTGGCGTTCTATATCTCCTAATAAGCTACTGGCACCAAATCTAAATAGCTGAGGATTTAACCACTCATCTCCAAGCTCCTCTTTGATTAGTATCAACCATTCTAATGCTTGCTTAGCTTTTCGAATGCCGCCAGCTGGCTTGAAGCCGACTTTAAATCCTGTCAATGCTTCATATTCTCGGATACAACGAATCATTACAAGACTAACAGCTACAGTCGCATTGACTGGCTCTTTGCCTGTACTCGTCTTAATAAAATCGGAGCCTGCCATCATACTTACCCAGCTCGCCTTAGCTACTTTTGTATAGGTCGGAATTTCACCTGTCGCTAATATCGTTTTCATATGAGCCTCACCACAAGCTTCGCGACAGGCTTTGACTTCTCGATAGAGTTCTTTCCATTTAGACTGAAGAACCAATTCTCGACTGACGACAATATCAATCTCTGTTGCTCCAGCAGCGACTGATAATTTAATTTGCTTTAGTTTTTCTTTAAGTGGAATTTGCCCTGCGGGAAAGCCAGTAGATACTGCTGCAATAGGCAATGTAGAGCTACCAAGAGAAGACACAGCGTCCTTAATTTTATTGTGATATACACAGACAGCTCCCACTGTAATGTTTGCGCTTTGCATATCCATCGCTGTCAATAAATCTTGTCTGATCGGAGAAAGAGCTTTTGCGCAGAGGCGATGAACATTACTTGGCGTATCGTCACCAGATAATGTGGTTAAGTCAATACAACTGACTGCTTTTAATAGCCAAGCTGCCTGCCATTGCTTTTTAACTGACCTACGTTTGCCGATTGTAGCTGCGCGTCTTTCAACTGCACTTCGATTAATATTCAAATCTATAAACAGATCTGCATTGTAATCTATACCTTCATTTCTAGGTATGTGGCTGATTGTTTTAGCTGTAGATTTTCGTTTTGCTTTTGTTTTTGCCATACAAACGTGTTATTTCCTTATTTCTTTTAGAATCAAAGCTTGCTTAACTATTTGAGACGGACTGAACTTATACGCCTGCTTGAGTATTTCTTCCGCTTCTGTTAGCTTAGCTTGATCATTACTATATAGGATGGCTAATGCATCACCTTGGTTTACATATTCGCCTACCTTACTCTTTAGTTCTATGCCTGCTCCAAAATCAATCACACTTGATTTCGTTTCTCTTCCTGCTCCGAGTTTGACACAGGCCAAGCCAACTTTCAAGGCATTTAACTCTGCTATATATCCTGATTTCGGACTCGTATAGGTATAAGAGTATATTGCAGTCGGTAATAAAGATGGGTCTTCAACTTGACTTACATCACCTCCCTGTGCCTTCACTAACTCCTTAAATTTGTTAAATGCGGACCCATCCGAGAGTAATTGATTCAACAACCGTGCCCCTTCTTCAGTGGATTCAACGACTTTTGCTAGGACCAACATATGGCTTCCGAGTACTAAAACAAGTTCTGTTAGATCGTCTGGACCTTCGCCTTTTAATGTTTGAATGACTTCTTTAATTTCTAAAGCATTGCCGACCATTTTACCTAAAGGCTCATTCATCCCAGATATGACGACAACCAAATCCCTATTCATATTGCGACTCGTATCAAGCATCAGCTTGGCAAGTTGCTCAGCTTCTTCAGTGGTTTTCATATAGGCACCTTCACCTACCTTGATATCGATAACGATGGCGTCAGCCCCACAAGCAAATTTCTTACTCATGATGCTGGAGGTGATTAGCGCTAGATTATTAACAGTAGCAGTAACATCTCGCAGAGCATATAATTTTTTATCAGCAGGAACAAGTGATTCATTTTGTCCGCATATAGCGATACCATGTTTTTTGACAAGATTAATAAATGTCTCCTTGCTCATATCGACAGTAAGGCCAGCGATTGACTCCATTTTATCAAGAGTGCCACCTGTATGCCCTAGCCCACGTCCTGACATCTTCGCGACTTTAGCACCGGCAGCAGCGACTAAAGGCCCAAGGATAAGTGTTGTCTTATCCCCTACTCCGCCAGTACTGTGCTTGTCTACTTTTATGCCGTCGACTCCAGATAAATCAATGACATCACCTGAGTGCATCATGACATCAGTAAACACAGCAGTTTCTTCAATTGTCATCCCTTGGAAGTAGACCGCCATTAGAAATGCAGAGACTTGGTAATCAGGAATCTCACCAGATAATAATCCATTGACAAAGAATTCGTAGTCGGCTCGGCTAAGCACCTCACCATCTCTTTTCTTCTTAAGTAAACTGACCATGCAAAAGGCTTAGACTACTATTTCATCATAGTAGCTACTGCCTTTTGTGTCAAATTTTATACCAAGGGCGGTTGCGATGGTAGCGGCGATGTCAGAAAATGAGTTTCGTGTGCCTAGATTGTGATCTTGCTTGATCTTATCGCCAACATGGAGAATAGGAATATACTCTCTGGTATGGTCAGTGCCAGGTGCAGTTGGATCATTCCCATGATCTGCTGTTATGATTAATAGGTCATCTTCTTTTAAAGCTTCCAATAGGTTCGGCAAATGGGAATCAAACTCCATAAGGCATTTGGCATAGCCTTCTACATCTCTTCGATGTCCGAATAACATATCAAAATCGACAAGGTTTGTAAAAATCAAACCGGCCGATTCTCTCTTAATGGCTTGAATGGTTTCTTGGATACCTTCTAGATTATTATCAGTTTTCGTAGAATGGCTTATCCCTTGGCCATTAAATATATCTGCTATTTTACCGATAGATATAACATCCATCGATTGATCAATGATAGCATCTAAAAGAGTAGCGGGAGGTGAAACAGAATAATCCTTTCTTCGCGATGTTCGCGAGTACTGACCAGAACTTCCTTCAAACGGTCTAGCGATAACACGACCAACATTAAATTCTCCAACAAGCATTTTTCTGGCAATCTGGCAAATTTCATATTGTCTTTCGATGGGAATGACATCTTCGTGCATTGCAATTTGAAACACACTATCTGCCGATGTGTAAACGATTGGCTTACCCGTCTTGAGATGCTCATCTCCTAATTCATTGATAATTGTTGTACCAGAAGCCACTACATTTCCAATGGTTGACAAACCTATCGCTTTATGAAATAAATCCATAAATGAATCAGGAAATCCAGTTGGATATGTTGGAAATGGTTGATCTAAAATCACTCCGCAAATCTCCCAATGTCCAGTGGTCGTATCTTTTCCGGCTGATTGTTCTGCCGCTTTCCCATATGATCCAATTGGATTTGCCGCTTTGACTAGAGCATTCATTGGATCGATATTGCCTAAGCCCAAGTTGATGAGATTGGGAATTTTAAGATCGGCGTATTGTTCTGCAATATGATTAAGGGTATTTGCCCCTTCATCACCATACAGTTTTGCATCAGGCAACGCACCTATTCCAACACTGTCTAACACAATTAATATGACTCTATTGTGATTCATATATGACTAAGATATAAGGCTTCTTGTCATAGTTCGGTCTGTCTATGTATTATATTTTTTTAAAGTGTTCTTTAATAAATACATTCCAACCAGCTTTAAATATTAATCCTTGAGCAAAACTCATATTCAATGAACTTAAAACTGGAGGGATTACAAGCTTTGGAGGTGAAACTGCTATCTCTACTATTTCACTTTTCTTCATGTTCACGTTTTAAAAGGCCAAAGTAGTCAATATAAATAGATAAAACCAAAGTATTTTTTTTTATAAATAGTGTATGTGAAATTTGATCAAATGCAGCCAAGAATTTATGCATTCTTCTAAAAAGAGAAAAGAGGCAGTACCAGGCGGTACAAGCCTCTTTTCATATTCAAACATCTACTCAATTTTAAATATCTTAAAATGTTCTCTTATTTCTTAGATGTTGAGTATTAAAGTTATCGTAAAGTTATGCACACTACACCTAGAATTAAATACCAATAAAACGTTAGTTAAAACATATCAATATTTACATATTCGTAATTTACTGAATATCAATATATTATTTAAGTGAAAATCGAGTATATCTGTATGGAGTAGTTTATTTGTAGTCTAGTGTCATCCTTTTGTTCAAAACAAAGAAGGGGTGGCTAACCTGAGAAAACGCCACCCCTATCCCTAATTCAGCCTAATATGTTTCTATTCAATAACGATCATTTTATTTGTGGCTGAATAATTTGGACTAGCAAGAGTGTAGTAATACACCCCAGAAGTCAACCCACTCTCTGAAATATCTATTTTAAATTCATTTAACCCTTTGGCAAATTCTTTTTGAATTTGGTATAATTCCTTTCCTCCAACATCATGGATAGTGATGGTTGCTTTTGCAGCATCTGGAAGAGTGAATGGAATGATCGTTTGTGTTCTAAATGGATTCGGATCATTCTGCCCTAGCTCAAAAGCATTCTCAACGATGTCTGCAGTCACAGCTTCGATTATTAAATCAACTTCATGAACCTCGAGTGTATTTCCAACATATGCTTCTGCTTGGACAATCGGTGTGCTGTATGCGGTTTCATCTTTAATAATTTTCAACACATTCGCTAAAGAAAGACGCTGCTGTGCTTCTACTGTGATTGTAAATAGCACCTCTTGACTTGATACTTGTTCTGAATTAGACCAACTAACTGAGGTAATATCTTCACGTGTGATATAGTTAAGCTCAGAAAATTCTAATGCTGCAGATTCGATATCGATCAACTCAAGTCCTTTATGCGCTAAACTGAATTGCATACCCGACACTTCATTAAATGCAGTGGCACTGACATCAACTCTATATCGTTCGCCAGCAGCTAATGCTGCATCAAAACTTGTGAGAGTCAATTCTCCAACCGTTCTAATTTCAACAGTACTAAAACTATTAGTAGAAGCACTCTCATTGATGTCACCAATTTTTACACCTACCAGATCCTCTCCCATCATATCAGTGCTAAGCTTTCTGAGCTGCGCCCCCTCCACAAACGGCCATGGTTGCTCCTCATCAAAGAATACATAATTAGCATCAATAAACTTCCAACTTTCACTATTCTGTAGTTCCGTATTGATAGAGAGAATTAATTTTCTCAATTCAATAATATCTGTTGCGGAAACTTTAGTATCATTATTTGCATCAGCCGCAATAATCTGAAATGCATTTTCGAATGAAGCTAATCCTAATATATGTTTCTGAATGAGAACTAAGTCCAAGGTAGATACTCCATTAGAATGATCATCGTTTCTGTATGCTGTCACTTCATAATCCAAATTCATTGGATTATTATCAAAAGCATACATTCCATCTACTGTGGTTATGCTATTTTTAGGATACTCTGGTAAATCAGTCGACAATGTAACCATCGCAGATTCGATTTGCTGACCAGAGATTGTCTGTACTGAGCCTGAAATAAATGCACCATTTCCTCCTTGATCTTCAAAACATCCATTTGAAAATGCTAGACCTACTGTACAGAAATCTCCACGACCATTGATGTCCCAGACATACATATCAAAATCCACAAGGGGTGCTAGAATAGAATCACAATACACTGTATAATTCGATTGATCTTCAAATCCTTCATTCCCTGGTAAAATGACATCATTACCGTGAGGCACAATGCTGAATCTGAGATCCTCTGCATTTGTACAATTATCAAAACTGCCTAGGTTGAAATCTTTTGCCCAAATATCGGCAGTCCCATTAGCTTCCATAAAGACTGTAGTCAAGCCTGTCACACACACAGGTGAAGGCGCTTTTTTATCGCTGAAGATTACAGTTGTTGTTGCATAGGCTTCATTCTTACAACCGTCTTCTACTTTCCATCTGATTAAATAGACATCTCCTGGACTACCAGCTCGACTATTCATTGTAGCTGTAGGACCTCGATCGTTTTTAAAATTGAGTCCATCAATATTATTGACAGGATTACCATCTAAGTCTTCAATTTCGATTGACCATTGTAAAAATTCACCAGGTGTTTGAATACCATCACAAAAATCTTTTGCTGTAGCTGTTATAATTTCAGAACCGACACAATTACGTTCTCCTACTTTGACATCTAATCCTCCACTTGTATTGACAATGATGGTATCAGATTCTAATACGATGACTGGATTTGTATCATCAACGACTTTGATAACTTGATCAAATGTATAATAGCCATCTCGGTCAACAGTTTCATATCTAAAATAAACAGCTTGCTGAATTTCAGGACCATACTCTGGACAGGAGGCACAAAGTCCTTGAGCCCAATCCTCTACAGCAATGAATGAATCAGATAAGTCATCATTTTCATCATCGATGTTATTCGAATTTGCATCCCATACACACCAATCGACGACAGCCCACCGATTAATTATTTTTAAACACGCATCTCCTGCAAACACTGTATCTGGCTCAACACTGTAACCGATTAAACCGCAATCTGTCTCACACCATACTGGAATAATATCCTGTGTGCCAGCCATGCAAGAAAATGGATCACCCATCATGACATTAACAGATTCAACGTCTACAGAATCTAAGGCTACATTACATTCTAAATTAATGCCTGGATATACTGTACCATCAAAGTGCTGTGGCCATTTTATCGTGTAAGGATCAAAGCTTGATAAAATCGGATCAACATTAATCAACTGCTCACAGTAACTATCTCCTCCAGATAAATCTCCACTCGCATCTAAATCGATATACCATTCTCGGATAATTGTTCCCTCTCCGCAACCAATTTCATCATTGCTCTCTGATAATAGAACTAGACCTAAATCATCTGCACAAATACCGCCAATAATTTCAGGAGGAGACAAATCATCTAAATCTGCAGAACAACCTATATACTCTGTTTCACAGACAAGAGCGCCGCCACCTTTATTGGCAACAGATACCTCAATCATACATTGATTCTGATTCCCATATGAATCAGTGACAATAACTAATACCATCACTAGTTTGCCAACATCTTCACAGCAGAATCTAACATTTTCTCCAGGAACTGCCGCTTGAGCATATTGACTACCATCTTTCTCACAAATCAAATCTACATCTTCAGTAAAAGGTTTGCACGAAACTGGCAAGTAACCGATTTCATTACCTTCACAATCCCAGATATACTCTGTCATATCATCCATCCGAATAGCCTGAATCGTGACATCACCACATCCTGCATCATGACTACCTGCATCAAAATCTGTAGCTGCAATTTTAGCTACACCTTGCAATTCAGAATCGCCACCAGTCGTCAATGTCACAACAAGATTGTCTACACAAACGACGACAGGCTGTACTCTATCAACTACAGTCACTTTAAAAGATGTTGTCGTTTCATTACCACAGCCATCAGCAATAACCAGATTTACTGGGATTGAATCTGCTGCAGGAATATCTACTAAGAAACCATCAACTATTCGTCCATATGGTGAATCCCAACTGATGTCAAATGAAGTCGCACAATCATCAACAATATCCAGTACTGGTAAGGCTGCACGCCCCATACATGTCCATGGATCAATACTAATCAGCATGTCTTCTGGTTGAAGTACAACTGGAGGTTCTTTATCAAACATTTCAATCGTTTGATAATCTGAAATTGTAGCTGTGGCATCACACCAATCGATAATACTCCAATTCCTCAATATCTTTTTACCGCCTTCGCAGGCAGGGAATTCTTCATCAGAATAAGCAGCTAAAAGATTACAAGCTTTGTCATTTATTAAGACCAAAGGATTAACTAGTTTACCTAGCGTTGTATCCAGTCGAATAGAATCTCTTATTTCTTTTTTGACAACTTTGGTTAGAGCCCACACTTCCTCAAGATCTCCGTCTCCATCCACATCTATAGTAAGCCAAGTCATCTCCTCTACAGTATCTACAGGTATTTCATAATGGTCAAGTATCTCTGTGATCACTGTATCTTGGATGAAATTATGAACATCAATATAATAGGGATATGCCATCGTTCCGCTACCAGTGGCAGCATAAATATCTTCTGGACTTGCAGCATCATGACAACCGAGGTTAACGTCAATTGGGAAAAACACAGGCGTAGGATCACCAAGTGAGCTAGTGCCTAAATTTAATTTTTCAGTCCTGTAGGCCTGAGTCATTAAGACTTGCTTTTCTCTCTGACCATGAGATTCAACAGTTGCTGTATATGTTACTACGACTAACTCTCCATCTGGGCTACAGATATCGCCGACGGTATTTGTCTCGACTCTAATAGGTCCGACTATGGGTGAAGTACAACCATTTCCAATTTCTTCGTATAGTTCATCTACAGTCAAAAATTCATCAGGCACACTTCCGCACCATGAGAGGCAATCTGGATTTACACCACAGTCTTCGATGTTTAATTCCATTGTGTATTCACCAAATGCTCTAGAGTCACTTGGTTCAATAATGACAGTACACGAGCCCATGGCACCGACATTAATTGAGGTTAATAATTCACCTGTAGCTGGTACTACAAGATTTTCTTTGACAACTCCATCACCATCTAAAATGGTGACCAAAGCTTCGGAATCTACCCAAATGATTTCTCCATTCGCATCAAACCCATCGCCATATACAAAATGCGTATGAATATCAATGTAAAGGACACGTTGGCAAAGTTCAATCGCCATAATCTCAGCAGATTCGCTTTGATTAAAGGCATCTAATGAACCCGATTGCACGACATTAACACCAGGAATATATTCGCATGGAATGTCATGAATAGGAATGGGTTGATTATACTCTAAAGTAATATGACCCCAACAGGTATTGCCACAATCACTGATGACCTTATATTGAAGGTCTTGTCCGACATGGTAACCATTTAGGGTATCTCCGATTAAGGTATCTGCATCTCCGTAGATTTCTATTGTATACAGACCATTTCCAGGACCTTCTAAAAGCATGTCTGGGGTAATGGCGGATTCACACGTCCCAGCGAGGCTAATTTGGACGCGATCGTTGCATGAGAGAGCAGGGCATTGAGACCATAGATTCTGGCATAAAATCGCCAAAACGAATGTTAATATTAGGGATACACTCTTCATCAGATTGGTTATAAATATTAAACTAAATTATACATAGATATTCTTCTAATAGGTTCTAAGTTGAATATCTGTGATGTAAATATAACAAAATATTTATATATGTTATTTCTATTATATGTAAAACAGCAATTTATTTATTTTCAGAAACCAAAAGGCTAGGAATGATCGGCAGCATTCTTGAAAAATTTTAACAGAAAATAATTGAAAATAATTGACATTATCTTTCATTTAGCTGCTAATCTGAAGATGAAACGGAATCCGTACTTGAAAGAATTAAAATTGGATCTCCGATGTTTTCAGCATAAGAGGCATACCCATGAAATCCAATCAAATTGATTCGAGGTTGAAAGCGCCGAGTATCCGTTATCATCTCAAGTCAATATATCAGGTGAAGTATTCCACTTTACTTTTTTTCAAGGCTGAATGAAGTAGCCACTGACTGAGATTTTCATTTATCTTTGTGTTATGAGAGTAGCTATATTCAGAAAAGCACATTTTAACGCCGCCCATCGCTTACATAATCCGCACTGGTCAGACGAAAAGAATGAAGAGGTTTATGGACTATGTAACAATTCGAATTATCATGGTCACAATTATGAATTGATCGTCAAGGTCACAGGTGAGGTCGATGAAGAATCTGGTTATTTGATGGATTTAAAGGTGTTAAGTGATATTATCAAAAAACATGTTGAACATGTATTCGATCACAAGAACTTGAATCTAGATATCCCCTACTTTAAGGATGTTATCCCGTCAACTGAAAATTTCTGTTATTTGATTCATCAGATTTTATCAGACGTAATCGATGAGGACAAAGAAGTTCAAATTACCTTATACGAGACGCCTCGGAATTATGTTCAGTATCCTGCTTGATTTGATGATGTGCAGATTCGATGAATTGCGGATGTGCTGATCTGATGATGTCGTGATATTGGAATCAAGGAAATTAAGGATGCGGTTTGCCTCTAAAGCCAAACCACAGCCCCTAATCCCGCATAAGCAGGCAACAAAGCATCCACATCTTCCCCTCTTGCATCGATTGCACCTGCTCTTATATTCAGCTCGATTCTCCCTATCTTCTTACTTGCTTGAAACCCAATCTGCCATTGCCCTCCAGTGTTACGATACCATGCATCTTGAATATTTGAATACATGTTACGCAACTCATCCGTATGTTTTAAATGGCTTGCCACTGAAGCATCATAAGCCAATTCAAAAGCTACAGACCATCCTTCTTTATGAATGCCTGTTGTCATAGAAAGCATTTGACCGATCCCTATTTGTCTAACTAAGTTGGTCTCATATCTCCTAAGGATACTCATATACTGTATTGAGGTTTTCAAAGATTTGAAACTAAGAACTTGCATTTGCGCTCCCAATCTAAACTTGTAGTCATTCAGTTCATTCCCCATTGGCACAGAAATATCTGATACTAACAAAATAGGCTTTTTCGCCTTCAACTTAAGCGCAAAGCCAAGCTGAGTTGTCATTCCAAAATCAAATCCAAAATTAAGATACACTTGAGAGCTATTCGCTTTTTCTATGCTATTCCAATTCAAACTTTGAGCTGAGATAAAGCTTACTGCTACAAAAAACATGATTGCGGTTAAGATTCTAACTTTCATTTTTACTTTTTTAATGCCTTAATACGTTTACTTGATTTCAATTACAATATTTCATTTAAATAGGCTTTAACAATTGGATAGAAATTATCCCACCCGAACTCTGGAATTTCATGGCCACAGTTTTCTATTTCTACCAGCTCCACATTCTTCAGTGAGCTGGCTAACAGTTCAGCATGCTCCTTTCCATACGCTTCATTTAATTCGCTATAAGCAAAAAGTATTTTTTGGTCGTGGAGCTTTATGTCTTTAGTGAAGTCTAATTGCTCAGGATTATCAATGGTAAGCTTTATGGAAGCGTTAGAACAAACGGCGCCATATCTCCAAAATGATGGAATAGAAGTATCGCCTGTCTGAACATCTCCAGCTAAGGACAAAGCAAACTTGTAATCCAATGTATTATGATCATCTCCAGTTATGAACTGATCTTGGTAAACAAAATCATTCGTGCTTTCATCAAATAACTTTAATTGACGCGATCTTGAAATGTAAGCTTCGGTTTCTTGCCAAGTAAATCCACCAGGTTCAGCTAGAATCATGCCGTCTACAGCATTGGGATTTTGATTTATATATGCAGTGGCCAACATGGCACCCCAAGAATGTCCAGCAAGAATGACTTGTTGGTTTTCATCTTGCTTGTAGTAATTGATGACTCCGGCTAATTCATCGATGTAGCCCTGTACACTTGAATATGCCTCAGCATCCAATCGCTGAGATAATCCCGATCCTCTTTGATCATAAAAAGCGACATAATAATTGTCTGTCACTAAATCAATAAAATTTAGTTGGCTACGATAGTCAGCTCCAGGACCTCCATGTATGACCAAAATCAAGGGATCTGAAGATTTTCCAAACGCTTCAGAATGTAGTCTAACACCATTAATATCTATTGCCGATAGCGAAGCATCCTCCATCACAGTCGGTGGAACCAAGAGCCCTACATCGCTCGTGTTATACGTATCTCCACAAGAAGACATCAATGATATACAGATAAGGCTAAGTATTACATTTCTCATTTCCATTAATTTTATAAATTAAACGATGATGTAAACTTAGAGCTGAAAGTGATAGCAAGCGTGTCAGCCTTCAATATGGCACTAGCACATGCTAAATCAAGGGTGTCAACTTACAATATGAGTCTATGAAACCCAATACATAAAGGTTTTTGGAGTCAAATAGAAATCGATGCAGAATCATACAGAAACTACCTTTTGACGAATTGAGAAGGTATCTGACCCGTTATTTTTTTAAAATTCCGATTAAAGGATGACTTAGAATTGAAGCCACAATCTAAGGCCAAGGACATAAGGGTGAACTTTTTATTCTCTGGGATCTCAATAAGCTTTTTAAACTCTTCAACCCTGTAGGTATTAATATAATCGTAGAACGAAACACCACCTTTCTCATTTATAATCTGAGAAAGGTAATTGGGGTGTAGATTTAGTTCCTTAGCTAAATCACGCAAAGAGAGATTTGCATTTTTATACAATTGATCTTGCTCCATCAATTGAGTTAATTTTTCATACTGTTTATCAGAATTCTCTTCTGACAAACCTGAACTGAGATATTTCTCTTTTACTTTAATTTCCTGGGGCTCTTTAAACCTCTGCTCAACTTTATTAAAAATGTTTTTCTGTTGTACGCCAAAAAAACCAATCAATATCACAAAAACCGCCACGGCTTGATATATGATCACATCACTCTGAGTAAATATGACAAAACACCAGACAATGCCTAATCCATAAACGAGAAATTGCAACCAAGACAAACTAATATCTTCAATATCTGAAAATTGAGAGGTAATATTCTTTTTGTGTTGTATCAGAAGCCAACTACACCAGACCACGTAAATAAAGCCTGATACAAATACAGCGATTTGTAAAATCGACATAAACAGAGCATAATCTTCCCCACCCTTTTGTTTGAATATTTCTATTTTTTCTGCTGCAGGTAAGGTGAAAAAACTAATCATATAAAGGTAGGCTAGAATGGCAGGAATTAAGTGCAACAAATAATGCCAATTCCGTTGGGGCGATTGATTTGTTACTGAGGAAACATAAAAGTACAAAGCGACTCCTTGAAATAATGGAAAAGGCAATTGTATCCCCAAAATTTGAGGATAATCAAACAGAGTCCCTACAAAATTCAAATAATGAAATCCTAAATGCCCCACATTAAGTAGCATCCATAGAAGCAAGAAATAATCAGCTGTTGACTTGTCTTTTTTTAAAAGCAAAAGTGCTGAGGTAAAGAGAGCTATACTTATTCCTGCAATGTAAATCATGAAATGATTATGTAAATCTTTTACGATTCAATTAAAGATTCCAAAAATAGAAAACTTATTTAGCAAGAGTCCAAAACTAACTCATGATAAATCATAACATATCACCCTTTGCATTGACCTTTGCTTAGCCTTGGCATACAGGGGATTCAGTGAACGTTAGAAGAGCTTGCTTTATACAGCGTCGACTGTTGCACTACTTTTATTTCAGGAGGTAATAGTCAAAAGTAAATGATACCTGTGAATCCAATATTCAGCAAAATGGTAGTGAAGACAAAGAGTAAATTAAACCAACCTTAAGGTATAATTAAATTTAATTTCGGTGGAGACGAAGCACTTTAATGAGCTTATTTTCTTTATCAAAGAGTCTGACGATGTAAATGCCTTTATCAAAATCTTCGACATTGTAGAGTCTATCCTTGTAGTGAGCATAGGACTCAAGCTGTTTTCCAATCCAGTTGTAAACAACAATTTTGGATATTCCAGCATCCGATTTGACAGCAAAAAAATCTGAAGTCGGGTTTGGATAGATAGATAATTTGGGAGTTTGTCCTTTTGAACTTCTTAGCTCTATTGACTTTTCTGGACTAAACTGTAGCTGAGCACTCAAGGAGAGTGAACAAGCCATAATTAATGTCGCAAAAATTACCTTCAGAGTCATAATAGTATCTACTATTTAAAGTATATGGTAAAGATAGAAATATATATGACTTATAAGTATAATACATTAAAGTAAATAGTAATATGTACACCTACAAATAGTCAACATGTCGCCTACAATTGATCCCTAATCATATCAAATGTCCTTGCTGTGGCAATAAGTAAACATTCGAAAGCATCAAAATCCCTGCGTTGAATTCAGGATGTTGGGATTATTGAAGCTAGAAGCTGTGGTTTAGGAGTATTGGAGTTGGAAGAAAATCAGAATCTATATCCTGAAAATCGGATATAGATTCTGAAACTAGTTAGTTAATAGAAGGAAAAATATCGGTTTTGAAGGGGTGCAGTTAAAAGGGTGTTTTTGATCTTACAGTTGTTCATTTCGTTTTATGTTCTGATACTTAGGACTTATTTAGAAGCTAAGAATATCGACTATCCAAATGTTTGTGAAACAATAAAAAAGATACCCATTGCGAAGATGCCGCAAACTTGAATTTTTTCGATTATGTTTTCTAGTGAGATTGTTTGTGAATTATTCATCTTAAAATTATTATTAGTTAT
The DNA here is from genome assembly GCA_937959275.1 of uncultured Saprospiraceae bacterium. Classification (GTDB taxonomy): domain Bacteria; phylum Bacteroidota; class Bacteroidia; order Chitinophagales; family Saprospiraceae; genus CALFUK01. The sequence continues at coordinate 3,490 of CALGLU010000013.1, read as the reverse complement.
TTAATTTTAAAATGACGCCCGCAGAAGTTGTAATGACACTACAAATATAGTACAGAAACCAACTAGCAGTCAAGCCCTACAATGTAGTCAGGATCAAAATATCTACAAGAACCTACAAAAGCACTACAGTTTTCACCGACATGAAAGAATATATCTTATTGATTATCAATTAGTTAGACCCTGTAATTAACATAGGTTAATAAGTTTAGACATTATGATATTTGTTTATTGCCTTTTACAAATAGACTACAATACAAGAAGATCTGAATACCTAATTGCACCTATCCATTATAAATAGGCGTTTTCACTGGTGATTCTTTAGTGAATGTGTGAGTTGCGTACTGCGTCTTAAAGTCAATAAACAGCTCCTTACTCAATTACAATTTCCGCATTAGCAGTTTTACTAAACATCGAATCTTCGAATGGCTCCTTATTCAGTCTAACATTTTTAAATACGCGCCTATTTCTTAACTCTATAGGCAGGTTATCTTCTGTAGTATACCAAGCTAATGTGTTTGGCAATACAAGGTTTTGGATGGTTATCCAATCGTCATATCTAATCCATTTGATGGATTTTGACTTTTCTTTGGAGTAGAATGTGACTGTGTAGCCTAGCCATTCCATTTGATAAGTCTCAGGATTATAATGAATAAAGTACTCATCCTCTGGACTCACTCCTACTCCATCTCCGTAGCTAATCCTAAATCCTGGATAGCTAATACCATCAAAACGTAAAGGCTCTGCTTCATGATATTGTATGCCATCATCTGCTAAGACAAATGGCATCGCATAGAAATAAAACATGAGGTTCTTATAAAAGATAGGGTTGCCTTTATAGGAGGTATCAGCTTCCATCCAGAAGTTAGACCCATCATAGCCCATTGTTACATTAGAGGCTTCGATTCGTTCTCTCCGGTCGTGTAAGTCTATGAATTGTCTTTCGTTTTGTTCTCCCTTCTCAATTTCATATGACATTGCTTTGTGCGCACGCCAAGTTGCTAAGCCACCATGCGCCTTAAAGATACTTTGCATGGCTTCTGGGTAGGTCCTAGTTTGGATTGTCGAATCTACAACTTGAATTGCTTGTTGTTTGCAGGCAAAAAGAAACACTACAAGAACAATGCTGTAATACAGAGATTTCATAATTTGGATTATGCTGTAAAATAAGAATATACATGTAAAAACATTCTCAGTCGTTCATAGTCTCTGTAAACCATATTGAACTTTCATGAAATCTAACCAAAATGTAATTCGTCATTCAGGCACTAAAAGCAAAGACTGCGAACTATACAGCGTAACCAATCTCTCTAAGGGCATTATCTATTTGGCTTTGATTATTAATCATATCAGGAATCTTAATGCTCGCATCTAAGAGCATTTTAAGAAACATACCACCCGCTATAGATCCTAAAGAAATTGGTATAGATAACAGGAAATCAATATTCAAATTCTCGAATGAAGCATACAATGCTTTCGTGGTAATTAATGAAATTAGCATAAAGCCTAAAGCAGACAATATGGGTATAAATGAGTATCGCTTAAGAATCAAATTAGAATAACTAACATTTACTTTTTTCTTGCGTAACAACCATCTTAATCTTACGAAAGTAAAGAGTGATATAAAAAAGACAATTTCAAAATCAGGAACCCATAAAAAGTGCACACTCTTATAAAAAAAGAAAACCAGTGCTGCCAAACTAAAGCAAACAAATAAAGAATCCGCCTTAAATACATCAAAGACAATCTTGGTCAAATCATCCCTTTTTTGATCTGCTATTGTAGCTTTGACTTGATGGATAAGTTGAGTAATTTCAAATCGAGAAGATTGGATGGCTTCTTTGTAACTCAAGGAATCATCAATATCAAGTTTGTCATGAATAAGGCACATCAGGTGATCTTTAACTTCTATGCGCAGATCATATTGTTCAATATTTAAGCAATTAATTATGTGATCTACATCTTTTGTGACAGCTAATTCAGTACTCATAAATTTTTAAGTATTAGGATTGACGATTAGTGATAAACTATGGATAAATGATTGTATTTCTGTGATTTCCTCTTTGACTGCTTTATTGCCTTTTTTTGACAATGAATAGTATTTACGCATCCGATTATCGACCTTCAATAGATGAATCTCGAGATAGCCTTTGCGTTCTAATTTGTGTAATGCGGGATATAAAGAACCTTCGGTAATCTTGAATTCGCCATTGGTTTTCTCTTTGACTGATTTAGTAATCTCATAGCCGTACATCTTACCATTGTCTCGAAGCATTGTCAGAATAATGGTATCCAGTGTTCCTCTGAATAATTTAGAGTTCATATATCGAATATACATAGATATCTTATGTATACAAAATTTGTTAGTAGAAAATATAAAGAAAGAGAGACCAGAAAAAGAAATTAAATAGATAGATATATGCATATTGACAAAAAAGAGCAGACATGGCTGCCTGCTCCTTAAATACAAATTGGTGTTAGATTCTTATGGTGGATGAAATCATTATCAACTATTAGCACCCGACACATCCTATGGGATTGCCCTTTATAATTGGCCCAGGTGCATACCCATTGTAAATACATTTTTTAGCAGTGCCGCAACTATTTTCAATGACGACAACCATTACACTGCAATAGCTTGTTGGATAATCTAATGCATTAAGTGTAAATGTTGAACCAGGCGAGACTTGAAATGAGTCAATTTCTTCACAAGAGTCATCATAAATGCGAACAACTACTTTTCCGCACTTATCAAATTTTGATGAAGGATCAACAACCCAATTACCACAACTAAATAATGTTGAAGATTCTATAATCGTACTACTTGACAGGAGGGCTGGATAGCCTATTGGCAATATGCAATTAAGCTGACAAAAGCCAAGTCCTTTTTTTTCATTTTCAATTAGTTCCTCTTCAACTTGAATGTTGTCGTCCGATACAAATTCTTGTTGGCAAGAGCAAAGAAGGAGAATAGAAAATGCACATAAATAAATAATGCTAAGTATATTTTTCATTGTAAATATATTTGAGGTTAAATAATTAATTCTAATATTGATTACAACAAATAGACGCCAACTGTCCTTACATATAATGCTTTTAAAATAGACTGATCCTAATTAAATTATCATATAATAAATTGTCTTTGGGTTTCTCTCAAAGAATAAATACTAATTAAACCTAGTAGAACAAATAATAGTTAAGTGATAAGGTTAATTATAAAGCTACATATCAGGCAGGTAGAAATTCTAAGCCATTAGACTGGGTTACTGAGACACTAATAAGAAGAAAAGTTGTATATTAAGACGGAGTCAATTACGCCTCTTAAATAAGAAAAGACAAACTATGATCAAAATAATTATTATGAGTCCCCGCAATCTTACCAGTATGATTTAGCTGTCGCAATAATTACCCTATCGAATAATTTAGGTCCAAAGTACCTCCTGTTTAGTTTATAGCAAAATTCATTTAAATAATTCTGCAAATATTTACCTTT
>CALGLU010000012.1 GCA_937959275.1 uncultured Saprospiraceae bacterium | reverse complement strand
TTGAACCTGACTCAAGTAAACTTACTTTCTCTTTTTTAAACGCTTCGCTGTACTTTTGTCTCTTTTTCTTTGACATATATTGTAATTTTAGAAAAATTATCAACACTTTTCTTGTCAACGTATTTCATGAGACATCAGTGGATAGTGGATAGATGTATTGGGACGAAGCATGCTTCGTCCGTACAGTGATTTTTTTTTAAAAAAGGCAGCTGCTAAAGAGTTTTGGTGATTAATAGGTAAATGATTTCATGGTTATCTGCGTTCTTTGTACTTTCCATTTTAGACAGTTAGATAAACACCCATAAAAAAAATAAATATGAAATACATATTGGCGATTGATCAGGGGACCACCTCGTGTAGAGCTATTTTATTTGATCACGATGGAAGTATTTGTGGGGTCGCCCAGCAAGAATTCACACAAATTTATCCGCAGCCGGCCTGGGTCGAACACAATGCGAATGAGATTTGGAATACACAGTTGTCGGTTACTAAACAAGTGATGGAAGATAAAGGGATCAGTGCGGCTGATATTGCGGGAATAGGCATTACAAATCAAAGAGAAACGACTGTCGTCTGGGATAAGCGGACAGGGAAGCCGATCTATAATGCGATTGTTTGGCAAGATAGGCGGACAGCTCCCTTTTGTGATGAGTTGAAGGCGCGTGGCTTAGAGGACTACATCAGATCGAATACGGGTCTAGTCATCGATGCCTATTTTTCGGGGACTAAAGTGAAGTGGATATTGGATAATGTAGATGGTGCGCGTGCCTTGGCGGAAGAAGGTCATCTTTTATTTGGGACAATCGATTCTTGGTTGGTGTGGAAGTTAACAGAAGGTGCCGTCCATATCACAGACTATACCAATGCATCAAGAACACTGTTGTACAATATTAAAAATCTGGAGTGGGATGATAAAATGTGTTCAGAATTAACTGTTCCAAAATCGATGTTGCCTGCTGTTAAGCAATCGAGTGAAGTGTATGGAAAGACGAGTTTGTTTGGTGGCGAGATTGCGATTGCAGGAATTGCAGGTGATCAGCAAGCGGCTTTATTTGGGCAGGCTTGTCATGAGGCAGGGATGGCAAAAAACACCTATGGGACAGGATGTTTTATGCTGATGAACACTGGTGAGAAAATGGTCGAGTCTAAGAATGGGCTATTGACGACGATTGCTTGGGGTGTTGATGGCAAGGTGCATTATGCCTTGGAGGGATCGATTTTTATAGCGGGGGCGGCTGTGCAATGGTTGCGAGATAGTATGAAGATGATTGATGAGTCTCCGGATTCAGAATTTTTTGCAGGTAAAGTGACGGACTCTGAGGGCGTGGTTGTGGTGCCGGCGTTTGCTGGATTGGGTGCGCCGTACTGGGATATGTATGCGCGGGGGGCGATCTTTGGTTTGACCAGAGGGAGTAATAAATCACATATCATTCGAGCGACGTTAGAATCTTTGGCTTATCAAACGAGGGATGTGCTCGATGCTATGAATACGGATTCGGGCATTAATTTAAAAGAGTTAAAGGTCGATGGTGGGGCGTGTGCGAATAATTTGTTGATGCAGTTTCAGTCTGACATCTTAGGGGTGCCTGTGGAGCGGCCGGAGATTATTGAGACGACGGCCTTGGGTGCTGCTTATTTGGCTGGGCTGGCTGTTGGCTTTTGGTCAAAAGAAGATATCTCATCTAAATGGAAATTAGACCAACGTTTCGAGCCAGTGATGGATGAAGAGACGCGGGCAAAAAAATATAAAACGTGGAATGTGGCAGTTAAGCGCACGATGGGATGGGAGACTGAGGTGAATGGGTAAAAAAAGCGGAACTAGTACAATATCAAATCGTGAAGATGAAATTATTGAATATCTTATCAGGATTCGCAGCTAATACAAAGACTATTTAGTCAATTGATTTGTACGGATTTTATACGTACATTTGACAAAACAATTGCAATGTTATCTATTGATCAAATTTCAAAAGAGATTAATTCTGATTTAGCTAAAAAAGAAGCTAGGCTTGATATCAGATTAAGCATGATCTATAAAATTTTCCTACAACAAGTCTATAAACCTGCAGGATATCGATCTTTAAGTGCCTTTATTTTGCATGCTGCGATAGAAAAAGCTGAACAGCTAATCGAGAAAGAGCAAATTATTCTTGCAACAGAAAAGGATAAGGATCTTTTTTTCAAAACACTATTAACGACTGTAGAACCCAATGAAGCACTTCAGAAAGCGGCTAAAGCTTTTAAAAAAGCCACTAAATAATATTGAACTACTTAACCGTTCCATTCAGTAAAAAATATAAAAGAGAAGAATTCTCTTGCAATAAAATTAGTCTAGACGCTTATATTAAGACTCAAGTTAGTCAAGATATAAAGAAGCGTCTTGCTGCATGTTTTGTGCTATTAGCTAATGACCAAGAAACTATCATAGGCTATTATACTTTATCGAATGCAAGTATCCCCTTATCAGATGTCCCTGAAAAACTAAGAAAGAAGTACCCCAAATCTTATAAATATATTCCAACTACTTTATTAGGTCGTTTAGCAATAGATTCTGCATTTAAAGGTGAAGGATTAGGGGCGAAAATTTTAATTGATGCCTTGAAAAGAAGCTTGCGTGTTTCAGAATCAGAATTAGGTTCAGTTGCTGTAATCACAGACCCATTAGATGCTCAAGCTGAAAGTTATTATTCACATTTCGGTTTTATTAAGATTCCAGATAGTGGAAAAATGTTTCTCGATATGAATACCATCAAACAGTTGAAAATATAATAAATCGTCTTCGAATACGTGACATCAACATGTCAATAAACAACGATCATCTTTCACTGCTTAAATATCAGTACTTGAAGTCATCAAGAATTGCTAAATACTTTAGGTGGCCAAATACCTTCGATTACAAATATCAGGTCTCGAAGAATATGAACATATTCTATTGCACAATGCGGCTAACTATCTTCGATGACAAATATCAGATCTCGAAGACCTTACATTTGGATGGCTTTCATCAACATGGCTAATGAATTCTTCAAAGACTCGCCGCCTATTGCAGCACCTTTGTAATGCCCCAATCGCACAACTACCAAATCATGTGATGGTATAATGATCGTAAACTGCCCGCCGGCCCCAGCCATAAAAATAGCATCCTTAGGCACGGGAAAATAACCATCCCCATTCACCCAAAAGAAATTACCTCCATAAATCGGTCGCTCATCCGCCAGCCACGCCGGCGCAATCTCCATCGCATGCGCTAAATAACCCTTAGGTAAAATTTGCTCCCCTTCCCAATGCCCATCCTGCAATACCAAATTACCCAACCGCGCCCAATCCCTCGCCGTCCCAAACTCATAGCCCTGCAATAAAAAATTGCCATACGGATCTGTCTCCATTACCATATGCTGAACCCCTATCTTATCAAACAAATGCCGCTGCGGAAAGCTGTGATAATCCTCACCCAATGTCTCTACACCCAGCCTGACCATATAATTTGCCAACACTGGATCAGAATTTCGATACCGCCCAACCGTATTAGGCTTCCATTGCTGGCCGAGGGATGCTGCATAGGCAAACGAATTCGTACTCCCAGTATACACATACAAATGATCTGGATAGCCCATTGCGGGATCAAAGTCTGGATCTTGCGGCGCTCGACAGCGCAAGCCACTCGACATCCTCATAATATCCATAATCCGAATGTCTCGCCTTGGATCTCCTTCGCCTTGCCATTCTGGAATTGGCGCTGGCTGCTCCAATGTATATACTCCCTTTTGCCTCAACACACCCATCAGCATCCCTGTCAATGACTTGCCCATAGACCAACTTTCCAATGAAGTGTGCATTGTAATTTCATCCTTATAGTTCTCACCAATGATTCTGCCTTTGTGCGTTACCACATAGGCAGCAGTCAATCCTCCCGCTGGAAAGAATGCTGCATCAACAGCCTCTTGCACAAGCTCCATATCTACATCCTCAGGAAAAGGCTTGTCAACAATTACATCTCCCATTGGCCAATTCGTTGTGGAGGCATCGGGCAAATTTGTTGTGACTTGTGTTGGTGCAAAATAAGGCGCATCAACACCTTCTGGCAAACAGGTACATCCTTGGCTTCCCAGATACACGGCCTTACGGATTGTACCGTCCTCAAGCGTCACCGTGGTCGATTTTTCATCATAATCAACTTGTCGGTTAGCTACGCTCAGTCGCTCTTCATAGGGACTTGTAAAATAGCCTATTGCCTCTGCTGCAAAATCAAAATCTAAGCCCGTCACAAAGACAGCCGAACACAATATTTTGGCAAACCCAGAGGCATGATGAGATGCTGGATTGCCTGGAGGTGGACTGTATGGTGTGTCTAATTCAAAGGAGAGCCCTCTTTCAATTAATTTTCTTTTTTTTATATCCTCTATAGACTCATCACTTGATTGTGATGTGCTTATCACAGTTTTGGTATTTTGTTCTTCTTGGATAATAGGTGTTGTCACATGACAAGAAAAGAGTACGACAAGGAGTAAAACAGCAGGTAACTTAGTTAGCATATCAATGAGCAGTTAATGATAGAAAAACAACTTCATATCTAATATACTCAATCTGAAGACAATGTCCCAGCCAGAGGCTGACCAGCCTCTGGTTGGAATGTCAATGACAATAGTGCTTGCCGCCGTTGGTCTCCGAACCAATGGCTTATACTTTCACACCTTGAATGTCGCGTTTTTATAAGCTATAGACTCGTTGGATCGGAGTCCAACGAGGGCAGGCTATCCATGTCTCAATATCTAGTCAATTGAGATCGATATGTTTCAATATTTTTGTGATTAATTGATCCTGTTCTTCAAGTTGATCTTGAAGCTTCTTATTCTCATCAACCAATGCTTTAATCGCAGCTAAGGCAACCCCATCAGCATCTATTGTCGAGATTTTTGTGTCATCATTACCAAAGCTAAAACTCTTATAAAAGTCTTGAGCGGTAGGACCAATGTGTGTCTCTTGTTGTCTGTGCTTATAGGTCCATTTATGTATATCCAAAGCAGCGACCTTTTTTAGAATATCTGCTTCATCAACAGATTCAAAATTATTCTTCAAGCGCACATCTGATGGATTGTAGAGCCCTGCTGTGGATTCAAATGTTCCATTGATGATCACATGATTATTGTCAAAGTCTCCATAGATCAGAGGATTATCATTCGCTTCCACATCGATGAATAGTGTCTTAGAAAGAGTGGTGTTACCCACTGGGCCAGCATTGCTACCTATGAATATATTCTCATTGCCTCCAACGATTGTCTTACCCGACAGGTGACCGACAAATGTATTATCAGAACCATCCGGATTGTTTGATCCAGCACCATTCCCAAAGTATGCATTGGCTTGTCCCGTGATATTTGCAAATCCAGAATTTTGTCCAAAAAAGGCGTTTGCATTACCTGTTATATTATTGGCACCAGATGCCTGCCCAAAGAATGAATTTTGTTGTCCAATTGTATTTGAATACCCTGTATTCTGTCCATAGAAAGCATTTTTGTCTCCAGTCAAATTCTGGTAACCTGAGAGCTGACCATAGAAAGAATTCTGTTGCCCTTCCGAATTAGAATAGCCAGAATTCTGTCCATAGAATGCATTGTAATTACCTTCATCATTTGAGTATCCCGCCTTTTGTCCAAAGAATGCATTTTGCTTACCCGACGAATTTGAGTATCCTGACTCCTGACCAAAGAAAGCATTTTGTTCTCCTGAAGAATTCACGTACCCTGCTTCCTGTCCGAAAAACGCATTCTCAGAACCAGTCACATTGTTATAGCCTGACTGTTGTCCGAAGAATGAATTGGAAGAGCCTGTTGAGTTGCTAATACCTGCAGCCTGTCCAAAGAAAGCATTTGCAGTTCCTGATTCATTAGAATATCCTGCCTCTACACCATAAAATGCATTTCGATCTCCAGTCGTATTTGTATAACCAGCTTGAGATCCGAAGAATGAATTTTGAATTCCTGACGTATTAGAATAGCCTGATCTTTCACCGTAGAATGAATTAAAATCACCTCCTTCATTTGCATATCCCGCGCCATAACCAAAGAATGAATTTTGCTGCCCATCCGTATTTGAAAATCCAGATTCTTTTCCAAAAAAAGCATTGAATGATCCTTCTATATTATTTGACCCTGACGATTGACCATAAAAAGAATTCTCTGATCCAGTCGTATTCGACATGCCTGATTCCTGACCATAAAAGGCATTCTCTGATCCTTCTGTATTGTAATACCCTGAAGCTTGTCCAAAAAAGGCGTTATTTCTACCTAAGGTATTTGAAAACCCTGCAGTCTGACCAAAATATGAGTTTTGGTCTCCTTCAGTAGTATTGAAACCTGCCCCTGTTCCAAAAAAGGCATTGTTAAAGCCTAGCGTATTATTCGCTCCTGCTGATTGGCCGAAGAATGAATTTTGTTCTCCCTCTGTGTTTGCATAGCCAGCGTATTGTCCAAAAAATGAATTCTTATCACCGATCGTATTTTTATATCCAGATAGATTTCCATAAAAAGCATTTTGCTTACCTGTATCATTTGAATAACCAGCGTTTTGTCCAAAGAATGAATTTAAATTTCCAGTTGTATTCGAATGACCTGCGTCATGTCCAAAGAACGCATTGAATTCTCCAGATATATTATTAAATCCAGCATTTTGCCCAAAGAATGAATTCTGACTACCTGTTGAATTGAAATACCCTGCCTTGCTACCAAAGAAAGCATTTTCCTGCCCGAATGTATTTGAATAGCCCACTTCATGACCAAAGAACGCATTGAGACTTCCCAACTCATTTGAAAATCCAGCGCTTTGTCCAAAGAATGAATTTTGTTGTCCCTCTGTGTTAGAAGACCCTGCATCTTGTCCAAAAAAAGCATTGAAATTACCAAACGTATTTGCATGCCCAGCTCTCTCCCCGAAAAATGAATTTTTTATACCGCCACTATTTGAGAATCCTGAGGTGCGTCCAAAAAAAGCATTTTGTGCCCCACCGGTATTATTAAACCCAGAGCCTTGCCCAAAAAACGCATTCCCTTCTCCTGTCGAATTTTTAAATCCAGCCACATAACCAACAAATGTATTCAGCATCCCTGTTGAATTAAAGGAACCAGACGCTTGCCCAATGAACGTATTTCCAGTACCCGATGTATTGTTCGTCCCTGCCTCTTGTCCAAAAAACGAATTAAAATTTCCAGTGATTGTAGCTTGTCCTGCAGCTTGACCAAAGAAAGAATTTTTTTGGCCCGTTGTATTTCCTACTCCTGCCTGTGCGCCAAAGAATGAGTTCAGACTTCCTGAAGAGTTATTACTTCCCGCCAAGCTCCCATAAAATGAATTACTTGATCCATTCGTATTATTATAGCCTGAAGAAAAACCAAAGAAGGCATTATTATCTCCTACCTCATTTAAATAGCCTGAATCAAAGCCAAAAAATGAATTATTACTACCACTTCTATTCTCGCGACCAGAGTTACTTCCATAAAAAGAATTCGCTGAGCCTTCATTATTATAACCTGAATCATTACCAAAAAATGAATTATTACTACCACTTCTATTCTCATGACCTGATTTACTACCATAAAAAGAATTCGATGAACCTTCATTCTTGTAGCCTGAATTATAGCCAAAAAATGAATTATTAAACCCCGTCGCATTATTGAGACCTGCACTTCTCCCAAAAAATGAATTCTGGAATCCATCAGTATTTCCAAAACCAGCGCTTCTTCCAAAAAATGAATTATTCGATCCAGATGCACTGTTAAATCCAGCACTTCTGCCAAAATAAGAATTGTGGTCTCCTGAGCTAGCTTGGTTACCAGCCTGCAATCCAACAACTGTATTGTCATTGCCAGAGCCTCCATTTGCTTTTATTGAGAGTGGAGCATCGGGCGCTTCATAATTCTGAGCACTAAGTTGTCCAATGAATAACATAAGTGAAAAACTAAATAATAATTGTAGCGTCTTCATGACATTGATTTGTATAATGATTAAAATGTATGGGCATTTATGAATTTAATGTCCGTAGTTCATCATAGAGTCGCATACGAAATGGAATCTTACCCTGTAGATAAAATAAAATCGTAGACGATTTACATTCAGTCGACACTGTACACAATCAAGCTAAGAATTAGACGCTTATATTCCTACGTAAGGTCGCTGGATTGACGCTGGTTTCATTTTGAAGCTCACATTTCATGGTTTAAAACCGAGAGCTTTTAACTACTTTGAGTCTTAATATGAAATCACCGAAAGGCAAGCTTGGCCAATGGGCATCAACTTCACTCGTCTTGGGCAATATGATAGGTTCTGGTATTTTTTTGCTACCGGCTTCACTTGCTGCATACGGAGGTATTAGTCTTGTGGGTTGGATTGTATCATCCCTTGGAGCATTGCTTTTAGCCAAAGTCTTTGCTTCGTTGAGTGGGATCATTCCTAAAACCGGAGGTCCATTTACCTATACTCAGGCAGGTATGGGAGACTTTGCCGGTTTCCTTGTGGCCTGGGGTTATTGGATTTCTATTTTATGTACGAATGCGGCGATAACAGTTGCCATGCTAGGATATTTAGGTGTATTTTTTCCTGTATTGAATGGGTCACCATTCGTATCAATTACTGTCGGAGTGTGTATCATTTGGCTATTGACTTGGGTAAATAATCGAGGTGTTCATAGCGCTGGTTATGTTCAACTCATCACTACCATTTTAAAAGTCATTCCATTACTTTTAGTCACCATTGCAGGATTATTATACTTCAATTTGGAACATTTCACACCGTTTAATTTGAGTGGTCAAAGTAATTTAGAAGCGATTGTTCAAACCACAACATTAACCTTGTTTGCATTCCTCGGTGTAGAATGTGCAACGATTCCAGCAGAGCACATCCATAATTCTAAAACCACGATACCTAGAGCCACATGGTGGGGAACAATTTTATCAATACTTATTTATGTGCTTGGTTCCATTTCAATCATGGGTTTAATTCCTCCAGAGACATTACAGCATTCGACTGCTCCATTTGCGGATGGGGCTGAATTGATTTGGGGAAAGCCAGGTAGATATTTGATCGCTACTGGAGCCGTCATCTCTACATTTGGTGCGTTGAATGGATGGATACTGATGCAAGGTCAGATACCAATGGCTGCAGCACGTGACAACATGTTTCCCAAACTATTTTCGAAGGTAAATAGTAAGCAGTCTCCTTCAACTGGTATTATCCTATCAAGCATATTAGTTTCTATTTTGTTAATGACAAATTATACGAAAGGCTTAAATAAGGCATTTGAATTTATGATCTTACTTTCGACCTTAACCGTTCTTGTGCCTTATCTATTCTCATCTGCCTCCTATATGATATTGAGTCAACAAGATCGTAGCTCTAAAAAGAATTGGGTTAAGCTCATCGGGATGGGCGCTTTTTTCTTTTCGTTGTTTGCAGTCATTGGCTCGGGCAAAGAAGTCGTATTTTGGGGATTTATCATGTTGATGTTAGGTGTCCCTTTTTATGTCTTTTTAAAAACGAAATCTTAAAATCAATTCATTAAAATTAAGCATGTCAGCAACGTCTCATTCAGAATATCAAACCCTTAAAACAGTCTTCCTAAAATCAATTGAATCCGGTTTTAAAGATCAAAATCACATTGGTCAACATTGGCAATCACTAAATTATTTAAAACAGCCAGATTATGAAAAAGCCATAGCTGAATATCTTGACTTTGCGAAGTTGATTCAGGGTTCTGGTACGACTGTCGCTTATTTTGAAAAAACTGCTGAGACAGGAATGGATTCGATTTATTGTCGAGATGCGAGTATTGCGACTAACTATGGTATGATTATTTGCAACATGGGTAAAGCACAACGCAGTGCAGAGCCTAGTGCCCAAAAAGCAATATTTGAAAAGCAGGGTATCTCAGTCTTAGGTGTGATTGAAGCTCCGGGATTATTAGAAGGTGGTGATGTTGCTTGGCTGGATGAAAACACCTTAGCCGTTGCACATGGTTACAGGACTAACCAAGATGGTTATGACCAATTAAAAGCACTGCTCGAGCCTCATGGTGTACAATTAGTCCAAGTCCCTCTACCCCATTATAAAGGTCAAGATGATGTCTTCCATCTCATGTCAATCTTTAGTCCAGTTGATTCCAAACTTGCCGTCGTCTATTCACCATTGATGCCCGTCTTTTTTAGAAATATGCTATTAGATCACGGGTATACATTAGTCGAAGTCCCTGAAGAAGAATTTGAATCCATGGGTTGCAATGTGTTAGCATTGAGTCCTAGAAACTGTCTTATGGTAAATGGTAATCCAATAACACAATCTAGATTAGAAGCTGCTGGAGCCAAAGTTACTGCGTATGAAGGCCACCATATCAGTGTTTTCGGCGGGGGTGGACCTACCTGCTTAACAAGGCCTATTTTAAGACAATAAATCAAATCAATATTTCCTAAAAAAAAACTAAGCCCGCTTTAATTAAAAAGCGAGCTCAGCAAGACTTGATTATAAATCTTTATTCTAAAATAATACTACTTTGATTCTGAATCAGCATTAATGTTCTGGAATCCTATATTGTCACATCCTTCGATGAACGCGTCAAAATTATTGCCCATTATAACCTCAAAATTTGGCATTAATTCAATAGAATTTTTCGCTGTAAATCCTACATCTCCCGCAGAAACAACACCTCCAGATTCAATCGTTGAAAATGCTTCGTACATACCCGGAAGAATTGGATTATCATGTTCTGTTCTGCTAAAGATACAGTTATCAATGCATGGTGAAGACGCACCTTCAAACCAATCTGTAGATGCATCACCACTACCATCAAACAATAAAGCATTACTTAAATTAAACGAAGGAGCAAAATCTCCGGTCGTCCAAATCCCCGCTGCGACTGCCTCATCAGATCTGCCATGACCACTGAATCCCCACTCGATATAATCAATGATAGCATTAGGATCGCTGAATGCATTTGTAGTATACAAACCGATTTCTCCATCAATATTATTAATCGTAACAACATTAGACGACACTGTAATGACTTGCCCTGGATTTAAAATCAGGTCTTCTCCACACACGATGTTCGTGTTGATTAGCTGCACATATTGAGGAAAATCACATAACCAGTAAGATGAAATATCAATAGGCATTCCCCCTACATTAATCAACTCAACTTGATTGCCGTCAGGAATCACTTCATTGATGACGATTCTGCCAAGATTGTTAGCAGTACAATCTTCTCTAGTCACTTCAATCGGATTAGACAAATCATAACATCCAACAAGATCATTGGCATTCATCCCTACTACTGCACCCATCAATCCATCCTCAAAACTAAGATGCCACACCAAACATGTACCTATCCCTGCTCCATCAAAATCAACAGCACTCGGCATTGGTGGCAAGCCTAAAATATTACCTTGGTCATCTGTGACAACCCACTGGCTATTACTACCACTGTTGCCAGCTAATGTAATCGAACCGGCAGGAATATTATCTGCAACGCCATCGCCTACACAAAATTCAAATGGACCACCAGACAAACTACCACCTTCAGCCTCACAAACAGCGTCACACACTGCACCAGCATCATTTCGAATTACCGAAATTGGATTCGATAAACTGTAACAGCCTTGCAAATCATTGGCATTCATACCGACTGCTGCTCCCATTAAACCATCTTCAAAACTTAAGTGCCAGATTAAACATGTACCAGTTCCCGCTCCATCAAAATCGACAACACTTGGCATTGGTGGCAAGCCTAGAATATTACCTTGATCATCTGTGACGACCCATTGGCTATTCATGCCACTATTCCCTGTTAGTGTAATGGAGCCTGCAGGAATATTATCTGCAACGCCATCTCCGACACAAAATTCAAATGGTCCTCCTGCAAGTGTTCCCCCTGCAACATTACAATTCGGATTACAAATAACTCCAGCATCATTTCGAATTACCGAAATTGGATTCGATAAACTGTAACAGCCTTGCAAATCATTGGCATTCATACCGACTACTGCTCCCATCAAACCATCTTCAAAACTTAAGTGCCAGATTAAACAATTACCAGCAGCTACTCCTTCAAAATCTACTCCATTTAGAGTTGGCAAAAAAGCTAACATAATTCCTTGATCATTTGTGATCACCCACAGGCTATTACTACCAACAATCCCGGACAGACTAATTGCTCCTTCAGGGATAATATCAGCTATACCATCATTAACACAAAATTCAAATGGACCACCAACTAGCGTCCCTCCTTCGGGTTGACTCCGAATCACTGAGATTGGATTCGATAAACTGTAACAGCCTTGCAAATCATTGGCATTCATACCGACTGCCGCTCCCATCAAACCATCTTCAAAACTTAAATGCCAGATTAAACAGGTACCAGTTCCAGCTCCATCAAAATTAACGACACTTGGCATTGGTGGTAAGCCTAAAATATTGCCTTGATCATCTGTGACGACCCATTGGCTATTCATGCCGCTATTCCCTGTAAGTGTAATGGAGCCTGCAGGAATATTATCTGCAACGCCATCGCCTACACAAAACTCAAATGGGCCTCCTGCAAGAGTTCCGCCTTCTGGTTGAGTGCGATTGACGATTATTGGATTAGACAGACTATAACAACCTTGAAGATCATTGGCATTCATGCCTAACTCTGCTCCGATTAAACCATCTGCAAAACTCAAATGCCAAATTAGACAAGTCCCCGGACCTGCTCCTTCTAAATCAAAAGGTGGTCCTGGTGGCAAGCCTAAAATAACGCCATTGGCATCTGTAATGACCCAAGCTGAGTTTGGACCACTTTGATTAGTGAGCGAGACATCAAATGCATCTGATTCTCCATCTCCTGCACAGATTTCTATCTCAGTTACTTTCTCCTGATAGGTATAGGCGATTAAGCCAAATGGATTATTTTCAACTGTTATTGTTGTCAATAAACTTGGATTCGGCCCAAGGTTATAAACACTCACTTGATCACTCATAGCACCACTGTGAGTGACATATAATTTTTGAATATCACTAGTGACCGAATAGTTATGCGGCCCAAACGGAGCATCTACTGGTGCACCCACTAAGGTATTGGAGGACAAATCAACAGTATACGTTGCGTTAGTCCCGCCATCTGAAATATTACCAACATATAAATAATTACCGTCCGGACTCATACCGAGACCATGGGCATTTGGTATACTTAATGTCGTCACTTCAGAAAGATCACTTCTGTTTAAAACTTTTAACTCATCAGCGCCTTGGCTGGCTACGTATAGATAAGGGTTATTAGCTGTCAAAGATAAATGGGGATCAAGACCAACAGCTACTCGATCTATTTCTTGAAAACTAGTCGCACTATATTTGACAACATAATCCTCGTTTAATGGACCCAACATACTCACAAATGCTGCAGCATTATTAGGCATTACAATCACATCATGAGGCTTATAACCTAGCGCTAATAAGTCTGCTGGTATAGAAAAAGTGCTTATTGTCGCATATGTATTGGGATTAATTACAGAGATTGTTTTATCTAATTCATTGTTAACCCAAAGTTGTTGGTTGTCAGGACTTAGCCACATATGGAATACGCCAGCACCTGCATTCGCGCTCCCTGCAAAATTCAAACTCATGCCATCATAACCAACGACTCGTCCATTGTAATCACCCACTAAAATGGTATTACTCAAATCATTATAGACAACATACATAGGTTCACCATTATTTGGCAACGAGATTGTTTGTTCGATCTGATCGGTATCACTATTGATTACTGAAATTGTACCCGAAGCTCGATTTGCAATCACCGTTCGATTCAGCTTATTATTAGTATCTAATGCAGATAAGTCTCCACCATTCGGATTGTTACGAATCACTGAAATCGGATTAGATAAACTAAAGCAGCCTTGTAAATCACTCGCATTCATCCCGACTGAAGCTCCTACTAATCCATCTTCAAAGCTTAAGTGCCAGACAAGACAAGTCCCTACGCCTGCTCCATCAAAGTCAACAACACTCGGCATCGGCGGCAAGCCTAAAATGTTGCCTTGATCATCTGTCACGACCCATTGGCTATTCATACCATTATTGCCTGTTAATGTTATTGACCCTGCAGGAATATTATCTGCAACTCCATCGCCTACACAAAATTCAAATGGACCTCCTGCTAAAGTACCTCCTTCTACATCACAACTACAGTCATTTCTAAGGACTGAAATTGGATTGGACAAACTATAACAGCCTTGTAAATCATTAGCATTCATACCAACTTCAGCTCCGACTAATCCATCTTCAAAACTTAAATGCCAAACGAGACAAGTCCCTATGCCTGCTCCATCAAAGTCAACAACACTCGGCATTGGTGGCAAGCCTAAAATATTACCTTGATCATCTGTTACTACCCATTGGCTGTTGCTACCACTATTTCCAGATAGAGTAATTGAGCCAGCCGGAATATTATCAGCTACTCCATCGCCTACGCAAAATTCAAATGGGCCTCCTGTTAGCACACCACCTTCAGGTGTAGATCGTATAACTGAAATCGGATTAGACAAACTATAACAGCCTTGCAGATCATTGGCATTCATACCAACTTCAGCTCCAACTAAACCATCTTCAAAACTTAGATGCCAGACAAGACAAGTCCCTGCGCCTGCTCCATCAAAGTCAACAACACTCGGCATTGGTGGTAAGCCTAATATATTGCCTTGATCATCTGTTACTACCCATTGACTGTTACTACCACTATTTCCTGATAGAGTAATTGAGCCAGCCGGAATATTATCAGCAATTCCATCACCTACACAAAATTCAAATGGGCCTCCTGCTAAAGTACCTCCTTCTACATCACAACTACAGTCACTTCTAAGGACTGAAATTGGATTGGACAAACTATAACAACCTTGTAGATCATTGGCATTCATACCAACTTCAGCTCCGATTAGACCATCTTCAAAGCTTAAGTGCCAGACAAGACAAGTCCCTATGCCCGCTCCATCAAAGTCAACAACACTCGGCATCGGCGGCAAGCCTAATATATTACCTTGATCATCTGTTACTACCCATTGGCTATTGCTACCACTATTTCCAGATAAAGTAATTGAGCCAGCAGGAATATTATCAGCTACTCCATCGCCAACACAAAATTCAAACGGGCCTCCTGTTAAAGCACCTCCTTCCACATCACAACTACAGTCATTTCTAAGGACTGAAATTGGATTGGACAAACTATAACAGCCCTGCAGATTATTGGCATTCATACCAACTTCAGCTCCAACTAATCCATCTTCAAAACTTAAATGCCAGACAAGACAAGTTCCTACCCCTGCGCCATCAAAGTCAACAACACTCGGCATTGGGGGCAAGCCTAAAATATTACCTTGATCGTCTGTGACGACCCACTGACTATTACTTCCACTATTTCCTGACAAGCTTATTGATCCTGCAGGAATGTTATCCGCAACACCATCGCCGACACAAAATTCAAATGGGCCTCCTGCTAGAGTACCTCCGGCAACTGCAGACTGTGAACAGCCTTCATTAAAGACAACTGTATATGATCCACCATTACCATATTCTCTGTCGTAGGACATGATTCTTATTTCATCAATACATCCTGAAAGGCTTAAAGAAGCCATATGGTCAGCATTCCCATTGACTTGCACTTCACAACTCGATCCATTTGTTGTAAAGGTTTGATTTGTTTGGATGAGACAAGATCCTATATTTGCCGTATAGCTAACCGGCATTCCATTGTAGTATGTTTCTACAATCATTTGATCTGTCTGATCAATATCCCAAATTTCAAAATTGAGATCACAGACCGGCTCAGACATCGTATAGAAAACTTGCATATTATTATTAACATCAGAGGCGTGCTTTACTCCAAGCCGAATACCTACAGCACCAGATGTTTGAGAATTATTAATTCTATTCTCGTCTGGAGTTCCTGTTCCATTAAAGTGTCTGTCTATGCTAATAACTGCTGCGCCAAATGTCAAGTTAGCATTATTTATATCATGTTCTGCATTGTGACTTCCATTTAAAGAAGCTATATCAGGAGTAGAACAATCGTCAGCCGCACAACAATTATTACGTGTAACAGAGATCGGGTTAGAGAGACTAAAACAACCTTGAAGATCATTCGCATTCATACCAACTGTCGCTCCTATCAAACCATCTTCAAAACTTAAGTGCCACACTAGACAAGTCCCAACACCTGCCCCATCAAAATCTACGGCAGAAGGCATAGGTGGTAATCCCAAAATATTACCTTGGTCATCAGTCACAACCCAAGCACTATTTGATCCAGCGTTACCTGAAAGCGTAATTGCACCGGGCATAATATTATCAGCTTCCCCATCATCTACACAAAATTGAAAAGGACCACCTGTTAAAGTTCCTCCATTGGTTTCAAGATTAGTACAGCCTTCATTAAACACAATTGTGTATGATCCTCCATTACCTGCCCCTTGATCAAATGAGGTGATTTTTATTTCATCAATACAGTTAGTAACTGTGATTAATGCTGAATGGTTTGCATTCCCATTGACTTGAACTTGACAAGCCTGACCATCTGGTTTTAACCATGATTGACTTTCTTTAACACAAGAACCTAAGCTAAATGTACTCACGACTGGAATCCCATTATGGAACGTCTCTACCAAAATCTCATCTGTTTGATCAATATCCCAAATTTCAAAACTCAGATCACAGACATCTTCAGACAAAGAATATGTCGCCACCATATTATCACTAGGCCCATTAGAATTTGCAACACCTAATCTGATCCCAACATCTCCATCGGTCTGACTGTCATTAATATTATTTTCATCTGGTATCGCATGGCCATTGAAGTCTCTTGATAAAGTAAGTTGAGCATTGCCAATTGTCACATAAGAAGAATTGATGTCATGTTCCGCATTATAACTATCTTCAAATTGGTCTAAATCCGGAATGGAACATACTGCTTTACCACAACAATTCAATCGAAACACAGAGATTGGATTAGAGAGGCTATAACATCCTTGGAGATGATTGGCACTTTGACCAACAGCGAGTCCCACAAGACCGCTTTGATAACTAAGATTCCAAACTAGACACTGACCAAAACCAGCTCCATCAAAATCTGGGATACTTGGTGATGGTGGTAGTCCTAAAATTATTCCTTGGTCATCTGTAATGACCCATTGATTAAGCGGTCCGTACTCTCCAGATAAATGAATAGAACCAGGCATAATAAAATCTGAACTACCATCCCCTGCACAAAATTCGAATGGTCCGCCGGTTAACGTTCCTCCATCTACAACGCATTGCGATGACAGTAGATGGGGCATAAAACAAATAAATAGAAAGAGAAGTAGAGAGTCTAAACGATTCAGCATATTAACAGTATTAAAGTGATTTAGCACGGGTGTACTATCCTACTATGTGAGCAGCAGGAATTTAGTTGCCTCGCCAAATGTCTGCTCAGAGACATTATTCAATAGAGAATATTTTAATATGTCCTTTTTGTAAGCTAGGCGTATTGAATGTGCTCATTCAGTGCACAATGGCGATGTAATTTTCACCATTCATGTGCTGTCCTTATGATGTTAATTATGTGGACTTGAAGTTTGCTTATCGCAGGAATAGATGGCATTTAAGAATAATACTCAATTATTCATTATTTTTAAGGCAAATACATTTTCATGAGACCTTTAACTCTTACGATTATTCTTATTGGCTTCATCATAAGTTGCACCGATAAAAGTGCACTGAAAGATGATGACGTACAACTTGGGGAAATTACTCTAGACGTGAGTGGAAATGAAAAAGCAAGACCATATTTTGAAGAAGGACTACTACTTCTTCATAGTTTTGAATTTAAAGATGCTGCAGAAAATTTTCGCAAAGCTCAGGAACTAGATTCTTCGTTTGCCATGGCATATTGGGGCGAAGCGATGACAGAGAATCATCCATTATGGAGAGAGCAAGAATATGATAAGGCTATTGCTATACTAGCTAAATTAGGAGAGACAAAAGAAGAGCAACGAGAAGCCTTTAAAACACCTTTGGAAAAAGATTTTTACGATGCCATCTCTACCTTATATGGTGAAGGATCCAAAGAAGAACGAGATAAATCCTATGCAGCTGTTATGGATAAATTGCATAAAAAATATCCAGACAATCATGAAATCACTGCATTTTATGCCTTATCACTCCTTGGATCAGCAGGTGGGAAGCGAGATTATGACACCTATGGTAAAGCAGCTCGAATTGCACAAAGCGTGATTGCTGAAAACCCCAATCATCCGGGTGCGTTACATTATCTAATTCATAGTTATGATGATCCTGATCACGCTCCACAAGCCTTAACTGCAGCTAACAGCTATGCCAAGGTCGCGCCAGAAGCAAATCATGCCTTGCATATGCCATCGCATATTTACGTAGCTCTGGGGATGTGGGATGAAGTCATCAGCTCTAATATTGCTGCCTTCTCAGCGAGTCAAAAAAGAAAGAAAAGAAAAGATCTTGATAACGACGCTCTAGACTACCATTCTTTAAAATGGCTAATGTATGGGTACCTGCAAACAGAAGATTTTGACAAGGCAAGAGAGCTAGTCAAGGATATGGAGCGCTATGCATCTGAGAATCCAACTCCAAAATCACTTGGCCATACTGTTATGATGAAAGCTGCATACTTTACAGAAACAGAAGAATGGGAGGATGCACTACTTCAAGATAGCTTGGACTATTCTGATCTATCTGTACAACTGTATGCTTCACATCAGTTTATGCTAGGTCGTCAGGCCGCACATCAAAAAGACATGGATCAGCTCAATAATCATATCCAATTCATACAGCAAAAAATTAAAGAATCCTCGAATGAAATCGCAGCGGGTGAACCAACAATGTGTAGTGGATCATACTCCAGAAGACGCCCCACTAAAGCACATATTGAACGAGCAACTGTGATGAAAAAGCAACTCGAGACACTTAAAGCAATCGCCGATGGAAATTCGACACTCGCTGAAAACTTAATGAAGGAAGCTATGGATATGGAGGAAAAAATCACTTATTCTTATGGACCACCTGAAATTATAAAACCATCTCCAGAATTTTATGCTGAGTGGCTCGAGCAGCAAGACCGTCATGATGAAGCCAAGAGATTATATGAGAAAGTGTTAGATCGTGCTCCTAAGCGATTTATTGCTTTGCAGGGTATGGAGCGGGTGAATAAGGAAATGGGAACCTAGAATTCTGCACTAATCTTGGGCTCTAATTCATTAATTTGACTTAGCAATTGAATAGAGTTCGAGGACTTCAATTGTCATGTAATCTAGTGCCTTAATGTGGGTCGATTCCAATCTGATAGGAGGTGCGACCCCATCTCGCTGGGCTTCAATCCATCTCGCTATACAAAGACACCACATATCTCCTGCTTTCAATCCAGGAAAATTAAATTGAGGCATAGGTGTAATGAGATCATTACCTTTTAATTTACTGTATTCGAGAAATTCATCCGTAAGTAATGCACAGACAATATGAGTGCCGTAGTCTTCTGTGCCAGTTAAGCATTGTCCATTACGATAGAACCCTGTGATTGGATCTAAACAACAGGTCATTAAGGGATCTCCAAATACGTTTTTTGCTTTTTGTTTAGGGATGTCTGCCATATAATCTTCACATTAGACGACTAAGTCAGTTAAGAATAAATAATGATCCTAACAGCTAGTTAGCAGTTATTGTTTAAATCTAGCGAGGCAACGAACCAATTATCTTACCAATAAACCCGGCCATTGCTGTTCGGTCAATCCAACGGGCTACAACAACTAAATCGTTCTCAGGATCACAATACACCATATTTGTACCTGCACCCAGATGTGTATAGGAAGACTCAGGTGCCGTAGAAATTAACTCTCCATCGGTATTCAAAAACCAATTCATAAACCCATAGGTTTTGCGCACGCCAGGTGTGAGAGCCATCTTTACCCATTCTTCGGATAGGATTTGTTTACCATCCCACACACCACGATTCAGGGTCAAATAGCCAAGCCTGGCTTGATCATATGCGTTGATCATCATGCCCCCACCCCAGTGGCCACCACCACTGACGATCTGCATAGGCAAGCCATCCATGAGTATCCATGAATTCTCATACCCGTGCCATCGCCATGACGAGGATGCTTGGATGGGAGCCATGATATGCTCTTGCAAAACTTGTGGAAGAGGCTTACGCCAAATGTTTGTAGCTGCTAAAGCCAGTAGATTGACTCGCACGTCATTGTATTTATAGACAGTGCCAGGTTCATGTCTTTCTCTATTGAGCCACTCAGTCGGATCTTTGGATGGCCGATCAGCCCAGTCTGGCTTTCCCCAAAGAGTACCTTGCCAATCACTCGTCTGCCTGAGCAAATGATCCCAGGTGATTTTAGAATTATGATCAGAAATAAAGGGTTCGAAGATCTCTTGTGCTCCAAAATTATTTGCCTTGTCAGTCACAGGCATTGGATTATAAAATGTAACGGGTGCCATATAGGAATGGACTCGATCATGCACATCTTTAATCATCCCTTTGTCATACGCTACCCCAACGACAGACGAAAGAAATGTCTTGGTGACACTAAAGGTCATATCTACTCTGGATGGGTCTCCCCACTTCGCTATAATGTATCCATCCTTAATGATGAGACCAGTAGCAGGACCTCTTTCTTTATGCGGACCAACGGCATCACCAAATGGTTCTTTTCCAAAACCTAAATAATGGGCTACCTCCAAGTCTTTTGGTGCAGTCGCTTCATGTAAAATCGCAAAATCTATCGCAGCTTGTATAGAGTCACAATTTAGATTGAGACTTTCACAAGTCTTTTCGTGCCAATCATGAGCAGCAGGAAAATACCGACTATTCTGGGCCCCTAAGGCATAGCTCATTGATATAATAATGATAGATAATAATATACCTCGCATTGTTTTAAATTTAGTGTGTTACTGCCTACTATTTACTGCCTACTATTTACTGTTTCCTGTTTACTGCCTACTATTCACTGTCTACTATCTACTGTTTGTATTTATAATGATATATTTTAGCTCGTCCAGATTTACCTTCATTGCTAATATACATATCTCCTTGTGGTGAAAAGCAAATTCCTTCAGGTTGTACATGAATATCTTCTGCAAGAAAGTGAACGTGTTTGATCTGTTTTTGCTGATCGACAACAAGAAGAAGACTGCGCTGTGCTGATAGAATATATAAGTCACCAGATAAAGGATGAATCGCTAAACCTGACGGAGCAAAACTTTCTGCCCGGTCCTCTAGTTGCTTAATATTTGTTTCTTCCAAACCAATCTTTTCATAAATTTCAGCGACTTTCCGTTTGATCTGCTTATCCTTTATCAACAGATACGGATCAGTCATGAGTGTATCTGCAGTCACATCATAAGCACTAATTAATTTTCCCTTTGTCTCATTAAACTTTCCTGCGATTCTCGGTGATCCTTTACAGGCCAATAAAATTTGATTTGACTTGGGATCATAGGTAATGCCTTCAATATTGTTTTGTGTATTTAATGGGGTTCGGACAATTTTATAAACATCCTCAACCTCAGGATCGTAGAAATAAAATTTACCATTACTACGAGTGATGATAAGGTCTTTCTTGAAAAAAGAAATGCCTTCATAATCTCCTAAATCACCAAATTTTCTCTTGGAGACAATATTGCCTTCGGTTGTGTCCAACTCATAAATATAACCTAGTTCATCATTGACACATAACAATGTTCCAGATTCGCTATCAAATGTTAAACCTGATATTTCTCTTAAGGCCCCCGGCATAATCAACACGGCATCAAACTCATGTATGTTATACGGGACATCTTGGAGCTTCACTTTCTTAGACCCAGTCTGAATAGAAGCTTTACTTGACGTACACTGGTTCGCTAAGAAATAAAAAAGTAAAATACAACTAGAAAAAATGAGTTTCATCTGTTTCTTTAAGATTCGTGGAAAGATGATTAATGTAAAAAAGAGTCTAGTGCCTCAAGAACTAAATATCTAGCCATATTAAATTGTTCTTTTCCGCCTTCTCTGCGTTACAGAACCGACCTTGAAGCTTGGGCTATCAAAGCGAACCTGTGCCTTAAGTAGACGAAAAATAACTACTTTCATTTAGCCATTTATTTAGTGCTTGAGACACTAGTAAATTCTAGACCCTTTATTCTAATATATGTTATGCGTTATCAATTAGATTGACATTCATCGTATACACTTTATTGTTTGATTGTAAATTGCCCCTCAGAAATATCGGCATTGATTTGAACACTTTCAACAATCATTTCAACAGGCACTGGAGCCATCCCTGTGATGGTCATTTTATGGGGAAAAAGAATACCATCAACTTCACGGTAATCACTCATTTCTTGGCTCAATGCTTGATCTCCTTGTTGTGTGACTTGCTTCACGAGTAAGCCAGTAACCTTATCATAGTAATGAGTCACCCTTTGATTTTCAGGACTTGTCGCATTGATTTTAAAGGCATCAGATCCATTGATCTCTTCGTAACCTTTTAAGTCTAAGGTATAGTCTTCACTTAAGAATAATAGTTGAGGAAAAATGGCAGCACTGCCTTTCATGGCATCAACTTCAGCTCCTTCTGTAAAGACTTGCTTCTGCCCCATCTGATTCACTTCTAACGTATTGCCATCAAAGCGTTGTTCAATGACTGTCATGCCACCAGTCTGGATTTCTAGAGCAAACTTCCCTGGTTCTAGTTGATATGACGAGACATCCATTTTTTGGCCCATCAGATTCATTGATGACACTTGCTTCAAGGATTTGATGGCACTCAATTTATCCTGACCACCTATTTTATCGATGTATCCTTTGATAATCGATTCAGCAGTCAATGATTCGGGAATGACAGAAGTAGGCGATTTCATCTCATCTCCTTTATAATCGTAATAATCTATGCTACCATTTGCATCAAATTTGATTAAATTATCTGCAACATCGTCTTTACTCCCGACTACGATAATGTTTGCTTTGTCAGTGCGAATATACTTTTCAGCAACTCGTTTAATATCCGAGACAGTAACAGCATCAAGTTTTTCCAAATAGGTTTCATAATAATCTGTAGGCAGATTATACCGTGCTACATTCAATGCATAGCGAGCTATTGTCTGAGGAGATTCTAGAGCCAGTGCAAAATTACCAGCCATATAATTTTTTGTATTTTCAAGATCTTCAGTAGAAACTGGCTCTGATTTTATACGATCCATTTCGCTTAAGATTTCTACGATTGAGCTGTCAGTGACTTCATTACGGACGTCTGCATAGGCAGAAAAATTACCAACGATTGGATCTCTAGATAGACTAGAGTTAGCACCATATGTATACGCCTTGTCCTCTCTTAGATTTTGAAACAATCTGCCAGAAAATGAATTACCACCTAATATGCTATTCATGACTGAAGCTGCAATTACATCTTCATCTCCAGGACTAAGATCAACTGGGTATGTAATCCGAATTGACGATTGGACTGCAGCATCTTTATTGACAAATGAAACATGGGATTCATTTGGACTAGCCACTGAATCATATTTCCAATTCTTTATCGGTGCCTTTTTCCAATCTCCAAAATATTGCTGAGCCTTTGCTTTTGCCTGATCTGCTGTAATATCACCGACAATGATTAAATAAGCATTATTTGGCAAGAAAAACTGTCGATAATATTCTTGACAATCCGCTACCCCAATTTTTTGCAAACTTTCGACTGTCTCCACTTCTCCATATGGATGGTCCGCTCCAAAATTTATTTTTCTCGATGCGTTAGACGCCATGGAGGATGGATCTGTTTTACTCGCCTCCAATCCAGAAAGGGTTTGAGTGATAATTTTATCATATTCTTCAGTAGGGAAACTTGGATTTAGCAACACATTAGAAGCTATTGATAATAATTTATCCTGATGTTTTGTCAAACTGGAGGCATACATTCCGTACCCATTTGTATTTAATGTTGCTCCTATAAAATCTACAGCCTCATCAATCTCTGCCTTTGATCTGCTATCTGTCCCTCTTGCTAATAACTGTCCTGTGATAGAAACATATCCTGCTTTTTCGCCTTCTTGTACAGCTTGATTCTTCAATTGGACCTGATAGGAGACTCTCGGTAATTTATGATTTTCAACGACAATAACGGTTAAGCCATTGTCCAACTCGAATTGATCAAATGAACCCATCTGAATTTTTCTCGCAGGTGCTGGAGCAGGTGGGTTAGACCGAAATGATTCAGACATTTCCTCCTTCACCAGTTCAGTGGCTTTGTCGATTGTAGGCTCTAGGGTTTTCTTACTACAGCCCGCAATGAATAAAAGCGTTATTATAAAATAAATGATTTTTGATATATATCTCATTATTATTTTCTTAGAGTTTGTATAAATGATTTAGCTTACTGCTTTGGTAAATAATGCAAAACAACTCGCTTGTCAGTATAGTATTTTTGGGCAGCTTCTTGAATATCCTCTCGGGTCACTGCTAGGTATTTATTCAATTCGGTGTTTATTAAATTTGTGTCACCTAAATACATATGGTAATTGGCAAGGCTTTCAGCAATTCCAGCAACCGTAGAATTCCCACTGACAAAATTATTCTCGATTTGATTTCTAAGTTTTTGAAACTCAGATTCTGTTATTAACTCAGTCTTGACTTTGTCAACTTCAGCATGGATACCTTTTTCCAGGTCATTGGGATCAACTCCCATATTGGCGATACTAAATGTAATGGCCACTCCAGGATCTTCGGTCGGCAATGGCAATGAAAAAACAAACATTGCTTTCTGTTCTTTATCGACCAAAGCTTTGTGAAATCGTGAACTCTCACCTGTTGACAATAAAGTATTGAGCATGCTCACTGCATAAAAATCTTCAGTTCCTTGTTCTGGAATTCGATTGACTAAAACAACACCAGGCAATTGTATATTATCAAATACCGTATCTCGAATCTCACGAGCCAATGGTGGCTCAACAATATTTGGTCGAAACACATTTGGATTTTTTATAGGGATTGTAGCGAAGTATTTATTAATTAATTGTTTAGTTTGCTCTACATCCATGTCTCCTGCTATACTGAGTACAGCATTATTTGGCGTATAAAAATTATTGTAAAATGTTTTGTAATCCTCTTCGGTCGCTGCGTCCAAATGGTCCATTGAACCAATCACTGGCCACTTATAAGGATGCGTTGTAAATGATCGGCTGAGCGACTCTTCCAATATTGAGCCATAGGGTTGGTTGTCTACTCGCTGTCGACGTTCCTCTTTAACAACTTCACGTTGTGTTTCAACACCTTCAATATCTACCCTTGCGTGAAGCATACGCTCTGATTCAAGCCATAGACCTAACTCTAACTGATTAGATGGTAATAGCTCATAATAAAAGGTTCTATCATTTGACGTATTTGCATTGATGATGCCACCTGCATTTTCTACATATTTAGAAAAGTCACCTCGATCTATGTTTTCTGAGCCTTCAAAAAGTAAGTGTTCAAAAAAGTGGGCAAATCCAGTTCGATCTGGGTTTTCATTTTTACTTCCGACATGATACATCATAGTAACAGCCACGATTGGTGTTGATTTATCTTGATGTAAAATGACGTGAAGTCCATTATCCAAATCGTATTCAACGAATTCGATTTGGTTCATTTGGGCAGAGGCGATTCCGACAATAAGCAGAAGAGCCGCAATTACGGATGTGTGTTTTAACATTTAGTTGTGTTTATGTAACGAGAACACAATATTATAACATATAATTCTTAAATCCCAACTATTATGCTTTGCTTAAGAATCTGGAGATAACTCAGGCAGACAAGCCTTAAGAGTCAAGATAATTGAGAGCTTCACCCAAAATCTTGACTTTACTTTTAGCAATGAGCTGCTATGGTAACTGTGTTTACAATAAGGCTGTCATTCTATGATTGTCTCTGAATCTATCACTAGCTCTGCACCGAGTTCCATATCAAATATACTCATCATCAGTAGTGAAGGATTATTATATATGATAGAATTGATAATATTGAGTTTAGCACCAGCTTCCATAAATATACCAGAACCAATGCCTGCAGATGAATTGTTTTCAATAGTAACATGATCAAGCAAGGCGTCTCCAGTACTCGAAACATAGATTCCTGTTCCGCGATCAAGTGGACTTATTGTTTCATTTCCATAGCCATCTTTGATTGCCAAGTTGTTAAGCTCCACCTGACCTTTAATATCAACCACTCTATAGGAATTATCTAGGTCCGACGACCCTGCAATATTTCCACTCAAGACCACTTCATGATTATTAAGATCATGCAGTCCACCACCATTGGGATAGCCGCCTATAATCACGGTATGGTCCAGAGGCTCAATTTCAAAACTGATGCTTCGATCACTTGTAGACGTCGGAAAATACGTGCCCTCTGCGATCTTTATGCTATCTACAGAACAACCAGCCGACATGCGCAATGCGCTTTGCAGGTCAACGCTAGCATCCATCCAAGATAATCCAGAAGAGCTACCTGAGGCCGCATGATCTACGTAGACTACAGGGACCTCATCGGTTATTGTGGAAGGATCGGATTCGTATGCACCCATATCTACGAGTGAATTTTGGATGCGCATAGAGTCTACAATGTCCGTCAATAAGTCATTGGGAATAGAATCATTTATACCAGCATCTATTGCTTGCGAACAAGACTTTAGTTGTAATCCATCATCTGCAGTTAGCCACATTTCATCAGGTCCATCTGGGTTTGAACTATCGATAAAAAGGGGATTGCCTTTTATTGATCCGTCACCTCCAATAAACTGCTGTAAAGAACTATATGTGATGTCAGTTGTGCTGAGAAAATCAAAGATATCCGCACCTAAGACCATACGATTACCTGCTCTTAGGTTGTTCCAAAAAATACTGTTGGAAACTACTGGAGTTGAAAGCGTATTTAACAATGCCCCACCATTTATATTCGAGTTATTTTCAATAAGCGTAGAATTGATCATGTTAAATTGAGACTCCAGATTAAAAATTCCTCCACCATTATCAGCTGAATTTGCACTAAAGACTATATTACTTAATTTCGATATAGCATTGTTATTAAAAATTCCTCCTCCACCATCAGTAGCCATATTATGTTCCATTAATAGACTGCTTAAAGAAGTATTTGATTCATTTGAATACATACCTGCTCCAAAGTCAGCACTATTATTTCTAAAGTTAGATTGGGTGATGCTATCTGTTGAGCTAAAGCTATACATCCCGCCACCATAATTAATAGCAGTATTTGAGTTGAACTCCGATTTACGAATTGTATTCGCTGACTGCGCCCCATATATGCCACCGCCATCTTTCATAGCAGAGTTCGCATCAAATCTCGAATCAATTATGGTCATAGATGAACTATTACTGAAGGCCCCACCGCCATTTAAAGCTTCGTTTTCTAAAAATGTTGTCGCTGTGATCTGTGGATTTGCGTTTGATGTACTATATAAGCCGCCTCCGTTAAATCCAGCAATATTCTGTCGCAATATCACATCTAAGAGATGTATTGTTCCCGCCTCGAGATAAATACCAGCACCATTATTAGCGGTATTATCGTGTATATCTGAATTATTGACAATAGAATTATTAGACTGATTGCTATATATAGCTCCTCCAGCTTCGGCATTATTATTTGATAATTCTGATGCTTCTATAAGTAGATTCATCGCTATATTACTTATTCCTCCACCATTTTTTGCACTATTTGAGTCAATAATCACATCATAAAGGCTCACAGAATCTTGCCAAAAATTAAAACTGCTTATGGAGAGACCTCCTCCTCTTGCTGTTTGTCCAGTAGCAGTGTTTCCATTAAAATTACAGTTAGATATTGAACTCGATGAATTCTCTATATAAATGCCACCTCCATCAGCTGTCCCAAATTGAGTACTCACATTATTATTAATAAAAGATGAATGACTAATCGTGGTATTAGTAGAGTTAATATGGGCTCCACCTCCAGAAACAGCATGATTACCATTGAACACCATATGATCTAAGTTTACATTAAATTCTATATTTTGAGGTGTCTCGAGGTATAAGCCTCCTCCCTCTCCAGCAGTATTATTCAGTAGTGCAAGATTTGCGAATTGCAAATATGAATTGCGGACATACATTCCGCCACCCAATCTTCTAATATATAAATGGCCTGAATAAGTTAAGCTTAAGATGCCATCAGCTATCCCATCTTGAATAATAAAACCATCGAAAATGGAGCGAGCATTTAAATTGGCTATAACAACTACATGATGGCTGTTTTCGACACCAAGATTACCACTCAATATCGTTTGATTTGCATCCAAATCCCGCTGCTCTAAGGACACTTCTGTACCATTGAAACCACCATAAACAACAAGATCCTTATTCCAGTGAAAAGCTCTATCCCTAACGTTTGTTGTCGAACCATCTGGACTCTCTGTAGGAGTATATACGCCATTCATAACCCATATGGTATCTCTAGTGCATGCTTCATCAAGCGCAAACTGCAATTCCCCAAATGCTGTCGCCCAAGTCGTGCCATCGTTAGCATTATTACCCGCAGTACTGACATAATAGACTTCAAATACTTTACCTTCAGGGTCGTATTCATATGGCCCCATATCCACGCCAGTCTCTCTAATTCGAATCGAATCTACCATATCTACCAGGATGCCACCTTGAATCCCACTATTGGTCCCGCCGTTTCTTGCTGGCGAACATCTTGTTAATTGAAGACCATCATCTAGTGTCCCCCAAGTATTGTCAGGGCCAATCAAATCTGAGGTATTCTCGAACATAGCTGCGAGGGTACTCAAACTTCCAGAACCGCCAATAAATGATTGCGTAAGGCTATAGGTGACAATGGGTGTACTGCCAAGTACATTAATATCTGCTCCATCAATTGCAACACTGCCATTTTCTCTATTTTCAGAAAATATACAATTGGTGATCACTGGGTCTGATTGTAAATTATCTATCCCTCCACCCCGACTAGTTGCTGTGTTAACAAAGAAGGTTGTATTTGATATAATCGGGTTTGCACCTAATGCATTATTCATGCCTCCACCAATTCCTGCATGGTTATTGATAAATAACGAATTGGCAACAATCGGTGATGAATTATCAAAATTGTAGAGACCCCCACCCAATCCATCAAGGACTGCAGTATTCGTTATAAAGGTTGCATATGCAATGAAAGGCGAAGACCTTCTATTAAGAATACCTCCTCCAAGTTCAGCCGTATTTTGTGTAAAGATCATATTCGTGAGTGTTGGCGATGATTCATTATTGTACATCCCACCGCCGGATATTTTATCAAAACTTAAACTTGAATATAAAATAGTCCCGCTGCCATTTGCTTGACCAAGCAAAACCGAAAAACCATCTAAAATACTAGCTCTTGTCAGTCGAGCTGTAATGGCAACATGATAACTTCTATTCGTATTGACACCACCTAAAGCTCCACTTAAAATAGTCTTGTTAAATTTCCAATCACGTTGGCTCAAAGCCGTCTCATCACCAATAAATCCACCATATATGGCAAGGTCTTTATCCCAATGAAAGGCCCTATCTTTAGTATCTGAGGTAGAACCATTTGGACTCTCAGTTGGAATATAAGTTCCCATTGCAACCCAAATCGAATCGTTTACAACAGCTGCATCTAAAGCGTCTTGCAAATTCAAATAGGCATTTGTCCACGAGCTTCCGTCATTATTCCCGGCACTGGAATTTTGATTGACATATATTCTGGAAGCAGAGAAAACACTGCTCGCATAAAATAGAAGAATAAAATTAAAATAAAGGATACGCACATAGGTAAACCTAATCGTAGTATTGGAAGTCATACGTTTTACTGTTTAGTTAATACAGTTAAAGGTGAAAAGTAAATATATACTTTTTCATCGTATTTGATTGGTTGTAAGAATTGAATGTGTTCTAACAAATTGCACAATATGGATTTGAAAAGCACCTTGGACTTAGCTAACCATGAAGATTTGCTCCCTCCAGGTGGTTTTATCACTTGACAATTATGAAATTTTTGAAAGTCATTCGGTTAAGTCTATTTGATCAGTAATTGTGAAACATTCAAGGCACTAAAGTACCTTGGACCTAGCAAACCATTAATTTTGCTCCCTCCAAGTGGTTTTAACCACTTGAAAATCATAAAAGTTTGGAAAGTTATTGGTTAAATCTATTGATCAGTAATTGTGACACAGTCTGCAAGTTCAGGCAGACGGTTCGATG
>CALGLU010000011.1 GCA_937959275.1 uncultured Saprospiraceae bacterium | reverse complement strand
AAGACGGCAGGCGAAGCCAATTTAAATCCAGTATAAACGAGTAAAATAGCAAAAGCACATAGTGGCACTTGTCTCATTATTGGACTCAAGACCACGATAAATAGCAACAACAAAAGTCCTTGATACATATTAGACCACTTTGTCTTCGCACCATTATGGATATTGACCGTACTTCGAATAATGACTGCAATAATTGGCAAACCTCCAATCAAACCAGCTACCATCGTACTCAATCCAATTCCTGTCAAATCCTTATTCAAATCCGTCTTTCGTTTATAAGGGTCAATTTTGTCAATTGCCTTTGCAATGGCTAAAGATTCAATACTTGTAATGATTAAAATGGATAATACAGTAGTCCAGAATTCAATTGTATTTATTTTACTAAAATTAGGATGCATTATTGAATCCATGATATTATCTGGAATATCCAACAGTAGACTAGTGCTCTGTCAAGACATAACTGACTAGTGCTTTTGACGTATTTTGCACATGTACGTCGTTACAGAACCGGCCTTGTGAAGGAGACGCAATGGCAAACTGTTATGGCCTGGGGCAAGACTGCAGATTTTATTAACGAAAGTGTAGAGAAAGGACATAAAGTCATTCCACAAGGTAACCTAAAATAATCTTCCCTTAGTTTTAAAGAGGATGTCAAGAGATATTCATGTGATGTTGTCGTCAACGAATTCTTAAAAGTAACAATGTTGAACCTCATGTTTTCTTGTAGAAGAATTTGCTAAATTCATTATCTTCAACATAAACACACAATGAAGTGAGTTAAGAGTATATTGTTAAAGCACTTCAAACACCAGCTTAGCCATGAGAAAAATAAATGATGTACCTGCCACGCCCACAGCGTCACAACAAGATCGCGCTGTTAGTTTGAAACAAGAAGTCATGGAAAGAGGGAAGCAATTGGAAGACACTAAGGCTAAGGACGTGAGGGAGATTATGGAGGCGTTGGAAGCTCTGCCTTTAATAAACGTACGAGTGAAGAGTATAAAACCGTAGAATGAAGTGAATTAAATACTTTTGGGTACAGCGCGCCGTATTGTTTTTTGAACCACATAGACACAGTAGATCACATAGAATTAGAAGGAGAATTATTCTGTTAGGTAGAGCGCAGCTTCCTAAATGTATTTGATGCACCACCTAAAAGCTCAATTCATTCTCCCCTTTATCAAGATTAAAACACACGATTGCTTTTCCATTTTCTTTGCACCAAGTATTTTCTTTTAGCTCAAGTTTATTAGCAACTCTTTGAAGTGACCGTTCTTGTCCTTTTTGTAATAGTCGGGGATTATTTATTTTGCGAGCAATGCTTAGGGTAAAATCTTTTGAAGAAAAAGGTGCATGTAAATGAAGGGTATTCTTTCTTAGGTCGATCGTTGTCAATTCTTTGGCTGCCCAGTACCGAGCAATCTCACTTAATTTCATCCATTGCAGATGGTCATACTTTTCATGAATACGTTTGACAACTTCTTTGAATATATTAAATCCTATTTTTTCTCCATTATAATAAATGCCTGGCCAGTGACAAACCATAACAGCTGGCTCGCCTGAATCAATAACGTCTACCATTCGACCTTGTTGGAGGTCTTCGGTAATAAATTTATCGACATTGCCAGTTGTCAATCCGTCCCAACCACCAAACCAGTCTCCTGTACAACCAATGATGGATACCACACATTTAGGATCATGACTATTAAGTCCTGAGACTTGTAATACCTGAGGAGCAACGGACTGCTCTTTTTCAGTATAGAGGTCTCTAAAATAATGTGGAATTTCTGCATTAAACACGCCCCTTACAGACTCCAATGAAGCCTGTGCCAGATTTGATTTATTTTTACTGCCATAGCCTCCCGGAGTTGTCAATCCATCACAATACAAGCCTGCATCTTTTAGAATTTGTAAGGCATAGGTTTGATAAGCAGCCAATTCATCTGCGCTTTTTTGTTGACTCCATTCCCAATTTTCCATATAGTCTGGTGTCGCAAAGGGAAACGGTCTCCCCGTTTTAATATCAATGACTCGTGTATGACTAATCATTTCAGGATGAATGTCCCAATCGGGCACCATCAAGTCACGTACTAATTGAAGGCTGTCTTCTAATTCATTTTTCGTCCACCCAGGTATAAACTGATTGACCCAGCCCGTACATGCAGGATACGGGACAATACTATATTTTCCCTTAATGCCGTGTTCATGACACCACTCCCCAAATTCACGCACAAAGCTGTCTGGAATTTCCCTAGGCAAGCTTCGCCAATCCTGCTGATAGTTTTCTGGGAACACTTCGGCAAACTGTGGGATGCCAAAATGAGCTAAATTGACCAAAGTTGTAGAATCATCAATAATGAAGCTGACTGGGACTCGATGTCTTGGGTTCACAACTTCAACGCCATTATCTTTCATACTAGATTTTTGATCGAAGGGCAGGCCAGTTGTTGCTAGACTTGCAGCGCTTATCCCTGTGGTTTTTAGAAAATGTCTTCTTGATTTTGACATGATATTCTTTAAAATTAAATGTTTTTCTAAAATATACTATTTAACCCGTGATGATCACAGGGAGTGGAAGGGAAACATGCTACGATGCGAAGGCGCGGAACGTGTTTTAATTAAAAAATATTCAAGTCTTTCTGTACATAATTAGTCTTTTTTAAGTTGAAGTGAAAAAGCCTCGCTCGAGGGAGGTTTGGTGGGTGATTTTTGCATCTGAGCTAAATCTAATTTTCAACCAACCATTGATCAAACCATTCAAACGCATCCTGCTGCATAGCTCGATCAAATTTATGTCCACCTTCATAAAAATTGCCTTTGTATCGCTCACTTGCACCAGCCTTCTGAAACACGTCTTGAAGAATCTCATCGGCCCGCTTCATTTCTGGCAAGGTGTATAAGGGATCAGCATTACAACTTTGAACCATCGTTGGCAGCGGCACCCGCAATCCAAATATTTCTGGAAAATCTAAATAATTAGGTAGGATGGGGATATATGTCATCCACGTATGTGTGTAGGTTTTATTTAATAAAAAGTCATTCCATGTGGACATGAAGCCTACACAAACAGCACATTTTATTCTTGCATCTAGTCCTCCTAAATAAGCGGTACGCAGCCCTCCTCCAGACAATCCAGCACAACCTATCCGCTCACTATCTACTTCTTTTCTAGCACTCAATACGTCCAAAGCCCATTGGTCTTCCAATAAAAAAACACCTGGCCAAGTCGTGCCTCCGCAGAATAATGATTTGGCCATGATATGCTCATGATTCTCTGCCCATGAATTATAGTCTTCAATATTTTCATTGGCTTCTATCTCATCGTCTTTATGATCAGCCTTCAAAATACCTCTTGCAGAACCAGCAACATCCTGATAGTGAACCCGTCGGCTACCAAAGGTGAAATTGTCTGGCACCAACACCACATATCCTCTTTTAGCTATCTCATTAGCCCATGCACGGCCTTCGTAATAATCCAATTGATGTTGCTCTATCAAAGGGTGGGGCGAATCACTGGTACGGGTTATTTTTCGTCGACCAAAATATTTATTCCCTCCGTGGTCGTGGAGTCCTAAGATGGCTGGTAGTGGCTTGGTCGCTCCTTGAGGTTTTAATAAAATCGCTTTGGTAGGCCGACCATATGGCAAGGCCCAGCTTAGCTCTTCAATATCTAATCCATCATATTGGTATGTCCGCTCAATGGTGACTGTAGGCGAGAATTGAATCATTGGTTTACCCAAATGCGCCATCACTTTTTTCATGGCTTTTTTATGCCACTTTTTTCGTTTTTTCCATTTCGCTTGACGAAAGGACAACTTTGGCGGGTCTTCTTTTAAAGAAGCTGCCCATGGACCATACTGCCCGATAATGCTATTTTGGGAGGCATTGAGTTTTGTTTCTTGTTCCATAGTATCTAGTAATACATTAGACAAATCACTCCCTGCTGCTATAGGGAAACCAGTCAACATGGCAGAAGACTGTTTGATAAACCTTCTTCTTGAGTAATCTTTTGGACGCATCATATCGAACTGTTCGCTCATCCCCAATTGAGGATGAAGTTATTTGACTTCTTGTATTCAAATTTGAACCTATACCCTACGGCTTCACCTTCTTAATCCCCGGCTGCAAAATCTCAAACCCCTCCTCATCTTTTTTATCCCGCACAATCTTGCGCACATCCTCCAACAAGCGCTTAGCATCATAGACTATCCCATCTTTAATCGTATACCGCACGCCGCCAACTCTCACCACCTCATTGTCATCTGTCAGCTTGATCGCACCAGTCCCATAAAACACTTTTAAATTCTGTAAGGGATTCTCATCGATCACAATAATATCTGCTTTCTTACCAATCTCTATACTCCCAATCTCATCATCCATCCCCAATGCCTCAGCACCTGACAAGGTCGCTGAGCGAATCACCTCCAACGGATGAAAGCCCGCCTCACGCAACAACTCCAACTCTCGTATATAACCATAGCCATACAACTGAAATATAAAGCCTGAATCCGAACCAGCCGTCACACGCCCACCCCGATTTTTATATTCATTCACAAAGGTCATCCACAAATTATAATTCTCTCTCCAATTAGATTCTTCTTCTGTCCCCCAAAAATGCCAATACGACCCATGCGACTTTTTGCTCGGCTGATAAAAGCGCCATAAACTAGGAATCGTATATTCCTCATGCCACTCCGCTCGCCGCGCACGCATCAGATCCCGACTCGCCTCATAAATATTAAAGGTCGGATCCAAGGTGAAGTCCAAAGCCAATAATTCCTCCATCACCGTATTCCAGTGCAAGCTATACGGCTTCGCTGCCTGCTTCCACAAGCGCCCCGCTTCTCCAAAGCGATGCTGCTCATTTTGATAATTATAATCTAAAGGATAATCCTGAATCGTTCTGTCTTCAAATAAAGCTTCTGGTAAACCATACCAATGTTCCATCGATGTCAAGCCCGCATACGCCGAATTCAAGACATTCCATCGCCCCACTTCCAGCTGTGCATGGTGGCAAGCCGATCGCAATCCTAATTTTTTATTTTCACTTAAGGCTGCTTCAAATAATTTTGGTGCTAAGCCAAAAAACTTGATGCCATCAGCGCCCTTTTGCGCATTGTCCCGCACCCATTGTCTCGCCTGTTCTGGTGTACTAATCGGGTCATATTCTCCCGCACCAAAAGCTGTATAAGCCAATATTCTTGGTGCTGTTATTTTGCCTTCATTACTTAGTTGTTTGTGCTTGAGCACCCAATCCAAGCCATTCCCGCATGACGGATCTCTGATCGTCGTAATACCATGACCCAACCATAACTTAAACACATATTCTGCATCAGCTCCTTGCCAGCGGCCACCAATGTGCGCGTGCATATCGACAAAGCCAGGCAGGATATATTTGCCGTGTGCATCGATCTCATGTCCACCGGCTTTCAATTTTGGTCGACTTGTAGAGTCTATTTCGACGCCTGGATAGCCGACTGTTTTTATATTTACAATCGTGTTATTCTCGATGACGATATCGACTGGGCCGATCGGTGGTGCGCCTGTTGAGTTGATTAAGGTGGCGCCTCTGATGATGAGTTGTGAATATGGGCCTTCTCCTTCTAGGACGAGTGGAGATTCTTCAATAGGGCCTTGGGCGGATAATGAGATAGCTAGTATAAACCCAAGGCAAACGGTGAACATCTGTTTCATGTATTCAAGATACGAAATGATTTTTCATGATCATTGGCCTTGAACCCAGATATTCCCCTTGAGGGGATTTAAGGGGTGGAATTGACTGTTGCGCTTACCCATTCAATAATAATAGTTGAAACATCATTTATTCTATTTAGTACTTCCCAACTAGAAAATCTTAGCACTGTAAAACCCACCTCATTCAAGTTTTCATCTCTCAACTGATCTCTTTTATATGCTTCTTCGCTTTGATGAGTTATACCATCTACTTCAATAATTAGCATTAATTCCAAACATACAAAATCAGCAATGTAATTTAGGATAGGTCTTTCTCTTCTAAACTGGTAGCCTAATAATTGTTTTTTACCCAACACATATTTCCACATATATACAGCTGATTTTGTCAGTTCTTTTTTATTCTTTCTTGCTAACTGATTTAATGATTTGTTATAATGATAATTGTTAGCTGATGTAGCTTTTTCCATAAAGTTGTTGTAGTTCTTGCAGGTTCTAATTTACAAAAATGTTTGAAGAATACCACTAGCCTTTATGGTCATTCCACCTCCTGACCTCCTCAAGGAGGATATGCCCTTAGTTATTATAAACTTCAGCCAATTAAATATTATCTTTTTATCATGAAACATCTGTCCCTAGTACTAGCCGTTCTTTGCCTACTCAGTTGCACAGCTCCATCCCCCACATCTGCACCAGCTCAACCCAACATCGTCCTCATCCTTGTCGATGACCTTGGTAAAGAATGGATCAGCAGCTATGGCGCTCAAGACATCCAAACGCCTCATATCGACGCACTAGCTGATAGTGGCATTCGGTTTAAAAATGTGTATGGGATGCCGCAATGTACGCCGACACGACTGTCTATCCTGACGGGGCAATATCCATTTCGGCATGGCTGGGTGAATCATTGGGATGTGCCGCGCTGGGGCGGTGGCGCACACTTTGACGAAACTATGAATCCATCCATTGGACTTCAACTTAAAAAGGCTGGTTACTCGACGTGTATTGCGGGCAAATGGCAAATTGATGATTTTAGAGTTGAGCCTGATGCCTTAACTCGGAATGGCTTTGATGAGTTTTGTATGTGGACTGGCTATGAGACTGGCATTGAAGCGAGTGCGGAGCGATATAAAGAGCCGTATCTATTCACCAAAGAAGGGGCAAAGACTTATGAAGGTCGGTTTGGGCCGGATGTCCTTGTTGATTTTATTGAGTCCTTTATTCAGAGACATACAGAAGAGCCGTTCTTTGTTTACTACCCCATGGTCTTGACTCATACGCCGCTTATCAATACTCCAGATGAAACAGCTGAGGATAATTTGGGTAAACATAAAGCGATGGTTCGCTATACGGATAAATTAACGGGGAGAATTGTTGACATTCTTGAGGCAGAAGGGGTCCATGACAATACGATTATTATCTGGACGACAGATAATGGCACAACAGGTCAGGTCTCTGGGACTCGATTCCAACAACTGGTGAAGGGGGCAAAGATGAGGACTTGGGAGGCAGGTAC
This sequence comes from uncultured Saprospiraceae bacterium, assembly GCA_937959275.1. Lineage (GTDB taxonomy): Bacteria > Bacteroidota > Bacteroidia > Chitinophagales > Saprospiraceae > CALFUK01. Next base: position 50,553 of record CALGLU010000011.1, on the reverse strand, counting down.
TTGTATGCCTTTCATTATCAACTGGCCGGCACAAATTAAAGAAGGGCGGGTGTCGGATGCGTTGATCGATTTTACAGATTTTTATCCGACACTAATGGATTTGGCTGGGGTTGAGCCTGTGGAGCAAATAGCTTTAGGGAATGTGATCGAGCTAATTGATGGGCAATCGTTTAAAAAGGTGCTTTTAGATCCAGAAGCTGATTCTTCGCGTGACTGGATACTGAGTATGGGAGGTGGCAACAGAGCAAAGCTGACAGACGCTGGCGTGGAAAATGAATACAGTTTTAGAGATCGTGTCCTTCGAAATAAGCAGTACAAACTTTACGTTAATACATCAGGTGAGCCAGATCATTTTTTTGATGTCATCAATGATCCATGGGAAGAGAATAATTTAATAGGGCAGATTAATGCTGATGAGCTACAGAAAAATTATGACTTGCTCACTGCTGTAATTAAAACATTTCCAAAGACAGACAATGATCCAAAGTACAAGCCAAATCCTCCACAAGACTGGGATGTTGAGATTACTGCTAAAAGTCAGAGTTGGAAAAAATAGGAAATCGATTTATGTCTTTGGGTTTGTCATTTTTATCCTATCCTGCAAGACAATACCCCAGCAACCAATCAGTCTGCTTGATGAGGATTTGCCAGGCCTCATACCTAAACGTTTTGCACCACATAAAATCTCATTGGCCAATGAAGCAGAATTTGGTTCTGTCTTCAATAAAAAAGGTGATGAATTTTTCTACGGTGTTGATCTTGGCAATCGATCTGAAATAAGATTCACCAAACTCGTTGATGGCAGCTGGCTTGCACCAACGACCATTATTGCTGATTCAGTTTATGGTTACAACGATCCATTTCTTTCTCCCGACGAGCAAAGGCTTTACTATATCTCTCAACAAGCTAAAGATCAAAGCGACACAATCGCAGACCATGATATCTGGTATTCGACTCGGACGAACAACTCGTGGTCAGATCCAATCAATGCCGGGCCTGCCATTAATACCGATCGAGATGAATATTATATTTCATTCACAACGACTGGTAAAATGTACTTCTCCTCTAATAAAGAGGCCGAAGAGAAACGAAAACACAATTTTGATATTTATTCATCAAGCTTTGTTGATTCCAAATTTCAACCAGCCGAAAAATTAAGTGCCGCGATTAATACCCGTGCTTATGAAGCAGATGTATTTATCTCACCTGATGAGTCTTATATTATTTTTTGTTCAGCGCGAAGATCAGGCTTTGGCAGAGGAGACTTATATATTAGTTTTAAAACGAACACCAATGCATGGAGTGAGGCCATAAGCATGGGCGACCAGATTAATACAGAGAATCATGAGTTGTGCCCGTTTGTAAGTCATGACGGTAAGTATTTTTTCTATACAAGTAGACAGGATATTTATTGGGTGAGTGCGAAGATCATTGAATTATTGAAGGCAGATGTTCTTAAAAAATAAGAAAGTTTGAAACTATTCCTTTATCAGTGTTGCTATACTTTTTTAATTATCTGATCTAACTTACTTGGATTTTGTCTCGTATCAAATATTGCTAATATTCTGAGTTCTATTTTTGAGTATTCATAGATCAAAGCGAAATGACTTACTACTTTTATACGAACTCCGTCCATATTTGTTTTACGACCTATTTGGGTATGGATTGAAATCAATTCTGCAGATTCAATGAAAAGATGATTTAGCTTTTTACTCTAGCTCTTAGATTTATTGCGATCATTCCAATATTCAAAAATCTGCTTTCTATCTTTTTGTGCCCTTTTAGACCAAATTATTCTCCGAGCCATTTATTTATTTCCTGATTGGCGTCTTCATGAGAAAGATATTCTCCTCTCTTGATTTGTTCTCTTGCTTCATTTACTGCTTGACGCATATCTCTACTTAATTCAAATATGGATTCTTCTTCTAAAAGTCGAATCTCAAACAGTCTTGTTACATCCAATAGCAATTGTTCATCCGATGTAGCATTAATTTTTTGAATAAGTTTACTCTTAAGTTCTGCAGTAGACATAATCATTAAATTTACATAAATGTACTAGAATTTTTAGTTACATATTTAGAATTCTCATATTGAGAGCTCAGCTTTAGCTTTAAGGAAGATTAGCAAATATGCCTAAAACAAAATAAACCCTGAAAAGAAAATATCTCTCCAGGGTTTCTTTAAGAATTCGCGAATACGTTTTTGACGTATCGGCTAGTTCGCAATAGGATATAGCGGTACTATGCTGCTTTTTTCAAAGTATATTGATTGTTGTTTAACAATCTCACCTTTGTGTCAGAAAAAGCAATTCTTAAAAGCATTACGGGTATTTGAATAGCGTCTCTTGTTTTCAGTTTTGACCCTTCAATATCAATCCATGAACGTAAAGGCACCTCAGATACCATTTTCATCGTGTGTTCTTTAAATCGTCGTTTCATTCTAAGGAATATTTCTACGTCGAACAACCATTTCGTCTTAAATGAATGTTGAAATAAAAATCGAGCCGTGTCTGTACTAAATATTTTCGCACCACACTGCGTATCTTTTATGGGTAGTCTAAGTATCATTTTTATCATGAGCCCAATGATCATACTCAATGTTGCTCTAACTACATTTCGATCAATCTCTCCTGACTCCTCTAATTTCCGACTCCCAAAAATCATCGCCAGTTCATCTCGTTCTAACTTTTGCTCAAGCATAAGATAGTCATCAAAGCCTGTTGCTAAGTCAGCATCTAAAAAACCAATCTGCTCTATGCCCTCGACTTCTAGTAAGCGATTCATACCGCTCCTGACTGCCTCAGCCTTACCACTATTCATTGGCATATCATAAACAATAACTTGTCGACCTGATTCTAACTTAAAGGCTAATAATTTGAGTAGGGTGTCATCTTGACTGCCGTCATTTACAAAGCAGATTAGATGATTTGGATGTGTTTCTAAAAATTGGCTAAACTTGTTAAAAGGTAATCTCTCACTTTCATTGTAGCATGGTATAACAATTCCGTATTTCATAATGTATTTAGATTTAAAGTACACTACAAAGGTGCGTGATAAGAACAGTTTTGAATCCTTGTTTTCGTGAATTGGACCGCTTCTTTCTGTTTTTGGTAGGTTTTGGCAGATTTTAAAAATTGTAGTGATTTGATCTACCTGCTCACCGACTGGGGATTCAGAACTAGTGCTCTGTCAAGATATAACTGACTAGTGCTTTTGGCGTATTTTGCACATGCACGTCGTTACAGAACCGGCCTTGATAGCTAGGCTATCAGACCGAACCTGCGCCTAGTTCATGCACAAACTACTCTCAAATTCAACTAGTCAATATATACTTGACAAAGCACTAGAGCAAAGTTGTTGTCCTTATAGAATTGACCTATTCAAAATTTGTTTTCAAATCCATTCTTTCATGGAGAATTCTCACAATTAAACATTCTACTTTTGTAAAATTATAGAATATCAAATGCCTATTGACATTCAATTTTCTGTAGTTGCCTTTCTTATAATAATAAGCTGCACCAAGAAAAGGGTTTTCAGATATAAGCATCATAGAAGCATAAACTTCATCTTGGTATTTCTCCGCTTGCTTAATACCCCATTTCTTATATGTAAACGCAAATATGTCCTCTAAATCAATGACTGCTTGAGGAGACAGCCTTAAATTAAGCATTAAGATTAAATTTCTTTTTCATCCTAGTTTTGAACTTTTCATTATTAAAAGCAATTGATTCACCGCTAATTTCTCCGACGATTAAGGCTTTATTGATTGCTTCAATTTTATTTTTCTCAAGCTCCAGAAGCCTAAGACCACTTCTTATTATTTCGCTTGCCGTAGAATATCTACCAGATTCAATTTCTGATTGAATGAATTCATCAAAATGGTCACCTAATATAATTGATGTATTTTTTGCCATAGGTCTTAGCTTTAAAACAAATATACCATATTCTGGTATATATTGCATTATAGTATTGGGATCAAATTGATTTTCAAAAACCAAGTAAACTATGCCAGTTATCTGGATTATCTGTCTGTTGCTATAAAATCAAACATATGATACAAATATGGACTTACTTTGCAGCTGATATAAGACTAGCACTTGGTTTCAACTAAACAGTTATACTACTTTTCAGTCCTCTTGGCTCTACTCATACACGGGCCCATGCTATTCGTATCTTTCGAGAATACATATGATGCCTTCGTCCATATTTTCTTTGCTGAGCACTACGCATCGCACTGGTTTGATCAATGGAATTATAAGTGGTATACAGGGTTTACTGTAACTAGTTATCCGCCACAAGTGCATATGTTGATCGCCTTATTATCAAAGCTAGTAGGTCTTAAAGGTGGATTTATACTTATTACTCTCCTATCTATTGTCCTTTTTATTAGGGGCGTCTTTTACTTTAGTCAGCTGTGGGTCTCCGAGCGCTCTGCTGCCTACGCCAGTTGCGCTGCTACTGTCTGTTCGTCTTATGTTGAAGCCGTGCATATCTTTGGTCAGCTGCCGAGTATAACAGGCATAGCCATACTCCTCAACACATTACCAGTCGTCTACACCTGGGTGATGCTCAAGAAGAAACGACATCTCTTATTATCACTAGGTCTTTTGTCCATTATCACAACGACGCATCATGTGACCACAATCTTTGGGATGGTCTTCTTTATCTTCCCAGTACTTGGTCTCGCACTTATGGACAAAGCTCTTATACAGCGAGGCTCTATTACAATTACACACTTTCTGTTAGCTCTTAAAAAGGACTTTTTTTCACTCTTGTTTTTTGGAATCTGTTCAATTATTGTCACCGTATCCTCCATATTCCCGTATTGGTATTGGTCTAAATCTGATCCCATTTCACAGATACCCATTCCTCATGGATCTAGAGATTCATTTTTAGAGGTGCTATCTTCTGGACTGGTTTTCTTTCTAATCCCATGGGGTTTGATGCTACTCTTCCTGCCTTACTTATTCCATTCTGTATTCAAAAGACGTAACCTTATACTAGGCATATCAGTCGCCTTAGCCTTTGTACTCGGCACTGGTGGGACGACTCCAATTCCTCTAAAAATGCTCGGGGAGACTGCATTTAATATTTTGACATTGGATCGGTTTACATACTGGGCGACTATTTTATCACTGCCATTCTGGGGAGATTTTATCTATCAACTTGTACAAGGTGATTTAAAACAACACATCGTTTCAACAATTGGGCGGACAGGTTTTAGACTCATCTTAGTGATTTTTGCATTTGTCACTGTCGGTAGTACAATCTTCATTATGAATATCGGATACTTCCGCCCGTTCCAACCAGACAAAATAGAGATACAACCTATTAAAAATTTCTTGTCAAGAGATAACCATGACCAGTGGCGCTTTTTGACCTTAGGGTTTGGTGATCAAGTAGCGTGGCTAACAGCAAATACAGAAGCTCTTTCTATCGATGGTAACTACCATAGTGCTCGCCGATTACCAGAAATGACGACCCGCGTCGTCGAACGTCTGGAGAATGCTAAATACCAAGGCCTCCAAGGATTGGGAGCCCTGCACCAATTTTTGACAGTACCCGAAAAATATAATCTGAAATACATTTTTAATAATGACAAATTCTATGAGCCCATTTTATATTTTTCTGGTTGGAATAATGTGCAACGGCTAGAAAATAATATTGACATCTGGGAGAAACCTGATATTCCAAAATTGCCAGATCTTTTACCTCGCAAAGAAATTCCTAAAGTACAACAATTGATGTGGAGCCTCTATCCAATCGGTATTCTAAGCACGGTCCTATTAAGTCTACTGTTCTGTGGTATGCTAAAGATCAAACTAAAAGAGGACTTTGATTATGCCATTCCCAATTATAGCAAACATTGGAATTATCACATCACCTGGGCTATTGTCATACTGATTGTCATAACCATATTTTTCGTTCGCTTGTATACTAAAAATCGGCCTCACCAAAGTCCTGAGTCTATCACAACTGCATTTTTTAATGCGATTGATTTTAAATATTTCGATAGCGTATATGAATTTTACGATCCTAAAAATAAGCCGTCCAAGGAGCAAATATTTTTAGACATCAGTTTAGAAGATGGGATTATCAATTCGTTTGGAAAATTAAATACACTGACGATTGAAAATAAATTTGAAGATGAGAATGAAGCGTTAGTGCATGTGACAGCAGAATGGATCACCTCAATGCAATCCTACATTACAGAACATGAGATTGAAGTCTTTAAACGGGATAAAAAATGGTATTTAAAAACACCTGATAGAGAAATTATAATCCCACCTGCCCGTACGATCAGTACACCAACGATTGACTATGCTTCTCTTGGAAAACGAGATGGTATCACAGGTAACACAGACCATTCAGATATTCTTGACAGACCTGATGTCAAATTGATAGAGGCTAATCTCGTCGAAAAAAATGGCAATTATTATATCGTCGGACAAGTCATGAATACAGATGTAGTGCCAGCCTATATTACAGTTACAGGCACATTACTAAATGAGGACGAAAAAGATATTATTAGTTATAACGCTAGAGATCACATTACGTCAAGATTATCACCCAAAGAAAGCACATATTTTAAAATTGATTTTAATGACGTGGTAACACAGTATGGCGTCAAGCAGGACATCAGTACCTTTGCAAGTACTGAGAATTCATTTTGCTCAATGGATCTACCCTATTCATTTAAGCTATTAATCAAGTCATTAGAAAGTACAACTACAAATTATAGCTCTTTTGGCGTTATCGAACCGCAAATTAAGGACTCTATACTGAGTGCAACTATTTTTAATTATGGTAGTGATGGTGTAAATATTCCTAGAGTACTTGTATCGACGCTTGATCAAAGACAAGATGTTATATGGGTTGATAACTATTATTTAGAAAAGGAAATCAGACCATTGCGATCAAAGCCTATAACAATACCTCTAATCAATGTGCGAGATATCGCCTTGATATCTACCATACAGAATAAACACATTATGATCAATGGCTATCAAGACACCATGCCGACTAAGACAAACAAACAAGATGTAAACAAGATTAAAATTTCGCCATCTCAATACATACAAATAACCGCAAATGGATATGTTATAAAATGAGCCGATTCTATTTATATATTACGCTAATACTTTGCTTTTCTTGTCAAACAGAAAAGAAATCAGAAGAGCTTTTGTTTGAAGAGCCTGTTTCCGTGTTTCTGAAAAATCAATATGACTCTCAATTAGATAGTCTCATTTCTCTAAACTCAACTATTGATTTAAACTCTATTCACATTGCAGCTTATGGACTACTAGGTAAAACAACATTGAGCCGTGTACAAGACAAAAACGATATCCGTATGGCAGATGTATTAGAACAGCTACAATTTGTCGCGGGTACATATACTCTCTATGCCTCAAAGAATGGATCTGTTATCGACAAAGTAGCATTCAAGCTACACCCGAAGTCAATCAAAGGGCAATCAACAAATTATGTTGGGCCTAAAACCACGTCTTTTAATGATCAAATAGGATCTATGATAACAGGTTACTTCGAAGATGAACATCAGAACTTAGTTGATACTGTCCTTACACTTAATTATTACATCCATACTCAAAAAGAAAAAAAGCTTGTACAGCTTGATACTGAACATCGGTATTATTTCAAACATACGATCCCATCTAAAAATGATACGAAACAATTAGTCGGGGTCAGCAGTGGAAATGAGTACAGTAAAAAAATGACGATTATTGGATCAAGTGGTTGTCCTAAGAATGCCTCCATAACAGTTTCTGACAGATATCATGTTGCTGATGGTCATCAAATCTTCATTGTCGATCTTGATGACATAACTGATGCTGATGGTCATATTGTCAGTGATGGGACGAATCTGTCCTTGACATTACAATCAGATGGAGTTTTGTCCCGGTACAGTGCTGTCATTGTCAATGGCAGTTCAAAAATTATCGTCCAAAATCCATCATTACCTGGCTTGTATACAATAAGCATTAGCTCTTGTGATACCATTATTTCTTCGCTGAGCAACATTCTATTTAAGCCACTCATCAGCGAAATTCCTTATGACATAAAAGGAGAACAACTCACTATTGGCCCCCTACTTAGCGAATTAAATCAAACAGTTCCTGAAGGCACACTTGTTTCCATTTCATCTAAACAATGTCCAGATAAACAGTTCACAACTCAAACTTCAAATGGATTAGCTGTCATTAATTTAGAAGATGTGATTACCGATTGTCAATCAAGCAGATTCACCATTTTAATTAATGGAGTCGAAACAGAATTATTGTTAACGAAATCAAACAACAATGATTCTTAAATTGATCCATCGAACAATTATTCTCCTTACGCTGATTAGCTTATTGCTACTCGGTTCTAAAATAATTACCTATTACAAAACAGGTGCAGCAGAAACGTCTATTTTGCAAGAGTCATTAAAAAATACCGATTCAACTAAAAAAAACATCGTCTGGAGGAACAATGATGCATCACTAGCGAATCCCAATATTACATATGCATTGGCTAAAGATCTTCATTCGGCTTGGAAAAATTTGAATCAAAGCATCTATCATCAAGACGAACACAACCTGTCTGATTATTATCATGATGACATGATTGAAAAAATAAAAGACAAAGTCTCTCAAGCTGAAAATGTCATTGATAGACACGCGATCTCACATGACTTAGAATTAAATCACCTGAGCTTAGATCGGAGTGTTGCAGTGATCAAAGACCACAGATGTATTTTAGTCCAGCGAGAAGTGAATATGGGAAAAGAAGAAAGCTTTTCTCTAGATACGATTAGCTACACGGCCATATTTGTATTCTCAGATGGATTATGGAAAATCAAAAACTGGGTGCAAGAAGATCTAGTTGAAGCTACTGACTCTCAAGATTATTCAACGACAACACTAGAAGAAAATCTAACACTAATCCCTGACATTCTAGGCATCAATTATTATGCTCAAGATTATCCATGGCATTATTTCTGGGACAGCACCTCCGTAGATATCATAACGACAGATTTTAAAATCATTAAGGAGTTGGGTTTAAATACTGTTAGAATATTTATACCCTATCAGACATTTAGTCAATTTGGGAAAGAAGAATACTACTTGCAAAAACTGAATCAACTCATGGATGCAGCATCGACTGTTGAGCTTAGAGTCGTGCCTACCTTATTTGATTTTCCGATTGGCTTTGACTTACTGACTTATCCGTATTATACTCATCATTTGAATCTTATCATCAGTAGCATTAAAGATCATCCTGCGCTTCTTGCCTGGAATGTAAAAAATGAACCCGATCTAGATTTCGAACAGCATGGCAAACAGAAAGTCATAGATTGGCTAAAGTATACGATTGACCATACCAGACATTTGGATCCTAACCATCCGATAACAATCTCTTGGTCAAGCATAAATCGATTGCCTATTCTTGCAGAAAAGCTCGATTTTTTATCCTTTCACATGTACACTGATGAATCAAATTGGACACAGACAATAAACGATTACAGATCAAGATATGTCAAGCCAATTGTGCTAGAAGAATTTGGGCTAAGCACACGAGAAGGCTATGCCAACCTACTGGGGCAAACAGAAGAGGAGCAACGGATTTATACCCTAAACATCATTTCAGAAGCAAAAGACAACAATATTCCTTGGATGTTATGGACATTGTATGACTTTAGGCAGATTCCGAAAGGTGTGTTAAAACCGAGGCCATGGATAAAAAGTAAGCAAAGTCATTTTGGATTGATTAGAAAAGATGGCAGTAAAAAGGAACTTTTCGAGTATTTGTCACGCAATAACTGATCATGATTGGTAGGGTTAAAAAACTGGACTTTTAGATTAGACATGCTTATCTTGCGTGTTGAAATCAGATTAGCACCCATCTTGATTCATATTTGACTTCGGTCAACTTTGCAAATTACGATTTTCGATGATTGTCATCATTCATAATCCAGATTCAAGACTGCCCCTTTTAACACAAGCATTTTAAAACTCCCGAATAAAGGAGTAGTTTACTATAATGAATTAATAAAACAGATCAAACGATGAACATCGCAATCGTATCCCCATTCCCTCCTAGCAAAGGCACGTTAAATGAATATGCCTATCACCTGGTTAAGAATTTTGGTCCAAAAGAACAGATAGATAAGATTATCATTATTACAGACAAACTACCAGAAGGAGAAGTGTATCAAGCTGAGCCTGATATGGGAGAGATCATCTTTGAACCAGTCTGGGAATTCAATTCGATGTCTAGTGCTTCAAACATTGTAAAAACGATTAAAAAACATAAACCAGATGTTGTCTTGTACAACATTCAATTTTTATCATTTGGTGATAAAAAGGTACCGGCGACGATCGGCTTGTTTAGTCCAGTGATGAGTAAGCTAGGCGGCATCCCTTCAGTTGTGATCTTGCATAACATTATTGAAACAGTCGACTTTGAAGAAGCGGGCATAACGAACAATCCAATAATGAAGGGCATATACAACATCACAGGCAACATACTAACAAGGACAATTCTGGGTGCTAACCTAGTGACACTTACAATCCCTAAATATGTCAAAATCATCAGAGAGAAATACAACGCTAAGAATGTGGCCTTGATACCACATGGCACATTTGAGGTGCCGCCAGAGCCTGATTTTGAACTGAACGATATGCCACTAAATGTGATGACTTTTGGCAAATTTGGGACTTACAAAAAAGTTGAGTCTATGATCGAGGCAGTTGAATTAGTAAGAAAGCGTACTGGTAGGTCAATCAAAATAACGATAGCCGGTACAGACAATCCGAATGTCAAAGGGTATCTAGATGGTGTGGCTAAAACATATGCTCACATTGATAAGCTTCACTTCACGGGTTATGTGGAAGAAGAAGATGTTCCTCGAATATTTTCAGAAAGTACCGTCACAGTGTTCCCTTATACAAGCACGACAGGTAGTTCAGGCGTCTTGCACCAGGCTGGCAGTTATGGAAATGCCGTCGCTTTGCCCTTACTAGGTGATTTGAAAGAACTTGTAGAAGAAGAAGGCTACCTAGGCGAATATTTTGAACCTGATAATGTCGTTAGCATGGCTGATGCGATAGAGAAACTGATCATAGATCCAGAACACAGGAAGCAAAATGCAAAGAAAAATTATGCCGCAGCGGCCTCATTGCCAATGAGCGAGATCGCTGACTGGTACCTTAGTCATTTTGAACGACTTGTCGAAAAAGAGGCCAGTCAAGTTTAAAGTACTGATTGTCTAACCAAAAAAAGCGTAAAGCACGCCAAAAACAGAAAAATCACCAAACACCCTTCAAACTGTTCATACTATTGTAGTGCATACTAAAAATACATACCTATGAATGAGTTACAAATGATTACGAAAGAGGAGCAAAACGATCTCCGGATTATCGTAACTGGAAAATTAAGTTCGATTGATGCGATGACCTTCAAAAAGGAATCTCAAGCGATCGTCTCAGTATCCAATAAAGATGTCGTTATGGACCTAAGTCATGTCACAGAGTTTGACATTGCTGGTCTCAATGCTGTCCTGCAAGCACATAGAAACCTCAAATCAAGAGGCGTAAAGCTACAGGTGATTAGCATGTTGGATCATGAGGTATCGGAATTATTCTCTCTTACCCAATTTGATCAGTACTTGACAGTCATACCAGCAGCCTAGATTTATATGAAAGCGAAGGAAGCTAAAAGTGGGTTGATCCTATTGATTGCAATGACTGTAGTCAACATTATCAACTATGGTATTAACTTAGTACTTGGCAGGGCCTTAGGTCCGGCACAGTTTGCAGAATTTCATATTGTTGCAACCCTAGTTTTAGTTTTAGCGTTTATGGGCGTTGCTATACAGATGACAGCAGCCAAACTTTCTGCAAGTCAGACTCAGCAGTCTTTCTTGTCTTGGCTAACTAAAAAGGTAAACATGTTATCATGGGCGAGTGCCATCATACTTGTTCTATTATCCCCTCTCTTATCCTCATTTTTTAAATTTAATCATTTCGCCCCCTTCTTGGTTCTTGCGATTGGAGTTCCAGCCTACTTTTCTTTGTGTTTTTACCGAGGCGTTCTTCAAGGCAAACAAGATTTTTCACCCTTTGCTTTTACGTTTATTATTGAGACAGCCACACGACTAGTTGCAACAATATTGATTATTTATTGGCTAGCCGATCAGGAATATATTATTACATACTTAGCGGTTTGCTTTCTCATTTCCTTTATCAGTTCAGCTATCTATGCAAGATATAAAGGTGTATTTGTCAAAGCGTCACCAGACGTTGCCCAAACAGATTTAAAACCCATTCTATGGTTTGTCGCCTTTATGGCACTGTATGAAATGAGTCAAATCATCATTAGTCATAGTGATGTCTTTTTAGCAAAGCATTTTTTGTCAGATGTCGAGGCAGGGCAATACGCCTCGATTTCATTAATCGGCAGGATGATCTATTATGGCACATGGACATTTGTGATGCTGCTGTTTCCAAAAGTGATTGCAGCAAAAGAAGAAGGAAAAGATCCATCTAAGTTATTAACTCTAGTCTCAGGTATCGTCCTAATCATCGGACTTTGTGCGACAGGGTTTACATACTTCTTTGGAGAAGAGTTAATACAGGTTCTTTTTGGTGCTTCATATTTAGAGTCTGCAAAGCATCTGTACACCTACGCCGCCGCGACTACATTATTTGCTTTAGGTAATGTCATTGTGTATTACTATTTATCATTAGAAAAATACACGCCTGTTTGGCTGGCCCTATTATTTGGGATTGGACAGATTATATCTATTTGGAATATGCATGGCACAATACATGAAATCATCTATGTTCAGATCCTATTAATGGGAACATTATTTGTAAGCTTAATTGCCTATCACATATATATACATTCTACAGAAAAATCATTCAAAGACACATCTACGAACATGTCTGTAAAGACTACCACATGAATAAATTAATTACTGTTATAAGTATTGGCTTACTATTTCTCTTGCCTTCAATTCTGAAGTCCCAGGATATGACTAGTGGGTTTAAACTCCTTGAATCAGGTAAAAATGCAGAAGCAACGGTGTTCTTTAAAGATATCCTTCAAGACCATCCAGAAAACAAGACAGCACTCATCTGCTACGGGAGGGCTGTTGGCTTAGCAGGTAATCCTGCAGAAGCTAAGCTGATATTCTTAAAATTAGATCAGAGCTACCCGAAAGACAAAGAGGTTCTTTTGAATCTTGCTGAAAGTTTACTATGGAATGCTGACTTTGAAGACGCAATTTCTCAATACCACATTATAAATTCTGCATTCCCCAATGATGCTGGTGTTTTAAGAAGCTTAGCCAATGCTTATGCAGCTAACCAAGCGTATGAAAATGCCTATCAGTCCATTTTACAAAGTATTGCATTAGATCAAACAAATAAGGCAAGTCTACATTCGCATGTATCAATAGGTCTAGCCTATGCACATCAATTAAAAGTAGCAGAGAAGTATAGCGAAAGTCTTACTGTATTGCAATCCCTGTCAGACAACAACCCACTAAATAAGAATGTCATTGTTTCGAAGGCATACACGTATTTGGCCATGAAAAATTATGACGCAGCGAAAACTGAGTTTTTGAGTTTGCAGGCAAATGCATTAGATACAATTCAATCTTATTTGGGGATTGCATCTGTTGACCTCCAAACACAAAAACACAAATCAAGTCTAGTCTCATTAGAGCATACATATTTTGACAACAAACGGCTATCTACTCAAGACTCCATCCAACGGTATGATCTCATCTTTGGCAACTATCTAAATATAAAACCAAAGCAAGCCGATAAAATTCTGAATACTACATTAAAGCCCTTATTATCAGAATCTCAACATGCAGAAAAACAAATTTATGTGAATCTTGCTACAGAATCTTATGAGACTATTCCATCTCTAATTTCTAAAATAGAAAACAAAAAACTACAGCAAGACATAACATTGAGGTATGTGCTTGAAGCAGATAAATACAAACAATTTTCTAACATCTTGAGCAATATAGATCAATCTTTGTTAGACGACTATTCTCATTCACTGCTGAACAAAATTGAAAATGAACTTTCCTATCAAGCGAATAGCACAATATCATACGCAGAGGATAATGCCGAAAATACATCAAAAGAACTAACAGTAGATGTTTCTGCACCTAAGGCTCTTACCGTTTCTCCCTTTCTTCACTTCAGATCTAGATGGGTACAATCGCCTCTGGCTCTTCAAACAGCCAACCATTCTGTTCTGAGAATTGGATCAAATATTAAAGCTAAACATAATCAGTTAGCCTCAATATCCATAGGTGTCGAGTCTAATAATAGCTCATCAGAAAACCCACAATATCAATCCTCATACCATCTCTCGTATTATGTGAAAATAAATAACAGACACTTTATAAAATTACTCACGTCAAGAAGTCAATTAGATTATAACCAAGACTTGTTGTCTGAAAACATATGGAAAAATAATATCGGTTTAGAACATCACATCGTCTCTCGGTCAGGCATTGGCTCATATTCTCAAGTCAATCGCAGCTCTCTAAACGATGGCAATACCGGATTTGATGCATTTAACAGCTTATATATAAATCTAAGTCAAAACCCTGTTATTCAAACTGGCTTAAATTCAACTTTACTTACGTATAAAGATGAAACCACGACATACTATAGTCCAGAATATGTCTTTTCCATAAGCCCATTTGTCAAAGCATCCAATGAATATCAAACAAGCCAACGATGGAAATATCAACTAACACTCAGTGCGGGCCAGCAATTTGAAGCAAAGGCCGATGAACCAAAATTAATTTATAACATCCAATTGAGGACTGGATATATTTTATCACAAAACTTATTTGGAGAGCTGTTCTATACGTTTGCTAATAACAACAGTTCTCTCAACAATGGATTTTCAACCTACATCACTGGCTTAAAGATCAGATACTCTCTTTAACGAATTCTGGGCTAAATCAAGTTTATACTATTGAGTAGGATTGGCTTGTGCGCGCGACTAATTGGAATAACCTTATCTCCTATGACTATGTTGCTATCCTGAATATCTTTTATTTTCTCTAGATTCACGATATATGATCGATGCACTTTTAAAAATCCAGGATAGTGCAACTTGGAATCTAGAGACTTTAATGTGCCATAAATAATGTAGTTGCCTTGGAGCGTCTTGACACTTATATAGTCACCGACATTTTCAAAATACAATACTGACTGATACGGCACTCTAACAAGCTTGGAATCATGCTTAATATATATTTCTCTCGCAGCACTATAAATAGATACCTGATTTATCCGATTGGCTTGCTCAATAGCCTTTTCAATTGCTTTGTTAAATCTGGATGATGTAATCGGTTTTTTTAAAAAATCTGTGACATCATACTCGAATGCATCATAAGCGTATTCAGCATTAGCGGTTGTAAATATAACTTGTGGAAAGACAACTAACTTTTCAAGTAATTCAATCCCAGTTAGTTCTGGCATTTCGACATCTAACAAAATTAAATCAACTTCTGATTTTGACAATTCTTCTAATGCTTCTTTGCCATTTACACAGATTCCAGAAAGCTCAATACTCTCATGCTTCTTACAAAAATTCTCTAATGACCTTCTCGCCATCGCCTCATCGTCTACAATAATCGTTTTTAGTTTCATGACTATTTTAATCTTTCTTCTATTAACTTGACTCCATTATCAAGACTCTTCAACATAAAATCTTTTTTTGTCAACAATTTCACATCGCCTTCAATTGCTTCTCTTTCGCTCTTGTTGATTAGTTCAAATAGCTTTTGAAGACCAACCATTTGGAAGGTTGGTTTCATTTTATGTAAGACTGATTTTACATTTTCTAAATTTTTAGACTCAAATGCGTTTTTCAATTCTTCTTTTTCAGTCTTATAGGTAGAAATAAACAAAGAAAACATTTCAGATTGATATTCTGGATCATCGCCTAAATATTCTCGAATTAAATTTTCATCAATCTCAGCTGGAAGCGAATTACTTTCTATGCTTCTCTTGGATGCATTTTCATTAACTTGAATCCTACAATACTTTTCGAGCAGTAAGAAAAGTTGCGTCGGACTAAATGGTTTAGATAAAAAATCTTCCATTCCAGCGTTAAAGGCTTCTTCCTTTTGAGTAAGCATTGTCGAGGCAGTTAAGGCGACAACTGGTGTATCAACGTTCTTTCCTTTTAATTTTATAGATCTTGTTGCTTGATAACCATCCATTTCTGGCATATGTAAATCCATTAAGATAATATCAAATACCTTAGTCGAGGCTGCACGTACTGCTTCAACACCATTATGTGCTAGTACATACTTAATACCCTTTTTGTCAAGAAGTTTGGTGATATATTTTTGATTCATTTGATTGTCTTCTGCAATCAAAATATCAAGTTCATTAATTCTACTTTCTGCACTAAATGTTTTAGCCATAATCTGATGATTATCTTCAGATGGCTTAACCACAATATTCATACTGAAGGTCGTTCCAACACCCATCTGACTTTCTACACCTAACTTAGACCCTAATAACCCAGCTAACTTTTGACAAATAGATAAGCCTAAACCAGTACCTCCATAGGTACCATGAATACCGTCATCAGCTTGCTCAAATTCTTTAAAAATTATATTTAATTTATCTTCTTCTATGCCTATACCTGTGTCTTGTACACTTAGTCTTACATTATTGTTTTGTTTATCTTCAAGCTTCAATGTTATTTGTCCTTGATGAGTGAACTTCATGGCATTGTCCATCAAGTTAATTACAATCTGATGAATTAATTTCTTGTCAGAACTAATCCATAATGCATCAAACCCACCTTGATCAAAAACAATCTTGACATTTGGATCACTACTCTTTATTTTAATCGTTTTCAAACAATTGTCGAGTAATGTAATTAAATCAAACGTCTCATTATTAACATCAATTTTTCCTTCTTGTATTTTAGATAAGTCAAGGATGTCAGATACAATGGACTGTAACATATCAGCTGCATTTTTAACCAGGCCGACATATTCTGACTGTTCATTATTTAATTCTGTATCAGCCAATAAATGAGACATCCCCAAAATAGCATTTAACGGCGTTCTTATTTCGTGAGTCATAACAGCTAAGAATTTTTGCTCAGCCTTTCTCGCATGTTCAGCAATATCTTTTGCTTCCGTCAATTTTTTCTGTAGTAAATATTGCTCTGTAATATCATAATGTATAGCAATTGTCCCTGTTTCTTCACCTTCTAAATTGTGTATTGGTGCTAAGCTAATGAGTACATTGATGAGACTACCATCCTTTTTCCTAAGCTTCACATCATAAATAGGATAAGAACTAGATCCGGCAGATAAATTCTTCTGATCTCTTAAGGGGAAATTATCCTCATGTAAAAACAATTCTTCATAAATTTTATCACTTAATTCTTCAGTAGAATACCCAATCATTTCACAAAAAATCTGATTGGCATCTTTGACCCTTCTCTCTACATCAGTCTCTACAATACCAAGTTGCATATTCTTGAGAATCCCTCTGTACTTATGTTCACTTCGCTCTAGCCCCAAAACGGCTTTTTCAAGATTCGCCTCTACGCTTTTTCGTTTGCTGATATCTCTACAGATGGCGCTAAAATAATTACCAGTTGTATCTTCAACATACGTTAGATTAATACCGACCCATAGATGTGTATTCACTTTATGGACAAGAGGTAATTCTACATAACTTTCTGGATTTTCATGCTTTCTAAATTGCTCTAAAAATGCAGTAGCGTAATCCAGATAGTCTTCTCTAACTAACTCACTTATATGTTTGCCGGTTAGCTCTTCAATTGGTATCCCAAATATGTCAAGTGTTTTTGCATTCGCATAACTTATTTCTAATGCGTTTGAGAAATTAAAAATACTATCTCTCGCCTCATCAACAAGAGATTTATATCGCAATTCGTTTTGCTCAAGTTGATTAGATTTTATTACTATTTCACCCTCGAGTTTCTCATTAAGGGCTTGCAATGAAATGTTAGCATTGTAGAGTTGGATTGCTTTAGACTCTAATATTTGCTCAGCCGTTTTGCGTGCCTTAATTTCTCGATCAAGTCTTCTTTTTAAAACAGAGTCGTCAGACATAAATCTACTTACTGATTATAAATAAAACTTTACTACCATCATCTTCTAATTGCTTCATCTCAATTGTAGCATTTTCTTTATAGTGCTCCAATCCCTTTTCAAGCAAGCCTAGAGCGAATATTGCCATTTTCCGTTCAGATTCATAAACCAGATGGAGCTCTTTGTCTGTCTTTAGTTGAGTTTCGAATGTCGGTAGTTGAGCATCAGGGTAGAGTTTTAACACTTCAACATGAATGTATTCCTCAATGGAATCAAAAAATTCAAAAGCAGTTTTGGGCTTTTCAAAGAATGCCGGATAATTTTTAACAAACGTATCAAACAAATATCGTCCAAACGTATGTAACAAATCAGGTACCGATGTGTCTGTATGTTTACTAAGTGAGACAATTAAACTCACCATCTCTGTATGAGGATATGTTCCTATTGCCGTATACGCACCGCCTGATGGGGGATTAGCATCAATAATAATTTTGTCCACCATATCGTATCCATGGGCAGACTCTACCATTTCCATAAATTCACTGAAAACAATTCCTTTCATATTATGTAATATGTTTATTTAAACGTGTGTAATGTGCAGTTTAAAATGGCCTTGTTGTCTATTTAGTTGCAAAATACTTGGTTTTATAACATTTAGCAATAAACAATGAAGAAGTTCTGCTTTGAAAGACGATTCGTTTGATTGAAAGCAGCAAGAATCGTGTGTTTTAGCCATATTGCTTGATAGCAAGTCATATTTTCGTTTAATGGATTCTGTCATTTTTTCTAATTTGCAGTATGGATATTCAATATTATGTTGATCAACTAGCCGAGGATAATCTACTTCTCTATTTTTTTCCTATTGCAATCCTGTTAGTCATTCTTGAATCATTTATTGAAAAAGCTGAATACACAGACAAAAAAGACACCTTCGTATCATTCTCAATGGCAATTATTACATCAGCTGTTGAGTTTATACCGAAAGTCTTAGCTTTTGGTCTATTTATGGTTTTACATGAAATCAGTCCGTTACGGGATGTGATTCAACGGCAGTGGTGGGCTTGGGTCGTTTTATTTTTTCTTGATGACTTTTCTTATTATTGGTTTCATCGCCTGAATCATGAGGTCCGATTATTCTGGGCTGGGCATGTTTCTCATCATTCTTCTCAACAATTTAATTTAGGAACCGCGCTGAGGCAAGGAGCAGGAGAGAGAATACACAAATACATCTTTTGGCTATGGCTTCCTGTTTTAGGATATGATGCACTGATGATATTTATGGCGATGTCTGTGAATCTACTATATCAGTTTTTCGTCCATACTGAAGTCGTTTATAAATTTCCAAAGCCAATCGAATTTGTATTGAACACGCCATCACATCATCGGGTCCACCATGCCTCAAACATCCGTTACTTAGATTGTAATCATGCGGGAGCTTTAATTGTTTGGGATCGGCTATTTGGCACTTTTTCAGAAGAACTACCAGAGGACAAGCCCACTTATGGTCTAACTAAAAATATTCACTCCTATAACCCAGCATATGTCGCAACTCACGAGTATGGTGCTATTTGGAAGGACATGAAAAGGGCGAAGTCTTGGTCAGATAAATTGGCTTATGTGTTTAGAGCGCCTGGTTGGAGTCATGATGGGGAGGATCGTCGAGCAAAGACGTTGAGAGCTAAACTGAAACACTGAATAATCAAGTAAAGAAGCGAGGACGCCTTTTACTCAATACTATTCCGAGTTGAATTGCTCTCAGGTAAAGAGGCGAGGACGCCTCTTACTCAATATACTATTCCGAGTTGAATTGCGAACTCCTGACTAGCTAAAAATGTGTTGCAATACGCGTCCTGCCTCAGGTTTTATTTCAATCATATGTACTTGAGGTTGAAAACCTCAAAGATCATTTTTATGTAAGTAGTCTGAGATTGATGATTTTTGATTGTGAAGTCAAATCATGAACATCCTAAAATCATGAACATCATGGTTCAGACAGGAGAGCATTGAATTTGGAATTTGAAATCAAAAAAGGGCTACATAATTTAATATGTAGCCCTTTTATTATTTATCAATAAGCGTTGATCTTATGAAACAACTATATCATTTTCTTTTTGTCTGATTGCAACAATTGAAGTGATCATGATGAGTAGTCCTAAGATCATTAAGCCCCATTCTCCCATGGTTGGGATACTAGCATCAGGAATTGCAACACAATCATAAGATCCTGACACTGTACCTTCACATAGAGAACCACCAGCATCGCAACCAGTTGTTTCTAAAATAACATTATCAACAGTGAAATTTGAAGCTACTCCTCCTGCTCCCGATGTTGATGTAAATAGAATATTATGAGAAGCACCATCTGCAAATGCAGATAAATCTACTGTTATTAATTCTACGACACCCATAGTTCCGCAAGTTGCAGGGTCGGCATTGTCACTCCACACAACAGCGCCATCGATCTGTAGTTCAATGAAATCGGCAGCATCTCCGCAAGAGGAATTTTCATAACCGAATGTCATAGTCGCTGCTCCATTTGCACAAGCTGAAATGACTACATCTGTTTCTAGAGTACCTGTTTCAGGAGAGCCTATTCCTCCAAACCAAGCTAGCCAAGCATTGCTGTTAGGAGCTACACCATAATTAACAGATCCACCACCTGTTCCACAGGAGCCAGTATCGCACATGACACTTCCAAAGTTTGTAGATGTCGATGTCCATCCCGAAACTCCACCTGTTCCGATAATTTCTAAATCACCATCATCATTGCCTACAGCACCAGCTCCACCAATAATCAGTTCTCCAGACATTGGGACAACGCAACATTCGGGTGCTCCAGCTGGAGACGCATATGTTATAGTATATGATGCAGTTCCAGATTCTCCAGTTGCAACTGGGAAAGTAGGATTTCCTGCATCCGGCGTTAATGTTACAAACGCTGTACAATTAGGATCAACTAATACTGGTTCGTCACAGGTATTTTCATTTAATACGACTAATGTCGTCACATCAGCAGGTGGAGCAGGATAAACACTTACCGTACTGACAATTCCGTTAAACAATTCTGAACCATCTAGATCACAGGTAGCGACTAAACTAATATCTGCCATTTCTATTTGACATGGAGTAAGTGCTGATAATTCTACACTTGACGAAGCTGCTGCGGGATCAACGATCACTATATTTGGATTCGATGATGTCCAAGCAAACGTGACATTGCTCGTAGGACTTGCACTAACTGTTGCAGCAGCACCATCGCAATAACTTCCACTTATATCATCTGGTGTGATAGCTGCTGGACACGTGGCAACTCCTTGTTCTCCACAAACGGATACATTATCAAAACCAACTCCCCATTGCCATCCACCTTCATCATCATAACAAAATCTAATCTGAAAATCAGCATTTGAGTATCCTGACAAATCAATAGTTTCGTCATTATTACTACCATCTCCTTCAGTAAAGAAAACTTGAACCCAAGCAGTCCCGTCGAATACTTCTACTATAAAATCACCATCATCTACAACTGATTCATTGTGCCAGTCAAATGTCAAAGCCCCATTTGTCAATGCTGACAAATCTAATACAGGAGATACAATACATCTGATATCTGCTGGATCCGCGCTCCCTGCTGCATCATCATCTATTAAAGCGATGCATCCCATAAAGTCTGTAGGAGCAGTTGCTCCACCGCCAGGCACACTCATATTGTTAAAAGTGACATCTGCAGTTGCTCCACCATTTAAGGCGACTACTGACCAACCAGCTGGCATGACGCATGCATCAAAGTTCTCATCTAAAACTGTTGTTAACGAACCATCACACGCAGGAATAACCATACACGGAGGACAGTCTGGACCACCACAGTCGACTCCAGTTTCATTTCCGTTTTGTATACCATCCATACAATCTATAACAACGACACACTCAGCAACAATCACTTCTGATCCATCTGAACAGCCGGTACCTGAAGCCCATGTTACAGCATTTGCAAATGTATTCATAACACTTGCCTGCTCTTCAGAAAACATGACTAAACATGCATCATCGAAATAATCCATGAAATTATATTGGACAAATTCTCCAGCGTTACAAGCTGCCAAAGTAGCGCAATTTGCTGTACAACCACTAGAAGAAGTGGCTTGATCAGGAGTATCAGTAATCATATCATCACCACCGCAACCACCTCCATTAACATCACCCCAAACATGGTAAAGTCCTAGATAATGACCTACTTCATGAGTCATTGTTCTTCCAAGATTCCAGTCAGGACTAGAATTTACTGTATTGCCAGAAGTACAAGCTACAAATCCTGCACCTCCAAAAACATCAGCTGTACATGTAACACCGTCGCCATCCAAAGCTCCAGGTATTCCATCAGCAACACCACTCATATTACCAGCTACCACAAATAAATTTAAATATCCAGGCCAGTCTGGAGCAGCATTTCCTCCATTATTAAGGCCTCCTGTTGAATATCCGATTGTTATAGCTGGCTCACCTGCAGGTATACCTGATGCCGCAGGATGATTTTCAGTTGCTAAGCAAAAAGATAAACAAGACCCTGTAGATGCTACATCTGGTCCACCCATACAAGTAGCTAAAATATTTTGGTAGGCTGCTAAATCGGCATTCAAAGCTGCAAAATCATCATTTAAAGTTTGAATCTGTGCAGCAACTGCTGCTTCAAGGCATGTCGTATTTTCGCAAGTAAATGAAGCATCAAAATGCACTGCTACTGGTATTATAACAGAATTTGAGGCATCACAAGGAAGTAATGCAGTTCTAGCATCAATTTTAGCTCGCATATCCTTTACATAGGCTTCGTATACTGGATCGTTTAGTCTTTCAAGAAATCCTTCTGTTGTGGAACATCTTTCATGGCCATCCAATGCCATTTTTTCAGAGTTAGTTAATTGGACAGGCTTAGTCTTATGCGTTTGATCTTGACTATTAAGTGATATAGATAAAACTATACACACGAGGGCAGTTAATAATATTCTCATATCAGGTTGGTTTGAATATGTTCTGGACTCAGATTTTAATTAATTAATACGCTCTAAAGATGGAAGCTGCCAAGAGTGGGTATGAGAAGATCGACAGTTTACATATTCAGGCGCTCAAATATATCCAAAATTGCTTCATATTGAAGAAGTATTGATATAAAAAGAACATATATAATTATTAACAATATATAGTCCTATCCTTTTATGCTGGGCACTGTTTCTTCAACAATTAATTGCCAGCCCACAGCAGTTAGACTCATTTCTATCAACTCTAAAAACTCTTCCTTTTGATCTTCGGAGATCTTTAATAAATCACTCTGTAAGACCTTCTCTTCAATGAATGACTTGGCTTGTTTATTAATCTGGGTCAAATCCGCTGAAGTAAATTGATTAAATAAACCTTCTTGCAAATCATAATACTCTAAATCATGATCTAAGGACAATAATTCTGGAGCTGGAAGTTGTGATAAGGTGATTTTTCGTCCCGTCTCATCGACGTCTAGGATCATATTTTCCAAGTCATAGCCTATCATCGCTTTCGCCTTCACTTTTACTAAAGCCTTCTTTTCAAATGGCCAATTTGTATAAGAATGCCGGTAATCATATATCTCTGCAAAATGGCCTTCTACTGTGGCCAACTTTGCTATCCGATCAATTCGATTCAATATAACTTGTGATGATTCTTCGACTTGAGACTTAAACAAGGAGCTCTTAAAGCCAATAAACCAAAAAATCGCAGCTATGGAAATGAGTGCGATCGCAAAGAAGAGGTACTTTTTCATATACACATTGAACGTATACTAACTCCATAAAATTTAATTAAAAAGCACAATCCTGTGGTAGAGGAGCTAGTTCTTGCAATGAGAGGGCAAAGTTGGGATCTATCGTATCAATTTGTAATCCTTCACGCACATTTCCACTAAAGACCTGTGAACCATAGCCTAAGTTATTCATATGCGCTCTTACATAAATGAAGTCATCAGCACCGACATCGACCACCCCACCACTCCGTGTAAATGGTTGTTCATCAACATGGCTATGCGTCAAAATGCGGCGATACACCAAGACACTATCAGCTGTAACGACTTCCCACCAATCTGCATATTGATCACATCCAATATCAGGACTTTCAATCGTCACATCAATTGTATAGTTATTGGGCTGACCCATACATTCGACACCGATGACTTTAGCTTGATCTTCTAGACGTATATCTACAAAGATTTGTTCATTAGTCGAACAGGCAAACAGGCAAATCATGAAACCCGCTGTAAAAAATCCATATCTGATTTTAATACCTGCCATCTTTATAAGGGTATATTCCCATGTTTCTTTTTAGGCAGAACGGCTACTTTATTCTCCAACATGGCAAAGGCCTTAATTAATTTACGTCTCGTCTCTTTGGGATAAATCACTTCATCAATAAAGCCTCGCTCCGCAGCACTATATGGATTAGCAAATAAATCTGCATACTCAGCTTCCTTCTCAGCTAGCTTTGCAGCTGGATCATCCGCTGCATTAATGTCCTTCTTAAAAATAATCTCACTCGCGCCCTTCGCCCCCATCACAGCAATCTCCGCTGATGGCCAAGCAAAATTCATGTCGGCTCCAATATGCTTCGAATTCATTACATCATAAGCGCCACCATACGCCTTCCGCGTAATAACAGTCACCCTTGGTACTGTCGCTTCCGAAAGTGCATATAATAACTTCGCTCCATTTGTAATAATTGCATTCCATTCTTGATCTGTCCCGGGCAAAAATCCAGGTACATCTACTAACACCAATAACGGAATATTAAAACAATCACAAAACCGGGTGAAGCGAGCAGCCTTCTTTGAACTGTCTACATCCAAAACACCTGCTAGGCTAATCGGCTGATTCGCTACGATTCCAATACTCCTACCCGCTAACCGTGAAAACCCAACAACGATATTATCAGCATAATACTCATGGATTTCAAAAAAGCTCTCCTCATCACAAATCCCTGCAATGACTTCCCTCATATCGTAAGGCTGATTGGCATTTTCTGGAACAATTGATTCTAAATTCTCTCTCAATTCTGTTCCTAATTCATAAGGCAAACTCTCTGGTTTGTCTTCACAATTTTGTGGCATATAGCTCAGCAAGGTCTTTACCTGATTGATGCAATCAATATCGTTCGTCGCCGTCAAATGTGTCACGCCTGACTTGGTTGAGTGTGCGCTTGCCCCACCCAACTCTTCTGAAGTCACTTCCTCATTCGTCACTGTCTTGACCACATTAGGACCAGTGACAAACATGTAGCTTGTCCCCTCTACCATAATGGTGAAATCTGTCATCGCCGGCGAATACACCGCTCCTCCCGCACAGGGTCCCATGATCGCAGATATCTGTGGTATCACTCCACTAGCCATCACATTTTTATAAAAGATATCAGCATAGCCGCCTAATGAACGCACCCCTTCCTGAATCCTTGCACCGCCGCTATCATTCAAGCCGATTAATGGCGCTCCATTCTTCATCGCCATATCCATCACCTTACAAATTTTCTCCGCATGAGTCTCGGATAAAGCACCTCCAAATACTGTGAAATCTTGTGCAAATACATAGACAAGTCTGCCATTCACAGTACCATATCCTGTCACAACTCCATCTCCATAAAATTGCTGATCAGCCATCCCAAAGTCCGTCGTCCTGTGAGTCACCAAAGCACCAATTTCCTCAAAAGATCCTTCATCCATCAAAAAATGGACTCGTTCGTGAGCTGTTAATTTGCCCTTGCCGTGCTGCTTATCAATACGCACCTGCCCACCGCCTAATTTTGAGGCCTCTAATTTATCTTCAAGTATAGAATACTTATTCTTCATATTGCTTTATCAATAATTCTAAAATATCGCATGCTGCTTCCGCAATAACGGTCCCCGGTCCAAAAACACCGATGACTCCCGCTTCGTACAGAAACTCATGATCTTGCGGAGGAATGACACCGCCTGCAATCACCTTAATATCTGGTCTTCCAATTGTCGCTAATTCTTGGATTGTCTCTGGCACTAATGCCTTATGGCCTGCAGCAAGCGATGAAATACCTAGGACGTGTACATCATTTTCGCCGGCTTGTCTCGCAGCTTCCTTTGGTGTTTGAAATAATGGACCAATGTCTACATCAAAACCAATATCCGCAAAACTCGTTGCTATGATTTTAGCTCCTCTGTCATGTCCATCCTGTCCCAATTTGGCAATCATAATCCGTGGACGACGACCATCCAATGCAGCAAATTGATCTGATAGTTGTTGTGCTTTAATAAATGACTCGTCTGATGCTATTTCTTTTGAATACACGCCTGATATGGTTTGATGATGGGCTTGATATCTGCCAAATGTTTTTTCCATGGCGTCTGATATTTCACCTAAGCTGGCTCGAACGCGGGCAGCCTCTACAGCATAAGATAATAAATTCCCATCGCCTGTCTTTGCGCACGCTGCTAAATTGTGCAGGGCTGCTTTTACCTCATCATTATTTCTAGTACGTTTGACATCATTGAGACGTTTGATTTGCGATTCCCTTACTGCTGTATTATCGACTTGTCGGACATCCAGATCTGCTTGATCTGAATTGGTGAACACATTTACGCCGACAATTTGATCTTTACCCGAATCTATTTTGGCTTGCTTTCGTGCAGCAGCTTCTTCAATTCTCATTTTAGGAATCCCTTTCTCAATCGCCGCTGCCATTCCGCCAAGTCCTTCTATTTCCTGTATTAAAGTCCAGGCCTTTTCTGCAATTTCATGAGTTAAATATTCGACATAATAAGAACCTCCCCAGGGATCAACTGCCTTGGTGATATCTGTTTCTGTTTGCAAATATTTTTGAGTGTTCCTTGCAATTTTAGCAGAATAATCAGTTGGCAATGCTAAGGCTTCATCCAATGAATTGGTATGTAGAGATTGAGTGCCGCCAAATACGGCGGCCATGGCTTCTATGCATGTTCTGCCGATATTGTTATAAGGATCTTGTGCAGTCAAACTCCAACCTGACGTCTGGCAGTGAGTCCGCAGAGCCATCGATTTTGGATTTTGAGGATTGAATTGTTTGACAATATTTGCCCACAATATTCTGGCTGCTCTCATTTTGGCAATTTCCATAAAGAAGTTCATCCCGATGCCCCAGAAAAAAGATAAACGCGGGGCAAAGTTATCAATGTCCAATCCTGTTTGGATACCAGCTTTGATATACTCTAATCCATCCGCTAAAGTGTAAGCCAATTCTAAATGCGCTGGCGCTCCAGCCTCATGCATATGATAACCTGAAATGCTAATCGAATTAAACTTCGGCATATTTTGGGAGCTGTATTCAAAAATATCAGAGATGATTTTCATCGATGGTGTCGGTGGATAGATATACGTATTCCGCACCATAAATTCTTTCAGAATATCATTTTGAATCGTGCCGCTCAGTTGTGATTGATCTACACCTTGCTCCTCTGCAGCGATGATAAAGAATGCCATGATCGGTATGACTGCACCATTCATTGTCATAGAGACCGACATCTGATCAAGAGGAATCTGATCAAATAAAATTTTCATATCCTCAACCGTATCAATTGCTACACCAGCCATGCCAACATCTCCTGTCACTCTCTCATGATCTGAGTCATAGCCACGATGTGTCGCTAAGTCAAAGGCGACAGACAAACCTTTTTGTCCTTGAGCCAGATTCCGTCGATAAAAAGCATTACTTTTTTCTGCTGTGGAAAAGCCTGCGTATTGGCGAATCGTCCAAGGTCGGCCGGCATACATCGAAGCGTAAGGTCCTCGCAGATATGGTACAATCCCAGCAATATAATTTAGATGATCATAGTCTTTGATGTCATCATATGAATAAGAAGATTTGACTTCAATACCTTCAGGTGTATCCCATTGCTGGCTCTCCTCGTGAAGTGCTACATCAGGTCTAGTATATTCAATATGTTTGAAGTCCGGTAATTTCACTATGTCTTATGTTTTCTGTGTGCCCAAGCTGAGCCTTGCACTTTCAATGGAGTTAATATTTCCTTTTGTTTTAAATAAAAATAGAGTGCGGCTTTAGCAGCTTGTTCATCTTCAGCTTTATTTTTTTGTTGAATTTTTTCTGGTGAAAAATGATCTTTAACAAAGTGAGTATCAAAGTCGCCACTTGTAAACGCAGGATGATCAAAAACAAAATCTCCGAAAGGAAGGGTCGTTTCTAATCCTTCAATTTTATATTGCCGGATGGCGATTTTCATTTTTTGAATGGCCTCTTCTCGTGTACTGCCATGGGTTATCAATTTGGCAATCATTGGATCATAATAAATGGGAATCTCCATCCCTTCTTCATAGCCGTCATCGACGCGGACATTTGGTCCAGTGGGTCTTGTATACCTTTCTAAAGTGCCTATGCTCGGCAAGAACTGATTCATGGGATCTTCAGCATAGACTCTTAATTCTACGGCATGTCCGTTTATACTCAGATCATTTTGTGCAAAGGATAAATGTTCATCTCTTGCTATTCGGATTTGCTGCTCAACTAAATCTATACCTGTAATCATCTCTGTCACTGGATGCTCAACCTGAAGACGAGTGTTCATTTCTAAAAAATAAAAATTGTGTTCGTGATCTAATAAAAATTCGACAGTGCCTGCTCCTGAGTATTCACAAGATTGGGCAACCTTGACAGCAGCAGCTCCCATTTCATTTCTTAAGGCGGGTGTCAGCACTGCAGAGGGTGCTTCTTCGACGACCTTTTGATGCCGTCTTTGAATACTGCATTCCCGTTCAAATAAATGAACGGTGTTACCATGATTATCAGCCAACACTTGTATTTCAATATGCCTAGGTGAGCTCACATATTTTTCAATAAATACCGAGCCATCTCCGAATGCAGATGTCGCTTCACTGATGGCGCGTTTCATTTGCTCTTCAAGTTCAGATTCCTTTTCAACTACACGCATACCTTTGCCACCTCCACCAGCTGATGCTTTTATTAAAATCGGATACCCAATTCTAGCACCGATTTCATTTGCTAATGCAACATCTGTAATCGCTTCATCTATGCCAGGGACCATAGGAATGTCGTAGGCTTTAACTGCATCTTTTGCTGCCAGTTTACTTCCCATGATTCGGATAGAGTGTGGACTAGGTCCTATAAATGCGATGCCCGCATCTGTCACTTGTTTTGCAAATTCTGCATTTTCACTTAAAAACCCATAGCCTGGATGAATCCCATCGACGCCGAGTTCTTTTGCTTTTTTGATGATGGTTTCGCCTAATAGATAGGATTGATTTGAAGGGGCTGGACCTAAACATACAGCTTCATCTGCCAATCGTACATGTGGTGCATTGCGGTCCACTTCAGAATAAACAGCAACTGTTTTGATACCCATTCGTTTTGCAGTTCGAATAACTCGTTGAGCAATTTCACCTCTGTTCGCAATTAAGATTTTTTTCATAGTTGCTGCTCATATGTTTGTTGAAAAATAGTCCATGCAGACGTAGCAATTGTATCAGTTAATTGTTCTAAATAATAACTACCCGCTGTCGGGTCAATGACTCGGTTCATAAAGGATTCGAGCTGTAGTAGATGACTCATATTTCTGGCGATCCTTGTATGAAACTCCAAATCATCCGTCATAGTTGATGGCGGTATATGGATGATATCTACGCCAGCAATAGACGCAGCTATAGCTTGGGCACCAGCTTTTATCTTGGTCGTGTCTTGATCTTCGCTAAATGTGTGTTGACTCATCTGAGCCTTAATAAAAGGCGCTATTATTGGAATACCTGACGAGCTTAGCATGTGTGTCCACAATAATTTTAATGCCCGTATTTTAGCAATATTTAAATAAAAACTATCACCAAGATTAATTATAAAATATAACTGATCTGCATTCCCTTCTGCTTCACTACTATTGTTAAAATGGGCCACCGCATGCACCAACAATTCAGCTATTTCTTTTTCCGGATTATTCTTTTGTATTGAATGTTTGCACTCATACAATTTTGCTGCTGGCAAAGAGCTTATGATCGTCCGTGCGACTGATTCGCTATCTAAATTAAATGAACATCGAACATGCTCAGAGTTGAAAGATTTGCGTTTGACATACTCTACAAAATCATGGATGACATCAATTGAAGTTTCTAAATGCAGAAAAATCCATTCTAAGTTGATGTCTTGTAGTAGTACTTCAAAGTCACAAGGCGAAGCTAACTCAAATGATAAGGAAGTTACCCCGCCATTTAATGCAATATGTGCTAAGCGATTAGCTTCTGAATCATTTCCATTGTGCGGAATGTCTTCATGTATAAACCAGTTATTATGCTGTCGCTCCTGTATAGGTGCATATGGCGTTTGTATGTCATCAGCATGTGCAAATGGAGAAACCCTTATCCCTTTGGACACCTGCCAATCTAAATCCTGGATTGGTTTTCCTTTCAGATCATCATTGACTTTTGACAACCAGTCTACTTTTGACCGTGGCTCAAATGGAAACTCCATATTCACTTATTCAAGAACAATTAATAATTGACCTTTCTCTACTGCATCACCTTTGGTGACAGCAATCTCTTTTATAACGCCGTCCGTTGGTGATTTTAAAACGTTCTCCATTTTCATGGCTTCCAAAATGACCAATTGCGATCCTTTTTCAACAGTCTGTCCGACAGTCACGACTATATCCAACACAAGGCCTGGCATTGGAGCTTTTATGTCTTTAATAACAATGGCTGACTCTTTGGTGAATCCTAATTGATCAACGAGTTGGTCATATTCATCTGCAATTGTGGCTGTAAATTCTTTTCCGTTCAGATCGATCACAAGAGTTTTACTGTCCATATCACAAGACAAAAGAGTCATCTCTTGAGACAGATTCCCATCTATCAGATGTAAGCCTCGGTTTGACTCGATGATATCAAGCTGTTTAATATCATCAAGCTGAAATTCAAATTCGTGATTATCAATAGTTACTTTATACATTATTTACCCTTAAAATTTGCTTTGCGCTTTTCTATAAATGCTGCAGCACCTTCTTTAAAATCTTCGCTTAATGTTAATTGTTTAAATGCATTGACTTCAACATGGTAGCCATTGATACTTTCGTCTTCTGATGCATTGATCGCGTCAATGGATTTTGCAACAGCAAGTGGCGCTTTAGTCGCAATTTTTTGAATAATTTCTACAGCTTTGTTTACTTCTTCTCCAGCTTCAACAACATGATTCGCCAAACCAATTCTGTAAGCCTCATCAGCCGAAATCATATCTCCTGTTAAGGTATATTCCATTGCTCTGCCCCGCCCTATTAATTTGGGTAAGCGTTGTGTCCCGCCATATCCTGGAATCAATCCAAGATTCACTTCGGGTTGTCCAAATCTGGCTTTCGCTCCAGCGATACGCATATGACAAGCCATCGCCAGCTCACAGCCGCCTCCCAAGGCAAATCCATTCACTGCAGCGATCACTAGCTTATGAAATTGTTCAATCATAAAGAAGACCTCATGACCTCTTTTAGATAAATCAAAGCCACCCGTATCAGATGGTAAGCTTAAAAATTCTTTGATATCAGCACCAGCTACAAAGGCTTTCTCTCCAGCGCCTGTAATGACCACTCCTTTGAGATCAGTGCGCTTAGGAAGGTCCTCAGCAAATAGGATTTGTAGATTTACGAAGACATCATTGTTCAGAGCATTTAGTGCTTCTGGGCGATTGATTGTAACAATCAGAACACCATCTTGGTCTTCAAGTAAGAGACTTTTGTAATCTGACATATTTATACTTTTTCTAAAACGATTGCAGACGCACCTCCGCCACCATTACAAATAGCAGCTAATCCTTTGGATGCATTTTTTTGATGCAAAACATTACAAAGAGTGGTTATTATTCGAGCACCTGAGCAACCTAAAGGATGGCCAATTGATACAGCTCCTCCAAATACATTTACCTTGGCAGCATCTACATCTAAAATCTTATTGTAAGCAAGAGGCACGACACTAAAAGCTTCATTCACCTCAAAGTAATCAATATCGTTTAAAGAATAGCCTGCTCGTTTGAGTGCTACTGGTGTTGCTTTAGTCGGCGCAGTCGTAAACCATTCTGGTTCGTGTGCGGCATCTCCAAATGATACAATTCTGGCAATTGGTGTTAAGCCCAATTCTTTGACTTTTGCTTCGCTTGCTAAAATGACCGCGGCTGCTCCATCATTGATGCTTGAAGCATTGGCTGCTGTGACTGTCCCCTCTTTTGAAAAGGCTGCTCTCAATTTCGGAATTTTCTCAAATTTTACTTTCGTTGGTTCTTCATCAGCAGTCATTAGAATCGGATCGCCTTTACGCTGCGGGATTTCCACTGGAATAATTTCGGCAGCAAACTCTCCATTCTCAGTGGCCGCAATAGCTCGCTTGTATGAATTGATTGCATACTCATCCTGCTGTTCCCTAGTGATCTCAAATTCTTTTGCCGTCGCATCTCCAAACGCACCCATGACTCCTTGGTCAAAAGCGTCAATCAGACCATCTTTCGCCAAACCATCAATTAACGCACTATCTCCATATTTGTATCCAAATCTCGCTTTTGGAATATAGTACGGCACTGCAGACATATTTTCCATACCTCCAGTGACAACGATATCACTATGCCCCAACATAATAGATTGAGCACCAAACATGATAGACTTAGCGCCAGAGCTACACACTTTGTTGATCGTGGTGCAAGGAACAGTGTTTGGTATTCCCGCATAAATTGATGCTTGCCTGGCAGGAGCTTGGCCTAGGTTGGCAGAGCAAACATTTCCAAAAAAAACTTCATCGACGACTTCGGGTGAAATATTGGCTTTACTCAGTGCTGCTTTTATAGCAATAGAGCCCAACTTTGTAGCTGACATATTGGCAAGAGATCCACCAAAACTTCCTAGAGGCGTACGTAGAGCAGAACAAATATATACTGATTGCATATTGTTAAATCATTAGTAATATTGATAAAGTTATAATAAAAGAGGTGAAGCAAATAATCGTAGTAATTAGAATCGATGTTTATGAATCATTCTTGACCCATACCAAGAAAAAACTTCGCCGTCAACTAGATGAATTTTCATGTTCGGCAACACGGCTTCTAGTTCTTTTTTATGCTCTTTTGTGAATGGATAAGGCTCAGAAGAAAGTAAAATAGTGTCTGGATTGGCTGCTAACAAATCATCAATAGAAACTTCAGGATATCGACTTTTATTAGAAAAAACGTTCTGAAAACCCAATTGACACATCATATGATGAATATATGTATCTGATCCTACAGCCATGTAGGGCTTTCGCCAAATGAGATATGCAGCATGAACAGATTTCGCTTGTTTCAGATGCTGGATGGCTTCTCTAGATCGATTGATTATATGTTCTGCAAGTGATTGGGTATTGAAAAGAATAGCCATTTCTTGGACCATCTGAATTGAATCCTCAAGAGTTTTTATCTCACTCACCCATACCGGATATTTTTCAGCCAGCTTAAGTACATCATCTTTATTGTTCTCTTCTTTATTGCAAATGATAAGATCAGGCTTAATACGATCAATTCGATCAAAATGAATCGTTTTTGTACCACCCACAATTGGAATCGACTTGACAAGCTCTTGCGGATGGATACAAAACTTGGTCCTGCCTTTTAACTTGCCCTTAAGACCAAGATCCAGAAGGAGCTCAGTATGGGATGGAACAAGCGAAACCACAGCTTTAATGGGCATTCTGATGTCAATTTGTCTATCAAGTTGATCAAATACTAGCATTGCAGGGTATAGATTTTATCAGAATTGATGAAAAAATTTAGAGTACCGTGCAACTTAACTAAATTTAGGTAGTCATTAGTCCAGAAACTACCTACCATATTGGAAAAACTCAACTATCATAAGGAGTTAATTGAAGAATGTAAATCGGGAAACCGAAGTGCACAATTTAAGCTGTATCGTATGTATTCGAAAGCGATGTTTAACACCTGCTGCCGAATGCTGGGCAATGAGATGGATGCAGAAGATGCATTGCAGCTGGCTTTTGTTAAAGTGTTTAAAAACATTCACCAGTATGAGTTTAAGTCAACACCTGGAGCGTGGATCAAGAGGATTGTAGTGAATGGGTGTCTAGATTTTATAAAGAAAAGAAAAATTCATTTTGAAGAAATTAACGATAGACTAGAGGTGACAGAAGAAGAAGTAATCGAACCAAATTATGATGTGAGTATGATCAAAGACGCAGTGGATGCCTTGGCAGACGGTTATCGTACAGTGTTCAATCTATATGCTTTTGAAGGCTACGATCACAAAGAAATTGCGATTATTCTCAATACATCAGAAGCCAATTCGAAATCGCAATACAGCCGGGCAAAGCAGCACATTAAACGGATTATTGCTGAACAATCAAATTCAATCAAAGAATCATGAGTGAGGACAAATTAGAAAAATACATCAGAGAAAATAGGGATTCCTTTGACGAGAAAGATGTGCCATTATCACTATGGGACGCTATTGAGAAAGAAGTGAATCCTCCTCCATCAACGAAGCTGTATTCATTGCGCTTTTTCCTAAGCATTGCAGCTAGTGTTATTATCCTTATTGGTGTGGGCTTAGGCATGGGTATGTATCTGGCAAAGCCAAGTCTTGAGGACAAACTACTTGCAGCGCATCCAGATTATCTAGAGGCAGAAAAACATTATCAACATCAAATTAATGTCAAGCTGAGTGAAGTCAAATCCTTGGGGGTGGATCAGTATGTAGCGCCAGACATGAGCCAATTGGATGCCGTTTACACAGAATTAAAAGATGAATTATTAAATAGTGGCGTGAAGAATGACAAAGTGATCGTAGAAGCCATGATAGATCATTATCAATCAAA
The DNA here is from genome assembly GCA_937959275.1 of uncultured Saprospiraceae bacterium. Lineage (GTDB taxonomy): Bacteria > Bacteroidota > Bacteroidia > Chitinophagales > Saprospiraceae > CALFUK01. The sequence continues at coordinate 15,559 of CALGLU010000011.1, read as the reverse complement.
ATTAGAAGTGCTGGAAGTAGTACTTAACAAACTACAAAACAAGAATACTTTTCTAAATGAGAATAATTATGAAAATGTCGAATACTAAAATAGTCCAAGTCGTACTTATACTACTCTTTCCAATATTGGCAATATCTGCTCCATTTGATAAAGGAGATAAGGAATATGAATTGAATTTTTCCAAGACCTTCAATATCAACAAAGATGCTTTGATTCAATTTGATACAAAGCATGGTAATATCAATATTAAAGAGGGTACAGGGAATAAGGCCATTTTTGATGTGACAATCAGTACAGATGCCAATAATCAAGACGATGCTGATGAAATATTCGAAGCCATTCGAATACTATTTGACGACAGTCCATCATCTATTTTAGTAGAGACCGATATAGATTTTGATGGCGGCAAAAATAAAAGTTGGTGGTCGAATATATTTGGCGGTTGGAACAATTCAGTTAGTTTCCAAATAGACATGGATGTCACTTTACCATCTACCGTTGCGTTAGAAATAGATCATATGTTTGGCGATGTCATCATACCGGAAATGAATAATACTTTAGAAATCGAACTCAAGCATGGGAGTGGTCGTTTTGCCAATATTAATGCTGATGCAGAAGTTAGTATTCAACATGGCAAAATAAAAATGGGTGATGTACATAACCTACAAATCGAATGTCACCACTCAGATTATACAATGGGAATGGGCCGAGAGATAGAGGTGGAGATTACACATTCTGACCTTGAACTAGATGCAGCTGAAATCCTAGAGTTAGACGCTCGACACTCTGACTTCGACATTGGTAAAGTCGGGAAAATGTTAACAGATAGTGGCCACTCAGATTTTGAAATTGGCTCAATCGACTACGCCGATTTTGAAACAAGTTTTGGAGATATCGAAATTGATTGGTTAGGACAAGAAGGAGTTTTTGATCTTCAACATAGCGGAGTTGATATAGAAGAGATATCAGACCAAGCAACTCGTATCGAAATCGAGGGCGCTCACTCCAATGTGGATCTAGAAGTAACACACTCTTTTTCATTAGATTATGAGGGATCGCATGCTAAGCCAACGATTCGGCCAGACTTAGACTATTCGAAAATAGATGATGAAGGGCATACCTATCGATATGTTGGGAAGATGGGGCAGAATCCGAAGTTAAGGATTGAGGTTGATTTGGAGCATGGGTCGTTTCGGTTGGATGATTGAAATGTTAATAAATACTTAATCAGTTGCTTATATATGACAGATAAAATTATGTGAAATATTATTAAAAAGCTTGCATAATACATAATGTTAAAATCTATATTTATACTTTAACATTATGTAACCTTTAACATTCCTTTCATGGGTATACTGCAAGAAAAAAACTTATTTATAGTTTTAATTTTATTTAGTTTTTCAATATCTGGATTTGCAAACTTACAACACAATTGTGAAGCCACCTGTTCCACACAGACTGAATTTTCAATTGAATTTAAAACTGAGTTTGAACAAAATTTAAAAGCTCAATTAGTCAAAAATCTAGAAAAAGCGACCACTGAAAATGGATTTTCAATGTGCTGGGCACCAAATACCACTTCTCAGAGGATTCAAGAAATTTATGATTTTATTCGTGCTCGAGGGGACTTTCCTCTTACAAGTCTTTCCCCACCAGATTTAATTGGATCTAATGGGAGATTTGAAGTAGGAAACGGCGGTTCTTGGTTACAGACTGCAAAAACAGGTGCTGTGACTGCAGGTTCATGTTTTACACTATCATGGAGTATAGTACCAGATGGGACTATGGTAGGTGGCTTTAATATGGAGCCAGTAGCACCAAGTAATCTTATTGCTGAGCTGGACCTTATCTATGGATGTGTAAGTACAAGTGATTTAACACAAAGTTGTTGGTTCAACCTTTTTCAAGATGTCTTTGATGAATGGGAAGATAAAACAAGTATTACATATGAGTACGAACCAAGTGATGATGGAGCTCCTATGAACTTTAATGATTATCCCTTTTTGCCAGATGGGTTAGATGGTGTTAGAGGAGATGTTAGAATCAGCGGCTTACCCATTGATGGTGATGCTGGAGTTTTAGCTTATAATTTTTTACCAGGTCCTTTTAATATTGGAGGGCCAATAGGTTTAGTTCAAGGTGGAGATATGTTTATAGACATGCCTGATTTATTTTATACTTTTGAAAATGCTAATTCTGGTCCCTTTGACGCTAATAATTCTATTCGATTTAGAAGTGTTGTGGCTCATGAACATGGCCATGGACTTGGTTTGAGTCATTCGTGCCCTCTTGACAACCAATCAAAATTGATGGAGCCATTTGCTTCTATAACACCTCCTATAGGTGGTCCTCAATTAGATGATATTTTGGGTGCTCAAACCTTATATGGAGACAGCTTTTGTGAAGTGGTTGATGCACTAACTAAAGCTGCTGAGACTGGAACTGGCACACCACAAACCTTTACAAATCTTTCTGTTGAAAACAATGGTGGTACAGATGTATATGAATTCACAGTTGCTGCAACATGTGATATATCTATTGAAATAAATCCAAATATAGGAACTGCATATTTAGCCGGACCACAAGAAATGCCTACTGCTACTAATCCGTCAGGTTGTACGCCTGGTACTTTGTATGATCCGAATATCCAAGCCAATCTTGATTTAGCTATCATAGGGCCAACTGGAAGTTTAGGTATATCTGCAAATGCAATTGGGAGTGCAGAAAGCCTTAACATTAGTCTCCCAGATCCTGGGACTTATCAAATTGTTATTACAAATAATGGAGCAGCTGAAATTCAAGCTTATGAGATGACTTGTACTCTGTCCAATTGTGTTGTGCCTGCAGATAGGGGAATTCCAACAATGGGAGAATGGGGATTGATTTGTTTAGGATTTATGTTTTTAATATTTGGTACATTAACAATTCGTCAAAGACAACTAATAATACAATCTTAAAGAAAATTTACACTAAGAAAGAAAAAGGGTCTATTTTAAAATAAAATAGACCCTTTTTCTTTCTTAGTAATATAATGCATCTTTGCAACCTTAATTATCATACATATGAAGCTTAAGTTTTGTGGAGCAGCGCGACATGTCACAGGAAGTGCTCACCTAATCACCTTGGATGACGGATATAAAATCTTACTGGATTGTGGTCTGAATCAAGGCGGGAAAGATGCCTGGGAAAGAAATAACATTTGGCACTTCGAACCATCTGAAATCAATTGTCTTATCTTATCTCATTCACATATTGATCACTGTGGGCGTATTCCACAATTAGTGAAGGATGGTTTTAAAGGAGCCATCTATACAACCCATGCTACTCGTAGCTTGTGCGCCATCATGCTCCTCGACAGCGCTAAAATACAAGAGAGAGATGTCCAATACTACAATCAAAAGATTTTAAAAAAGAAAAAAAATCGAAACAAAACGAAAAAATATACACTTCGGGAGCCTCTCTATACGAGCGAAGTTATTCCTGAAGTGATGTCCAGATATATTGGATATAATTATGACACGCCGTTTCGAGTACATAATGATGTAGAGGTGGAATTCAAAGATGCTGGACATATTCTTGGTAGCTCTTCCGTTTCTCTGAAAATTAAACAAGGTGAGGAAACAATAAGACTCGGTTTTACAGGTGATATTGGTAGAAATGAAAGACCTATTCTAAGAGATCCAGTTCAAATGCCCGAAGCGGATTATCTGATTTGTGAATCTACCTATGGAGGTAAAGAACATGAATTACCGCCTGCTCAAACGGATAAATTTTTATCATGCCTTCATCATACGTGTATCGAAAAGCAAGGTAAACTACTGATCCCTGCTTTTAGTGTCGGCCGTACCCAAGAGATCGTTTACATGATGGACCAGCTATACAATGCAGGTAAACTTCCCAAAATACCTGTGTATGTCGATAGTCCACTAGCAGTCAATGCAACTCAAATTTTTGGTGCGCATCCAGAATGTTATGATGAGGCTTTGAGTGAATATTTACTTGTCGACAAAGATCCATTTGGATTTAACTCTCTGACTTATGTCAAGTCTGTGGAAGAATCAAAGGCCATAAACGCCTCAACAAAACCAGCTGTCATTATTAGTGCATCAGGCATGATGAATGCTGGACGCATCAAACATCATATGTTCAATACGATTGAGGATCCGAAGAATACATTTCTTATCGTGGGCTATTGCGCCCCAGATACTGCAGGTGGAATCCTGCGCGCTGGTGCCACTGAATTAAAACTCTTCGGAGAAGTCAAGCAAGTCAATGTTGAAATCGAGGTCATGGAATCATTCTCAGCACACGCTGACAGAAAAGAAATAGTCGACTTTATTTCTAACCAGAAATCGAGTCTAAAGAAAATGTTTTTAGTTCATGGCGAGCACCCCACGCAATTAAAATTCAAAGACTATTTGCATGAAGCGGGCTATCCAGATGTTGAAATTCCAGGCCCTGGACAAGAATTTGAATTATAAGTATGATTTAAAATAGTTCTTTGTAGAACATCGTATTATAATATAGGTATCTAACAATCTTTCCCTTCGTCTAATTACATGTTGCTTGTAAGCAGTGATCATGATGTATAAATTTACCATTAGTCTTTCAATACTTGTGCTTATCTCGTCTTGTGGCGATTTATTCGATTTACCTGATGCTGATTTAGCGCCTCATCAAGCAGAATATGCTATTCCTATCATCAATTCCAAAGCAACACTGATGGAGATTTTGGAGGTGACTGACGAACAGGTACGATTTGCTATTCAACCCAATGGCACACTTGAGCTGATCTATAATAGCGACGCCCTTTCTATTTCTGCGGATGAGATATTACTGCCTTTTCCAATCCTAGCTGATGTACCTATACCTGACTCAATATCCGTATTGAACTTTAATTTTTTAGCTGGCTTTCGTGGGGAGCGTGCGATCTTCAAAAATAATAGCCTCTCCTTTAAAGTGACATCTCCTGATTCGGATAGCTACAGTATTACGATTCGGATTCCTAAATTTTTAAGGGATGGTCAAGAATTCAGTTATACACTTGACATCCCAGTCAATTCATCTGGTCTAGACATTCAGTCAGACTTTATCGACCTCACAGGTATAGAATTGCAATCTGGCTTTGATCAAATTGAAGTAATTTACGATGCAAGAAACGCTGCAGACAATCGAGTTGAATTATCTTCTCTGACTGCAAGAATTGATTTTTTAATATTTTCCTATTTAGAAGGCTCATTTGGGCGTCAAGTATTCGACATACCTTCTGGTGAGATTCCTTTTAATACATTTAGAAATTACATTAGCGGGCAAGTTAACTTTGATGATCCCCGCTTATTGATCGTGGTTGACAATTCAATTGGATTACCTATTGAGCCACGTATAAATAACCTTGGTGTTGTCACTCGAGCTAACGAGTTGTTGCCGTTAACAAGTCCACTCTTTTTTCCTGGGACAATCCTATTTGACTATCCTGAATTGAATGAAGTCGGTCTTTCTAAACAAACGACAATAGAATTAAATAAAACCAACTCTAACATATTAGATGTACTCACAGAACAAACAGAAGCTGTTTCTTTTGATATTGACGCGATCGCCTTCCCTAACAATGATCAGGAGACAATAGGATTTATCCGAGATGATGGGAGACTTGATATTCGTTCAGAGTTAATCTTACCTGTCGCTGGTACAGTTGAGGATTATGTATTATTTGATGATTATCCAATAGATAGTTTGGTCATCTCTGAAGCCTCTGCATTGACATTTAATCTTGGTATCGACAATGGTCTTCCAGTAGGTGTCACATTTCAAATTCATTTTGTTGGCCAGGCATATAATATCATTGATTCTCTTTTTGCAGCACCGATTCAAATTCCTGCTGCGACATTGGCAGCAGACGGAACAGTGATAGAACCTTCTGAATTCTTAGTTGCAGAAACCTTACTGGACGATAAACTTAGAAAAATAGAACCATCCGGTTTTATCAGAGCATATATAGGACTGACTCAACCAGAAGGACGTACCGAATCAATCACTGTACAAGCAGAGCATCAAGTCAATATCCGACTAGGTGCCCGTATAAAACTACAAGAATGATTAGAATTTGTTTGTTGAGCCTCTTTGTTCTTGGTGTCGGATTGAGTTTGGATGCCCAGAGCTTTTCAAAATCACTCTTGTACCAAAATGATCATTCGTTTGATGTTAATCATCAACAGCATTTTATTGATTCTTCAAAATATGTCGTTTACTTACCGTCTCTATATTATGGTGTGAGTCAACAAGGGCCAACAATTACGGATTATCTAAGTCGGGATAGTGCTGGTCGGTTGCTGATTGATCCGTCAGCAGCTTTGCCTTTTGCTGAGGAGCAAAATATTCTTCAATTCGGTGGACGTGCGAATGGATTAGGCTTTGGGATTAAGATCAATCAAAATGTATCTATAGCAGCTTCTTACGGAATGCAATATGTATCACATGTTGATTATCCTTTACAAGCGCTTGATTTCTATACAGCGGGGAATGCGTTCATTTTTGGCGAACAATTGGATTTAAGTTTTAAAATGACAAACCAAGCATTTCATGCATATACACTTTCAGCAAACTTAAAATCTAGTTCTTTAACCATTGGTGGCGCTATTTCTCTTCTATCCGGAGTCGCTGATGCTTCAGTAGAAAGGGACAGATTAATGATAGAAGCTAAGCCACTTTTCTACGATATCATTACGGATACAGACTTCAGAATTAATACATCAGATTTGATTCGATATGAAGACCTGCAGAATATATTTGTTGATTACACAGGAGATTTTGGCAATAGTTTCTTTTCAAACAATCGTGGCGTTTCTCTTAGTTTATTCGCACAATATGCAATTGATGAGCAGACTAATTTTATTATTAAAGTAAGCGACTGGGGTTCCATTTCTTGGAAGAGTTCTCCTATAAATTATAGTAGCACAGGGACAAATTCATTTGGTGGCGTCAGTATTTTAGATATTCTTGATCCCAATAAAACGGTTTCTTATCAAGATTCCTTAGAACAACTTTTGGATATTATTGAGTCCAACAATTCTTACTCTACAAGCTTACCCCTTAGTATCGGGTTGGCTGGATATCATCAATACAATGCCTCTTTGCTATTTTCTGGAGCTGTTCATTACACTAGCTTTTCAGGGTTTAAAAATTATGCGGTGGGTGCAGCAGCTCAATACAATGTATTGCCTAGCGTATCTTTATCAACTTCACTAAATTATTCAACCCTTAATCCGATAAACATCGGACTTGGAGCGAATCTTTCTTTTGGAGCTGTAGATCTATTTGCCCACACAACTAATATTTTATCAATAGCGAATCAAATACAATCTCCTTATACTTATTCAAGCATTGGCATTAATCTTCATTTTGGAAAATTTAGAAAAGACCTTTTATCCGACAAGCTCTAAATTAACGATCCCTATCTATTAATTTCATGCGCTTAATTTGCCCAAAAACTAATGAAGAAAGGTTTTTTTGGAGGCCATTACCCAAAATAAGATGCTCCAATAAGGCCTAAGACACCAAGAACATAAAAACGGATTAGAATTTATATCTAACGCACTTGAATTTAAACAATTTACTACTGCCTATTTTTTCAATTTCTGCGTTACAAAGCCTCATAATAGCACCACTATATGATACCCAACGAACTTGAATTTAAACTATGTACTACTGCCTATTTTAACAACTTCTTCGTTGCAAAGCCTCGTAATAGCACCGCTATTCCTATGTTTTTCGCCTTGATTTTGAAAAAAATATCCTCATATTAAATAGTTCAATCCCAAATGCGTTGGGTATGTTACGTTTTGTGCCTTGATCTTAAAAAAATATCCTCACATTAAACAGGTCAAACCCAAATCCGTTGGGTATATAAACCGCTATATATCTAACAAGAACTAGTGCCCTGTCAAGATATATACAAAATAAGGTAGATTTCGTCGATAAATTCAATCAGTTCGTAGAGTACTATGCCTCTCCAAGGTACTTTGTATTGCATAGTACCTAAAATTGACTGTATATTTGCTTTGTATTACATCCAAAAAATAAATGAATGAATTTGGAAAACACTAAAGCACAAATGAGAAAAGGGATTCTGGAATTATGCGTTTTATCCATAATTTCTGAAAAAGAAGCCTATCCTTCTGATATTATAAAGAGGCTAAAGCAAGCTGAACTTATTGTCGTCGAAGGCACGCTATATCCACTACTTTCTAGGCTCAAAAATGCTGAACTCCTAACGTATACTTGGAAAGAATCTAAAGCAGGTCCTCCACGTAAATATTATCATTTGACAGACAGTGGACTTTCCTTTTTAGATGGTCTGCATGACACGTGGAACCATCTTACCAAATCTGTAAGTCACTCGATCACAAAAGCAAAAACAAAAACAAAAACAAAGGCAAAAGCAAAACCCAAATCATCAACTAAAACAAAATCTAAGTAAGCCCCAAATCACTTTTTTAAAACAAAATAGAATATGAATAAAATTCACAATATAAATTTAGGCGGGTATCCCTTCACCATTGATGAGGATGTGTATCAGAATCTGCAATCCTACCTAAACACAATAGAGACACATTTTGGTAAGTCGGAAGGCGTCTGTGATATCATGTCAGATATAGAAGCTAGAATGGCCGAACTCTTTACAGAATCCCTGGGAGAGCGTAAGATTATAAATCAAGATGACTTAAAGAATATTATAAATATAATGGGAACGCCGGAGCAATTCGGAGCAGAACAAGTGGATCAAGAGTCTTCTTTTCAAACTACAAAAAGTCATTCAGTACAAACAGGTAAGCGATTCTTTAGAGATGCCGACAATAAGGTTATCGGTGGAGTCTGTAGTGGTATAGCTGCATATTGGGGGATTGAGGATCCAATCTGGGTGAGACTTGCCTTTGGTCTTCTATTCTTATCTGGTATAGGTATGATACCCTATATCGTACTCTGGATAGTCGTCCCATCTGCAAAAACGACTGGAGATCGATTAGCAATGCGAGGAGAAAATGCGAATGTCGAAAACATTGGTCGTATGATTGAAGATGAATTTTCAGATATGACTGACAGTATTTCTCAAATCACAGATGATTTTTTCACTAAAAAAAAAAGTAGCCGACATTCCAGAAATATCTTTAAAAGAATTTACGACTGGCTAGGCTTTGTATGTCATACAAGCGTTAGAGTTCTACAAAGTTGTTTTAATATTATCCTTTCAATATTCGGCTTTAGAAATACATAAGGCTGGCTACTCTTCTTCGTTGATTTGACTTTGGAAGACGCCCTCTTTGATTTCTGCTCCCATGTAAATAAGGAACGAATTTGGCTCTAACTTCAACTTTGAATAATCGCTTTGTATGACCTCGTAAATAGTATCTCTACGAACAAAAAGAGGAATATTGACAGGATTTTCATCTAAATCAGCAAGTGCCTTTTCAAGAGTCGTTTCATCAGTGATCTCCACTTCTCTTATCTCGTTATGATCCCGCGCTATCCGATCTAAGGTATAATAATCATCAACCTTACTGAATAATATATTCTCATCTCCGACTTGCTCATTTCTCACTTCTGATGTTGAGGCCAGTCTAAATGAGCCATTTTCACCAAAGCGCTCCGAAAACTTATTCAGTGCAAAGTTATTGACATCTGTATTACTTGTCATTGCTAGTATATTCCCTACATCTCCTAACTCGATCACATCAGTCAAATCATCATTATAAATATTCGTATTGATAGCCGTCAAGCCTAACTTCTTGGCATAGCTAATATTACTTGGGTTCGTATCAACAAGGACCACATTCAAGCCTTGATCAAATAAATACTTACCAATTATCCTTGCTGCCTTAGTGGCTCCAATAATGAGGTAGCCATTACTTTTAGTAGACAATACACCTAAGACTTTTGCCACTAACCCTGCCGTAGTCGCATTCAGTAGCACAGTACCTAAGACAATCATGAATACGAGTGGAGTAATCCATTCTGCACCAGGCACTTGTTTTTCAGCAAGCTTTAAACCTAAATATGACGCTATCCCGGCAGCGACAATTCCTCTTGGTCCAACCCAACTAATAAATAACTTTTCTTTTGTTGTCAAAGGCGAATTGATCGTACTCAAAAATACACTCAAAGGCCTCACTACTAATATCACACTTGCCAATAACAGCAATGGCTTCCATCCCATCAACAATTCTAAATCTTTGATGTCAATATTCGCAGACAATAAAATGAATAAGATAGATATCAATAAAATACTCAGAGATTCCTTAAAGTACTCTATTTCCTTGATATGAGGGACTTCAATATTACCCAACACCATCCCTGCTACGACGACAGACAACAAGCCTGAGTCCGGCAAAATTTGGCTAGAGCCTACAAAGATGAACAACACATAGGCGAGTGTGAATATGGTAATTAAATAATGTGGTATCCAATCTCTTCTCAGCATCTCTCGAAGGGCAATCGCTAATATCGTCCCTAAGGCAAAGCCCACCAAACAGATCCGCAAAAAATGAACAAAAGCATATGACGTAAAGGCTCCACCATCTGACGACGAAATAAACTCATACACCAATACAGCAACTAGCGCTCCTATCGGATCTATTAAAATACCCTCCCATTTCAAAATACTGGCTACTCGCTTTTCTAAACTCAGATTCCTCAAGATAGGTGCGATCACTGTAGGTCCTGTCACAATAATTAGTCCTGAAAACAAAAATGATAATGGCCAAGATATGCCTACAATAAAATGTGTCAGAAAGCCTGCTAGGACAAAAGTCACCAGAGCACCAATCGATATGAGTTTGAGTATACTATTCCCAACGCCACTAAATTCATCCTTTTTTAAAGTCATCCCGCCCTCAAACAGAATGATCCCAATTGCCAATTCAACAAAATGAGTCAAATGATGTCCGGGAAACAAGCCATGATGAGTGGCCTCGCTCCATGTAGGATCTATAAATTTTAAGCCTGTACCTGTCCAATATATTGAAAAGGGACCAACAAATAGCCCAATCAAGATCAATGGAAGTATTGCAGGAATTTTAAGCTTCCACGCAATCCATTGAGAAAATATTCCTAAAATTATAATACTACCTATTTCTAACATATGTACTACGAGATATTAATAAGGGAGTCTATGTTCAAATGCATACAGAATACCAAAAGTAAGGAAAATTGACGCTTTATGAGGACTAGAATCCAGATTAGCAGTGTAGAAATATAAGAAAATGGTCTCAAGTCTGTTACCTTTGCAGCCTTTTATGGGATTTAAGGAAGAAATAGAAAAGCGCAGAACGTTTGGTATCGTCTCTCACCCAGATGCAGGAAAAACGACGCTCACAGAGAAATTGCTCTTGTTTGGAGGTGCCATACAGGTAGCTGGTGCTGTCAAATCTAATAAAATCAAGAGACACGCGACCTCTGACTTTATGGAAATCGAGAAACAAAGAGGTATTTCGGTGGCGACATCTGTCATGGCTTTTGACTATCGCGGCCGGAAAGTCAATATTCTTGATACACCAGGTCACAAAGATTTTGCTGAAGATACCTTTAGGACATTAACCGCAGTAGATAGCGTGATCGTTGTCATAGATGTCGCAAAAGGTGTCGAGGAGCAAACCGAAAAACTTGTTAAAGTCTGCAAGATGCGCAAGACGCCCATAATTGTGTTCATTAACAAAATGGATCGTGAAGGGAAAGATGCGTTTGACTTACTTGATGAGATTGAACAAAAATTAGGTCTATCTGTCTGCCCTTTGAGTTGGCCAATCGGCATGGGTCAGCGTTTTCAAGGTGTATATAATTTGTATAAAAAACACTTGAACCTGTTTAGTCCGCATGGCAAGCAAACATCGGATGAAATGACAAGTATTGAAGATCTGTCTGACCCCATGCTCGAAGAAAAAGTAGGAGAACGGCCTGCAGCTGAATTAAGAGAGGAGACCACTCTTCTTAAAGAGATTTATCCAGAATTTGATCGTGAATACTATTTGGAAGGGATGATTTCTCCCGTCTTTTTTGGAAGTGCGATCAATAATTTTGGCGTCAAAGAATTATTAGATTGTTTTGTAGAAATTGCCCCTTCACCACTTCCTCGCGAAACAGAAGAACGAGTGATCCACCCAGATGATGATCAATTCTCAGGCTTCGTCTTTAAGATCCACGCCAATATTGACCCCAAGCATCGGGATCGAATCGCCTTTCTGAGAATATGCTCAGGTATCTTTCAGAGAAACACCAATTACCAGCACATTCGTCTTAATAGAAAAATAAAATTTTCAAATCCCACTTCCTTTATGGCAGCTCGCAAAGAGGTCGTCGAAACAGCTTATCCTGGTGATATTGTCGGCTTGTATGATTCGGGTAATTTTAAAATAGGTGATACACTGACTGCAGGTGAAGAGCTTCATTTTAAAGGCATCCCTTCTTTCTCACCTGAGCAATTTCGCTTTGTCAATAACGCAGACCCCTTAAAGTCAAAACAACTTGCAAAAGGCATAACTCAATTAATGGATGAAGGTGTCGCCCAATTATTTACTAAAGAAGACAACAATCGTAAAATCATTGGAACTGTTGGGGCTCTACAATTTGAAGTCATTCAATACCGACTGAAGCACGAATATGGTGCTTCTTGTCAGTACGAATCTGTTAACCTACATAAAGCTTGTTGGGTCGACTGCGAGGATCAAGAAGAATTAAAAGCCTTTACTTCTCGTCGCAAAAAAGATTTGGCATTGGATAAGGACGGCAAGCTTGTCTATTTAGCAGAATCTGCGTGGGCACTGAAAACCGTACAAGACAATCATCCTGCGATAAACTTTCACTTCACAAGTGAGTTCTAATGAAATAGTAGCCGCTGTTGGTCTCCGAACCAACAATAGCTTAAAGTACCATCTACCTCCAGTATAGCCTCGTTAGCGCAGTTCAACTGTATAAATAGCTAATTCACCAATTTTTGGTTTGATAATGATTCATTCACTAGCAACTTGCAGGTATTAATCACAAATAAAATACAATTATGAATCTCCTTAAACTTTCTGCCTTCCTTCTAGCTACCATAACTTCGATGAATCTCTCAGCTCAACTCAGTTCTCAAGAATTTGCCTTTGTCGAATTAGCAGAATCCATAGAACCTGTTGCTACCAAAAATGCACCAGTCGCTATTAATTCAGCATCAACATTTAGTGATATCAAACAACAATTAAGCTACAAAATAAATTATCCTATGTCTATGAGACCTTACGAAATAGAGGGAATATCAACGGTTAAAGTAACGATTTCAAAAAAGGGGATCATTGACAATTTTGAAATCCTTGAAAGCTTAGGTACTGCCTTTGACCTAGAAATTAAAAACACATTGAATCGAGTAAAAAAAGTCAGTCCAGTCCTTTTCAATGGTGTCCCAACAAAGCAAACAATTGTTTTCCCTATACAATTCAGACTGTAACGACAGTCAAAATTTTCATGTAAGAGAAGGTATTCATGTACCTTCTCTTTTATTTTTGGTACCAAAATAGAGTAGATTTAACAAATGAAGCGCAGCAAAAATTTCGAATATATTCTATTTGACGATCGCAAATTGATGCTCTATGGTATTCCTATAGGTGCTCTCCTAGCCCCACTCCTATTTCTCACTATTTCATTTAAAGAATATGTTGCAAAGATTCCCTATATTTTTATGGAGTCTCTCATCTATGCAGTTGTTATTTGGTGGACGCTTCGGTATTTAGTGATTCAATTACGAAAACGATTTCCAAGTATTGAACAAACACACGAACGTTTATTTTATTCTATCGGTGGATCAATTATTGTTACATTTTTAAGTTGCAAACTCATTAGCTTTGGAGAGCAATGTTTCAATTTACTCTTCAACACTCAAGACTTATTTGTACCAGAATTTATTATTGCCTTTTTGGCTGTTAGCACAATTAGTCTCTCTGTTTTAGTGCTCTACGAAGCCTTCTATTTCTTTTATAAATTTAAAGCTGCAGTTAAAGAAAAAGAGGAAGTCAAAACAGCGCACGTGCAAACTCAGCTTGACAATCTACGCAATCAAATCAACCCACACTTTCTTTTCAATAGCCTGAATACATTAATGAACCTCATACCAAAAGATGAACAAAAGGCGATGAATTATCTTGACAAGTTGTCCAAATTCTATAGATACTCAGTAGGAAAAAAAGACAATGTCACTGTTCCCTTACAAACAGAACTGACTAACATTAAAATTTATGCTGAACTTTTAAAAGAACGCTTCGGTGATAATATTTCTATTGATATCCGGAATGGTGTAACTAACGAAGTCCATATACTCCCTATGACCTTACAACTATTAATTGAAAATGCTGTCAAACACAATATTGTCTCAAAAAACAAGCCTCTTGACATTGATGTTTTTGTAGACAATCACGGTGAATACATTCATGTAAAGAATAACCTCCAGAAAAAAATCCAATCCGTACAATCTACTGGCATGGGTTTAAAGAATATTCGTGATCGGTTTACCTATTTTACAGACAAACTAATGGAATGTCATGAAACAAAAGATTCTTTTGAAGTTAAGATTCCACTCCTTAGAAAATTAGTCCTCGAATGAATGTATTAATCGTAGAAGATGAAATCAATGCTTGCGAATACCTAAGGACCCTACTCTCCAAGTTACGGCCCAACTATTCTATTATTGATCATTTAGATAGCGTACAGGATACCATTAATTGGCTACAACAAAACCCCCATCCAGATTTGATTCTTTTAGATATTCAATTATCTGACGGGATAAGTTTTGAGTTGTTTAACCATATTGAGATCCAGTCTCCTATTATTTTCACAACTGCGTATGATCAATTTGCTTTACAAGCATTTAAAGTGAACAGCATAGATTATTTATTAAAACCGATCAGTCAAGACGAATTACTAAACGCTCTTGTCAAGTTTGAAACACAACGCGCTCTAGGCTTCCAAGCCAACAAGTACAGTCACTTATTGCAATCCTTTTCAACCAGTAAAAAAAATCGATGCCTTGTCAAAAAAGGCAATCATTTTGAATTTATTAGTGTTGATGATATCGCCTTTATTCATTCAGATGATGGCTTGACATTTTTATACACAACAGACAAAAAAAGACATCTGTATACTAAATCGATTCAATATCTGATTGATGAGATAGATGAGTCTATCTTTTTTCAAATTAATCGCAAACAAATTATCAATATCAACAGTATCGGCAAAATTCACCCGTTTCTCAACCAACGACTTAAAGTCGAGTTAACGACATCATCAGATCTTGAATTTATTGTGAGTCGAGCGCGGATGACTGAGTTTAAGGCATGGATTGATTCGTAAACAATCCAAGGGGTCATGCCCAATGTCGTTTAGTTAGTGGCATAAGAATTAATTTAATAACACAGGTTAATGTATTGAAACATTAATTTGTCACGATTTTTACAAAAAATCCAGCCAAATTAGCCTCTTTTAATATAATAATGCACGCCACTTTGTGCCGTGCAACCAATATTTGACACCTATGGTGTCA
>CALGLU010000010.1 GCA_937959275.1 uncultured Saprospiraceae bacterium | reverse complement strand
CGCTAGCATTGGGCTATTCGATATGTATGCTTATTATTGTTCAAAATTAATGAAACCGCCCAGTACGTAAGGCGTACGCTGGGTGGTGTGAGAGGACGAAACGACCAATTTTATTATTGCTCGTTTCTCCTACTCGATTTGCGATAGAAAGCATAGAAGAACTTGGATAATTCTATCTAATAATTTAGCATGTAATAGACATCAGCAACGGATATTCGGGGTTTTCAACCTCGAATCAATATGCTTGTACTTCAATCGTATGCCTCTGACGTTCAAAACATCAGAGATCCGTTTTCAACGGATATTCGGGGTTTGCAACCTCGAATAAATATGATTGCATTTCAATCGCATACCTCTGACATTGAAAACATCAGAGATCCGTTTTCAACGGATATTCGGGGTTCGCAACCTCGAATCAATATGCTTGTACTTCAATCGTATGCCTCTGACGTTGAAAACATCAGAGATCCGTTTTCAACGGATATTCGGGATTATCAACCTCGAATCAATATGCTTGTACTTCAATCGTATGCCTCTGACGTTGAAAACATCAAAGATCCGTTTTCAACGGATATTCGGGGTTTGCAACCTCGAATCAATATGATTGCACTTCAATCGTATGCCTCTGACGTTGAAAACATCAGAGATCCGTGCTTGATATTCCTACAATGGATCATGATCCATTGTAATTGGCTTGTTAAGCAACGGGGTATGACTCATTGGAAAGTAATACTGGATATTTTAAGAAAATGACTAATTTTAGTTTCTTATTACAATTGCTAATTTGAAGAATCTTATACCATATGACTAACAATAAGCGATCAGCTCAAGATCAATTTGTATCACCTGATTATTATCAGATTGATGATCTGTTGCAAGAAGAACATATTCTTGTAAGAGCATCTATCCGTGATTGGGTAAAGCGTGAAGTGAGTCCGATCATAGAGGACTATACAGAACGAGCTGAATGTCCCATTCATCTCTTTAGACAATTAGGGGAGATTGGTGCATTAGGTCCTAGTTTACCAGAAGAATATGGTTGTGGTGGTATGGATGAGATCTCTTATGGGATTATCATGCAGGAGTTAGAGCGTGGGGATAGTGGTATTCGATCCATGGCTTCAGTCCAAGGATCCTTAGTCATGTATCCGATCTATCGATATGGTAGCGAGGAGATGAAGAGGAAGTATTTACCGCTATTAGCCAAAGGAGAACTGGTAGGTTGTTTTGGTTTGACAGAACCAGATCATGGGTCTAATCCTAATGGTATGTTGACCAATATTAAAGATGCTGGTGATCATTATATTTTGAATGGGTCTAAGATGTGGATCACGAATTCGCCTATAGCAGACATAGCCGTTGTGTGGGCGAAGGATGAGGAAGGGGCTATTCGAGGGCTGATTGTCGAGAAAGGGATGGCAGGGTTTAAGACACCAGTTATACATGGCAAATGGTCACTGCGAGCATCGATCACAGGTGAGCTTGTTTTTGAAGATGTCAAGGTGCCTAAAGCCAATGTATTTCAAGCGATTAAAGGCTTGAAAGGACCTTTGTCATGCTTGTCAAAAGCAAGGTATGGTATTTCGTGGGGTGCAGTTGGTGCGGCGATGGATTGCTATGATTCTGCATTACGGTATTCAAAAGAAAGAATTCAATTTGGCAAACCGATAGGACAATTTCAATTGACTCAAAAGAAACTCGCAGAAATGATTACTGAGATTACGAAGGCTCAACTCTTGGCTTGGCGGCTTGGGACTCTGGCGAATGATGGCAAGGCGAGCCCTGCACAAATCTCTATGGCTAAGCGTAATAATGTGTTGATGGCTCTTGAGGTGGCACGAGAAGCTAGGCAGATCCACGGCGGCATGGGTATCACAAATGAATATCCTATCATGCGCCATATGATGAATCTTGAGACAGTGCTGACGTATGAAGGCACACACGATATTCATTTATTAATTACTGGCTTAGATGTGACTGGGCTTAATGCGTTTAGCTAAGGTTCTTTTTGAAGCTAATTTTAAAGCTCTACTTCAAGTGAGATATAGGAATAGTATTGATTAAATTGATGGGATTTTAATTAAATTGTTCTAGCCTTAATGCGCTTAGCAGCTTGTTCTTTTTTTGCATTTGCTCCAGTCGAATAACCTAGTTCTGTAAAGGCAAAGTTACACTCTGTAAGAATTCGTTGTTGATCGATTGGAGAACTAGAGTGATTGTTTTTAGTATAGACCTTTTTCTCATTAACATAAGCTGTAAAATCAGGTAAAGCTTCTTCAAAATGATCAAGACCAAATTGTTTATAGATAGCTTCTAATTCTGATAAAGGGTTAAGCTCAAATTCTTCATATTTTAGTTTATAAAGATTTTGCTTTGGTATTAATTTAATATCCCTAAGCAGGTTTTGCATGGACGATTTGTAGTAGTAGAAGATTTTATCATGCAATTCTTCTTGTGAAAAATCCTGCAAAAATTGAGTTTTCACCACCATATCATACATTAGATAGGTCGATGGTAAAACCTTGAATGGGTTTCTATAGATATGTATGAATTTTGCATTGGGATACAGCGCTAGGAGCTCTTTTACTCTGCCTGAATTATGTGGGTTTTTGATGAGTGGTTTTTTCCCTGGGAAGTCGAGAGCAATTTTAGTCATAAGCCTTTTATAAGACACTTGCCATTTACTTCTCTGCTGTTCAGTTACATTGTCAAACAATGAATAAGAATCATAATAAGATTCATTTTTTGGAAACCAAAAACTATGGCTAGCGCTTTCGAATGAAAAAGTCGAAATTGCATTTTCCTCTTCTGCAGGTAAGTCGATATCGACTTCAATATTATCCTGAGGTCTTTTTCCAGGTACTAATGGCTTAAGGATCATTTTGATAAATCGTCCGCCAATGGTACTGATATTTGGTAAAAAAGCTTGATACAGTGACAAATAACCAAAGCGCTTATCTTTGGCCATTAAGTAATGAAGGTATGTGGTGCCACTTCTCCAATGACCAATAATGAATACAGGTTCTTTATCCTGTTTGACAAATGGCTTTAGTATCGCAACAAGAATCCTATCCAATATTTGGAATGGACTGCTAATGATAGAAATCAATGTGATTTTTATGGCTAACCAAAGATTAGATCGACTAACTCCTTTATTCTCAATTAACAACTTCACCCACTTAAGTGGATTGATTGTGTAATAGAGGTGAGCATGAGGTATTTTATCGTCCGCCATCTGGGATGTTCCTAATTTAGGATTAATTCAAAAGTGCACAATATAGGCATAGCCGTTAAAATCATTCTCTCATCAATACTTTGATTACTGTCTTATTAGATACTAATAAGAGAATTTAAATCTGAGGACGACTAATGGTATGCGGAATTGTGGACTAATGTTGTACCACATTCGGCACATCCAACCGCACTTCCAGCACCGCCAGAATGTCCGTTTGGACATGTGTAATGCCATACGCCAGCCGCATTTTGCGGAGGTTCAGGTGCTGATTGTCCAGGAGGCGTTATACTGGTAGACACATTGTCGAGATTGCTAGTTGTTGTCGCAGAGAGATTAGTTTGCTGATCATGCCATGCTTGATTATGTGAGTATTCAGATCCACAAGTTGGACACGTACCTGCAGCATCACCTCCACTGCCTGCGCAGTTATTTGCACAATAATAATGCTGAACACTGCCAGTAGTGGCTAGCGTATTCGCATTTTGTTGAGCAATGGCATCTGCCGCAGCAATACGATCTGCTGACAAAAGTGATTCTGGTCGTTCTGGTTTATTTGTGCATGAAAAGCTCAAGCAAACGATGAATAAAAATGTTATTGCATGGATATCTTTCATAGTATAAGCTAGTTTATCACCTTTAGAGGCGAATATTCAGTCGTAAAAATAAGATTATTTGAGATACTAACGATTTCTAAAAGCTTATCTATTCAAGAAATCTGCTTATTTGTACCAAAATCAGACATCAATACCCATATTGCGCATTAAATGTGTAGCATTAAAGCTTTTAGATACTCCTTTTTTGAGTTTGTAATCAAAGATAAGCTGATCTTTAGCCACTTCAACTTCAAAACAAATGTTCTCTATTTCATTGGGATGCTCTTGTTCTAAAAGTCCTAATTCAAGATCATGAGTCGATATTAAGCCTGAGCCATTTTGCTTTAGTAAGCCTTTGATGAGTGCTTTGGCACCTGTATGTCTATCATTCGAATTTGTGCCTTTGAGGATTTCGTCAAGAAGAAAATATACATTATCAAAAGAATCCACAGCATCTAACACCATCTTTAGACGCTTTAATTCTGCGTAAAATGAGGAGGTGTTCTCGTCCAAAGCATCTAGTGTGCGCATGCTTGTATACAATTTTAAATTGGGGAGTTGTAATGATGTTGCACATGCCCTAGCCCCACAATTAGCAAGCACAATGTTTAATCCAATTGTTCTTAAAAAAGTACTTTTGCCACCCATGTTTGACCCAGTAACTATTTTGATGTGTTGCTGTGTCGATCCTTCGAATGCGTTAGAAACTCGTTTTGAAGAATGAATCAGCGGGTGTCCAATCTCTGTCGCTTTAAAGTATTGGGTATTATGAATCACTGGTATCGTCCATTCAGGATTATTAAACCCTAAAGTTGCAAGAGATGACATGGCCTCGAACCAACCAATGGTTTTAAACCAGACTTCGACATGAGTGCGGTTTGTTGTTTTCCATTGCTGTAATCTGTATGCCCAGTAGTAATCCCACGGGAAAAGAACATTGACCATGAGACCAAAAAAATTACTACGCAAGTCCAATTGATGGAGGATGTAAGACAGTTTTCTAATTTTGATTGCCGCAGAAATCTGTTGATCAAAAATTAGACTTTGTTTTTCTTGAAGTCGTTCATTGTCGAACGGCTGAGAATGAATCCACTGTATGGCATCAGCATATTGCTCCAAGGTTTTAGAATGTGTAGAGGCAGTTGATTGAAAGGCTGTTATTTTTTCTGCATGCTTCATAGCAAAAAGACCTGCAGGTATGAATGCCAAAAAATAGCTTAACATTGGTAAGTAGCTAATCAACAGATAGAGAAGCGTACAGGTTATTATAGGGATAAGAACGAACATGACTTTACGGAAGTTGATACCTGAGTCTTGATCCATCCACGTTAAAAAGTTCTTGTTCAATCCTGTTGATGTCAGGTCAGAATGACAAATGGCAAAGTACTCCTGCCTCCAATCGATCTTGTCTTCCAATTCTTGTAAGGCCTCTTGATGACTTTGGATCCGATCCACTTCAATTCCATTCATGAAGAAGGATGATAGTTGTTGATTACCAAAACTTGTTTGACATCGATTACTATATTGGAATAGACTGTTCTTGCCAAAAATATCTAAATCGTTTGCGAAGGGATGTTTTTCATTTTGAAATTCAACTCCTGATGGGTAAGCTGAAAATTCATGCTGAAGGACTCCAGTTTCTAATTCATTGATTGTTTTGAGCTGTTTTGCAATGTTGAGTCTACGAGAGATTTTGTTGTGTCGTTTCACAATCGCATAAAACAGAACTAAAGCACCATAAATACTAGTTATACCTAAACCCCAATGCTGTTGGAAGAGGATTAAAATTAAGGCGATACAAATCAAAAACAAAACAAATCGGCCGATTGAATAGCGCTTATGCTGTCCTAATAAACGTTCTTCTTCGTTTGAAAAGACTTCAATTCTATTTTTATAAATAGTTAAAAGATTATGCACTTAGTTGTATTTGGATAAAGATTTGGTGATTCGTTTCAACGTAAATATAATTCTTTGTGCTATGCAAAGTGGGAATTATAGTAGAATTAAGAGTTGAATCAGAATGATCAGATATGAACGTAGAGACTATATTTTATATTTAGCCCCAAGATTAAATGATAATGAATTGAGTCTAACATTTTGAGGACCTAATTGTGAAGCAAAAAGATTTCTCTTATACTGACTTTCCAAAAATAATTTTGTGCTCTTTATTTGCTTCTCTAAGCCAAAACCAATATCTGCCGTGAAGTAGATGTTGTTTTTGTAGTATCCTCCCTCTAGCAGTCCAGTTGAGAAATCCGTTGACTTATAAGAGGCTGCTTGATCCACTAAGCGTTTTGGTCTTGGCTGACCTCTGTTTAGATTATCGTGTTGCTCATAATCTGTATAAATCACAAAATTGATAGAAGCACCTGCAAATGCGTAGGCATGTAGCTTTTGGGCATCACCTAAATGTCTTCGGTATTGAGCTGGTAGGTGTACGATGTCATATTGCTCTAGTGTATAATCTCTTGAATAATAACTTGAACTTTCAATTGAATTAAATGTCGAAATCAGTTTTACAGTTTCAACAATATTGGGGTCGTAGAATTTTTCTGAATAGCCGATACCTGTAAAAAACTCATTGCGTCCTTTTTGAACCGAGTAATTGACTCCAGTCGTTAAACTTAGCACTAAGAAATTTCTAGGACCTGAGACATTCGTTACATTAGACCGAACATAATTCATATCAACACCTGTCATCGCGCCAACCCAGCGCTCTTTTCTTTTGAATGGTTTGGCTATGGTCATGGCTGCTACCAGCTCTGAATCATTTGATTGCAGTGTTGCAATATCAAATTGACGATCTAGCAAACTAGCAATCATGCTCGTTGTCAGTGCCAGTTTGGACTTATCATCGAATGCCAATTGACTTTGAGGAGCAGTCGACGATAGACGTGAGCTAGTGGGCACGAATGCTCTATTCGCAACAGGATCTAAGATGACATCCGCTGTTGTTTTTTGTGAAGGTTTTATGTCATTAATTGGTTGATCACTGTCGACTGATTGATTTATAGCTGGCGATTCGGTCAACGGAATAGTTGAATTGTTAGACTCTTCTGTTTGATCGTTAAGGCTAGAATCTTCACCTGGTACTTGTCCAAAGGTCGAATGAATTGAAGTTGTTTCAAGAGATTTGATGTCGATTACAGCAGATTCAGTCTCTGTAATTCTTTTATCATTAGCTATTGTTGTGAATTTTATCTGACTGGCCGTCGATGAGTTTTGGACCTGAATAGTATTGGTATTCGTTACGATTGCAGATTGGTCCTTTTTAACTGTTTGACTCAATGCGCTAACTTCATGATTTAATTGTGTTGAATTAGGCTGATCCAATGTGGATTCCATTTGCAGGTCTTGGTCACTTGCTTGTACATCAATTTGCAAATTATCTTGCGCATGAGTATCTATAGCAGAAACAAATGTTACAGAACTACTTTTTGAGGCGAAGTTCTCTTTCAAGTGAACTGCGCTCAAGATTAATAAGAGGAGAATAGCAACTTCAGCTATTTTTGAGACATAGATTTTTTCTTTGAGCTCTTTCTCGAGTTCTAGTTTTCGTTTTAGTATTTGCCAGTGAGATTCTTGGTAAGGGTATGTGTGTTCTTGGAGTCGGTGACGTACTTCATGGTCGATAAGATCGGATTGCTGATCTTGATTGAGCACTTTTTCCATATCTTCCCACTTGGATTTATCAAATGTGATTTGATATCCTTTCAGTTTATCTTGTAATATTCTATCGAATTTCTTATCGCTCATCAATAATGCGTCTTTTATAGAGTAGAGCTTTTAATTTTGCTCTCGCTTTCACCAAATTTGATCTGGACGTACTTTCTGTAATACCTAGCTTGTTCGCTATTTCTCTATGAGAAAATCCTTCGACCACATACATATTAAATACAGTCCGGTAAGCATCCGTCAAGTCCATCAGACATTTTATAATTTCCTCTGCTGACATCAGGCTTATAATGTCTGGGTCAAGATTTTTGACATCATGTATGCCTTCAAGGTCTTCGGTTCGTCGTCGGGCTTTCTTACGGTAGGCGTCAATAGATGTGTTAATCATGATCCTGCTTAACCAGGATTTAAAGGAGGTGCCGGGTTGATATTTATGGATGTTTTTAAACACCTTAATAAATCCCTCATGTAATATATCCAGCGCGTCTTGTTCGTTTTTAGCATACCTCATACAGATGGACATCATACTCGGATAATTGTCCTCATATAACTTTTTCTGCGCCCACCGCTCCTTGGCTATGCAGGCAGAGATAAAGTCCTGTTCGTCATTAGTAATGCTAATTGAAAAATCCATGCATGTCTAATTTACATCTTTCTCACAAAACATTCAACACCTTACTCTCTTTAACGCCTTATTAACTGAAAGTGCTGTCTGCGAGTGGACAGAATTAGTTGAGATTGGAAAGATAGTTGATAGGCGGACATTTGATAATGCAGGATGCATATAATAGGATATAAGTAATCCAAGGTACTTTTAGTGCCTTGTGCTAGTTGATATATTGAGGTGGTGAGGGGAAAGTGGGAGAGGGAAGTGGGGAGTAGGGAGGGGGAAGTTGGGAGTAGGAAGTAGGGAGGAGGAAGTAGGGGGAGAGAGGTGCGCTTTGAAGATTGACATTGAGATTAATATTGCTATTGCCATTGACATTGCAGTTTATTTTATGAAAATAGATCGTGTTTGATGCAACTTTTGCAAAATCTGTAAAGTCTATTGAGTATTACTACACTTAAAATATATGCTATGAAATACTTAACTACACTTTTATTGTTGACATGTATTACGATAACATCTTATGCCCAGCGTGAACAAACGGTGTTTGGTAACGGAGGTGTTCAGCTGACAGGCGCTTGGGGAGGCATGACGAATGGGATGATAAAATTTCAAGATGAATTTAGCTTGAATAATGGTGGGTTTTTCGCTTTTGAACTGAATGATAATTTTTTGATTGGTTGGTCAGGGTATGGAAACGGAGAGGTGCTGGACGATGGTAGAGATGTAGAGATTGAAGGGAATGACTTGCTATTAGGGTATACATTTAATTCTCACAGATCAGTGCATCCTGCGATGTATATAAAGGGAGGTCGTGGGAAGTTAGATGTAGATGCAGAGGGCAAACAGAATATTACAGTGATCGAGCCAAGCATTGGTATTGAGGTGAATGTGTTTCGATTTATGAGAGTTGGCTTGGAAGGTGGCTACCGGTTTGTGACTGGTGTAGATCGATTTGGATTGTCTGATAATGATTTGTCTTCTCCGGTCGTTGGTTTGAGATTTAAATTTGGCTGGAGCTGGAGATAAGAGTCCTAAAAATATATGAGCAATTTTGATTAACCTTCCTGATGTATGTCAGGGAGGTTTTTTTGTGATTATTTTCTGGTCCGTCATTGGAATTTCGATTCAGAATCTGTCATTTTGAGATCCTGAATCGTCAGCTAGTTTCATAATTGTTATGAACCGTACAATAGCAAATTTTGAATGAATTACAAGTGATGAGTAGAAACAAAAAAGTGGGTTATAATTTCTGAGTTAAATTATTTAGCCATCAATAAGGTTTTTAATTCACTAATCTGCGCTTGCAGTTTTTGAGCCGTTGCTTCTTGCTGGTTAAGTTGGGTAGCCATGTTTTTGAGAATTATATCTCTGGCGTCACTTTGATCTAGCCCAACAGCAACATTGACTTTTTTTAGTGTGGGGTCGAGATTTGAGGCCCAGGCTTTACCGACGATGCGATGATCTAACGTCAACTTATCAGGATGTATGGCTCTTCCTATGCCATCGTGCTTTCCGCTTGGGATGATCCAATCACCTTGCTCTACGGGCCCTATTACCTTCACAGGTACCTGTCCGATAAAACTGACCATTTCATCCTGACCAACTTCCTCTTGTTGATTGCCGAGCACAGCAGGTCGGTCTGTAATCACCATCAGCTGGATTGCCTGGCTCGTCTCATGTGAGATCTTCTCTTGGAAGACACCGACAATATCACCTGATTCTATAATGTCTTCTTGAGTCGATCGAGGTAGGCATTCGGCGAAGTCAGAACCAGATGTCCCATACAGCACACCGCCACTGCCATTACCCTCTATCCGCCCAACGCCATCATTGTCACCATCATAAAAGCTGATAAAATTTACCCCACCTCCTGGATTAGATAACTTTCCCACTTTAAGTGCTAATACATCAGGACTAGTTTGATTATTTCTATTGTAGATCTGAGCAATATGTGCATCGGGTCCTCCAGACTCATTTTTATTACCTTGAATGTTCATACTGTAGTTGTTTGCATGTTGTACATATAGGCCGTCTCCGCCTGCATTGAATATTTCTACACCATCATCATCTGCGTAATTTATGTGTACACCATCAAGGCCAGCATTACCTACATAGTAGCCATAACTACCTGCGTTTTCTATCCATACGCCATCAGTGTCGGCATTTAAAACATAAAGACCATTAAGAGCAGCGTCATTCACATGGATACCGTTGCGTTCTGCTATTTCTATGTGTACACCATCATCACCGCTATCACCTACATAGATACCATCGGCGCCTGAACTTTGTACTGAAATACCATCTTCGCCTGCTTGAAATATGTCAAATCCATTTTTACCAGCTATCCCCACGGATACCCCATCCTCATTTACAACTCCGACCTTAATGCCATCTTTAATTGCTCTTGTTACCAATACGCCATTCTCTTGAGCATAATTAATTAGTGCCCCATTGGATCCACTTATTTTGACCGAATCGATTTCTATGCCATGGCGCTGCGTCAATGCAGACGTTGTGAAAGTGATCATAAGGATGGCTAATAAACTTGTTTTATGGAAGTAGTTCGTGATCATGATTTTAATTGTTAATGATGATTGGTATAATGGACTTCTTAGATCTAAAAATTAAGCTAAGTTTAAAACGCCGATTTCGAATCCTCGCCGCACTAAACCTGCCACGTTTTTGACTCTGAGTTTATCTAATAAATTACGCCGATGAGTTTGCACTGTATTGACACTAATGAAGAGCATTTGTGCTATTTCATGAGAACGATATTCATGGGCAATGAGTTGGAGTATTTCTTGTTCTCGTGTAGAGATTTTGCTATGGATCATATCTAAATTATTTTGAATCTTCTTCAAGATATACCGTCATTCTTTTCTATCCTATGCATTGGTTGTAGATGACTAGTGCGCCTGTGTGGATGGCGCTATCAGAGGTGCGAATAGACGTCAGAGTAATTCTAATGATCCCAGAACATCTGCTTTATAGGCCTTGCTGACAGGAATCATGCTGTCGCCCATAACGATGTGATTGCGAGATGTGTCATATGAATCCATATGAGTCATGTTGACTAAAAAGCTTCTGTGTACACGTGTAAATAAGCCCTCTGGTAATCGACCTTCTAGTTCTTGTAGGCTACGTCTGAGCTTGTATTGCTTATGGCCAACATCGATCACGCAAACTCGATTTTGAATTTCAATAAAGCGGATTGCAGACAACTTTACTTTTTCTAATTTTTGATCAGACTTAAGGAAAAATGAACTTTCTGAAAACGATCCTTTATTCTCACTTTGAGGCAAATCACCAATTCGATTTACCAGGAGCTCCAGCGTGCGCAATAAATCCTGCTCATCTATTGGTTTAGATAAATAGGCGACAGGTCCAGTCTTTGAAGCTCTTGCAAAAGTGCGTTCATCTTGATAAGATGTCACGTAAATAATGAATATTTCAGCGTCCAGACGGTTGATGCGGTCAGCCAGTTCGATACCGTCTACCTCTCCCTTAATGTTAATATCCAGCAGGATGAAATCTGGCTGAACAGTCTGAATCATCTCAAAGGCTTCCGCTGCATTGTCAGCGCCACCAATGTGCCAAAATCCAGCCTGCCTAACCAATATTTCTAATTGGTCAGCATAGAGAGGTTCGTCTTCGACTATGAATACTTTTAGTTTTGACATTAGATTTCGTTTTCTATGGGAAGTGATATAATGACTGTTGTACCTTGATGTTCATTCGGCTCTATTTTTAGTATACCCTTATTCATTTTAATTAATTCTCTACACATTTGCAAACCCAAACCTACGCCCAACTCTCCAGATGTGCCAGGAGACGAATGAATTGTATCGGACATCACTAAGTCTATTTGGTCAGTAGATATCCCAATGCCTTGGTCTATGATTTTGAGTTGCACTTGCTCCTCCGTATGCTCACTCAAGACGACTATTTGATCACCTGGATGAGAAAATTTTATGGCATTACTCAGTAGGTTTCTAACAATGATGTGTACTGATTGAGTATCTGCTAAAACGATTGACTGTGGTTTGACTTTACGCGTTATGGTGATATCCTTTTGATTGATGACATCTTGAAGTTGTCCAACGATAGTCGCAATAACCTCAGCGAGAGAAATGCTTTCTGCTTGATATTCAAATCGACCTGTTTGGACAAGAGACCAATTCAATAAGTTGTCGACGAGACCAGTTAATTTTTCAGAACTTTGCTGTATGTGATCGCTGAGTATTTCTATTTTTTTAAAATTCTTCCGCTCAATGTGATAGTTGAGTTGTTTGCCGAGGCCACTAAAGGCTGCCAATGGTGCCCTCAAGTCATGAGCTAAGATGCTGAAGAATTTATCTTTTGATTGGTTAAGGCTTTGTAATTCTTTATTCTGCTTCTGAATTAATTCATTTTGACTTTTTAATTGATCATTTTCTTTTTCTTCTTGTTCTAATAGAGCCAGACTTCGGATCTGGGTAATTCTAGCCGTGTACAGATAATAGAGTAGACTGCTAATACCTAAGGTCATCAAAATTCTAAACCAACTTGTCGCCCAAACGGGAGAGGCTATGTGTAATGTGACAGAGGCAATGTCTGTCGATTCTGTGATTGGAGACGAGGAAGCTAAATTGAATGAATACTGTCCAGGATCTAAATCAAAAAATCGAACATGATCAGTTTGACGCGAGTCCACCCAACTATCTGAGAGGCCAACCATTTGGTAGAAAAAATTAGTTGCCTCACCATCAAAAGATGTCAAATGACTAAATCGAATTTCCAAGTCATTTTGTTCGTGTCCCAAATGAATAGTCTCTTTGTTGCGTAAATAGAAATTGTTAATCACTGGCTGATCATTAACAATAACAGAAGTTATAATCGGTGGACTTGCTGATCGTCTATTTTTTATTCGTTCGGTATCAATAAAGATTAGGTTTTTATTTCCGCCAAGGACTAAGCTAGATTCATCGACAGGTACCGCACGTTGGAATATCAAATAATCACTTGGTAAACCATCATCTGTCGTAATCAATCTAAAATAGGATTGACTATGATCGTAATAAAGTAAGCCAGCATCAGTTACACACCACGCGGTCGTTTCTGAAGTTGTTGTGATGGAAGAAATAATTATGTCATCGAGAGAGGGACTGACCGCATATGATTGTTTGGCAGCCAAATCCAGAATATGAAGGCCTTGCCGAAACGATCCAATAATATAGACTTGTTCTGTAAGGTGGGCAATAGTATAGGTCCATCGCTCGGCCTCCCAGATAGGAGACTCCATGTAATCGTTGATATCAATCAATACATCTTCTTCTGCATTATAGATTAAAATGCCACAGGCATGTGAAATTAATGTCTCTTGAGGACCATGTGCAACTCGGTATGATGCTTCCGGTGTCCCAGTACAGATGCCGATTCGTTCGTTTTTTATAGGTATGACTCTCGTTCCGTTTTCTGGATGATAGACGATGACAGCTCCGATACCTGTAGTAATCCATACCTGATTGTCATTATCGATAGAGAAGTATTTTAAGACTCGTCGTGTATCGTCATCACCTGGGATTATGTTTTTATCGACAACTTTAATCGGCCTTTGACCACTATTTTTTTTTACATAAAGTGCATCACTGTACAAATAATAGCTGTTACCTCTAGCATCTTGTTGGGCGTAATTCCATGGTTTTGTGAGTCCGTTTATTTTCTTGGTTTTGCGATTCTCCGTTTGGAGGCAATGCTGATTTTCTGATATGAATTCAATGCCTTTGTCAGTGACAATAGGTATGGATATGTTGCCAGGTGCATCAGTACTTTGAAGACTTACCATTTGAAGTTGGTCTATCACCACGCTAAAGTGAGTATAAAAGCCATGCCACAGTCTACCTGTTTTATCTTTATATGTCCGATGAGAACGGTAAGAGGGTATTGCAAAAGGGTCATCTTCTGCCACTTGAAATCTTGAAAATTGATTCGTCTTGTGATAATAGATAACCAGTCCGAGATCGTAGGTGTTGAGAAAAATTCGATCTTCATCGACCTGAGTCATAAGTTTGATATAGTTGGGACTGAAGAAGGTAAGACTCTTGCCTTGATTATATAAGATCGGCTCAGACCATTGGAGTGTTTGTGTATTATAGTGTAATAAGCCATATCGAGTTGTACTTACAAGCAGTTGATCTGTATCTAAACGAAGAATAGATGTGCAGCCGCGACGCAAAGGAGCAAAGGCGTAAGGCGATTCGTGTTTTTTTACGACTTCAGAAGCCATGTTGTAGGAGTACAAGTCAGAAGATGCGATCCATAAAAGATTATGATCTAGGGGGTCGTGATAAAGTTCATGGACATTATTTACGCCGTACTCATCACCAATTGTTTTGATGAATCTAGACTCAGTCAAAGAAAAAACACCAATTCCACCTTTTTGATTGCTGTTCGATTCGTAACCAATCCAAAGTTGATCCTGGATTCGAATCATGCTTTCTATGTTTTGTGAGATGCCTTCAGAATCAGGGAGGTGAAAATATGTGAATGCTTCTGTGGCGATATCCATCAATGCCAGTCCTTCAGCAGTGCCGATCCACAGACGGTTATGGTCGACTATAATTTCATTAATTTCATCATTATGCAGTGACAGGCTATCTTCTGAATTGTGAAAGTTTATGAAGGTCTCACCATTAAATTTGCTTAAGCCATTGAGTGTACCGATCCAAATAAAGCCTTGATCATCTTCAGCAAAGCAATTGACTGTTTGATTTGGAAGGCCATCGTCTACGGTGAATTCTTTAAAATACTCATTCATTTTTACCTCAGGCAACAAGCTGGTTTGGGCACTAGACGGCCATGAACTTGATAGGATAGCGATGAGAATGCTCATTGCTGGGAAGTATGAAAAAGAAGTTATCACCAAGACAAAGTAATAAAGAGTCCGAGCAAAATCTTACTATCCTGTGTAAATAGACTGAAAAATGTTGTGAGTGACTGCGAAATGGGTGTCAGTGGTTAGTTTTAATCTTGGAATTCTATTAGTACAAGAGGCACAAGTTGGCAGTATATAAAACTTGCCTTTATTTGCCTGCTGTTCGTTGAAGAACCGCTCCCATAGCTACGGCTATGAGAACGAACCGTCGCCTCAATCAGACAAATAAAATTCTAAGTTTTATATACACTTTTAACTTATACCTCCTGCACTAGGAGCTCATAGACCTAACTATAGAATGACCTACAGTATTAACATGTCAATATATTAGCAAAGGATAATTTCCATGCATTTTAAATATCGATCAGGTGTTTTTCATGTACCGAAATGCATTAATTCTGATTATATGACAAAGCGTAGCTTTCAAGATCATTTATCATGAATATTTATCAGTATAAATCAATTTACATACGTTTTTCATGACAATCAGCTGTTTTTGTCAACAAAAGACACTAAATTGCCAGTTAAAATTATCAGGGTACAATGTATAGCATAGAAATTTCTCAGACATCATCAGTTTTTAATGGTGTACATATACCAGGGTCTGACCATGGGAAGATAGTCGGTTATACAGCTTTAACTGAATATTATAAGTTAGCCATACCAAGGCCATACCGAATAAGCATCATAAGCAGTCGTAATAGATCAGTCAACACACCGCATTACCGACTGTTCCCCTCAAGCTATTTACCTGAAGAAAATCTACTCGATCAACTCACTTTTGCGCTAAAATATGAAGGTGTCAACTTGCTGGTTCTCAAAAAGATATTTGATAAAATCGGTCCGCAAGGTATTCGTATAGCACTAAACAGTAGTTCTGGTACGTATGTACGTAGGATATGGTACTTATACGAATGGCTGACGAATACACAACTCAAAAAAGAAGATGCCGATAAACGGATCAACTATGCTTTGCTGGCTGAACCCAAAATCCAATTTACAGCTACAAAAGATACAAACCTAATCAAATCAGAACGACACCGAATAACCAATAACTTGTTAGGAACAAGGAATTTTTGCCCACTTGTCTATGTGACAGAGAAAGTCAATGATTTTCAACAAATGGAATTGCATTCTGAAAGACGTCAGTTTGGATCATTGGAAAACAGTAGAATACTAAAGCGTGCCAATGCATATCTGTTGCTCAAAGATTCCAAAGCTTCATTTGCCATTGAAGGCGAAACACCAAAAGCCACTAGACTGGATGGATGGGCCAAAGCGATAGGTCAGGCTGGCAACTATCCTTTGACAAAAAAGGAATTGATTCGGCTACAACAGATGGTCCTTCCATCTAAGATGCAGCGAAGGATACATATGGGATACCGCGTGGAGGGAGGATTTATAGGTGATTTTGAAGAAGACACCAATGAACCGAGACCAGAACACGTCTCCGCCAAAGCAGTAGATCTAGACACCTTGATGCAAGGTTTGATAGAGACGAATGACAAGCTCTTGGAAGATGATATTGATGCTGTTGTTGTTGCGGCAATCATCGCGTTTGGCTTTGTGTTTATTCATCCATTTGTAGACGGCAATGGCCGAATACACAGATACATCATACATCACATCTTAGCGTCAAAGCAATACACACCAGAAGACGTAATTTTTCCTGTATCTGCTTCTATAATAAACCATATTACTAAATATGGAGCCGCTCTTAGAAAATATTCTCAGCCCCTCTTACAATATATCGAATGGGAAACGACGCCAAAGAAAAATGTGAGAGTCATTAATGATACGATGGATTATTATAGATACTTCGATGCTACTCATCTCGTGGAGTATTTATACACCTGCATCAAAGAAACTGTAGAAGAAATCATCCCATATGAAATCGACATGCTTCGAAAATTCGATGACTTTCAAACTAAAATAGAAGACACGATAGGTCTACCGGATAATGAGATCAAATTGCTTCACAATCTTCTGTTACAAAACAATGGTGAAATCTCTAAAACAAAGAGGGAGGATTATTTTACAAATCTGACTGATGAGGAAATACTATCTATTCAAGATACTTTTGGAGTCATTCACTCTACTTCCGATGCTTCGGATTAGATGATGCTTTTGGATGACTTAAGCTTGAATCATACTTTAGATTTCATTGTTCTTTATTGTATAGAAAGTAGTTTCTTGGAAATAGAAAACAATAAAAAAGTGATAAGAGATGCAACCGTGACGGCAACCGCTATTGAAGCGAGAGAACCGACACCACAGTGTCGGAGCCGCCGAGCTCGAATCACCGGAGGGCAAAAAAAAAGACCACCAAATATGGTGGTCTTGTATTGTAGCCCGTAGGGGATTCGAACCCCTGCTACCAGGATGAAAACCTGGCGTCCTAACCCCTAGACGAACGGGCCAAATTTTAACTTTACTTTTCTTTAAAAGCAGCGCAAATATATAATAGTTTCCAATAAGTTTGAAGGATATATTTACATTTATTCCTTATGATTCATTTGGCCGCTAAGTACATCTTTTTTTTATTGCTTGTAATTGCGGCATTATGCCTCAGTATCAGTGAGTTATGCGGCCAAGAGAGCTTTGGAGGGCATCCCATCGGTCTATTAAATAATCACAAAGACTTTAAAAAACAAGCCCAACTCATCCACATCCCGGACATATCTGCTGCTCAGCGCAAAGAATATGCCTCCAGTTCCTTATTCGCCTTACCCCAAAACATCCATATCCAAGCCCAATCCGGCACTTGGCAACAACTCAACCACACACAATGGCTCTGGCAAGTCAACATCACCGTAGAAAACCAAAAACAGATCAGCTTCGTCTTTAACAACTTTGCCCTCCCAGAACACAGCCGCCTCTTCATCTACAACAGCGAAGGCTCACATATCCTTGGCGCCTACACATCCCAAAACAACCAAGCCCACCAAGGCTTCTTATCTGACATGATCGGCGGTAGCGAGATCATCATCGAATATGTAGTCGAAGCAACAACACAACCATCCCTACCATTCGAAATACAGAAGGCATACATCATGACAAACCCTCTTCTGGCGACTCACGCTGTCATGGAAATCGACACAGGCTTCCTTGCCTCCCGTCCCTGCCATCCCAATGCCAATTGCCCAGAAGCCGATAGCCTCCCCAACCAAAAGAAAAGTGTCTGCCGCATCCTCATGGTTCTCGAAGAAGGCCTTGTCTATTGTAGCGGCACCTTAATGAATAATACGCTCGAAGACCAACGCCCCTTAGTACTCAGCGCCTTACATTGTCAAGATAATTTCACACCGATGCACCAATTCTGGCGCTTTGATTTTGATTTTATGTCACCAACTTGCGAAAATCCAAGCACTGCCCCTGGCTTCAATCGGCTGATTGGTTGCCGCCAATTGGCTGGCTTTCGTGATGGGGATATGTTGCTGTTGGAACTTCTTTTTAATGTGCCGGCTTCCTATGATGTCTATTATGCCGGCTGGGATTTGAGAGAAGATTATGTACCACAACCTGCCTATCATTTACACCATCCATTAGGAGATATGATGAAGATCTCTCTGGATACGAACGATCTTCGAATTCACCCTCAGCAGGTGAGGTGGGATAACGAAACAGTGACACCTCCTGATCATCACCTGCGCTGCGTACTGGATGTAGGCGCGCATGAGATCGGATCGTCTGGTGGTCCGCTCATTGATGCAATGGGACGAGTTGTCGGGCAGCTACACGGAGGTGGCGTGGATAGTCTTGATTGTTCTATCAATCGGGCTTTCTTTGGACGTATTGCAGTTGCCTGGGAGGGTGGTGGTACTGCGGATAGCAGACTCAAAGATTGGTTGGATCCACTATTATCTGGCATTAAGCAATTCGATGGGCTTGAACAAGGGGAGAGTGATTTTGTCTATGATGTCATTGGCACCATAGAACTACAAGATGGCTCTGTACTAGCTAATGTTGAAGTGGTGCTTACAGGAGAAGGCTCAGGTTCTACATTTACAGATGCTTTAGGTGAATTTACATTTAGAGATGTACCGCTCTTAGCAGCGTTTACTGTGACCCCGAGACTCGAGGATGCAGATGCGGCTAGTGGTGTGACGTCTGCGGACGTGGTCTTGTCTCAAAGAGCGATTATCGGCTTTAGGGAATTTGGTAGTCCAATTGAAGAACTTGCAGCAGATGTCAGTGGAGATGGTAATGTGTCTGCTACTGATCTAGTCCAAATGATTAATGTCATTTTAGGTTTGACATCGGAGTTTGGATCACAAAAAGTATGGCAGTTTTCTCCTGAATCTATGACATTTCCGACACAAGAAAATGTTCTCTTTACAGCTTATAAAATGGGGGATTTGAATTTTTCCGTTGAGCTTAATTAGATATGTCTTTGTAATTAATTCTGTAATGAAGTTGATCCACCAAATCTCTGCTGCAAACCTAATAGCTTATTTAAAACCATATGTTTATCCTACAAACCCAAAACCCAAAACTCAACACTCAACACCTGCCTGCCGGCAGGCAGGCTCAACACTCCCTACATTTTAACCAACTTCTGAGTATACACTCTATTCAAACTCTCTGACTGCAGCCGCAGTAGATAAGTCCCCGCTTGTATTCCTTGAAGAGACACTGCCTGATTGAGAATAGGCACATCTTTTAAGAGTAAGCGACCATCTATCGTATATATGTCTAATCGCCAGTCTTGTGATTGTTCAAACGAATTACGATCTAAATACAGCACATCTTGAGCAGGATTTGGATACGCAAAACTGATTGATGACATGTCTACATCGGTCGTGCTTGTTGTCATTTTATCAATGATGCTAAACCCATCAACGCCTGCTTCTACTAAGTGGCCGACAACTAAATCTGAAGTTTTAAAAATAAACTGAATGGAGTCATTCATGGTGAGTAAAGAGTTTAACTCTATTTCAGATTGATCCATCCAAGCACCAGACAACTTCAATGTGTCTGTGAGCTGTTCGATCAAAACAGTGTCCAATTGATTCGTCACATACACACTTAATGTATCGTCCGGTAAGGGGCCAATACCGGCATCATTATAAAACCACAGCGAGTATCTGACTGTCGGATTTGTAAAAGAACTTAGATCTGTTAAGGGAGATGTCAGGATCACTGTCCCATCATCGACATCATCAAGGCCAGCGTTTCCACCTTCATTACCAGTGACATAGGCTAGATTACCATTATCATTGGGAAGATCCTCATTCACATTTGAGGTCTTGCTCCCAAAGAATGTGCCGACAGGTATAGCGCGCTCCCATTGACCTGAGTTTGCATCTCCAGAGGATTGCCATCCCAAGTCTAAAATAAAATCATCCTCGATACCTTTCTCAAGATTTACTTGAATAGACTTATTTTCATCCAAGCTTAACGAATCAATGATGAATGGCTTAAACCCCCATTTGCCAGCTACAAGTGTATAGCTTCCAGAATTCACACGTGAACTTCTAAAGGTTCCATTTTCTGTGGTGACAAATTCATAGCTGTTTAAAGCATTCGTGAGTGTGACCGTTACACCACTCAAACCAGCACTCATTGGAGCACCAGCTGATGTACTTGTTGTCGAAATATCAATTTGAAGTTTTTCTGACAATTCCAAGGCTGCATCGTAGATAAGGCACTCGCCATTCACCAAGTCTAAATTAACACTGAGAATCTGATAGTCTGGATGCAAATATTGGACTTCAAAGGTGCCGGAGCTTGCCTGACCTGTTTTGTAGCTACCTGAGGCATCAGACATACCAACATTAATATCTTTTGATATGATCTGGATATCGACACCGTTGATGGCTGCTCCTGTTTCTTTATCTGTGACTGTTCCTTCGAGGTAACAAGCTCGTTCGATAGTTGACTCTAGCACATATAAGCCAGTTGCTCTGTCGCTGGCTAGGATCAGCCCTGAAGGTAAAAAGGGATACGTTCCCCAGTTTCCATTAAACCCTCCGTCAGGGCCAGGCCACGTATCGTATTGACCGACTTGAATCAAATTGTCAGGTTTGTGTGCATCTGTGACAATCACGCCATCAGTGTAATAGGATGTATATAAATAGCCATTGTGATAATGTGTGTTATGTGGTATCACACCAAGACCTACAGTTGCTAGTGGTTTAAAATTATCCAAAAACTGAATATTCGTAGGGTCAGAGATGTCATAGGCTTCTACAAAGGCATTAGAGCGTTCGTCCGTTGTAAAAATCACGGTACCATCATCATTCGTCCAGGCATTGTGAGTGAATCTAAACCCTGTAGTCTGTGATCCGATTAATTGTGGGGATGTTTTGTCTGTAATATCAAAAATGCCAAGCGCACCTCTGTTGATTTCAGAAGCGTAAAGTGTATTGCCATTCACATAAACATCATGTGCATAGGAGTTGGATTCTTTACCGATGATGACAGGCTTGAATGGATCGTTCGATGGATCCAAAATAAGAACGCCATTATAGTCTGATCCACCATTGCATCCTGCTAAATAGATGTAGCCATCAACACTGTATAAATTATGGCAGGTCTCAACAAAGGTGAAGGTCGTGTCTTGAATGACTGCTAGAACGCGAGTGGTATCAAAGACTGTCATGCCGTCTACGACCATAGAGTCAATAACTTTCACACTATCTTCTCTGCTTGTTATCAATTCATCAATGATAGGATTAAAATATTGGTAGTTAATGTCCTCGACATTAGACATATCGATGATGAGAAGGCCATCATTGCCTTGATCTGCAATTACATAAATGTAATCACCATTGGATTTGATATCTCTCCATCCAGATCGATCGCCCGGAATGTTTATGAGTTCTTCTGGATTCGAAGGATCAGCTAAACTGAAAATTCGAGTTGAGTTGATGGCACTTATGATTGCATACTCTGTACCAGATTGATCGATATAACCCCAGATGTCTGTTGCTTCATCATCAAGTATGACATTGGCGACTAAGCTCATATTTTGCTGAGCCACTAAATATGTTGACAAGAGGCTTATTGAGAAGAGTATAAGAAAACGGATATTCATAAGTTAATCTAAGGTCAAACTAGGTAATATATCTAATAACGAAAAGTAAACAAACTCTGTATACAAGTCATCTTTTGGCTCACGACACTTTTAGTTAAAATCCAATTTTGTCAGGAACATTCTATATTTGGGTTTTAAATAGACTTATTGTGAAAATATACCATAATACTAGATGCCGAAAAAGCCGTGAAACCTTAGCGATTATTGAAAAATCGGGAAAGAAGCATGAAATCATCAATTATTTAGACACGCCTCCAACTAAGAAGGAGTTAAAAGACATTTTGACATTACTGAATATGCCAGCTAGTCAATTAGTACGTAAGTCAGAACCAATTTTCAAATCAGAGTTTAAAGGCAAAACCTTAACTGAAAATCAATGGATCGACGCTATGCTCAAATACCCAAAATTGATTGAACGGCCGATTGTTGTCAAAGGGAAAAAGGCAGTTATTGGGCGCCCGCCAGAAAATGTAAATGAATTATTGTGAGTCTAACGTTTTATAAATATCAGGGGACTGGGAATGATTTTATCATGCTTAATGGTATCGAGCATCCTGCATGTTTGGCCTTAAATAAAAAGCAGGTAAAAAGGCTATGTGATAGACGCTTTGGGATTGGTGCAGATGGCTTGATTATTCTATCAGCGTCGGATAAGGCTGATTTTAAAATGATTTATTTTAATTCAGATGGGGGAGAGAGTACCATGTGTGGTAATGGGGGACGCTGTATTGCCCAATTTGCATTCGACCAAAACATTGTTTCTAGCAAGATGATCTTCGAAGCCGTTGATGGTCTTCACGATGCGATTGTGAATGGTGCAGATAAAACAGTAGAGCTACAGATGATAGATGTTGCGGAGTATAGCCAACTGGACAAGGATACATTTGTTATGAATACAGGCTCGCCTCATTATGTCAAATTTGATGAAGATTTTGAAGCTATCGAAATCGTAGAATTTGGTCGGCAAGTGAGGTATTCAGAATCATTTGCGCAAGAAGGAATTAATGTAAATTTATCCAATTATGCCAATCATACCCTTCATGTAAAAACCTATGAACGCGGTGTTGAAGATGAAACGTACTCTTGTGGGACAGGCGTAACAGCCGCTGCATTATGTGCATCAAAGTATCATGATCTGGACGGTGACGTAATTAACGTGCAATCTAAAGGAGGATCATTGAGCATCAAATATGAAAAAAACGGAAATGGTTTTAAAAATATTTGGCTTTGTGGCCCAGCGACGTTTGTATTTACTGGAAGTGTAAATGTGGATTAATTTTTAAAATAAATGTCATCGTTTACTCATTTGGAATTACTATTAATTATGGCAGTAGATTTGCAGCACAGCATTGCTTCCCTTTCAGGCAGGGTCAAACAGTTCTAATTATTAATATATGACAAAATAATTTAATATGTTGTGCTAAACTTCATATGAAATCATTAACTCATTTTCTTTCGCAAATCCCAGATCATAGGCGTAAACAAGGTCAACGTATAAGTC
>CALGLU010000009.1 GCA_937959275.1 uncultured Saprospiraceae bacterium | reverse complement strand
GCTAGCATTGGGCTATTCGATATGTATGCTTATTATTGTTCAAAATTAATGAAACCGCCCAGTACGTAAGGCGTACGCTGGGTGGTGTGAGAGGACGAAACGACCAATTTTATTATTGCTCGTTTCTCCTACTCGATTATTGATAAAAACTAAGTCGGACAGGTTTTTAGGATTATAAATTCTAGGATTGTTTTACCACATAGAATGATAAATCCATAGATTATCTTACGAATTCATGGAGGCCTACTTGAAGCAATAAATAAAAACAATTGGTAGTGTGTGCTCTGTTATTCTATGTGATTCAATTAAAACAATCAGCTCTATGTGTTCTATCATTCTATGTGGTTCAATTCTAACTTCATCGCACATCAGCGCAGAGAAAGTCCCGTCTAAATCAAGACTAACTTCAATCGTTCTAAGCTCTAATTTCTATTTTTATTGGTTGTTTTTAGCTTGTATCTTACTCATATAGCGATTCACATACTTGCCAATAATATCAAACTCTACATTCACCAAGTCTTGCTCTTTAAGATGCTTAAACGTCGTGTGCTCAAAGGTGTACGGTATGATCGTAACAGATAGAACGCCAGCCTCAGGATCAATTAGTGTGAGACTTGTACCATTGATACAGATAGATCCCTTGTCGACTAAAAGACTGTCAAACTGTTGGTCATAGCTAAATTGAATTAACCAACTACCATCACGGTTGTCTATAGATAGGCATCTCATGGTCGCATCCACATGCCCTTGTACCATATGGCCATCCAGTCTCGTATCTAGAGTAATACAGCGCTCCAGATTGATAAAAGAACCCACTTCCCAATCCCCTAAATTTGATTTGAGTAAAGTCTCTTCAACAGCCGTCACTGCATGCGTGCCATTCTCCAGCTTGACGACAGTCAAACAGACACCATCGTGAGCTATGCTTTGATCTATATACAATTCGGTTGAAATTGATGAGGAGACCACAAAGGTTTTGTTCGTCCCATCTAAAGTTATATCCTCGATGCGACCAATCGTTTCTACTATACCTGAAAACATTTATTGTCCTTTTATTAAGTGTATCGTACCGTTTAATATATCTCTTTCCCTTTCTCCAGTCTCTACTTGCTCCTCAAACACTCGGCACTTGTAATAATAGACTCCTTCCGCAAGTTCCTTGCCATTCATATTTGTGCCGTCCCAATTTAATTGAGGATCTTCAGTACTAAACACTTTCTGCCCCCATCGATTAAAAATATCCATATTCACTCTAGCTATAAACTGAGATTCAATAGGCCTAAAGACATCATTCGCACCATCACTATTCGGCGTGAATGTATTCGGTAAACTATAATTAGGGCAATTGATAATACAAATCACATTACTGAATCCACTTTCATTCCCTAATTGATCTAATGTCGTTACTGCATAACAACCTTCAACACCAAATTGAGGAGAATGCTCAAATGACTCATCTAATGTGTTTCCAACAAACTCAAAATTTGAACTTTCTGTTAAGCCATAGTAGACATTGAAACCACTGATGATTTCTTCCTCATCACATGTATTAGCAGCTACTTGCCAAGTGATCTCATTGATATTTGTATTGACACCTCCAAACTGAAAAGGATCGCTGCAAACATTATTTACGTTTATCATCACTTCACATGTTGACAAATCATCAACTGGAGAACCACAGTTGGTTTGTGAATTATTGATAATCATTGGTGGCGTGGTACTCAGCCCATATGTTCCTATGGTTTGGACATAGTAGCAATACTCTTCTCCATTTGTCAATCCTCTGTCGACAAAGCTTGTACTCGTTGTCGTCGCTATGGAATCAAATTGATTGTTTAGTTCTTTAAAGATAATGTAGCGCTGATTGGACCAAGGCACGTCTGCGACCCAACTTAGTTGATTCGCTTGATCAGTAGGTGTGACGGATAGAAAGACTGAACTCGCATCTTCAGGTGAGTTAGGTTCTGAGTTGATGTTTGTCGCATAAAACGATATCCTGTATTCATAGGAATTACTTACCGTATTCAAGTCTGTGTGGATAAAGAATGTATCTACAGGATCGCTAAAATTATTAATTGTAAAATTAGCATCAGCAATTTCAACATACGGATCATTAGAATCTAAAATCCGACTCAATAATTGATATCTATAAGGACCAGGATTCATGAGCGTGTCCAAATCTTCTGCTATTGGTTTGGTCCATTCTACAGCGATGGATCCTGATTGTTGGTCAGTTGTGATAACCGATGCCTTAGTGAGTAGAGGAAAGTCCTGCTTAATCAAGACACAGAACTCGTCACTTGCTATAGAGGAGACTTTGTTAAATGGATTCCCAGTGTCAGTTAATTTTGCAAACTCACCTAGGACACGATAACAATAAATAGTCCTTGGCTCTACATTAGGATCATTGATGGTATAGCGACCATTCTCTGACTCGTTGGTAATAAATATTATTTCTTCATAAGGACTGCCATCCAATCCAGCGCTACAGCTATCCACAGCTAAGCTAGTCGTGCCTGTTTTTCTCCATACAGAAAAGCCTAGGAAAAAGTCATCACTTGCAGATTCACATTCGTAGGGCTGCTCCCAAGACAGGTCGACAGTCCCAGCTGTACTCTCAGCCATCACATCCAGTGGGGGAGGCCCGATCACCTTAATCCGCAGCGTTTTTAAGTCAGCCAACCCTGTGGTGTCTCCAAATGAATTGTCAACTGCCCTAAACACGATCTGATATTCCTCATTAGAGATATGATTGCATGTCGTCTGCCAGTTTAGTGTTGCTGTATACGGATGAGGCAAGAACTCATCTGCTCCCACAAGCATAGCAGGAGAATCTTCAAATGTGAATGGCCCTCCAGAAGCACCAAGTGAGACCAATTGATCAACATCCATATCTGAAACCATGATAGGAATACTAATATTTTCACCGGCGACAACACATAGACTTTCAACAACATCAATGACAGGAGGAATATCATCACAACTCCGTACAAAGATTTGCATATCTCTGGTCGTGCTATTAATTAAGACCCCTTGCCTAAATTCATTAATCTTAAAGGCAATGTTGTATTCGCCAGCTCTCTGAGGAGATCTCCAAATGAATGTGCCAGATATTGGATCTAGACTAATCATATTATTGGCACCTGTACTGATTCGATCAGGAAATACATAATCTGGAACATCTGTGTCTCTGGCCAATCGAGGTACTGTGTATTCATATGCAATACTATCACCATCCACATCAAAGGCGTTTGGGTTATGGACAAACACTTGACCTATACAGGCAAAATCAATCGGCGCTTGAAGTAAAACGACAGAATTATTTTTACCCTGAAATAAGGGATTCAATAAGGTGAATGTTGTCTCTATATAAAAGGGAACATTAACAGAGTTTGGGAAGTTGACATTTAGGATCGAAGCTACCCGATTCGGGTCAGTCATTGAGATTGTATAGGTGCCTCTGCCTGGGTATGTATGTTCAGCTATGTAGAAGTTTACCTTAATATCATTTGGCAGTAGATCACCTGTTCCATTTGCTCTTAATACGAATTGGCTCGACCCGTCACCCCAAACGACCTCTACACTATCTCTATCTGCTGATGCACTACTCGTTTTCGTATAAGTTGTAATTGTTGCTCGGATTGTTTGCTCATCAATTTGCTCATAGGTGATCTCTCCTGCACGATTATGTGTAGACCAACCCATTTGTGGCATAATGCCCAACAAGATGATGACAGTACTAATTTTAGCTAGAATTCGCATATCTTATTCAAATTAGTAAATTATTATGACTAATAATGCCTTACAGAAGACCCAAACATTCATTTACACTCTCAGTCCATGATCTGATTTCAAGATCAAAGGTGTTTTTTATCTTTTCTTTTGATAAAACGCTCCACAGTGGGCGATGCGCTGCTGCATTATATGCTGCTGTTGTCATATTTTCAACTGTACACTCGATTGATTTTATTTCAAAAATCTTTCTTGCAAAATCTGCCCAATTCGTGGACTCTGCATTACTAAAGTTATAGATGCCAAAATACTTGTGATCGGCTTTTTCTTGTGTTGCTTTGGCAATCTTTACTAAGACATTGGCAATATCTCGTGCATATGTTGGTGTCCCTATTTGATCACTCACAATGGATAAAGAATCTCGGTCAGCTCCCAAGCGCAGCATTGTCTTTACAAAATTATGACCAAAGCTCGAGTATACCCAAGATGTCCTGACAATAATCGTTGCTGGATTCGCGGCAAGTGCATGGCGCTCACCTTCCCGTTTACTGGTGGCATATTCTCCAATCGGATTTGTCTCATCATCTTCCTGCAATGGCCGATTAAGGCTTAGGTTGTATACGTAATCTGTCGATAAATGAATCAAGGTTTTATGATGATTTGCACAGGCTTGTGCTAGGTATAAAGGCCCCATTGCATTGACTTTGTGGCAAAGATCAACATCTGTCTCTGCTTTGTCTACAGCTGTATACGCGGCACAATTAATACAAATATCTGGTTGAAGCGTCGAGAATAAGGCATTGACGTTTTCTTCATTAATAATATCTAGATTTGATTTATTCACAAAGATGAAGTCAATATCTAGATTGTCTTGACTGATGAATTGTAGCTCTTTACCAACTTGTCCATCAGCGCCAGTAACAAGTATTTTCATTTTCACTGCGTTATTTTTCTCTAAAATAAACACTAATTGGTACTCCTGTAAAATTGTAGTTCTCTCGAAGTTGGTTTTCAATAAAATTTCGATAGTCCCGACGTACATGCTTAGGACTATTGCAAAAGAATGCAAAACTTGGATAATGCGTTGGCAATTGAGTTACATACTTAATCTTAATAAATCTTCCTCTATGGCTTGGCGGCGGATTTCGAGAGATGATATCCAGCATCAAATCATTGAGTTCGGATGTTTTAATTTTTTGTGTTCGATTCACATACACTTCCTTAGCTTTTTCTAAAGCTTTAAATATGCGCTGCTTTTCTAAAGCTGATACAAACAAGATAGGGACATCATTGAACGGAGATATTTTGTGCTTGACCATCTCTTCATAATCCCTTGCAGAATTAGTCTCCTTGTCTACTAGATCCCACTTATTAATGAGTATAACGAGCCCTTTTTTTCGTCTTTGTACAAGGCTTAAAATACTGAGGTCCTGGCCCTCTAAGCCAACTGTCGCATCGATCAACAACAAACAAACATCAGCTTCTTCCATAGCTTTTACTG
This sequence comes from uncultured Saprospiraceae bacterium, assembly GCA_937959275.1. Lineage (GTDB taxonomy): Bacteria > Bacteroidota > Bacteroidia > Chitinophagales > Saprospiraceae > CALFUK01. The sequence goes on along the minus strand of CALGLU010000009.1, from coordinate 61,389 downwards.
CCCTAATGACAGAATAAAACTCTAAGTCTTCATGTACCTTTTTCTTTTTTCGGATGCCAGCAGTATCAATGAGTATAAACTCCATCCCATATTTATTATAGTAGGAGTCAATTGAATCTCTAGTCGTACCAGCTATATCCGTGACAATATTTCTATCCTTCGCTAATAGACTATTGATGAATGATGATTTGCCAACATTTGGCTGCCCAATAATAGCAAGTCGGGGAATACCTTCATAAGGATCTTCTTCGCCATCAGAATCTGGAAGTAATTCTGTTACCAAATCAAGTAACTCACCAGATCCACTACCAGTAATAGATGATAGAAAAATTGTATTTTCAAAACCCAATGCCCAAAACTCATTGGCAGCCAACATCCGAGTATTGTTATCAACCTTGTTGACAGCCAGGACGACAGGCTTCTTGCCCTTGCGAAGCAATTCAGCAACATCTGCATCTAGATCTGTAATACCAGTCGTTGTGTCTGTCAAAAAGATTATAACATCTGCTTCTTCTATTGCTAACTGGACTTGGTCGCGAATTGCTTTTTCAAAAACGTCTTCTGACCCTGTCACAAATCCACCTGTATCGATGACTGTAAATGCTCGACCGTTCCATTCTGAAAAGCCATAAATCCTGTCACGAGTGACGCCGCTCACATTATCAATAATCGCCTTTCGCGCGCCTATCAATCGATTAAACAATGTTGATTTGCCTACATTAGGTCTTCCTACTATTGCTACTACGTCTGCCATTTACTTGTACCCGAATTGTTTTAATTTGTTCGTATCATTTCTCCAATCATCTGAGACACGAACATAAAGTTCAAGATGAATGCGTTTGCCCAACCACTCTTCGATATCCTTTCGCGAAGCTATTCCCAATTGTTTTATGGCAGCTCCTTGCTTACCAATGAGGATAGCTTTTTGAGTTTTGCGACTGACATGAATATTGGCTCGAATATGCACAAAATCTTCTCCGCGCAATATAGATTCTTTAAATTCCTCTATCTCTACTTCTACAGAATAAGGTATCTCTTGATGATACTGTGCAAGAATCTGACCGCGAATCATCTCACTGATAAAAAACCGCTCTGGTTTGTCAGTTAATTGATCTTTTGGGTAGTATTCTGGACCTTCAGGAAGAGCAGATTTTATAGCATTAAATAGGTCAACGACCCCCGTTTCATCTTTTGCTGAAACCTCAAAGGTCTCGTTAAAAGAGAATGCCTTGTGCCAACTATCCTTAACTTCCTTGATTTGTGATTCATGTGACGCATCAATTTTATTTAGAATGAGGAATTTGGGTACTGTTACATTAGATAACCTTAATGTCAATTGATTATCGACGTCAATAGGCCTCAAAACATCAATGATAAGTAAGATAATGTCTGCATCTTCAAATGTGGAATATGAAAATTTATTCATCACTTCCTGCATTTTATAACCTGGACTTTCTATCCAACCGGGCGTGTCCGAGAAAATGATTTGATATTCGTCATCATTAAAAATACCCATAATACGGTGCCTGGTCGTCTGTGGTTTACGATTGATGACAGACATTTTATCACCTACGAGGGCATTCATTAAGGTGGACTTACCGACATTAGGTTCACCTATAATATTTACAAATCCAGATTTATGCATATGTCTAATTAATAACTAAGTTGCTTTATACTTAGTTTTATGAGGTCTTCGATGTGGTCCAACAATGCTAGTGGTTTTAATTTTCTCCAATTCATCTCATTGTATTGAGGTCCAATATTGACGTAATGTTGCAATCTTACGGATTCCATTTCATATTTAACATGATCCATCGTATTGATAAATGTTATCCAACCACCTTCTTCTTTCACATCATCATACCATTCTTCGTAATAACTGTCATCTGAACTATGGAAATTCATCACATTGTCACAAAATATGGTAAACTTAGAGATATCATGTATCGTCATTAGATCAACAAGTTCTCGTTTCAAAAACATGATGTCGTTATTGATACAGTCATTCCATTCGCCAATTAACTCGATACAACAAAAGGAATTGCTATAATCCACAAATAAAATTTTACCATACAAAGTTTGAGAGCCAAAATCGTCCCATTGCGGATGAATGAAGTAGTTATATACCTTGTTTGTAAATGTAAATTCGTCATACACCCTGCCGAATAGAGGTGACTTATCATCTTGCGATGAAATATAATGATTCCTCCATTTATGATATGGCTCTATATCGTGCATTGGCTATAAAGGTAGCTAAGTCCGACTTTAAATACAATGATATAGGAAAAAGCTGTAACGATTTATTATGACCGTGTTGAATGATGAGCTTTTCGACTTGGTGGAGAAGTGGGAGGTGAATTAGAATGTCTATCACAATGCAAATAGATGTTTCACATTTTAATAGACATATGTTTAGGCACTATCCAAAAGTGCCTGAAACGGCAAAGAAAGCACCCATCATAAATAAAATAAACAGTTGAATCGTATCAACTAATGAAGAACTTGTAGTAACAGTATTAAGCCCTGGCATGATTAATAGTTTAAATTTTAAATAAATAATTTGTAAGACAAATATATAGGGTAGATAGGATCATCGGAAGCAATTTTTTCTAAAGAATGTCTACAGCAGATAGACAGCTAGACTACTGTATCAAGTTTTAGTGAACAACTGTTAATCGCGATTAGAATCGCGTCGTCCATCGGCATTCAATTCCCTTGAAATCAAATATTTCATAACATACGCCAGAACTGCAGGCTGGACCACCTTGTCGTTCGCCTGCGAAGAGTAGAATGGCATGTTTGTAGTTCGGCTTAAATCCGACATTAAGGCCTAAAAACTGTCTCCTGTCAGAGCTTGTATCAAGTTGTAATAAAGGGTCAGATGTTGATTCAAACAATACGCCTAAAGTCAGTTTGGACTTATAATGTAAACCTAATAATATACTCTGATTATTGACTGAGCCAGCTGTTCTCTTAAATGTTTGAATTTCAATTTCAGGCAGCAGTCGCCAATTCTTTGAGAGAGGTATGACAGAATACAAGCCTAAGGAAAATCGATTCCGCTCAGCTTTTAAAGGATCTTCACTCCAATCTAAAAATAGCTTGTAATCAATTTTATTATTGATCTGACTAGACCACTCGACAAAGAATTGACGAAAGGTAAAAGATCTATTACCAAATCTGTTAAGTGCTAAAGCATGATTGAAAACCATCAGACCTCCTTCAAAACCATAGGATAGGTCAAGCTGATATCCATCTTCATCAATCGGATTGGATACGTGTGTACTGCGATTTAAGACTCGATAATTTTGTTGCTGAATTGCTGCTGGCGGCTCATTAATGCCAGAACCTATCAGAAAGTCAGTATACGATTTTAATTCTAAATTTAGGCTCACAGGTCCTAGTAAACCTGTCAAGCCGACATAGATGGCTCGCCTGTCTGTTTGGCTTATTCCATTTGCTATTTCGACGTAATAATTAAAACTGCCAGGCAAAGGTCCTTCAAAGGAGAGACCAGAAAAGGTATTGGCATCACTGCCTGTATTTTCATGGTTGAGAATGTATAAGCTGGCTTTATGTTTCTTGTAGTAATTTGCTTTTAATGCGAGACTATTGACGATATCTGTGCGTCTGTCTGTTCGAGATAAGGTTGGTGGTTGAGTGTTTAATACATCTGCTCTGAGTAACTGTATGCTAATCTTTTTAGTGTTATACTGAGCTGATCCACCTAGTAAATCTCTATGGAAGTATTGCCGTGAACGAAAACCAAAATCTTCTATCACTGCACCTCTGATTTCAAAAGCTCTGAGTAAGACGCCTCGGCCTAAGGTCTCATACATATTGCCGAGATTAAATTCCCAGTTTTTATTCTTATAACGAAGGAGGCCCTGCGAAATACTTGTGTAGTTTCGATCTGAAAACTCTGAGTAATACTGTTCTAATGTTGCTGATGCAGAAAATCCAAATTTGCGATAAGAGAGCGTGGTTCTATCATACAATGATGCAAAGGCATCGCTTACTTCTCCTGGTATCTTCCCATACTGAAACTCAAGTAAGTTTGTTCCTCCCGATTGAGAGAACATGGAAAACGTACTTAATATAAATATGGTAAGGAGGATTGTTGATCTAATAATTGACACAATCCTTAGTTCAGTCGGCTCGAGATAGCCTCATCTATGATGTCTTCATCACCAGCTAGAAATCCCTCATGCACCCAGACGATTTCATTATTTTCATCAAGAATAATCAATGTTGGAAATGCTTGAAATTGATACGTCTTCATCACATCACAATCAATGTCTTTCAATATATGATAATCGATGCCTAGTGAACTTGATACAAGGCCGACCTTGCTAATGCTTCGAGGACCATCGCAGCTAATGCCAATCATAGAGACACCCTGATCCTGATATTTGGTATAGAGATCATTGAGCTTTGGCATTGCTTTGGTACATGGCTTACACCATGTCGCCCAAAAATCGATAACTGTCAGATGTTCACCCTTGATTTCATCCAAACTGAGAAGTTCATTGTCAACGGATTCCAATGAAAAATCATCAACCTGCTGACTTAACAATTCAGACCCAGACACGATGCATAAACATGCAGATAGAATAAGTAGTCGTTTCCTCATTAATTTAATAATCCTCTTACAGTATTCTGGACATCAGATAGGTCATTTTTAGCGACAGATGTACCATTAAAAACAATTTTTGATTCCTTGTTAATTACAACTAGACGATCTCTTCCTGAATTATAATCTTTTGAAACCGAGCTACCTTTCAATCCTAGTGGAAAGCTTGCTGTGGTCGTTTCTTGAAACCGTTGGACCTGTGCATTACTTCCATCCCATACATCAATGCCAATGATCTCAAAATCTTCGTTGGTTCTGAATTCTTGATTTAATTCGTCCTCTATCGTTGGACCTACTGCTACACATGGTGGACAGTTATGGCCAAAGAAAAAGATAACCAATACCTTATCCTTATAGTCAGCAAGCGAAATGTCGGTATCATCCAAGGCTTTCAAACTGAAATCAGGTGCATCTTCAAAAGATTCTGATTCCATTTCATCCATTGGGTCTGGGTCTCCAGCTAGTACGGGGACATCTGGATCACTAGAACATCCAACAATAAGTAAGGACAAGGTGAATACGAAACTATAAAAACTACTTTTCATTAGTAAGGATTTGAGGATACAACTTTAAAATTGACGATTTTAATATTAGTGATATGTCAATAGTTAGTATCATTTACTTATATGTATGTACGAAGACAAATGGAGTTAGGTTGCCTAGCTCGTACGAATTTTAGATCGCTTCTTGAAATACTTAGGGTTTACAATGAGAAGTCCAAATGACTCACCTGCCTCTTTTGTTTGTTTTGCATGATGAGCGCCGTGGGCTCTCAATATCGCCTTTGAGTATTTATTGTCTAATTGTCTAAACCAACTAAATCTCTGATGTATATAGACATCGTGAATTAAAAAATAGATGAGACCATAAATACTGATTCCTATGCCGACAAACAATAAGGCTTTATAATCTGGTAATAGTCCACCTGCCAAATAGCATAAAAAGCTCGGCAAGGCAAAAACGATGAAAAAACGGTCATTTTTTTCGAAAAAGCCCTCATTTTCATGAGGCTTGTGATGATCTTCATGCCAGCTCCATAAGGCTCCATGCATAAGGTATTTATGAGCAAACCAAGCCACAAACTCCATTGCCAATACAGAAAAGATAGTAATGAGCGTATATAATATGATCGTGTTCATAACAGTAGATAAACAGTAAATATACAAGTATGTTTAGTCTAAATAAACTCTATTTTCAAGAGTTTCTGTATCGACTTTGCTTTCTTCTGATCGCATTAATGGAATATCAATATAAAAATCCGTTCCTACATTTTCTTCTGTTTCGAAGTAAATTCGTCCATTAAAGGATTCGATCATATTGGCTGAGATGGCTAGGCCAAGTCCAGTCCCTGAATTTTTAGTCGTAAAATTAGGCGTAAACACCTTATCCTTCATATAATCAGGTATGCCAGTACCATTATCAGATACCTTGATCAATGCCTTGTTTTTATCCTGATACAGCTTCAAATGGATCTTGCCGCGTCTATCATCGGGGATTGCCTGCATAGCATTTTTAACCAAGTTATTTAAGATTCTAATTAGATGATGTTTGTCTGCAAATACGATGATGTCGTCAATAGGTTCTTCAAGATAGATATCCATATCATCTCTCTTACGAAATAAATCATGGATGGCTTCTACCACTTCATTCAAACTCACTTTTTCATTATTACCTTCTGGAAGAGTACCGAAATTTGAAAATTCATTGGCAATTTGACTCAGGTTGTCGATTTGCTCGATTAATGTATGTGATATTCTCTTGACGAGGACTTGAGGGTCTGCATCCGCTACAGATATAGCACGCTGCAGATACTGAATACTCAATTTCATCGGTGTCAACGGATTCTTAATCTCATGAGCGACTTGCTTGGCCATTTCTCGCCAGGCCATATCTCGTTCTGTTTGGGCGATCAGCTTACTACTACTGTCTAACTTTTCGATCATTTGATTATACTCATTGACTAGCGCGCCGAGCTCATCATTTTTGTCATACGATAATGGTTTGTTTTCTTTACCCAACTTCAATTGCCGCATTCGTTCTCCAATCGCTGTAATAGGATCGGTGATTGGCTTGGAAATAAAGATTGCAATCGTACCTGCTATAATAAATAGAAACACATAGATATTGATCAATGTACCCATGAAGTCGTTCACATTGCTAATACGATCCGATGGATTATTAGATACTATTTTGATGAATAATGGATCAAGATTTGAAAAGGTCAATTTACTGGTCATGCCATATGTTGGCTTTCCATGCTGACTAAATTGTCTAAGTACAAGTGACGTATCCTGCTGTAGGTCAGTAGCGGCGACAAAGGGTGCACCGTGATTTGAAGTGATCATCTCACCTTCGTCATCTAATAAATACAGATGAATGTTTTCTGCGAAGTGGAGATCATTAATCGTGTTCTGAAACGTGTTGATGTCAAAATTACTTTGCTTAAACAGCCGCATGGACATCTCTAACTTTCGTTCGAGCATATTGTATGCATAGCGCTCAGATAATCGATTGACATAAAAAATAGTGACAAGTCCTATGAATATAAATGTGACGACAATCAGCAGTATGACTGTGATTTGGAGTTTGTTTTGTAGCGAATTAAAAAAGAAATCTGTTGTAATTCTATTAGGTAAAAATTTGAACGCGGAATTAAATAACAACAATAAAGTCGTAATCATGACCATCAATACGAAGAGGTATGAAAAGAGAGAAATAGGCTTGATCAAGTCTGTAACATCTCTTGCTGATAGGGCATTAAATCCATTAGGAAAAGAAGTACCAATGAATTTTTTACCATTAGCTAAGGTCATGTTTTCAGCTGTGTCGAAGCTAAAGGTTTCTGGGTATTGTGGAGACAGTTGTTTGTAATATTGATCTCCTTTATACAATTGATAATTGGTGAATGTTGAGTTATTCTTTTCTTTTGAAAGGACGATGTATAGTGTAAATGGGCTGTTAGGATGATTGTCGTTTTTTAAGTCAAAAATAAATGTCAAGGCTTTTGAAAACGGATCATATAGGATATCATCTTTTAGTTGTATTGATCTCTCTACAACAGAGTTTACTTGTGTCAATAAATAATCGGAATCTTCAATAAGTGATTTACCGCGTGCATCAAAACAATAGAAATGACTGAAATCATAAAATAAAGTATCTTTTAAAATTTGAATATCCTCTTTATAAAATTCCTCAATATCATAAGACGCGATTTTAAAAGGGTCAGGAATCGTACTGATTTTGTCTAACTCTAATTCATGGATTCGCGCGTATTGTGATTCAATAGTTTTAAGTAAGACCTGAGAGGGTTTTTGATACACTTCCTCTAAGGTTTGCTGCGTGAAAATATCCTGTTGGTGATTAATTCTATTAAAGATCAGTAAAGAAAGGAAAGCGCCAATAATAATGATCCACCAAATACACCAGGTAATTGAAACACGCTTATTATCTAAAAATAAATCGAAGAACAATGTATAAGAGGCCGTTGCAATCAAACTTGGAAGTAGAGGCAAGTCTAATAGAATAATCACAGGTACTAAGCTGACCATTGATATACCAAGGACTTTGAATCTGTTTTTGAAATCCGCTTCTTTAGCAATAATGCGTTTGAATACGCTCATCTGCATCAAGAAAATAGATATGAATAGCAAAGTCAGTGCACTCAGAATCGTAATGCCCAATAGCCCCGTAGAGAAGACAGCATCAATATTGACGTAGTTGAAAACTGATTCTTGGAGTAGAGATACCGCGATTGCTATACAGGCTAATCCTGAATAGAATAGAGCTGCATTAATATACGTTTTCATAAAATGAGCCATTTAAGCGATGAAGTGTTTTAACATACATTTTTAAATCACTTCGATAGATCTCACTCAAAGTTAAGGTTTTATATATTAAATTATATTATAATATGTTACTTCTCCTTAAAAAGCTGAATTCAATGCGAAATGAGCTATTTTTACCCTGTATTTGACTCTATCGCTCCGGTATTCGTATCGGGGAGGAAAGTCCGGACAACGTAGAGCGCCATGCCATCTAACAGATGGGCTTTGATGGAAGCATCAGAGACAGCTAGTGTCACAGAAAGCTAAACCGTCCGCCAGCTGGCGGATAAGGGTGAAAACGTGAGGTAAGAGCTCACGACAGAGATTGGTAACAGTCTTTGTGGATAAACCTCATGGGTTGAAATGTCACGTATATTAAGGGTAAGACTTGCTCGGTCGTATCTCGCTTTGCGGCGGGATGTCTTAAGGGGTAGGCAGCTAGATGTTTAGTGCGAACTAAACACCAGATAAATGATAGAGGTTCTCTGCTTGCAGGGGATAACAGAATCCGGCTTATGATAATACATTAATTAAAAAAAGGCTTTTTGAGAAATCAAAAGGCCTTTTTCTATTAAATCACTCAACACCTGCCTGCAGGCAGTCTCAACACACTCTCTATTAGCCTATCTCCCTGACTGAAACGCAGCGGCATCAAAAATGAATGAGAATCTAAGCGTATTATCTAATGGACTTCTACGGTTAGATGTAGGAATCAAATAAGATATATTGATCGTGGCTACGTTGTATTGCAAGCCGACTCCAAGTGTCAAATATTGTCTGTCTCCTTTTAATTCATTCTCGAAGTAATATCCAGTACGAACAGCAAATTGATTATTGTATAAGTATTCAACACCTAAGGAATACGTCAGCTCTTTTACTTCTTCAGAGAATCCACCTTCAGCATCTGCGAATGAGCCAAAGATACCCGCGAATGTCCCTTTCTGTCTGTAATCACCAACGCCATCTGGACCACCATCGTCCCCGCCAGTTTGATCAAAAGCCGGATTATCGATATCTGTCTCTACTCCGTCTACGACTGTACGCAGTTGAAATGGTTGCGGTGTTGGTACTAATAGTTTATTGATGTCCAGCGCAAAAGTCAAGCTGTTATATTCATCTAAATTCAACTTATAAGCTGATCCAATCCCAATGTTACCTGGTAAAAAGTCCTTTGTTTCTGAACTGTTAGTATAAGAGACCTTAGAACCTAGGTTTGATAATGCACCTGCAATACTCAACTGATTGTTGTTAGCACCAACTTCTTTCATATAAGTTAGTGATAAATCTATAGCGAAAGCATTGGCTGTATTAATGTCGATCCCCTGTACTTGCTGCCCAGAAGCGAGATTTGAATAAATATATTTAGCTGATCCACCAGCAGACAAATTATCACCTAATTTTCTAGCGTATGCACCAGCAATTTCGAACTCTCGCGGCCGACCCATACCCGTACTTCCTCCATTGATATCAGTAAAATTAATATCTCCCAATGAAAAGAACTTTAAGCTGAAACCGATCGCCTGTACATCATTAATTTTATTGTAGCCGGATAAGTAGGCTAGAAAAACATCCGTTAATCCTAACTCTCTTAACCAAGGTGTATACGTAACACCCAAGCCAAAATTCTGCTCAGCAAAGGCTAGTTTTGATGCATTGAAGTGCATGCTATTTGCATCTGCAGACGTTGCTAATCCAGCATCACCCATGGCACCTGCACGAGCATCTGGAACAATTTTAAGAAATGGTACTGCAGTTAATAGAGTATTAGGGATACATTCGTTATTCACATCAACTATACATCCTTGTGTAGGATCAAATTGTGCATTCATTGACGTGGATACACACGAAATCAATGCTAAAACATAAAATATTCCTCTAAGACCAAGTTGTCTCATAATCATGGGTTATTTAAATAATGGCAAATATAAAATGTTAAGGGATAGTTAATCATTTTATTACAACTACCTTCTCAAACGTCGACTCTTTGGAAATATTTAGTGAAGGCGAATTTATTTTTACTGTATATAGATATATACCCGATACGACCTCACTACCAAAGTCATCTATTCCATCCCAAGTCATTGATTGATTAAGACTACTTTGTAGCACTTCGCTTTGCTGTAGTGTCCTTACGAGTTGGCCACTCAGATTGTATATCGATACCGTTGTTTCTACGGATTCATTGACAAAATTGTGCGTAAAGCTAAATGTTGTCACACCATCAGTGGGGTTAGGAAAACTGCTCAAATTGGTAATTTCGCCTTCTTCTGGACCAATGACCACAAAGTCTATCGTTTGCTCTCCTGGATTGTTAGCGACATCAAATGCCTTAACTGTCAAGGTATGTGGACCTGGCTCTAGACCACTCAATGGAAATCTAACGGTTCCTGTCATAGCATTATCCAAGTCGCTGATATAGAATTCGTTTAAAATAAACGTATTCTGAGTGTTATCATCGATGATTGCTGTGATGTCATGCCCAATGGAGATACCGGAAAAGTTAATGCCCTTGTCATCTGCTAACTTGACAAGTAGAATCGGATCCCCATTTGTCTCATCTCCTGAATTGAACTCAAAGCTATTTAAGAAGGCTTCCACCATAGGCGGTGAATCATCTAGACTCGACGCTACTCCTGAACCACCAATTAATATATCGTCCGAATAACCCGCTGCATCCATCTCAATCCCATCTGTCGCATAATAGCTTAGTTTGCCTTTGCCAACCGTATAATCAATATCGATTGGGACAGTAAAACTAAAGGAGAATTGCCCCTTATCCACCGTCGCGGCACCTTTAAATAAGCGATTGCGCTGCACCTCAAATTCTCTTACGCGGCTTGTGCCATCATTCGCTAACGTGCTTAAGCTTGACTTTTTATCAAAAACCGTAGGATATATCTCACCAGTAAACGATGTCACGCGTTCACCTGAGTCTGTCACGATTTCTCCAGTGATAAGCACCTCCTGAAGTGCGCTGAGTGTATCAGATAATTGTCCAACCAGCTTATTATTTACACTGGTGGTTTTAATGTTGTATTGAGGAAGCGCCAATTTCATACTCGGATCACCTATAAGCAAGAATTTTCGAGCATTTATATTAGTCGTATCTGCTGAATTTGCATTTTTGGAGCGACGCAATATCTCACCAATAGCCATATACTCACCATCTACTTTCGAGAATATCGTATCAAACACTGACTTGGTCAAACGCTCATTTTGCGAAGAATACACTGATCTTACCGTCGAAAACAAGGCCACTGCTCCACCAAACGGATTTAATATTGCCTCTTCTCCAGCTGTTACAATCGCAGGATCATCAAAACCAGTAAACGAACAGGTAGCCGTAATAATTAAAGGCAACTTTGTACTATTTTTCCAATCAATAATGTCTGCGACCTTTAGGACTCGTTCTTGAGACCAACCCTTCGGACCTCCATGGCCTAGGTAGTTTGTAACCAATAAACCATTGAATATCTCATTATTTAGCTTTTCATTCGCGGCGGGATAGCGAGCTCCGCCTGGTGTTGATTCTTGAATATAGGAGTCAAAATATATCTTCTCTTGATTAAATTCAGGATGTTTTTGGATTGCTTGTTGTGCAATACCATCAGCTTGTCTTAGATGTATGTTAGAATCTTCATCATCCGCTGCAAAGGCCACACGTAGCCTCCAATCACCAAATCGATCAGGATTGGTATCATAGGATATGATCTTCGCAATGACTGCATTTGCTTCTGCTGTTGTCTTGACTGGAATACGGCCAACCGCTATATCTAATGCCCCTTTGAGATTGCCACCTTCATTATCACTTAAGAGTGAATAATAATCATCAGTAGGGAAAGCTGACAATGGATTGAGTGACTCTTTAGTTTGATAAGCAGGTATAAAGCTTTGATTTGATAAGCCTTCTGATACACCCAAATAATCATAGGATCCGTCACCTAGCAAAAGCAAAAAGTTAAACCGTGGATGCCGATCAAACATCATTTTAGAAAAATTGCGAATGGCTGATGGGTCCTGTTTACCCGCTGAAAACTCATTATAGATCGACTCTATGCTCACAGTATTAACCAACAACCCATCGTGCTCTCGCCTGTGTTGCGCTAATTGGTCAGCAGCATCTTCAAAATCTTGGTGATAGACGATGACCAAGTCCGCTTCATCCATGCCATGAATATTTTGATTTGGGATAGCACCAATAAAAATCGGGGTCTTGCTGACTCGATTTTGATCAAAAACGACAAACTGTCTCAGTTGAGAAGATTCAAAACCAAATTTGATACTGCTATTCGACTGCAGATAATCTTGCTCTAATGGGATCATCGGATTTGTTATTTCCCAAATGATTGGATTATTAATTGTGCTTTGGATAGAGAACCCGTAGGACGGCAGTGAAAGGCTGTTAAAATCGGAGATGACTAACTCGTCTCCTTCAAACACTAGCTTTTGTTTGTATTGTATATTGAAATAATCTAACCAACCTTCGGACGCACTTGAATTGAGAGGGAAGTTGATTTCTATTTCAGGTGCTGATGAAGTAAGCCTCAGTGTCTCACTGATGTTTGCTATTCGTGCATATGTGGCCTCGACATCACCCGTATTCACGCGGCCTAAAACTGAAGTAAAACGTGTGTTATCGATGTTTAATTCGATCTCAGAAAACTCTTCGCTTCTACCTGCAAAGGCCATGTCTACTGAGACAGGCTGGTCTAAATCAATGTGCGCTAATGGTAGCTCATTGCTCAGGTTGAAACTTCGTTGTTTTGTGAAAATACGACCAAACCACCGTTGACCCGAACCTTGTGTACTTCCATTAGAGCCTAACAGATTTATCGTATTCTCTTCAATACTGATGAGTGCATCTTTAGTTGTACTGTATTGATCGACGTCAACATTTGCTTGTTGCGGTATGCTCATCCCATTATCAGAACTTAATTTTAGATATATATAACTGCTTCGTGCATAGACATTTAGTTCCTTAGAAATCGTCAGATCTGCATTGAAATGGGTCCTGTCCGGTCCCTGAGCATAAAACAAGATGTAGTCATCAGTATTGAATTGATCTGAATCAGCATTTGTTTTGAATGTGGCGATCTCTACTAAATCATCAGGGCCACTCGCGTCAACATCTTCTGGCAACGCCCCTCCTGGATGTCCATAAAGTTTGATTTGAGAAAATGAAACACCATTCAAATCCAAAAATGTTGTCAAAAACTGGTAATCAAGCTTATAGACACCATCCTCCATAATTTCAAGTTTGAAAATGTCACCAGTTGCTAGTATTGACTGGTTGGCGAAATCAGGAGGAATGTTTTGAAGATTTTCTTTGAATAAATCCTGCTTAAAATATGTACTAAGAGCATACTTTTGCGTTTCTGTACATGAAAGCTGTTCGGCGTCCACGATATACATTTCATCAAAGACATGACCGAAAGACGGTATGGTGCCGAGAAAAAATAAGAAACAGTATCTAATCATACCTTTATCAATAGGTTTCAAAAGTAATCGTTGAATAAATCTAACGATATAATTAATTCAAGTAGTGCACAACGTAGAAAACTCAATGCAAAATAGAATCTTGCAGACAAAAAGAATCGCATGCAGACTAAGCCTGACACTGAGTTTGTTCATGATTGCGTTTTCTGTGTTTGCTCAGGATCCTATATTTAGTCAGTTCTACAACGCACCTTTACAAATTAATCCTGCTTTTGCTGGTATAAGCACAGATCCAGTTGTTGCAATCAATTATCGAGATCAAGGCCCAGGTTTAGTGAGTCGATTTGGATTTCCGAATGGTGGCTACACAACATACGCAGCATCGTATGACCAGTTTTTTCCAGAAGCCAATAGTGGTATAGGATTAATGATCATTGGGGATACAGCAGGAGAAGGGACTCGTGGTGGTAATTTGTTGTCTACCAATAGTATAAGTGGCTTTTATTCTTATAATTTGAATGTGAATGATGAGTATTTCATCAAGTTCGGGATGGAAGCAGGGTTTACTCAGTCGCGTATCAATTGGGCAGAATTGTGTTTCCTGGACCAGTTGCAGAATAACTTAGGTGTATCCTGTTCTGATTTACCAATAGGTAGCAGTACAAGCGAAACCATACCAAATAACCTGACCAGCTCATATTTTGACGTCTCAATGGGAGTGATGGTGTATTCGAGCCGCTACTATGGTGGTATCAGCATGAAGCACATGAATACACCTGACTATAATTTTTATGAAGATGAAAATGGATTGTCAAATGGTTTGCCTTTACGACTAGCGGTGCATGGAGGCTATCAGCTCACCTTAGATCCTACGCAAAGGCGTACGTTTGGAGCTTATGTCGCACCTAATTTTTTATATGTTAGGCAAGCAGGCTTGAGCCAATTGAATGTAGGTGCAATTATCGGCTATCAACATTTTTTTGTAGGAGGCTGGTTTAGACATGCTTTTGGAAATCCTGATGCTGCTATTATTTCAGCAGGTACTTCAGTTGGTAAAATCAAGGTGAGTTATAGTTTTGATTTTACTGTGTCGCAATTAGGCATAAATAGTACAAGAGGTGCTCATGAAGTGGGTATAATTTATAATTTTGCGACCGTAAAAGGCAAAAAGTCAAATATTAACGATTGCTTTTCAATTTTTAGGTAATCTATGGTAATAAAAACAAGAACTCAGCGTATTACTCTTACTAAATATCTTAAACTACGAATGTTAAAGAATATATCATATTTTATAGTTGCAATAGCAATGGTCTCACTCACCTCATCATGCAAACGTGGTGGCGGTGGATCCTCAGCATCAGATGATTATACTGGTTGGCAGTATAACGATCAAGAATGGGGTGGTTATGAAAAGAGAGAATACGAGGGGCAGATAGATGCTCCCAATTTAGTTCTTATTGAAGGAGGAACATTCACCATGGGGACTACCGATCAGGATGTTATCTATGAGTGGAATAGTATACCCCGAAGAGTTACTGTGTCTTCATTTTATATGGATGAGACAGAAGTGTCTAATGCAGGCTGGAGACTCTATACAGATTGGTTAAAGCGAACATATATCAGCTATCCAATGGTATCACGTCAAGCCTTACCAGATTCGCTTGTTTGGAGAGAAGAGCTAGCGGCCAATGAGCCTTTTGTTGAGACCTATTTTAGACACCCAGCATATGATGATTATCCAGTCGTCGGTGTAAGTTGGGAACAAACGCAAGATTACTGTATCTGGAGAACAGATCGAGTCAATGAAATGCTCTTGATTAAAAAAGGCATCTTAAATCCGTCACCAGATGCGAAAGACAGTGATGTTTTTTCAACGCAGACATATCTAGCAGGCCAATACCAAGGTAATGTTAGAAAGAATGTAAAAGATTTCGCTACAGGAGGAGAGAGACCAGTGACTTTCAGTGATGGGATTTTAGTTCCATCGTATAGATTACCAACAGAGGCAGAGTGGGAATATGCGGCATTAGGCTTGCAAGGTAATCGTACCTCTGAAGAAGATGAATTGATCTCTGATAGAAAGATATATCCATGGAATGGTACTTCGGCTAGATATCAAAAACGAAATAAGAACCAAGGTGATTTCTTAGCTAACTTTAAAAGAAGCCGTGGTGATTATATGGGTGCAGCAGGTAATCTAAATGATAATGCACATATCACAGCACCTGTGCGGTCAAATTGGCCAAATGATTACGGTCTATACAATATGGCAGGTAATGTTAATGAATGGGTGGAGGATGTTTACCGACCATTGACAAGTACAACGCTTAGAGATTCAGAAAATCATGATCTTAACTCATTCAGAGGTAATCGATATAGAGAACTACTGACAGATGAAGACGGGAATCTAGTCGAGAAGGATAGTTTAGGTCGATTAAAATATAGATACTTAGACGATGACGAAGTGACAGGAAGAGAAAATTATAACCGAGCTAATGTTACATCTTATAAAGATGGTGACGATGATGAGTTGATTTCTTACGAGTATGGTGTGCATAGTTTGGTAAATGATGAAACACGAGTCATTAAAGGTGGTTCTTGGGCGGATCGACTGTACTGGTTATCTCCAGGCACTCGACGATTCAAGTCTCAAGATAAGTCAGACAAAACAATTGGTTTTAGATGCGCGATGACACGAGTTGGCTCACCAGGAGGAAACAATTCAATAGGTGGTCAACAATTCTCTGAAAGCTCTAAGAAGAAGAAACGAAGATATAAATAGGCATAGCAGCTTATCCATTAAAAAGCCTTCTGTTGAGTGATCAATCGAAGGCTTTTTTGCATTTTAGAGCAATGACAATCGAACAGATATATAATTTGTTTTTAGACTGTAACTGTCAAATTGAGACAGATTCAAGAAAGATAAATACGCCCGGCTCTCTCTTTTTTGCATTAAGCGGAGAACACTTTAATGGCAATGCATTCGCAGAGGACGCCATCAATAAAGGATGTAACTATGCCATTGTCGATGACGAGACAGCGGCTAAGGGCGAGCAATTTATTCTTGTTGATAATGTGTTGACTACTCTTCAACATCTGGCTACATATCATAGAAGACATTTTACAATACCCGTGATTGGCATTACAGGCTCTAATGGTAAGACGACCACTAAAGAACTTTTAAGCGCTATTCTTTCTGTCAAATATGATGTGTTGGCTACACCAGGTAATTTTAATAATCACATCGGCGTACCACTAACTCTATTGGCATTAAGGGAGCATCATACGATAGCGATAGTTGAAATGGGCACGAATAGTCCAGGTGAAATTCGGGCTTTAGCTGAAATTACAGAACCGACAGCTGCCCTAATAAGCTCAATTGGCAAGGCACATCTTGAAGGATTAGGATCTGTAGATGGTGTTGCAATTGAAAAATTATCGCTGTTTGACTATGTAAAAGAAAATGAAGGACTGCTATTCGCTAATCTGGAGTCTCCTTATATCGGTAGTTATTTGGATAAGCATAATCCTAAATCTATTCGATACACTGCTGAAGCATCCACTTCTTTTGAGCTAAAAATGGATACTGTCTTCCCGAAATTAAAAGGGCGGGTGTTAAGTGAGAATAAGGACTACCAACTTGATTCTACTCTTTTCGGGAGGCATAATCTGTTGAATATATCTGCAGCTCTGACAATAGCGAAGTATTACGATGTGGCAATGAGTGATGCCGTAGAGGCTTTAAATAGCTTGATGTTGCATAATAATCGTACGGAGACTAAAATCATCAAGGATTGTATTTATTACTTAGATGCATACAATGCAAATCCATCCAGTATGGCAGAAGCGATTCGCGCATTTACATCAAAGGAAATGACTAACAAATGGCTTATCTTAGGTGACATGTTCGAGTTAGGAGAACAAGAGATCCAAGAACACCAAGAGCTTGTAGAATTAGTGCAAGCAAAAGATTGGGGCAAAGTTGTGTTAGTTGGCAGTCTATTCCATAAAACAAATACAAATGAGTCAATTCTTCAATTTGCTGAATTTGAAGAGATGAAAGCATGGTTTGAACAGCAGGACACGACAGGAAAAGAAATACTAATAAAAGGGTCACGGGGAATGCAGCTTGAACGACTGATTCAAGTATAGGTATCCTTTACACTGGTATTCAATAAATTCAAATCTCGGTAACTATATATAATTTTACACCAAAATGTAAATATAGTATAAATTACATATAAGAACAATATTTTATACATCTAGTGCCTCTATTAGAGGTTATTTTGGTTGTATAAGAATAATTCATAATATTTTATCTATATTCGCATGGTCTTGTCAGGGCAAAAAAAAAGCCCTGTGTTCAGCAGGGCATATATTTTTTCATTAACTGTATTAGATGTGAATACCTCACATTTGAGGGGGATTTTCAAATCTAATCTAAATATAAGTAATTTATTACATATATGAGTATTAACGTAGAACTTTCTGAGGACGAATATAATATTCTTAGGAATAAGATTCGTCTTGAAATGGATAGGCTAAATGAAATTCTAATCAAACTTAATGAAGCCAAAGCCTCCTCACTAAAAGAAGAACATAAACAAAATAAAAGGCTAACAAGAATAAACTGGAAGAGTCAGATAAACGAATATCTGCATAACATGGATGTTCCTTTAACGTCAGACGATATATTAAACGGCTTATCTAAGAATAATGATTTTCAAGGGAAAACAAGAGCAAGCCTTATAAGTTCGATTTCTGCAACCCTGTCTCAGCTGAAGCAAGCGGGGCATGTTACAATGGTTGAAGACAAGTCTGAGGGACTAACTTTTTGGTGCTTACCAACTTGGGTAAGAGAAGACGGAAAAATCACTGATCAATATATAAAGAAACTAAATGAATTCGGAGGGTTTGGTTATGCGCTAAACAAAATAGAAGGATTCGATGACTTACCCTTCTGATATGACGATTAGAAAAGAAAAAGAGGGGGGCGCAGGTTCGCCGGCTAGGTCTGCAAAACTGGGCTCGACGGGTTCGATTCCCGTGCCCTCCACTTCTTTTTCAAGACTATTTTTTCACCAAATCAATTTACGTTATTAGACGTATTCGAATTATTCGGCGTCCAGTAAAAGTGAGAATCCAAATAAAATTCTCACAACTAGAACCGTACGGGTTAGAAGAATTAGATGACTCTTTTAACCTTAACGGATTTCCTTCATATGATTACTTAGGATAAATCCTATGAAAAATGAAGGTGACTGAGGTAGACGTTCTGCCTCAGTCCTTTAATTTACAATACTACAAAATTTATTCCTAATCGGTCTTAGGGTTAAATCCTAATGCAGTTTTTAGCTTTGAATTGAAGTCTGAGTAATCCTCTTCTTCAATACCCACTTCAGTAGCAACTATTTCTATAACGACGTCAAGGTCTAATTCAATATTGTCTTTGTAAACAATTCCACTTATTTCATAATACAATAGGTCTACAAGCTTTTTTGATAACTCGACATTTGTATCGTTAATTTTAATTTGAATACTTCTATCCATTTATTAGTAGTTTATAAGACGTCTTAACTTCTAATTTATAAAGAATTAGATTCATTTTCATCATTATCAATTCCATAGCAAGATCTAATTCTTTGTAGCATGTGCCAAGCAGTTTTTTGAGTCACTTTAATGTCTTTACTTAATTGCAAAGAAGAAATACCTTTTTTATGTGAAGTGATAAGATAGATAGCGCAAAACCATTTTGGAAGCTTTATTTTAGTATTGTCAAACATAGTGCCTGTCTTTACATTAAAATACTTGCCAGTGTTCTTACATTTATACTTATTGCCCTTACAGACATAAACCTTAGATGTGGCGTCAAATGGAGAACCTATGTCACCATTCCAGCGCAATTCTGTTAAGTGGTCAATACATGTTTGTTCGTCCTTGAAGGTAAGAAGAAGCTCTATGATTGAATCGAAATCTCTATTTATCATTTGTATTAATCAATACAATAAAAATAGGTATTTGTTTACACTAAATAAAGTTTTGGTGTAAAATTATATATAGTTACCTAAACTAAAGTCTAGCCCGGTAGAAATCGTTTATGTGTGCACAAATTCAAGCACTATTGAGAAGTGGGAGAAGAAAATTATTGAAACCAAGACAGAAGGCACACACATATACATCGATAAAAAGTTGACTTCGGCATTTTTAGAAACTTTTGAATTGCAAGGATACCCTAGTTATTTATTTTTCGACAACAATGGTGAATTTCATGAAAATGTAATTGACAGAATTAGTACAATGGATCTTGCAAAAATTGAATCTTATATTAAATAGAGACCCTACCAAATTTGTGTCGATAAGATCATTAGTTTTAGTTGGATCAAGAGAAAATTAATTAAACCAAAGTCTAAACTTTCTCTACAATTTTCATAAGTCGATCAGAAATTTGACCAGTCCTTGCATTTTGATAATCCATTGGACTACAAGGGATTAGCTCATTCATATCATCGTTAGTGTTCATCCACCATTTATCAGAGGTAGACTCATGATAGAAGTATAAGGGAGAATCGCTGCCTTCTGGATAGATGACATATTGTTTTTTGTGAGAAATTGAATTTCCTGCTTGGATAAACGTTGTGCCTTCCATCATGTACCAAATGAGGAGTGCAATCATTTGGTAATAGCTAGAATCATAGGATTGATCGAAGTCAATACCAGAAATTTCTAAGGTTTTTAGCTTGTCAATTGATCCAATATATTTCATCAATTGGCATGCTTCCTCGATGAGTAATCCACAAAACGATGAGGAATTATTACCAGGAATATCAGATTTTCGAATGCAGTTAAGATCAAATACGACTCGATCACTTTCTCTCAAGACAACCTCACTCAGTCCTCCATCATGACGGATATCCGAAAGACGAAGTATGTTATACATAGAATTGACATAATTAGTATATCGCTCTATATCGCATAAGTGTTTCTGAATACCGAGGATGCTTAAGTTATCAAAATCAATATCAAACTCATTTACTAGTTCTAGTGTATTCGAAATACATGATAAATGTTCATCATTACCGAGTAAGTCTTTAGTTAATGACTTTCCAGTTAACATGATCGTTATCGCATTTGGATCAACACACTCTTTAATTTTAGCAGAATCAGAGATATAGCCAGAGCTAATCAATTGTTTGTTGAAATGTGATGGGTAATTAAGCAGTGATGACCAAACAGAATAGGATTTTGTATTGGTACCAATGATTTGGAGCCCGACACCAGAATTTAAGACAGTAGAATTTTCTAAATTCTCTGATGAAATGGACCTATCTGAAGTTGTCTTTTGGGATGTAGAACTAGAGAAAATATTCATATTATAAATAATTGATATATAAAATTAACTATTTATCAGTGATTTATATAATTATTTCTTCTACAAATTTAATTATCCACTAATTATGAGTCTCCTGGCATCTGTTATTTTAATGAAATGAATCAAATTTTAATTGCGATAATTCAATAGTATGCTAAGTTTTTAAGAAAACACTTAGTAAGAAATAGTGCAAATCTTTTATTAAATTGTGTATTGGATAGAGATTTATTAACTATTTATCCAATAAACTGAAAAATCTACTGCACATCCACTATTTCTTGTATTTAGAATATAGACTCATGAATATTAAAATAAGTTTGGCGTTCATCCTCTGCTGTGTGGTATTAACCCAAAGTTTTACGCAAAGAACAATTCTAGACGATGTTATCAATGTGACAGACGACATGACTCAAGATGCTGAGCAAAATGAAGCTTGGAGACAAGGTCTTAACCCATACTCATCAAAACCTAAAAATTCACTTGAACTAGGTATTCACCTAGGTGGTTTGCATGTCAATGGGGATATACCTTCTGGTAATCCTTGTGCGCCTCTAGGGATTGGATTACACTTGCGCAAAGCGATTAACTATTATTTTTCATGGAGACTCGATGGAGTCTGGGGTAGGGATAAAGGGCTAGATGGTAGACGGACTTCAGTCCAAGTTTTAGCATTGGATAACACGAATCTTGCGTCTCAATTACTGAGCGCATACGGAGAAGACGGTATCGCATTTCGAAATTTTAATTCAAGGAATGTCGGTGCTAACTTAAATTTGATCTTTAATGTCGGCAATTTATTATTTCATAAGCCAAATAATAAGTGGAATTTCTATACCGGTATAGGAGCGGGTGTCATGAATACAAAAGTGACAATGGATTATTTTGATGAGAATGGTGCAGCTTATGATTGGTCAAGTGTTGGTGACTTAGGTGCACCAAATACATCTGAGAAAAGAGACAGAATTAGGGATGTCCTTGACGATAATTACGAATCAGAGTTTGAAAATGATAGAGATGTCCCAGGGTTTACTCATGACAGCGGCAAATGGTTTCCACAGTTTAGCGGTCTCGTCGGTATTTCCAGAAAGTTAAGTCGTCGGTTTAACCTGTCCTTAGAACATCAAATTTTAGCTCAGGACTATGATAAATTAGATGGTCATGAGTGGAGAACCACAGTTGATCAAACCAATGATTCTGATATTATCCATTACTCTAACTTACGACTTGGAATCAATCTAGGTAATTTTGACAAACGAACAGAGCCACTCTATTGGTTGAATCCATATGAGGCAGCTCTCAATGATATAGCTTCACTGAAAAGAAGACCACAACTCGATTTAACTGATACAGACAGAGACGGTGTTATCGATATGCTGGACGCTGAGCCAGACACGCCAGAAGATTGTGCGGTCGATACAAAAGGTGTCTTGCTAGATAGCGATGGTGATGGATGCCCAGATTGTGAGGATCCAGAAATCTATTCTCCACCTGGCTATGATATGGAAGACTGTATAGCGATTATTCCAGCAGTCGAAACATTATCAGAAGAAGAAATAGAGCGAATGATTGCTGAACATTCTCATCCTGCGCCAAATGTGAAGACAGGTTGTGGAGAATGGTTCTTGCCAATGATTCATTATGACCTTAACAAATACAATGTCAAACCAGAATATTACAGCCAATTACATCATGTGGCTACTGTACTAAAAGAATGTCCTGAACTTTGTGTCGTTGCGCATGGACATACAGACACAAGAGCATCAGATGATTATAACCAAGTGTTGTCATACAGAAGATCAAAAGCAGCTATTGACCATTTAGTCTCTAATTATGGCATTGATCGAAGTCGTATCAAGCTTATGTATGGTGGAGAATCAAATCCGTTGGCTGTGAATGCTGCGGAGACATCTCATATGATGAATCGTCGTGTAGAATTCAGATTGTGCAAAGACGGAGATTTTGATATGGCAGAACCTGAAGGCAATACTAAAAATGTAGGCAGTGGTGTCAAATTCAAAGGAAATAAAAATTCTGGCTACTAAATAAAATACCCCAAGCCAACTTGACACATCACATAAAGAGGAATGCCTGAGAGTTCCTCTTTTTTTATGTAGCTACCAGCCTAAGACATAAGCAAATACCAAAGGCGCTACAATTGTCGCATCAGATTCGATAATGAACTTTGGTGTTTCTGGACTCAATTTGCCCCAAGTGATTTTTTCATTTGGCACAGCTCCAGAATAGGATCCATAACTCGTCGTGGAGTCACTAATCTGACAAAAGTAGGACCACATAGGCACATGGTCTAGCTCCAAATCTTGATGTAACAGCGGCACAACACAGATGGGGAAATCCCCTGCAATGCCTCCACCAATTTGGAAAAATCCGATCTGGCTCGTTTGACTTACCTCCTGATACCATTTTGCCAAAGCCATCATATAATGAATACCAGACTTCATGGTTGCAGGCTTAAGATCACCTGTTATACAATACGACGTGAAAAAATTGCCACATGTCGAATCTTCCCAGCCGGGTACGATGATGGGGATGTTTTTTTGTGCAGCTGCTAATAACCAACTGTCTTTCGGATCAATTTGGTACTTGTTTTCTAATTCGCCACTCAGCAAAATTTTATAAAAATATTCATGAGGGAGATATGCCTCTGCCTTACCATCTGCATCTTTCCACACTGCATATAGGTGTTCTTCTATTGCACGCATTGCTTCTTCTTCTGGGATGCATGTATCTGTGACACGATTGTAGTGTTGCGCTAATAACTCTTGTTCATCTTGAGGAGACAGGTCTCTATAATGAGGTATTCTTTTATAGTGATTGTGTGCGACAAGATTAAATACATCCTCTTCTAAATTAGCACCTGTGCAAGTGATGATGTGGACTTTATCTTGTCTAATCATTTCTGCCAGAGACTTACCTAACTCTGCGGTACTCATAGCGCCAGCCAATGTGATCATCATTTTATTGCCTGCGACAAGCTGCGCTTCGTAGGCTTGTGCGGCATCTACCAATGAGGCAGCATTAAAGTGTTTGTAGTGATCAACGATGAATTGACTGATGGGACCTTTTTGATTCATGATGAAAATTTATAACTAAGCATTTTGTAATATAATTTGGCTGCTAAGAATTGTGGTGCGCTTAATCCTTGGATTGGTGCTAATTCCACAATATCAAATCCAACAACATTTTTTTGCCCAAAGACAATCCTCAAATAAGCAAGGATTTCGTACCAT
This sequence comes from uncultured Saprospiraceae bacterium, assembly GCA_937959275.1. Taxonomy (GTDB): domain Bacteria; phylum Bacteroidota; class Bacteroidia; order Chitinophagales; family Saprospiraceae; genus CALFUK01. Next base: position 36,879 of record CALGLU010000009.1, on the reverse strand, counting down.
GATAAGCCACCCGGTTCTGGCGTACCTGTAGCAGGCATAATGCTTGGGTCCAGCACATCTAAGTCCAAGGTGATATAAACATTCTCGGTCATCTGCTCCAATGAGGTCTCCATCCATTCTCCATTCCAATACATATCGTCTGCAAAAAATGTTTGCACACCATTCATATGCGAAAGCTCACTATGGTCCATACTCCGTATGCCAACTTGGATTAAATTAGTATGCTTACTGGCATCGTGCAATGCGCAGGCATGATTGTATTTTGATCCTTCGTATGACGGTCTTAAGTCTGCGTGTGCATCAAGCTGTAGCACAGTCAAGTCATCGTAAGATTCGTAAAATGCTTTAATAACACCGATGCTGATAGAATGCTCGCCACCAAAAAAAGTCAAGAATTTGTCTTGACGCAAGAGCTCAGTAGTAAGCTTATAAGTCTGCTCAAACATATCATCAGGAGATGCAAAATTATTAAGTTCGGGTAGGAGATGAATGCCCTTTTTATAAACTTCGGATTCCATTTCAATATCATACAGCTCCATGTTTTCTGCTGCCTCCATAAATGCATTAAAACCCTTGTCTGCTCCCTTTCCCCAACTGCTTGTCCCATCATACTTGATGGATTGTAGCCATATTTGAGATTGGTCTTTATCAGCAAATTCTTCTGAAATACCTGCGAAGGTTCTCATATTACTCTGTTTTTGAATAACCTAAAATGCTCAACATCTCGTCGACTGTTTGTTCATTTCTATAGACTGTGTCTACAATGTTTCCTGTATCATCTCTATCAATAATAATCAACTTTGGTGCTGGTATAAGACAGTGTTTGATGCCTCCATAGCCACTGATAGAATCTTGATATGCGCCGGTATGGAAAAATCCAACATACAAAGGTTCCTCCTCAGAGCTCTCATAGCTTGGTAGAAAAAGTTGTTGATTCATATCCTCAGAATTATAATAATCTGAATGATCACAACTGATGCCACCTATGTTGACTTTTGAGTATTCATTATTCCATTTATTTATGGGGAGTAATATGAATTTCTCAAAAATAGACCAGGCATCAGGTATTGTATTCATTAAACTATTATCAACCATGTACCATTTTTCAGCATCATTTTGCTGCTTTTGCTCCAATACCGAAAATATAATAGCTCCACTTTCGCCTACTGTGTATTTACCAAATTCAGTGAAAATATCAGGTTCTTCAATGTTGGCGTCAGTGCAAGCATGTTTGATGTTTTCTACAATTTGATTGATCATGTATTCGTAATCATATTCAAATCCTAGATTGTTTCGTATCGGGAATCCGCCACCGAGGTTGATTGCTTTTATATCAGGACAAAGTTGCTTTAACTCAACAAATAACTTCAATGCTTTTTGAAATTCGCCCCAATAGTACATATTATCCTTGATTCCTGAATCAATAAAAAAATGGACCATTTTCATTTTAAGCCTGTCGTCTGGTTCGATTTCTTCTTTATAAAAATCGATGATCTCTGAAGGTCTAATTCCCAATCGAGATGTGTAATATGCAGATTGGGGCTCCTCATCTATCGCCATTCTAATCCCAATTTTTAGTGGCGCTTTTAATTCAGACAAATGTGCTTTGATTCGTTTGATTTCACTTTTAGAATCAACAACCAAAATGGTGTTACCGAAACCTAGATTATTGAGTAACATAATTTTGTTTAAATAGTCATCTGTTTTATACCCATTGTGAACAATGATCGTTTTTTGATCTAGTTCTCCTTCCCGATATAAATTGAGGATCAAATCAATATCAAACGCAGAGGATGTTTCTAAATGAACGCCTTCTCTCAAAGCTTTTTTAATCACATGAGAAAAGTGGCAACATTTAGTACAATAACAATACTTGTATTTACCTGAATAGTTATGTTTCTTAATGGCTCTGTTGAAAAGGTTTCTTGCCTTTTTTATTTGTTCACTGATCCGAGGTAGGTAAAAAAGTTTGAAAGGTGTTCCATATTTTTCTATCAAATATTTCAAGGAAATGCCATGAAAGGTGAGATAGGAATCTTTTAAATCAAAGCCTTCCTGCGGGAAGTAGTAACTCTGATCGATTAAATCGAAGTAGGTGTTTTTCATCGTCAGTAAAATCGCATTAATATTTCCATTGCGGATGGTGACTTAATATATGTTTTAAAAGCGAAGCAAATAACGTTCAAATCTTCCAAATTCAGAACAAAAGCTGAAATTATTTTTCACGAATTTTACTTATAAATTCAGACTTGTTTTATAATGCCAAGATGTAAGATTCTACCACCTGTTTGATTGACAGGACTTACACTTTTTCCGATGACGATTCCCGCTTCAGGAGCGCTATACTGTTTTATAATATTGCCAAAAATATCTCGCAAATAACCAATGTGTTGTCCCTTTTCGAGTACATCAAGGAGGTTGACTTCTATCTGTAGCAGTCCGCCAGCATCTGTATACAACCAATAGGAGCCATGACAAATAATAGACTCTGTATCATTGATTTCAATTTTATCATCAATCATCTCCAAATGGCAGAGCACATTATGTATACCAACAATACCACTCCTAATAAGCCTCTTTTGAAAAATGCTAGGATTGCCGACTTCCAATGTGATAGCAGGTATTCCCAATTCATCTGCCGCACCTCGTAGCGTCCCATCAGAAGGTGGATTATGAACAATGATGTCAGCGTTTTGAAGTAGAGCAAGTTGCTTGGTTTTCTGCTGATCCATATCGGCTCTGATATAATAAGAATTGACCCGACCAAATGACGCAGTATGTAAGTCCAATAAATAATCAAAGTGCCGAACCAAGCGGTTGATAAATCGAAAAGCATAGATGTCACTTACATTCCCATCTTTCTTGCCAGGCATGATATGATTGAGATCTACGCCATCGTTAAATCGCCTTTTTTTACGCATGAAAGCTGGTACATTGACAACAGGTACGCCGACAATATTGCCTTTTAGTTCATTCACATCTATTTCATTGAATAGGCGTTGAATGACGGGAATGCCGTTTAATTCATTGCCATGGACGGCTGCTGTCAATCCTAAAGTCGGCCCATCTTCTCGTCCTCTGGCCACAATGAGAGGAATACTGATTGGATTACTAAATCCATCTGATACTATTTTTAACCAATAATACCCTATAGTACCTTTAGGTGTATCATTAATATTAAATTCTTCCACAGTGTTATGCTGCGAATGTTCACTGTTGATCTGCATAGTCAAATAATTTATCGATTGTCATTTGAATGATTGGTTTTCCTGTCTGCAACTCTGCCTGTGGAAAGCCACCAATACTTAAGGTGTTAATTTCAGATAGCGTTCTTTGTCCTTCGTCATCCACTAGGGTGTCAACTCCGTAGATTAAAATGCCATGCTGTTTTAATAAAGGGTTTATGCGTTGGACAATGTGTTGTTCATGATTTGTAGGTGTTGAGGCAACTGATTTTCCGCCTAATGCGACATTGCAAAGCCATGAGCCTTTTGGTGGTAACCTTAAAGAAGCAGCCATTATCTCCCCGTTTACCACGATGAGGCGCTTATCTCCTTGGGTTACATTTTTTAAGTATTTCATAGCCAAATAGCCTTCGCTAATGAGTTCTTTTTCTACTGTTTTTAAAAAGTCTCTGACTTCATATTCAGTTGAATCAACAGATACTAAATTGTTTGAAATTTTAAATATGCCTTTGCCTCCGTATTCTCGAAGAGGTTTCATAACAATAGCATACTGCTCACTAAGTGATATGACGTCTTCAATAGATTTGCATAATGTAATGGGAGGGCATATGTCTTGAAATTCTAATAGAAAGGCCTTATTGCTTGTGGTGATAATGCCCGTTGGATCATTGATAAATAGTGTAGTAGGAAATCGGATTTTTAGGAGGCTTAAAAACTTGTCAGTGACAGGTCTCGGTAACCTCATGAAGATGATGTCGTAGTCGTCAGGATTAATAGCTCTCGTTTCTCGTGATAGAGATTTCCCAGAAGGATCAAATTCAAACTGCTTATCAGCAGACACAGCAGTTAATTGACTCAGATTCTCAGCATTAAAAAACAAATCATTTTCAGCTAAGCCTCTACTTGCGACATCTATGTTGGTGCACCGTTTATCTGTCGATAGCTGACGTACGATAGCGTATAGAGAATTTTCAGAAGAATGTTTAGTATGGTCTGTTAGAAATAAGACTCGATAGCTTCTCATCGTAAAATTTCATTTAATAATGTCTCATCATTGTTCAATGACTTAAATAATTTGTGTCTGAATTTACCTTTGGAATTGTATAAGTTTCTACTCATTTTATCAATGGCAATTGTGGATAAGACTGTTTGAATATAAGACTCGATCAAGTCATCTAAACCGATCCCTAGTTTGTTGAAATCTCTTCGGTCCATCAACATCAATCTATTTGTGTCTGAGCCCCATTGATTTTCTCCGAGCTTGACACTAAGGTTGGTCCCAAGCATAGCCCAAGAATTGCTGTTTTCATCTAATTGTTCTACTAAAGGATTGGTCGCACGACGTGAGTAAATACACAATGGTCGGATGCCCTTTTCGGTACTACTGACCATCATCCTTATATCAGCCACATACGTTGATCCGTTTTTTGAAGGAATGGTACCAACATGATAAAATTTACCCTTGCTGCTTGTGGAGCTCCATTGATAATTACCAATTAGACTTTGGACAATAAATCGCTCATAATCAATCTCTTGATCCATAAAATCATCGAGTTCTTTTTGATTGGTAATCGTATAAACACCTTGCCCAGCATTAGAATACGGGACTTTAACAACAGCATGACCTCCCAGTTTTTGGACCCAAAGTGGCACCTCTGCTTTACTGATATCCCATATTGTTTCAGGCATATTAATTTTAAGGCCGTGAGGATTTAATTCAGCATTATAGATGTCGTAGGCTTTGGCTGCTACCATTTTGTTCCTTCCACCGGCCAAGCAAGCGACGATAGGGTTTAAAATTTTAGTTTTAGACTGAAGAGGAATTCTCTTCCATGGTTTTTGAGTGACGTACCTAAAGGCAGCTCTGATCGGTATCCACTCACCTTCCCATTTGCAATAGAGTAGACCATCGCTAAATTTAACATGGTCATTTGTTTCTAAATCATAAAATGGGACAAGTAAGACATCTTCATCAAAAACATCAGCAATAACGGCTGCATAGCCAGAGGTTTCCATATGGTTCTTATCGTAAAGGACTGCTAGTTGTCCATTTATCCTAGGTACGCCTTGCTTTGGCTTCAAGTACTGTTTGAATGTCCTCTCAATGAGTAGACGATAAGATCCATCTTCCTTATGATCATCGACAAGGGGCATTGATTTTTGACCAGACGGACAAGAATTATTTTCAATGACAACCATTTGCCGATTCCCCTCAGCAGATGTGGCGTTGAATAAATCAGCTCCGCTCCACAAAAAGTATTTGCATGTATAGCTGAGAATCTCTTCCAGCTTGTCCTTATTCACTTTCGGGTGAAGGTGGCAGTACCGACTGACAATTTTTTGTTTATCTAGATTCAAGAAAAAATTGACCATTGGATGTATAGTCGCATTTAAGGCCTTTGGGTACCAATGGTTTTCATTGTTGAAGGTCCCTGGTTTGACCAGTTTTGTCACTTCTTGCATGGTATTTATTTAGTCTCGCTAAGAGACGTATTAAATTAGAATTTAGTTCACTTTTTTGATATTATTTTTAGGAATAATTAAATTTAAAAGTAGTCTCTATATCATGTAATTATGGAGTGACTTGAAAATTGTATTTTAGATCAGTTTTTGATTTTTATATTCGCTTTATCAATCGAATGACAGATCTTGAAACGTATAAAACCAAGCTAGCTAATTAAACTATGAATTCACTTTCTAAAATTATACTTTATCTATTCTCAGTTAGTATTCTGCTATCTGCTTGTCAGCATGGTGCCGACCTAACATCTCAGGTGTCATCTGATTATTATACTGAAAAACATCGGCCCCAATACCATTTTTCTCCAGAGGCGAATTGGATGAATGATCCAAATGGGATGGTTTTTTACGAAGACGAATATCATTTATTTTATCAATATTATCCTGACTCCACAGTCTGGGGTCCTATGCATTGGGGGCACGCAGTCACCACGGATTTGGTGCATTGGGAGCATTTGCCGATTGCTTTATATCCAGACGAGCACGGACTCATCTTTAGTGGGAGTGCGGTAGTTGATTGGCAGAATACCTCAGGCTTTGGTGATGGTCAAAAGCCACCACTAGTCGCCATCTTTAGTTATCATAGTATGGAAAAGGAGCGTGCTGGTGATGATGATTTTCAAACGCAGGGTATTGCGTACAGTCATGATAATGGAAGATCTTGGACAAAGTACGAAGGCAATCCTGTGATCGACAATCCAGGTGTTCGTGATTTCAGAGACCCTAAAGTCATTTGGCATGAAGAAACGGAAACGTGGATCATGGCAGTTGCCGCGTTGGATCACTTGAAGTTTTATGGTTCTCCTAATTTAAAGGAGTGGCAATTGCTGAGCGAGTTTGGCAAAACGATTGGTAGCCATGATGGTGTGTGGGAATGTCCAGATCTATTTCCAATTATTGCTGACAATGGCAAGACGTATTGGGTGTTAATCGAAAACATGAATCCTGGGAATCCGAATGGAGGATCTGGTACACAGTATTTTGTAGGTCAATTTAATGGAAAAGAATTTATTGTTGATCCGGCGTTTAAAACATTGCTAGGGATTGTACCAGAATATGTACCAGATGGCCAAGTGTTTGAGGATTTTGAGAATGGCTATACCAATTGGGTGACTGAAGGAACAGCATTCGGAGTATCGCCTGCTGCAGGTGCACTAAAAAATCAGCAAGTGATTAGTGGTTACAAAGGTTCAGCTCTTGCTAATTCCTTTTTTAATGGCGATGAATCGACTGGCACGCTTAGCTCAAAACCTTTTCAGATTACTCGAAATGCAATTAACTTTTTAATTGGTGGAGGTAATCATAGGGGTAGGACATTGATTGCTTTGGAGATTGATGGCAAGCGAGTGCGAGAGGCTGAGGGTAGAAATGCAGAGCGTCTGACTTGGAAGGGTTGGGATGTAAGTGGCTACAATGGTAAACAGGCAGTGATAAAAATTATTGATAATTATACAGGTAGCTGGGGTCATATTAATATAGATCAAATCATGTTTGCGGATGAAGTCGCCTATGGAGAAAAAACAGGATCTGTTTGGCTTGACGCCGGCAGAGATAATTATGCGGGTGTGACTTGGTCAGACGTACCAGTGAGTGATGGACGCCGGATCTTTATGGGCTGGATGACGAATTGGTCATATGCTCAAATTGTGCCAACTGAAAAGTGGAGGAGTGCGATGACGATACCTTTGGCCTTAGACTTAAAACTGATTGAAGGCATTCCTCGGCTTGTGGGAAATCCTGTTGAAGAATTAAAACAATTACGAGAAGCTCCTATCACATCAGTGGATGATACGTACTTACTAGAAACTGGTTTAGCAGAATTGCTGGTGTCGTTTTCTAGTGAAGAAGATTTTGAATTAAGATTGTCCAATGAGTTAGAAGAGAATGTCCGATTTATATATGATAAAGCCGCAAGAGAGTTTCGCTTTGATAGAACACAAGCAGGTGGCCTGCCATTTTCTGCTGATTTTCCAGGCCTTCATACGGTTGGAAGGATTTCTTTGGACGAACAAATTGAATTAAGAGCATTTATAGATCACTCTTCGATTGAGTTGTTCCTTGATGATGGAGCAAATATTTTTTCCGAAACATTTTTTCCAACAGACATGTATACACAATTGCAACTTACTGGAGAGATCAACAATTCAACTTGTTATTCATTGGCTCAGATTTGGAGATGAGACAGTAGATACCAATAAGCTGGTTTTGGATAAGATGGATTTAGAATATTTATTTTCATTTTAATTGTCAACCACCAAAAAAAAGCAACCTTTACCATATGAAAAAGGAGGTGGCAATTATAGGTGGAGGTACGGCGGGGTTGTTTCTTGCAGCATTTTTAAATACGGATACCTTCAATGTGACTGTCTATGAGAAAAAGGCATCTTTAGGGCGTAAGTTTTTAGTTGCAGGAGCTGGGGGATTTAATCTAACTCATGCCGAAGAACTTTCGGATTTCAAATCAAAATATACACCAGCTTCGTTTTTAGATGATGCCTTAGATTCATTTAGTAATATTGATTTAAGAGCATGGTTGATGAAATTAGGAATTCCGACATTTGTTGGCAGCAGTAGACGTGTTTTTCCAGAAAAGGGGATCAAGCCCATTGCAGTATTGAAATGCATAGAAGACTATTTGATTACACAAAATGTCAAATTTGAATTCAACAAAAGCTTTATTGGCTGGGACAAGGACAATGCTTTGGTGTTTAAAGTTGAGGAAAGGATACAAGCAGATTATAGTGTATTTGCCTTAGGTGGCTCGAGTTGGCAGGTGACAGGATCTGATGGTTCGTGGCTGCCAGTGTTTAATGAAAAAGGAATTGACACAGTGCCCTTTAGATCTTCTAACTGCGCATTTATGATTGAATGGCCTGAGACGTTTATCCAACGCAATGAAGGCAAGCCACTAAAGAACATTACAATTTCATTAAACGATAAAGTTCAAAAAGGTGAAGTCGTCATAACAAAGTTTGGCATAGAAGGGAATGCGATTTATGGATTAAGTTCTGAAATACAAGCGACGCTGTCTTCAAAAAAGGAGGTTGTTGTGAATGTTGATTTTAAACCAACATACGATGAGGCAGGGCTTATTAAAAAGATGACAGATTCAACATTAAACATCACCACCACTTTAAAGGAAAAGATAAAACTATCTAAGCCGGTTGTAGACCTTATAAAGGTGACACTAACAAAAGAGGAATATTTAGATATCCCCTTGTTGGCTAAGTTTATTAAGCGTTTCCCACTATCCTTAACTGAAGCCGCTCCAATTGATGAAGCGATTTCAACTTCAGGAGGAGTCAGTTTGGATGTTGTAAATTCTCATTTTGAATTAAAAGAGCAAAAAAACAATTTCTGTATTGGAGAGATGCTTGATTGGGATGCACCGACTGGAGGTTATTTAATTCAGGCTTGTGCGAGTATGGGTGTGTGTGTTGCACAGTATTTGAATAGTAAAGAAGAAAGTAAAAACTAAGCTTGTAATACTTCTGGCTCGCATTTTTTTTCTAAAGCACAAACATTGAAATAAATTTGAGCGACCTAACTCGCCAATTTATTAAAATCCCTTCCACTTGGATCTTGAAAGACTCGCAAATCAAATTCAGGCACTACGGCTAAAATATGATCGAAGATATTGGCTTGAATATTTTCATAATTACCCCAATCCTTGTCTTTGCTAAAGACATAAATTTCGATGGGTAAGCCATGTTCAGTTGGTGCTAGCTGTCTCACCAAGCAAGTCATCTCCTTATTGATCATGGGATTATTGAGTACATACGCTTTGACGTAGGCTCGGAAGATTCCAATATTGGTCATTCGGATGCCGTTCACTGGATTCGAAAGATCAACCTTTGCCAGTTTGTTGTTTTCTTCCAGCTCTAATTTCTTTTTTTCAACATGACTAGAAATATATTGAATTTTACTAAATCGATCCAACATCTCATCTGTACAAAACTGAATGGTGTTCATGTCCAGACTAATGGATCGCTTGATCCGTCTACCATCTGATTCAGACATACCACGCCAGTTTTTAAATGAATCAGTAATTAAGGCGTAGGTCGGAATGGTTGTAATTGTCTTATCCCAATTTTGCACTTTAACCGTCGTTAAAGCGATTTCAATAATGTCACCATCTGCACCATATTTTGGCATTTCAATCCAGTCACCATTCGCAACCATCCGATTCGCAGATAATTGGATACCTGCAATAAAGCCCAATATGGCATCTTTGAAAATAAACATCAAGACTGCAGTCAACGCGCCTAAACTACTAAATAAATAGATAGGCGTTTTATTCATTAAAATGGAAATAATAAATATGGCACCAGTGAAATAGAGAAGTATTTTAAAAACCTGAATGAAACCTTTGATCGGGATCCGATTTGAAACCTCATAGCTTGTATATATTGTCAAGGCCGCATTGAGGGCCGCGTCAAGTGCTAAGATGCCCATGACAATGATGTAGATCAAAGCGAGTCCTGTAATTAATGTAACAAGCCAATCGTAACCGCTAAGTGGAATGGCAATAGACATATAAATGACAATAGCTGGTGCTATGCGCGCTAGGCGATTAAAGACTTTGTTTTTAAGTATAATATCATCCCATTGTGTTTCTGTTCGGCCAATTAAAGTAGCTATGCCTTTGAGGATAAAATGTTTGGCAAGCAAATACACAATCAGACTGACGACAAGAATCAATACTAAAAGTAAGCCTCGCGCGACTATGTTTGCTACTGATACATCTAAGCCCTGCATTATTATCCAATCTCTTATTACATCAAGCATACTTCCATTTAATTTTAATCTATTAATGTTGGTCTAACATAGCGTCCCTCTCTGTAATCTTGTAAGCTAGTTCTTCGATGGAAGTTTGACTACATTAGGATGGTATCAGAAATCGAGAACGAAGATAGTGAAAGCTTAGTTAGCGAATCGTTCTATTTGAAATGGGTATAGATGTATAGAGACATGGCAAGCCTTGTCTCTATACATATGTTTATTTATCTGGTGCTGAATACGTGACGATATCAATGCCAATCCCATTTGGATCAACGATGGAAAAATGTCTATCACCCCAAACCTCATCTCGCAGTTCAATCTCGATTTTAGCGCCCTTACGTCTGAGTTCTTTGTATATCGCATCAACATCCTCAACTTCAATTGTCAGATATACTCCTTTGCCTTCAAATGGCACTTGAAAGATTGGTTTTTGTGTAGGATGATGAGGTTGTAAAAAGCTGATTTCAGCTTGATGGTTTGGTGTGTGTAAAAGCAGATAAAAATCATTTTCAAAGCTGACGCCGAAACCAAGTGTGTTTGTATAAAATGCTTTAGTTTCTGCTAGTTTAGCTGTAATGATACCAGCATTTAGTTTCATAGTCTTAACCTGCTGATTGTCTGGTTGGCTATGCAGTGATGCCGTTAATAATAAGATGCCTGTGACGATACTTAATTTCATTGTAGTAAATTTTATACTTCAAAGGTAAATCTGCAACGGAAGCAAAAATTGTATAAATCGGACATAATTATTTCAAAGCCTTAGCTGGAGTGACGCCATAGAATTGGGTAAAATTTTTAATGAAGTGAGCTTGGTCGCTAAATCCAACATCATAATAGAGTTTGTCATCACGTGAATTCTTATTTAGAAGTGAAGCATTCAAAATGTATTGAAATCGGACGACTTGACAAAACGATTTGGGTGTCGTTCCAATATAGTAATTAAAAAGTCTTCTTAGTTGGCGAGGACTAAGGCCAACAATCAACTCACGTTCTGTTTCCAAGTGACCATTATGTTTGTATATATGCAAGAGGGCATGAGCAAATCGACTGTCAGTTTCCAATGTAGATTCTTGAGTTAACTGTATGAAAAAATCGTTCAGTGTAGCTATTGCACTATGAAAATCCTGACCAATTTCCTTTGAAATGTATGCTGCTAATTCAGGTAGAATAAGTTGAAGAGCTTGGTATTTGTCCTTTAAAGTTTTTGCTGAAACATTGAATAATAGCGGAAATGCTGATGGATAAAATCGGATACCGCAGTAATTAAATTCTCGACCGATTGAAAACTCTGTGTAGTTTTTACAGAAACCCATGACAGAGCTTTGTGATGGTTTGGTGAGATTAAAGAATATATCAATGCAGCCGTCTGAAACAACGCGATAGACGTAAGGAGAGTCTAATGTTTGATCTGTGTGTAATTGCCAATAGCAATAGATGTAATTATTGACAAGGCCATGTGGTTTGTATTCTTGATATATTACATGTCCTTCTTCACTATTTACACTAGGTTGTATTGGTTTAAAATAGTGGCTAATTGATTCAAAGTCTTGCACGTATTCTTAAGTTACTTCTATTTATTGAGCATGTGTTAAAAATATCTAAATCTCAAAGTATCAATAATATGATAGATCGGAAAGAGTTTAATTTAAATAAGTGATAAAAGTTTGTATGCGATCAATTTCCAAAGTATTCCAAAAATGAAATAGTCCCATGAAATTTCTTTTCTTAGTGAATATGCTTATGATATGTTGTCTTCTCCAGTCTTGCCAAGAAGATGATTTACCTGAAAATTCTGAGACGACTCGATTACTTGACCAACGAGTTGTAAGGCTGTTAGCTCCTTATTTATATTTATCAATTGCTGACCGTAAACTTTGAAGATCTACTCTTTGAAGATCTTTTAGAAGTTGAAGTGTTGGTGGGTGGATTGTTGAATAGAAGAGCATCTAAAGTTAATCTTGTCGATTCCAAAATATGTGCTGAAAAATTGAAGCGTTTTTATATCTAAGTTTCTCATCATTAAAATTTCTTGCTTGATAAAATCAATTCCATAGAATTCTTTAATAGAACGCCATTCGTTTAGAGAACCTTTCTGAATAACTCGTTGAATAATAAAACGAGCATTCTTTTTAAAATCAAGAGAAGTCAAATCAATATCCCAAAATAAATAATTAGGTAAATCCATATCCTAAGATTTGAAGCAAGACTAGTGGGTGAATGGCTAAATTTACAAATTTAAAGATCAATTCAACATAAAGTTGTTCAGGTGTATAGACAAAGCAGACCATACAGCTTTCTCTATCTTAAACACATTTTATGAATCTAAAACAATAATTATCTGCCCACTATTATTATATTACTACAAATTTTGAACTATGAAGAAGTTGATGCTTTTGCTTCCTTTATTTGCCTTGATTTGGGCATGTGCAGATGCAAATGATAAAAAGAGTACCAAACCAGCTAAGAAAGAGAAGAAAGTTGCTGCTGTTGATAAACCTGATGGAAAGAAAATATTTAAGATCAACTGTGTTCTCTGTCATGGAGCTGATGGGAAATTGGGCGTAAATGGGTCCAAAGATTTGACAGCTGCTACGATTAGTCGAGACGAAGCAATCACACAAGTAACTAAGGGCAAAGGCTTGATGGCTGCTTATGAAGCGATATTGTCTAAAGAAGAAATAGAGGCTGTCGTAGATTATGCGATTAGCCTGCGCAAATAGCTTTGATTATCCTAGGATGCATGTCCGGCAGTTCTCTCGACGGATTAGATCTTGCCTTATGTTCATTCGCGAGTGAGAATGACTTTAATCTACTAAGAGCGACGAGTATTCCGTATTCCGATGCTTGGGTGGATCGACTTCAAAATGCCACGACGATAAGTCATTCAGGACTTTGTTTGTTGGAGACAGAGTACTCAAATTACATTTCCAAAATCATTCTTGATTTTTTGCAAGAGAGTCAGCTTGATTATATTGCCAGTCATGGGCACACCCTGCTGCATTCACCCGAACAACAATACAGCTACCAGCTCGGACAAGGCGCTTATTTGAATGGCTACACAGGCATACCAGTGATCTCAGAATTTAGATTGCAGGATATGGCGAAAGGAGGGCAGGGAGCACCAATCGCTCCTGTCGTCGAGCGATATCTTTTCGCAGGCTACGATTCATATCTAAATTTGGGAGGTATCTGTAATATTAGTTTTCATCAAGAGGATCGAATACAGGCCTATGATATTGGTCCCTGCAATCAATTATTAAATGCTTTGGCAATAGAGGCCGGTCTGATATTTGATGAAAATGGTGCGTTGTCGAAAAGTGGAACGATCATACCCCAGCTGTTAAACAAAGCTCTAGCTCATGCCTATTATAAGATGCCCGCTCCAAAATCACTCGACAATCAATTTGTCCAACGAGAATTTGTGGACTTATTTAGGAATGATGTATATGCCGTGAATGATCGCTTACGCACTGCTGTAGAATTAATTGTTACAATCATTTCAAATGAGCTACAAGCGGACATCAAATCCGTTTTTGTATCAGGAGGTGGTGCTTTCAATACTTTTTTAATGCAACTGTTGCAGCATAAACTAGCTGAAAAACAAATCGAATTAGTGTTGCCTGAAAAAGAGGTGGTCGAATTTAAAGAAGCAATTCTGATGGCATTGATGGGCTACTTGAGGATTCATGACAAAGTCAATGTATTTAGTTCTGTGACGGGTGCAACTTCTGATACCATTGCTGGTTGTGTATATAGATGATTCAACGAGATAGCCATATAGTACTGACTGGAGCAACTGGATTTTTAGGTTGTTATTTGCTAAGGCTGCTCTTGCATAAAGGTTATACTAACATAACATGCACGCATCGGTCGACTAGCCGATTCATATTGATTGAGGATATTAAAGATCAAGTGACCTGGGTTCAATGTGATTTGACGGATGAACTTGAGGTTGAGTCTTTGCTACAAAATAAGGTGGATGCCATCATTCACGCCGCAGCAAAAGTGTCCTTATCAAATAAAAATCAAAAATCCTTAATGCGCAGCAATGTCGATTCTACCAGATTATTGGCAGACTATGCCTTGGATCGAGGAGTGCAAAAATTTGTTTTTGTTAGTAGTGTTGCATCAATCGGTCCCGGGCTGCAGCAGGAGCTAATTCATGAAGAGACAGAATGGAAAGATGATGCGGATAATACAGCTTATGGCGTCTCTAAGCAATATGCTGAGCGAGAAGTGATGAGAGCTGTAGCAGAAGGATTAGAAGCGGTCATTATAAATCCATCCATGATTATCGGTGCAGGGGAGTGGAACTCGAGTACCGTATCCATTATTCAAATGGTCGATAAAGGATTGCCTTACTATCCAAGTGGATCTATTGGGCTTATCGACGTGCGGGATGTGGCTGAGTTAATCGTCTTGGCTTTAGAAAATGAGGGTTTGAGTGGTAAGCGATTTATTGCTTCCGCTGAAAATTGGACACACCAGAAAATAATAGAATCAATATCAAAAACATTAGGAAAAAATGCTCCACAAAAACAACTGCCGGCTGTTGTTGCAAGATTGGGGATCATTGCAGCCACGATCAGTGAATGGGTGAAAGGTGACAAGTCAATATTGAATGCACAATCGATTAAAATGTCTCAAGAGTCCTTAGAATATGATCATGCTAAGTCAATTCGGTTATTTGATTTTAACTATCGGTCAATAGATCAGTCTATCAAGGATATCGTTGAAGTATTCAATCACTGCAAAGAAGCAAGTCTTGAATTCGGATTACTTGATATAGAGGATTAACATATATAAAACTGGCTATTAGAGAACACTTTACGTATCTATTACATCTTTAATACAAAATTAATACCTAGGCTAGCCTCATTTTGCAATCATATCTATTGAAAATTAGACATATTTGATTATTTTAATTGCTATTCTGAGGGTTCTGCCTATTTGCATCAATAGAAAATGACTTCTTCAGATATGAATGTTGCTCATTTTGAATCCAAAAAATTAATTAGATGGCTTTTAAAACTCAAGATATTAGAAACATAACTTTACTTGGACATTCTGGATCTGGAAAAACAAGTTTCGCAGAATGTATGCTCTTTGAAGCTTCAGAAATCGCCAGAATCGGAAAAGTTGGTTCAAATTCAACAATATCCGACCATACCAATATAGAACAAGAGAAAGGCAATTCTATATTCAGTACCCTATTACATGCAAAATGGAAGGATTCAAAAATCAATATTTTAGATACTCCAGGGTCTGATGATTTTGTTGGTGAAGTTATTTCATCATTGAAAGTGGCTGATACGGGATTAATGATTTTAAATGCTTCGAGTGGTGTTGAAGTTGGGACAGAAATTTTATGGGAATATGTACAACAATTTAAAACACCAGTGATCTTAGTTGTCAATCAATGCGATCATGAAAAGGCAGATTTTGATATAACCTTAGATCAGGCAAAAGCAAGATTTGGAAATAAGGTATTAGCAGTTCAGTATCCTTTAAATCAGGGAACAGGATTCAATACGATTGTTGATGCATTGCGTATGACAGTGTATGAGTTTGGTCCAGACGGAGGCAAGCCGACCAAAAAGCCAATCCCAGAAGAAGAAATGGCAAGGGCTCAGGAAATGCACAATGCCTTAGTCGAGGCAGCAGCTGAAAATGATGAAGAATTGATGGAGAAGTTTTTTGATCAAGGCAGCCTAAATGAAGAGGAGCTAGCAAAGGGGTTGACGATTGCATTGGCAAATCAGCAGATTTATCCTGTCTTTTGCGCATCGGCAGAAACGAATATGGGCAGTGGCAGAATTATGGGATTCTTGAATGATATTGCCCCTAGTCCTGCGAATCGACCAGCAGAAGTATTACATGGTGGCGGAGAGCTTGTCTGCGATTCTTCTGGTCCAAAGACAATGTTTGTGTTTAAGACTCTAACAGAACCCCAAGTTGGCACAGTCTCTTATTTTAAAGTATACTCAGGTAGTATTGGTGGTGGGGATGAATTAATCAATGTAGAAAATCGGACTCTAGAGCGAATCAATCAAGTGTTTGTCGCGAATGGTAAGACGAGAAGTAATGTTGATCGCCTCATGGCTGGAGATATTGGCGCCACAGTCAAATTGAAGTCAGCGAAAACAAACCACACATTGAATGAAAAGGGAGTTGATCATCAAATTGATGCAATCCATTTTCCGGCCTCCAGGATTCGTACTGCAATCTCTCCTCCAGGAAAGGCAGATATGGAAAAACTAATGAAGGCACTGCATCAAATCACAGATGAAGATCCAACCCTCCTGATAGAACAATCGCCTACACTCAAGCAAACGATCATGCATGGTCAAGGCCAGCTCCATTTAGATATTATCAAATACAGAGTAGAAAAAGTGAATGGGATTAGTATGGAGTTTGTTCGTCCAAGGATCCCGTATCGGGAGACGATCCGCAAATCAGTGAATGAAAGCTATCGCCATAAGAAACAGTCAGGTGGCTCAGGCCAGTTTGGTGAAGTGCATATGAGGCTCGAGCCGTATTATGAAGGGATGCCAGAGCCAGCAGACCTTAATGTGCGGAAGACAGAAATAGAAGAACTGCCTTGGGGTGGCAAACTAGCCTTTTATTGGTGTATTGTCGGTGGCAGTATCGATGCTAAATATTCGAATGCGATCAAAAAGGGCATCATGGGCCAAATGGAAGAAGGCCCATTGACCGGATCGAATTGTCAGGATCTTAGGGTTTGTATATATGATGGTAAGATGCATGCGGTGGATTCTAATGATATGGCCTTTATGTTAGCTGCGGCACAAGCTTATAAGACAGCATTTGTGCAAGCTAATCCACAATTGATGGAGCCAATTTATGATGTAGAAATCATGTGTTCAGATACAGTAATGGGTGATGTAATGGGTGATCTGCAGACAAGACGTGCTATTATACAAGGCATGGAGGCGGACGGCCATTATCAGGTGATCAAAGCCAAGGTGCCCCTTGCGGAAATGTATCAATATTCGACTAGTTTACGCTCATTAACTCAAGGGCGTGCTAAGTTTACCAGACAATTTTCGGAGTATATGCCAGTCACTCCAGAGATACAGTCTGCGCTAACGAAAGAACATCGTGCGGAGTCAGAGGCTGCGTAAATGAACCATAGGTTGATTTAGGTGATACTTTTTTAAAAAAGTATCACCTTTTTTATTCTCAAATTTTAGAATACAGTAATTTTAAAATTTATTCTGTTAGATTGCATAAAACGACGAAAAGTAAAGGTGAAATAGAACTATGAAGATTGGATTTGATGCGAAGAGACTTTTCAATAATCAAGGCGGCCTCGCAAGCTACGCACGCACGCTTTTATTAGCGTTGCATGACTCTAATCCAGATTTAAGCATCTATCTCTATACACCAAAAATCAGTTCACCATACGACCTGTCAGTGTTTATGGACGAACCACGCTTTTTTATCAGAACCTATCGAGGCCCTTTTAGCTGGTATTGGAGATCTAAAGGTTTGGTAAAGCAGTTGCTAAATGATGGGATTGAGCTATACCATGGTCTTTCAGGAGAAATACCATCAGGTATTCAAAAAACAGGAATCAAAACAGTCGTCACGATTCATGATACATTATGGAAGTCTCATAAATATGATTATCGATTCCCTGATAGGCTCATCTTGAATGAAAAACTGAAGTTTGCCATCGACTGTGCTGATCATATTGTGGCAATTAGCGAAACCACTCAAAGCGATATTTCAAAGGTTTCAAACTATGACCCAGCTAAAGTGTCAATTATTCAACAAATAGCAGCACCAGAATTTTACAATCCGATTCGAAATTTCGCAGAAGTCGCGCAAATTTATAATCTTCCGGATCGCTATATTCTAGCTGTCGGTAATACAAAAAAGAGAAAGAACATTCCCTTTCTTGTGGAGGCGGTGAAGCATCTTCAAGATACCTCGGTTAGGCTTGTCATAATTGGTAAAATAGAAGAATACGATATACCGGTCACCCACATTTCTGGATTAGATTATAATGAATTGCCTTCCGTTTATTATGGTGCACAAATCTGCGTTTATCCTTCTCTAAATGAAGGATTCGGATTGCCTATATTAGAATCAATACTGTCTGGGACTCCAGTATTCGCTATTGACAAATCTCCCATGAATCAATTTGATTCTCCATTATTACAAAACTATCCGGCTGATATTTCTCCTAAGGGTTTAGCGCAGTTGTTGGATCAAATCTTAGAGTCGCCTCCTGAAATTGCTCAAGGTCAGACGGCAGAAAAAACAGGACCAGCTTATGCGGCAATCTACACCAAACTTTATCAGACAGTCCTTTCTATCCAATCATAAATTTGGTAACTATTCACAGATAGTCAAAAAGTATACAAAATTTCCTGTTTGGTATAAAATCTAAAATTCGATGCAAGTGTTCCCTGTACATTGAGGTCACAAACTAAATATAATGACAAATCCTCTCAAACTTTTTCTCTGTGTTATGTTCTCTTTTTTTGTGGTCAATGCAAATGCGCAATACAAGCGTTGCGTAGCCCACGAGCATCATATTCAAAAGATGCAGGACAACCCATCGTTTCAGCAAAATAGAATTGTCAATGAAAAAAGAGTGCAAGACTATATTGCCAATCATGCTAATCAAAGAGCTGCGGTTATCACGATACCTGTTGTGTTTCAGGTGTTTCATAATGGCGATGCTATTGGCTCGAATGAAAATTTATCTGTCGCCCAACTGCAAGCCGGATTGGATCAATTAAACGATGACTATTCGCGTAATAATAGTGATGTCGGCAATACGCCTGCTGCTTTTCAAGCCTTGGCGGCGGATACACAAATTCAGTTTTGCTTGGCTACTGAAGACCCCAATGGCAATTCGACCTCTGGTGTGAATCGATACAACATTAGTTCGATTGGCAATATCAATCAAAATGCTTGTTGGGATCCTGATTATGTAGATAGCCGTTTTGTAAATCCTTATATATGGGATAGCGAAAAATATTTAAATATCTTTTCTCTCTTTAGGCTGGATGACCGTGATGAAAGCAATCAATGTGTCAATGATGCTTTACTTGGTTTTGCGCAATTTCCAGGTGGGCCAGCTAACTCTGATGCGGCAGTCCATGCTTATTTTACAATTGGTTCGATAGCGAATCCAAATCCAGATGGCGGCACTTATGGTCTTGGTAGAACGGTTACACACGAGGTCGGTCATTGGCTAAATTTGGATCATGTTTGGGGCTACGGTGGCTGTGCAGCAGGCGATGATGATCTAGTAGCCGATACGCCAAATCAGTTTGAAGAAAACTATGGTTGTCCTAATTTCCCCTTAACTGACAACTGTACATCAGGTGGTGATGGTGTCATGTTCATGAATTATATGGATTATGTTGATGACAATTGTATGAATATGTTTACGACTGGTCAAGGTAATCGAATGGTCGCTGCGATCAATACCTATAGACCAGGCTTACTCAATAGTCAATGTAGTGGGAGCAATCCAAACTGCCCACAAGTCTATACCACAACAAGTAATACCATACCATCGGGTACGAAAGAAGCTTCAGCGAATGTGATTTCAGACGGTACGGTATTTGCTTCAGGGATTGTAATCTTTTCAGCAAAAACATCCATTTGTTTAGAAGACGGATTTGAAGTTTTGAATGGCGGTCGGTTTGAAACCAATAGTATTGGTTGTAATTAACGACTCGATGTGGAAAGCTATGGGTTATGACCGTCATGACCCATTGGAGGAAATCAAATATTGTTTAGTTTTGCAGCTTGATATCTAAACACAACATAAAATTTCCATTTAACAGTTTTCCGGTTCTTCAATCAGAGAGGTTATCATTTAATCCCATTTCAGAATCTGATGCAGATCGTTTATTAGCGATTCGTTCCCATGAGTCAGTTATGCAATATATTAAGCGTACACCAATAAAGGATATGGTTGGTATGTCTGATTTCATTGCGCGTATTCAGCGTGGCTTTGCAGAACACAAGATTATTTTTTGGATCATCCGCCAACAATCTGATGATAAAATCATAGGGACAATGAGTCTATGGCATTTCACTGATGATAAAACAGAAGCGGAGGTAGGTTATGAATTTCATCCTGACTATTGGGGACAAGGCTTTGCCGATGAAGCCATCAAGCGTATCCTTAGCTTTGGATTTGATATCCTGGAGTTGCAGAAAATTGAAGCCTTTACGCATCGGGACAATGAAGCTTCAAAAAAATTATTGCTTAAGAATCAGTTTGTGTTGCATCCGAAGCGGGTGGATGAGGGGAATGAGGATAATAGGATTTATGTGCGGGTGGGGTGAAGTGGATTCCGAGTTTGGAAGATAGCAAACACTTCTATTCTTCTGCTAATAGTTCAATGAGAAGTTTTAGTTCTTTGTCGGAGATAGTAGCTTGATTGGATTTGTCGTAAATGTCAATGAGATATATTGTATTATTTATAATACGAACATACGTGATCAATCTTGCACCACCAGATTTTCCTTTTCCTTTGGAACTAATGGCTACTCGAATTTTATAACATTCTTTACCAAGAGGAATTCCGAGTTTTGGATTTTCTTTCAGTTCCTCCAAGATATAAAGAAGGTCTGATTTTAAAGACTTATATTTTTTAGCAAGTTTTTTGAGTTTACGTGCAAAGGGATCTGTTGCAATAACCTCAAAGCTCATCCAATAGTTCTTTGGCAGATTTTAGTTTCTTTTTACCTGCTTCGTGAAGTTTTACATCAGTGAAAGCTTCAGCTAAATCCTGAATCGCTTTACTTTTCTCTTTATTTTTCACCTCCTTCAATACTTTAATGTAGTCTAAATTTTTAATTAACTCCATGAAGAACGGAAAACGATTGTCCTTTATATCCAATAAAACTTTCATAGTTAAAACAAGTTTAAGAGCTATCAGCAAAGATAATCAATCTAATCATGTCATGCAAAGTCACATCACCGCCCATCCCCCGTATAGATTATCTTCCCATCCTTCGGCGCTTGCGGCCACGGCGTCGCACCCACTGCCCACTTCTGTGGCTGCCTAGCTCTGATCGCATCGACATGCACCTTCAACCAAGCCGGCACATCTTCATTTTCTTGTTGACCATACACCCAAGGCAGGGCAGGCGTCATTAATTCTGTAAAGGCGGGCATAGGTGGCCGTTCACTCCCTAGCTCTTCTAGCCTCGCTTTTAATTGGCTGACGACATCAGGTAATTGTGCAGCAATGTCAGTCTGCTCTTCTGGATCAATAACGATGTTATATAATTCATTACCAATTAATTTATAATTGTTCTTGCGGATGCTGGGGCGCCTCACGCTCTGCGACACTTCATACACAACCTCATCGCGCGGGCTGTCACCCTTGCCTAATAACATCTCTCTCATGTCATGGCCATCTACCACATCGCTCACCTCCAAACTACCTCCCGCCATATTCACCAGCGTCGTATAAAAATCTGTAATGTGCATCATCCCATTGTTTGTACTATTCGGCTGAATTTTGCCCGGCCATCGCAGCACACATGGCACGCGTACCCCGCCTTCATAATTCGTATTCTTTGTTCCTCTATAAGGCGCATTCATCGAATCCCTGATCGCCCCATTGTCATTCGCAAACACGAGTAAAGTGTTATCACTAAAGCCATATTGATCGAGCGCTGAGCTGATGCGTCCGACTGCATCATCGAGGCATTTGAGCGCAGCATAGCGCTTGCCATATTGCTCTACATATCGCGGGATTTCTTCGAGTGGACCATGGATGCCATTAAAAGGGATGTAATAAAAGAAGGGCTGGTCACCATGCATTTCTTTTTGCTGAGCTAAGAGCCTGATAGTTTCATTGGCGATGAGGTCTGTGGCATAGCCTTGCTCTTGCAGAGGTTGTTGATTGCGATGCCAATCGTAGACGGCGTAGCGTGCGGGAGCATTGTGAGGGATGGTGTAATTTGTGTAATCAATCCCCCACGCGTAGTGGCCATATTGATGGTCAAAGCCTTGGCCTAAGGGCAGGTGCTCGTCTTTCCATTCTCCGCAGCCCCACTTGCCGATGATGCTTGTGTAATAGCCTAAGTCTTTGAGTGATTCTGCTATGGTGACTTCTTCTGTAGGTAGGGCGTGGATGCGTCGTGTTTCTTCACCTCGCTCATTTGTTGATAATTCTAAGCCTAGCATTTCTAGATAACTGGGTTTGCCAAAATCTTCTGTCCGCCAGTCAGACCAATTGCGAAATGGGTAGCGACCTGTCAGAAAAGCCGTACGGCTCGGCGCGCAAACAGCATGAACATAAAACTGTGTTAGGCTTACGCCTTCAGCTCTTATCTTATCTATGTGTGGCGTGTGTTTCCTTGTTTCGTGATTAAAGCCGACTTCATTCCATCCCACATCATCGGCGAGGATAAACACAATGTTTGGTTGGTCTTGAGCGGTGCTTGGGGTGCTGGATTTATCTTGGCATCCCATTAATAATAAAAGGACGCTTGATAAAGTCAGGGCTGAAATTGTATGGCAAATATTCATGTTAAATCAAAATTTAAATCTCAGCCCAAACGCTGATTAACCTTTAGTTGAAAATCCTAAAATATTCGTGATGTCTATTGGCAGATTCTGAATCAAGTTCAGAATGACGGTGCATTTTTGTTTGTCAATCCCTATCTCTTTGATAGGTGCAAGAATTTCTCTTCGCTCCAACTATCCACTGCCCACTGTCAACTGTCCACTAGCAAACTACTTTAAAATATCACAAATCCCAACCGCCTCCCTCAACCCAGCCACCGCATCCCCAGTCGCAATCCACTCATGCCCAACATACCCATCATAGTCATTCGTCAGTAAGGCCTGCATCACCGCCTTATAATTAATTTCCTGATTCGTCCCAATCTCTCCGCGTCCCGGTACGCCAGCTATTTGCACATGACCAATGTATTCTTTATAGGTATTAATATGATTAATAATATCTCCATCCATAATTTGAATATGGTACACGTCAAATAATAATTTTAATGAGGGCGAACCTACAGCCTTAATGATGTCAATGCAATACTTGATGTGATCACCCTGATAGCCGGGATGACCTTTCATGTTTTCAGATACTTTAGAGTTGAGCGGCTCGAGGACCATGGTGACATTCTTTTTCTCTGCTAGTCTCGCCATCTGTTTATAACCAGTGACACAATTTGCAAAACCGTCTTCTTTTGAGACGATGCTGCCATTGGGCTCAGCCGATGTGTCGCTCAAGCCAGTAAAGGTCATGACGTTTGGAAAGCCAGCTGTTGAAGTAATATCCATCGCCGCCTCCAAGGCTGCAAAACATTCGGGGTGATGATTGACATTATTCATACCCCGAATAAAGGTGTGGGTCTTAGTGGCTGCACAAATCAACTCATATTTTTTAAGCAATGACCAATGCTCGACTGGAAACAACTCAACGCCCACAACACCAAGTGCCTTTGCCTGACGTAAGAATTCTTCTGCACTCCACTTAGGCCTGACATTCATAAATGGCCAGGCAGCGATAACTTGTTTTATATTTCCCTTTCTCTGAATTTGTTTGGTCCGATCTAAAGGCATCGCTAATCCCGCAAGGCCAATACCAGCCGTTTCCAAAAACTCTCTGCGCGAATGTGATGTCTTCATTGTTTAAGCTATAATGCCAAGCGGCGATGTCTCTTTCCAATTGCCACGCGTAAAATCAGGGAAGGTCTGTGGCGCTCCACCACTGGCTACTGAATGCTCACTCAAGGGCGCGACCGCACTCCAAAAGCAACCTTCATAAACATTTTGATCCAGAGGCAATCCATTGCGCAAGCACTCCACGATGCGATACACCATCAAGCCATCCATCCCGCCATGTCCGCTATCTTTAGTTTTCTGAGATAAGCGCGTGTACAGTGGATGATCATACATCTGATATAATATTTCGAGCTTGTCACCTTGCACCCACTGGTGGTGGCTGTCCGTTGCTCCTTCGACACCTCCTTCTATAGCCACGCGTGTTGGGAAGCCAGCCAAGGTACCTTTTGTGCCCTGCACCAAATTTAATCTGGTATACGGTCTTGGGCTTGTCTCATCCCATTGCACCATCAATGTGCGGCCTAGATGAGTCTTGATAATAGAGGTGTTGAGATCTCCTCCTTTGTAATCTAGCTTGTTCCATTTGTGGTCAGCTGGATAATTTTTTTCTGCATAATCCTGTCTGCCTAAAGCTGGTGTCGAAAATGAAACGATGCTGCGAAAATTATCATCGCCTCTACTTAGATTCATGTATTGTGCGACGGGTCCAAGTCCATGTGTCGGGTATAGATTACCATTCCTATTTGCATAGTGATGCGTCCTCCATGACCCTGTGCCTCGCTCTTGCTCATTCATCTGACCTCTTAATTCATGGATGTACGAAGCCTCTGCATGTAGCAATTCACCTAATACACCTTGTCTACACATATTCAAAAACATCAACTCGTCTCTGTCGTAGTTGACATTTTCCATCATCATGCAATGCTTCTGCGTCCGCTCTGATGTGATGACGATATCCCACATTTCATCAAGTGTCACGGCGATAGGCACTTCGACAAATGCGTGAGCACCTTTATTCATCGCTTCGATTGCCATCGGTGCATGTAAGCGCCAAGGGGTGCAAATAAAAACGATATCTGGTTTCACTTCATCGAGCATCAACTTCCATTTATCTTCTCCTCCAGAATACTTAGCTATGTTTTTATGCTTCTCACCTTTACCCACTTCCTGACAATAGTCATATTGCTTCTGCACATTGTCTTCATATAAATCAGAGATGGCTACGATTTCTACGCCGTCCAGCTTTGACATGAAGCGTAAATGACTTGGACCTCTCGCGCCGACGCCAATAAAGGCAGCTCGAATCGTTTCTAATTTTGGAGCTGCAAATCCACCCATGTATTGCGCACTCAGTTCTCTAACAGGTGGTACTGCGCAGGACTCTGTTGAGACCATTGTACCAAGAGCTAGCCCTGCTCCAGATAAGGAGGTTTTCTTAATGAAATGTCTTCTGTCTATATGTTTCATGTCAGCTTAATTTAGTGTTATTTCTGTTTGTTTTTATTTTAGTAATGGTTTTAATACTTCTCGTAATTTACGATATCCTTCAGCATTTGGGTGCAAGCCATCTGAAAACATTGACTCATGTACAGTATTTTCTGAGTTTAAAAATACTGATCCTAGATCGCTATAAGCTACTTGGAGTTTTCCAGCCAATTGTGATAGTGTTAAATTTAGATCTTGGATTCTGTTTTCATAATCCCTTCGTGGCAAAATTCCCATCAATGTTATCTCTGCTGTTGGTTGCCTGATTTGGATCGCTTTGACTAATAGATCTAAACCTTCAATGATTTCTTCATTTGTGTTTAAATGCAAATTATTGGTACCAATCATCAAGAGGATCTGCTCCGCTTCGAAGCCATCTAATTCGCCATGGTAAACTCTCCACAGTACATTCTCAATGCGGTCCCATCCATAAGCATAGTTGCGTAAGCCCATTGGTGTAAATATGCTTTCCCAGGATTCCTCTTCTCTAACCAACTTGCTGCGAGGTATGCCACCCCAAAATTGAACAATGGAATTCGCAATAATCACTGATTTGGGAGGATTGGTTTTATTTAAGTCTAAAATCTCACGGTGTCGTGTTTCCCAATCATAATTTAATGGTTCTCGATATTGTGTAATTGGCTGAGTGGTTGATACCATACCGATTGGCTCATGCAAAATAGATCTGATTTTTTGTTCATAGCTGTCTGCATAATGTTGCATACCCAAATCGTTTGGATGTGTCCCATCGACCATGTCGTCGAGTTGCAAACCGATGTCTTCTTTTGATAAATAATATAAGCCTCGTATGCCTTCAGTTTTTAATTGATAAAAAGCTTCTTGCTGCAATCTGTTTACTCGTTCGAAGGCTTTTTGTCGTGCTGAGTTGGTCAGGCCATCCGTATAGCCTGCATGCTCCACGAGTAGTATCGGGATGTCTGGTTTGTTTTGTTTTAAATGATGTACGGCATTAGTAACAAGCTTTTTTAATTCGTCATCAGATATCGTTTTACGCGTTAAGTTGGGTAGGCAATCTAGAACATAGAGTTTTGCATCGATCTCTGGTAATAAATTCAGGACTTCTTGTTCGAGTCTCCCATTTCCACTAAAGGCCAAGTTGATCAAGGGGCGATCCATTTTCCTGCTGAGGATAGATGTCCATGCCATGCCAGGCCGGGAGGCACAAGCACCATGCGCTATGGAGGTGCCATACACGACGATTGGTTTCTCTTTACGTACAGGTAGCGCTTTGAAATTTGAGGATTCATCAACGCCGATTTCAAGCCAAGAGACTTGATTGTAGAGTGGTAGATATAAGCGATATTCTGGACCTAATTTGTGGTAATCATCCAATGGATCCAGACCAGGATATCGATAGGTTATGGTGTCAGAAAAATTTCGTTTGGCTGCACACCAGAGTTGTTGGCCATCACTATTGATCGCATATAAGTCAACACCGCTGACGCCGGTTGCGGGCATGTGATTCATGGCGAATGTTTTGGCTGAAGAGTTATTTGGATCAGTTTTAGTTGTGCCGTACCTCACGACGATCTCTTCTGCATTTGTGCGAAATCTGATCATCAAGCCAGCTGAGTGCCTAGATAAGTTCCACACAGCATCTCTGACTTGGCCTTCTGCTCTGGATGGCAGGCGGTCGTAAGGTGCTTGTGTTTCGCCAGTCCACGCTTGTCCTTCAATCACGTTAAAGTCTTGCTCCACAGGATTCCACCAAGAGTAATTAGTTTCCTGTGCATGAAGGCTAACACAGACGATACAGAAAATATAGAAGAGGTATTGTTTCATGATTTGTAGATTCTTTTAAAACTAATACTATTTCTTGAAAGTGTCCGTGCTTATACATTTTTGTCGTGTGTAGAAACTACCTTGTTCACACAGCAAGTGCGTTAACACTCCTTCGGAAGGGTGCCCACCATCAAGAGGGTCGTGGTAAATCTGTTAGATTAAGGCAATGCCATTGATCAACTCAAAATATCACGCACAACGGTCCCATGCACATCTGTCAACCGAAATTTCCGCCCCTGATATTTATAGGTCAATCGTTCATGATCAATGCCCATCAAATGCATTAGTGTTGCTTGAAAATCATGAACATGCACTCCATCTTTTACCACATTGTAGCTAAACTCATCTGTTTGGCCATAGCTAAATCCTGCTTTCACACCAGCCCCAGCCATCCACATGGTGAAGCAGCCCGGATGGTGATCTCGTCCATAATCGGTCGCTGTTAATTTGCCTTGAGAAAAACTTGTCCTCCCAAATTCGCCACCCCAGACCACTAAGGTGTCATCCAAAAGACCGTGTTGTTTTAAGTCTTTAATCAAGGCAGCAGTGGCTTGATCTGTCCCTTGTGTTTGTTTGCGAATCCCATTAGGCAGTCCGCCATGTTGGTCCCATCCCATATGATATAATTGGATAAACTTTACATCTTGCTGAGCCAATCGTCTTGCCAGTAAACAATTGGCAGCATAAGAACCTGGCGTATGCACATCATCCCCATACATCTCTAAGATATGCTTTGGCTCTTTTGAAACATCCACAACTTCTGGTACAGATAATTGCATCCGATACGCCATCTCATATTGATTGATTTTTGATTCGATTTCTGGATCGCCCCAGCGCTCAAATTGTTGTTGATTTAAGGCTTCGATATAATTTAAAACTTCTCTCCGATTACTCCTGCTCATACCGTCTGGATTATTGAGATACAGCACAGGATCTTTCGCCGCCCTAAACGGAATGCCTTGATGATAAGATGGCAAAAATCCGCTTCCCCATGCACTAGCGCTAAGAGGCTGTGCGCCACCACCTTTCGAAATCAGCACGACAAAGGCAGGTAAATTCTCATTCGAATTGCCCAAGCCATAGCTCAGCCACGAGCCAATGGATGGTCGCCCATTAATTTGTGAGCCTGTCTGCATAAACACAACTGCGGGCTCATGATTAATCGCCTCGGTATACATTGATTTTATCACACACAGATCATCAGCTACTGTTGCTGTGTGTGGTAATAATTCACTCATCCATGCACCCGATTGTCCATGCTGCTCAAATTCAAAAATGGAAGGAACGAGAGGAAAGGTGGATTGATCTGTCACCATTCCTGAATTGCGCTGGGTGCTTTTTAAGGCTGCTGGAATTTCTTGCCCATGCCATTTTTCTAACGCTGGCTTATAGTCAAAAAGCTCTAGTTGCGAAGGCCCGCCACTTTGAAATAAATAAATAACGCGCTTCGCTTTTGGAGCAAAATGTGGGCTGCCTAAAAATCCATCGCTGATTGCATTTGCAGTGGGTGCTCCTGTTGCTTGAAGAGGATTTATTAATTGACCTAGAGCCAAAGCCCCCAAACCCAGCGTTGATTGCTTGAAGAAATTTCTACGTGTTTTGCGATATCTAAGATGATGAAAATCAGGATTGAATGGCATGATCGTTTACAATTTATTTTCGTGTATAAGCTTCATCTGTATTCATGAGTGCATTAATAGTGACTGCCAATGCAGCGGTATGAGCTGGGTTTAACATCTGATTTCGTTCGAGTTCGCCGACTCCTAAATAGTCGAGTGCTGCGTTTTCGTTTTGTGCATAATGCGTCTGTTCCTTTTGGTACAAATCATTAAGTGTAAGTACTTCTTGTTGATCGGGATGTCTACCTGTCGTTGCCCTAAACGCATGTTCAATTTGCTTGTCGACTCCTTCGAATTGCTGCATCGTCTGCTCTGCTAAGATCCTGGCTGCCTCAATATACTGCGGGTCATTTAACAGCACTAAAGCTTGCAGTGGCGTACTTGAATTTTTTCTTTGCACCGTGCATCCGCTGCGATCATTGGCGTCAAAGAGCAACATGGATGGCGGAGGAGCTGTGCGTTTCCAGACAGTATATAAACTCCGTCTATACAAGCCTTCGCCTGGCTGCTGTAAGTAGGGGTAGCGCCAAGATTTATTGCTGAGGTCATCCCAAATGCCTTCAGGTTGATATGGATACACACTTGGGCCACCTATTTTTGGTGCCAATAAACCGCTTATCGCCAATGCATTATCTCGAATCATCTCGGCTGAAAATCGAAAGCGTGCGCCTCTCGCTAGTAGCTTGTTTTCTGGGTCTGCTGCTAATGCGTCTTGGCTAATGGCTGAAGATTGCTGATAGGTGGCAGACATCACAATGAGTTTGTGCAAGGCCTTGATGTCCCAGCCTGATTCTTGAAACCATACAGCCAACCAATCTAATAATGCGGGATGCGTGGGTAAAGCGCCTTGGTTGCCAAAATCTTCTTGTGTGCTGACGAGTCCTTTACCAAAGTGCATTTCCCAAATGCGATTCACCATGACTCTGGCTGTGAGCGGATGGTCTGGGTGAAATAGCCATTGAGCTAAGCCTAGTCGGTTGGCTGGCATCTCTTTTGGAAAGGGCAATATATGTGCGGGCGTAGTCGGATTGACTTCAGTCGTTGGACTGTCATAGTTGCCACGATTCAAGACAAAGGTTGGTCGGGCTACTGGCAATTCTTTCATCACCATAATTTCAGGGATCGCATTTGTTAATTCATTAAGCTCTCCTCTAGATTGAGAAAGCTTTGTCTGCATAGCTATCCACGAAGGCATTTGACTCAGTTGCCATTCATCTTTTAATGATTGGCTTTTTTGTGGATGCTCTAATACCTCATCAATACTTGATTCATCATGTAGTAGGAGCACTTCTAATGCTGATAATTGTCCATTGAAAATTTGTAATTCGTCAATGCCTCCATCGACCATTGGTAAGTTGCCATCTCGTTTGCCAAGTTGAAATCCGATAAAGCCATAGGTGTGGATACTGTATTCATACAAAATGCCTTTGTATAAATTATCCTTGTTGGTTTGTAAGTCTGTGAGCTGGCCATTTAAGTAAATACGGACACCATTTGCCTTACTTGATCCATCATAGCTCAAGGTCACATGAGTCCATGTTTTGGGAGGAATTGCTTTTTTGGTTTTAACTTCCAATGCATTTTGTGGGTACGCATGAGACATCTGAAATTTGAGATGATTATTCTCTAAGTGCATAGAATATCCCTTATAGCCCAATCGCCAATCTTCGCAATGTAAAAAGACCGAAGCCTCAGTGTATGTCGTGTCAGGATACACCCAAAAATCTATTGTAAATGGATCTGTCCGTTCAAACCAACCTACCTTTTCACCTAAGGTTGCTAAGCTGTAGTCAGTATTAAATAATGCCTTTCCCTTAACACCTTCTTTTTGGAATGGATCTCTGATTTTAGCTGGAGGTTGACTGGTGACCAAATTAGGAGACAGTTTGTCTTTTGCCGAATTAATAATAGTGTCAAAAGAATAATGGGCGAGTTTCTTTTTAGCCAGTCCTTCTTTAATGGTCTCAATGTCAAATTTCTGATATTGATTTGAATTTGCTTCAGTGCGTAAAGTGGCTTTGAGTTTAGTTAGCTCAACTTCTTGTTTACTGAGCTGCTGTTGGATAAATTCTATTTGTTGTTGAACCTCTTCGTCCGCTAATAATAAAGCTGGCCCTGGTGTAATGTCTGGTCCATACACGGCGTGTCCAATCTCATCAGTTTGATTAAAGAAGGCAAACAAACTGTAATAATCTTCATGGCTAATCGGATCATATTTGTGGGCATGGCAGCGAGCACATTCCATGGTGAGCCCCATAAATGCCTTGCCGAATGTATTGGTTTTATCAGCTACATATTCCACTCGAAATTCTTCTAAATCGATCCCAGCTTCCGAGTTCTTTTTGTGTAGTCGGTTGAAGGCGGTTGGTAAAATTTCATCCATCCCTGCATCGGGCATTAAATCTCCCGCGACTTGCAAACTGACGAATCTATCATAAGGCATATTTTCATTAAAGGCCTCAATCACCCAATCACGGTAGGGTGAAAAATCTCTGTGTTTATCATCTAAATAGCCATCACTATCAGCATACCGCGCGACATCCATCCAGTAAGCAGCCATGCGCTCTCCATAAGCAGGCGATGCTAAGCTTCGCTCAACAAGATTCTCGTATGCTTCAGGACTGTCGTCAGCAAGAAATTCATCAATTTCAGTAATTGTCGGTGGCAAGCCAGTTAAGTCAAAAGCAACTCGTCTAATCAATGTTTCCTTGCTTGCTTGTTGTGCAGGGGCTAAGTTTTCTTTTTCTAATCGGGTGAATACAAATTCATCAATTTTATTTTGCGTCCAATCAGTCTTAGGTTTAGATTCAGTATTCTGCTGTACTGGTTTGACAAATGCCCAATGTGGTTTGTAGTTAGCGCCTTGCTTGATCCATTTTAATAGGATGGCTTTTTGTTGATTTGTTAGTGGAATTTTTGCTTCATCAGGTGGCATTTTATAGTCAACTTCTTCAGAAGTAATACGATGAAACACTTCACTATTTCCTAAGCTTCTTGGTTGAATGGCGACTTTGCCTGACTCCAATATATTGCTATGCGCTTCCTCGGCTAGGTCTAATCGTAAATTGGCTTCTCGCTTATTTTCATCAGGCCCATGACATGAAAAACAATGTTCAGATAGGATAGGGCGGACATGATAATTATAGTCTATCTCTGCTGGTAATTGTTCGGCGAATGCTTCTATCTCAGCTGGGATGGCTGGCTGACAGGCGACAAATACACAAAGCGATAGACTTAATGAGAATAGGCATTGGATAGTATGAACGTTTGCTAGATCCATATTCTTAGCTTATAGATACGGAATATTTACGTGTCTAGCTGGCTTGTTTGGGACAATTTTTAAGCCCGTTGGGCAGAAATAGTTTTGAGCGTTTTTAGGTTTGAAATGAAATAGTACAAATTGAAAGTTTGGATATCATCTGATTACAGAGAATTGAAAATATCTAAAAAGTGATTCTAATAGAAAATGAGAATTGAATTTTATTTAGATTTTTTTTATTGGGTAGATGAACGGAATAAGATGATGAAAGATAAACTTTCAGTAATTTTTGAAAGTTTTGAAAACAAGCATTAACTTTGTACAAATCATATCATATGAAGGTTTCAAACAGCAGACATTTTGAACAAACGTTGAGGGTACATGATTTTATGAAGGACTTTGAGGTGGAAGATGTGTGGGAATTTCCTGTCGAATTAGCACAAGAAGATAGAATACCAATATTTTATGAGGTGATGATGAATTCGCTCCAAATCATTTCTGAGAAGGGGCCTGCGGGCTTCCTATTTAAATTGAGGTTTTTTCTGGGTAGGCTTTTTGGTTGGGATGATAAAAATGAAAGTGATGAATTTCCTCCAGGCAGCTTGCGAGAGCGTTTTGAAAATCAAAATGAAATCAAGGGAGAAATAGCTTTGGAGTCTTTAGAGACTGATGGTTTTAACCTTGTGTATCAATTTCCAGATGAATGCTTAAGTGAAATTGATAATGCCACAGTACATGCTGCTTTGCATTTGGCTAAGGTAAAAGTGAAAGATACTTTTAAAGTTTTAATGACTGTTTATGTAAAACCTAAAGGAATGTTTGGGAAATTTTATATGAAACTAATCTCACCATTTAGACTTTTTATTGTCTATCCAGCTCTGATGAAAATAGTCAAAAGAAGTTGGGAGAACCATCTCGAGACAAAACAATCAAAACTCGCTTAAATCCAAATGGCAATTTTACCATCCTTTTGGTTTTTAAAAGAATCAAGTCTCTTAGAGTCTCAGGTGGTCCAAAAAAGGAGCTAACCACAAAGACACCAAGGAACACGCCGAATGTTTAGTACTGTATCCAGGATATTTATCAACGAAATTTGAAAATTTCCAAAAAACTACATCTTGTGGAAATGAAAATTGAATTTTATTTTCATTAGTGCTTATATTTTGAATGAAATCTAAATTTATATCATTATCGTTAATATATTTGTAGGATATGTCAAGTCTACTGTATATTTGCATCATCAATTAAACGAAATTGATTTTACTACACTGTGAGGTGATGAAATTGGCAGCCATGCCCTCTTGTCTCGGGGGTGGGGATAAGTTATAAACGTTGAATATGGGTTGACCACAAATTTGCTTTTGTTCGATGGCTAAGCGCCCTGTGGAGGTTCGAATCCTTCTCTCACAGCAATACAAAACGACTTGGATCTATGATTGATTCAGGTCGTTTTTTTTGATTAGTGATTAGTGATTAGTGATTAGTGGTCCGTAATAAGTCTAGTAGTCACAATATACAAATGTCCCCTTTTGGAGAGGTATACAGGGGGTGGAATAGAACATTTGTTTATTGGTGATTAGTAGGTTGATATAAGTCCAGTAATCACAACAGAAAATTGTCCCCCTGTTGAGAACGAGACAAGTCTTCAATCAACTTTCACAATCTAAAAGAAATAGCTGACCCCTAAATGAGGGATACCTGCATAAATACCTCCATCGCCATCTTCACCTAGAATCCCAATAGCACCTAATTCAAACGAAAATCGTTTCACATTCCAGCGAACAGCTAATCCAGGGAAATAATTATAGGCAAGATCAGTTTTATTGTTACTGTAAAAGGAAATCCAATTCTCACTGACGAGATATCCATTTTTAAAAATAGGGAAGATAGCGCCAAATGAAATAAGTGGTTTGATTGGATTTGATTCAACATCAATTTTGAATTCTTTTAAAAATCCAAGACCAGCGTTGAATTGTATCCTTTTCACATCAACACTGAATAAGGCCATTGGAGCAATGCCGATATAGTCAGCGTAAACGACATATGTCCCCAATCCCATGTACATGTTTTCTGAGATCGGAAAGCTAGCCTTAGCACGAAGACCACCACTACTAACCCAACCGGGCACAAACAGACCACCAACTCCAACAGATAGGTATGGAGTTAGGCCAATCTCTCCTTGGTAAACCAGTCCATCGATTGAATGCAAATAGCCTTCGCCAACGGGTAATGGTTGTGCAGTAGAGCCAAAAAGTAATTTTGATTTATGAGCTTCTTGTGCAAGTAAGTTTGATGGATTACAAAGTTGACTTAAGAACAAAACGGTGAACAGTACATATCGTAATGGATACTGGTCTATCAAAGATTTAAAATCATTCACTGTTTTGCTGTTTATAAAATGGAAGTATTGGAGTGCTTCATATCTTGATCGCTAGTTTGCAATCAATGATGATTATTGTAAATCAAACGTATTGATACTGATAAAGATTCATTTTAAATCAAAATCAAAATCAAAATCAAAATCTAAATCTAAATCTAAATCTAAATCTAAATCAAAATCAAAATCAAAATTTAAATCAAAATCAAAATCAAAATCAAAATCTAAATCAAAATCTAAATCTAAATCTAAATCTAAACTTGGTCTCTATTATTCCGAGGAAGTCCAGGAGGTACAACCAATCACCAATCAACCAATCACCAATCAACGAATCACGAATCATGAATCACCAACCAACTATTTAACTAAATTAGCTCTATGAATTCTGTTGTTGGACCTCATTATAAAGCTGAAGATTTTCACTTAATTGATCTGAGCATCACAAATGAAGCTTTGCAAGTCTTGGATAATCAGGATGAATTAATGAGCTATATTCTGGAGCAGACAACAGTAGCTAAGAAACAAGTTGCTTACGGTGGTTACAAAGAGGAGCGAGATTTTTATTTAAAAAGTCCTTTGTTTAGTGGTGAGCGTAGGACCTTACATCTGGGTGTAGATGTGTGGCTACCTGTTCATACTCCAGTTTATGCTGCAAGAGATGGTGTTGTTTTTGGCAAAGCGTATAATCAGGCCTATCTCGATTATGGTTATACGATTGTTTTGCAGCATGAGGTGGATGGGGCAGTGTTACACGCCTTGTATGGTCATTTGAGTGAAAAAGATTTTGAGGTCATTCAGGTAGGACAAACAGTAGAGGCAAATCAGGTGATTGCTTACGTCGGTGATGAATCAGAGAATGGCGGTTGGGCACCTCATTTGCATTTTCAATTGATTAAAGATATGGAAGGTAATCTCTCAGATTATCCAGGTGTTTGTCAAAAGAATCTTGAAGAACAATATTGTTTGAATTGTCCTGATCCCATCTCTTGGATAATTTAAGTTTTATTTATTAGTTAATTTGTTAAAAGAGTAGATCAACTTTATTATGTTGCGGGTGTGAAGGTGCGTAGACAATGTATTCGGCTTATATTTTTTTCATTCATACTATTCTGGGGGTTATTATCATTACCATTATTTGGTCAGCAATCATCAGCTGTTAAAATAAAAGGGATAACGATGGTAGCGCCCAAAACGGAGTTTACCAATAATCCATTAAGCAAAATAAAAGACCACGAAGCGAATTGGGTGAGTCTGGTACCTTTTGCTTTCATGGGTGAAGGACAGACAAGTTTGGGTTATGAAAAATCTTGGCAATGGTGGGGTGAGACGAGAAAAGGCATTCGTAAATCAGCACGTCTGGCAAAATCAAGTGGGCTGAAGGTGATGTTGAAGCCGCAGGTGTATGTGCCTGGGAGTTGGATTGGAAGTGTTGATTTTGAGACGACGGAAGAGTGGTTACAATGGGAGACGAGTTATCGGACCTATTTGATGAGTATGGTTGAGTTGGCTGTTGAAGAAGGCATTGAGATGATTTGTATCGGCACAGAGATTCAAAATTCGATGGAGAAGCGGGAAAGGTTTTGGCGAGAGATGATACAAGATATTCGACAACAGTATGAAGGCTTGCTCGTCTATTCGGCGAATTGGGATTCGTACAAAGATGTACCTGTATGGGATGCCTTGGACTTTATTGGGATCAGTGCCTATTTTCCATTGTCTAAATCCGAGACACCGTCTCAGCGAGAGTTGTTACGTAAGTGGAGGCCGATCATTAATCGCTTAGACTTGTATAGCAAACGAACCCAAAAGCCAATATTATTTACGGAGTTTGGCTATTTGAGTGTAGATGGTTGTGCGTATCG
Source organism: uncultured Saprospiraceae bacterium (assembly GCA_937959275.1). Lineage (GTDB taxonomy): Bacteria > Bacteroidota > Bacteroidia > Chitinophagales > Saprospiraceae > CALFUK01. Next base: position 393 of record CALGLU010000009.1, on the reverse strand, counting down.
AGCATGGGAGCTAGAGAAGAAGGTGCACCAGTTGGATCTGAATGAGCTGGCTCAGGCCAATGCGATTGATGCACTATTTATGGCTCATTGGAATCAAGGTTATTGGGCAGGTGGATTTTTATGGAAATGGTTTCCGAATATGAAAGGTCATGAAGGCTATCCAGAGAAAGATTATACACCACAAGGGAAAGAGGCTGCGGCGGTGTTGAAGAGGTGGTATGCGAGAGATTGATGAGTGGGAAGTTGATAGTAGATAGTGTGAAGCCCCATGATATACGTTGACAGGATAGTTTAAACTTTAAACCTCTTTGTTGGCAACTTTTCAAAGTTAATAAATAAAATTATTTCAATTTGCTTTTGGTCATATAAGCGGACAAGGGCTCTGCTGGGAAG